>DAIRVG010000105.1:16763-20976 GCA_036802945.1 Vicinamibacterales bacterium
TTTCAGCCGGCCAATCTGGCCGACGCGCTGAATCTGCTCGACCGCTACGGCAATGACGCATGGATTTTCGCCGGCGGCCTCGACACCTTCGACTGGCTGAAGGACCGCATCAAGCGCCCGCGCTACGTCGTCGATCTCGGGGGCCTCGCCGAATTGAAGGGCGTGCGCGAATCGGGTGGTGGCGTCGAGATCGGCGCCATGACCACGCTGACCGACACGGTAACGCATCCGGTGATTCGCGAGCGCTACAGCATCCTCATGGAGGCCGCGGAGTCGGCCGCGTCACCGCAGATCCGCAACCAGGGCACGATTGGCGGCAATGTGTCGCAGGATACGCGCTGCTGGTATTACCGCTCCGGCTGGTCCTGCTATCGCGCCGGCGGAAACATCTGTTACGCCGACACGCCCGAAGCAGTGAATCGCGAGCACGCCATCCTCGGCGCCGACCGCTGTGTCGCCGTGAATCCCTCGGACACCGCGCCCGCGTTGATCGCGCTTGGCGCGTCGATGGTGATCCGCAGCGCGAGCGGTGAGCGCGTCGTCGACGCCGAGGATTACTTCATCGGGCCGGGGATCGACATCACGCGTATGAACGTGCTCAACCCCGGCGAGATCCTCACGGCAATCCGCCTGCCCGGCGATTGGGCGGGCTCGCGCTTCTATTTCGAGAAGGTCCGCGATCGGCAGGTCTGGGACTTCGCGCTGGTCAGCGTCGCGTCCGCGATGACGCTCTCCGGCACCACCATCCAGAACATGCGCATCGTCGTCAACGGAGTGGCGGCGCGGCCGCTGCGCCTGGCCGCGGTCGAGGAGCTCGTGAGAGGTAAGCCGCGCAACGAGGCAACGGCGGCGCTTGCCGGGGAGCTGGCCATCCAGGGCGCGCAGCCATTGAGGTTGAACGCTTACAAGATCCCGTTGATGCGAAATCTGGTGAAGCGAGCGATTCGCGGGGTGGAGGAATGGACTACTTCCTGACGTGGGGGCGCAGCCCCTGGGGCCAGCAGATCCTGACACACGTGTCGTGGAATCTGCTGTGGGCGTCGCTCTTCGCGGGCGTGGCCTTCCTGCTCGCGCACGCCAGCTACATGGTGCTCTCGGCGCACCGGAAGCGGCTTCCGGCGGAGACCGATGCGATGGAAGCGATGCGGCCGAATCTGCCTCCGCGCATTGCGCGTCATTCATTGGCCGCGCGGATGTTCCACTGGGTGATGGCCGCTTCGATGCTCACGCTTCTTTCCACAGCCTTCCTGCCGATTGCGGGCGTCAAGTTCGCCTGGGTCACGTGGCACTGGATGGCGGGCCTCGTGCTTGCGGCGTCGATCGCGTTCCACGTGATTCACGCGACCTTCTGGCTCGACTTCTGGTCGATCTGGGTCGGTCCGAAGGATCTGCCAGAGCTCCGCGCCGAAATCCTGCGAGAGCTTGGACACGATGTCGCCGGCCCCAAGCCCGGGAAGTATCCACTCGGTAATCGCCTTTACCATCTCGCGATCGTCGTCTCCGCCCTGTCGGTCATTGCCACGGGCCTGACGATGATGGTGCGCATCCGCACGCCACTTTTCACGCGCAACCCGTATCTGTTAGGCGACGCGTCATGGGGGTTTGTGTACGTGACGCACGGTATGGCGGGCGTCGCACTGGTCGGCCTCGTCATCGCGCACATCTACTTCGCGGTGCGGCCGGAGAAGTGGTGGATCACCAAGGCGATGATTCTCGGCTGGATCACGCGCCGCCAGTACCTCGAGCATCACGATCCGCATCGCTGGGTCGTCAGCGAGACAAGCCACGGAGGAACAGAGGCACGGAGGTTATGAAGTACCTTTTATTCTCCGTGTCTCCGTGTCTCCGTGGCCCGTCTTTGTGACGGCGCGCGAGGAGCTCGCGCGACGATCGCAGACCGCTGACACCCGCCAGACGTCAAATCCCTGAACGTTCCCCATGCGGCGGTTCTGGTGGATCGCGGTAGCTCTCGCGCTGGGCAGCGCCGCGGTCGTCCACGCACAGCAGCCCGAAGCCGGCCGCAAGCAGGCGCGAGCCATGCGCGTCACACCCGGCGCCATCGTTCTGGACGGACGCCTGACTGAGGATGTCTGGACGAAGGCGCCCGCCATCACTGACTTCACTCAGAAGGATCCGGTCGAAGGCGCCGCGCCATCGGATCGGGTCCAAGTGTCGTTCGCATACGACGACACAGCCCTCTACGTCGGGGCCCGTATGTCTGCGGAGCACGCCCCGATCCAGGCGCCACTCGGCCGGCGCGACGAGAGCAGCCAGACAGAGTCAGTGGTGATCGTGCTGGACACGTACCTCGATCACCGGACCGCCTATGGATTCGGCGTCACGGCAGCCGGCGCCAGGCTGGATTGCTTTTACGCGGCTGACGAGGACAAATGCGACGCGGAGACGAACCCCGTATGGCTGGCGCGCACACGTGTCGAGCCGTCCGGGTGGACGGCCGAGATGTGGATTCCGCTCTCGCAGCTTCGGTTCAACCTTCACGACGAACAGGTCTGGGGACTGAACATTTACCGGTTCGTGCCGGCCAGCAACGAGTGGGACTACTGGATTGCCGTTCCCAAAACCGTCAAGGCATGGGCGTCGCGATTCGGCGAGCTGCGAGGCATCGACGGCATCAAACCGCCGCGCCGGTTCGAGCTGCTGCCGTACGTTGCGGGCTCGTCGACGCTGACCGGCAACCGCGATCGCCGCAATCCATTTGACGATGGTAAAAACTTCGACGGGCGCGTCGGCACAGACGCAAAGATCGGTTTCGGCTCCAACCTGACGCTCGACGCGACGGTGAATCCCGACTTCGGCCAGGTGGAAGCCGATCCGGCGGAGGTCAACCTCTCGGCCTTCGAGACGTTCTTCAGCGAGAAGCGGCCGTTCTTTGTCGAGGGAAGCGGACTGCTCAGCAGCCCCCTCGAGACCTATTTCTATTCGCGCCGCATCGGTGCCCCGCCGATCGCTCCGGCGCCCGGCGACTTCGTCGACTATCCACAGACCAGCACGATCATCGGCGCGGCGAAGCTCACCGGCCGCCTGCCATCAAAGACGTCGATTGGCGTCCTGAGCGCCGTGACGAGCGGCGAACGCGCGGCGACGTTCGACCTGGCCTCAGGGTCGCGGACGACGGCCCTTGTCGCTCCCACGACAAGCTACGCGGTGGGACGCGTGCAGCAGGAGTTCGGGCCGAATGCCTCGACCGCGGCATTGATGGTGACTGCCGTGCATCGCGATCTGCCGGCCGACGACCCGCTGGCATCATTGCTCACAAGGAACGCGGTGACTCTGAGCGGCGACTCGTTGCTGCGATTCAAGGCCGGGATGTACGAACTCACGGGCGGACTGGGTCTCACCCATATTGACGGTGATGCTCAGGCGATCGCGCGAGTCCAGCGCAGCAGCGCGCATTACCTCCAGCGGCCCGACAAAGGATATGCACTCTACGATCCGAATCGTCGATCGATGATCGGCGGCCAGGGCAACGTGTCTTTCTCACGCACCGGCGGCCGGCACTGGTTGTGGAACATTGGAACGACGACGGAATCTCCGGAGTTCGAGCTGAACGACATCGGCAAGCTGATGGCCGCGGACGGCATCACGACCGATGCCTCGATTCAGTACCGCGAAACGCAGCCCCGGTGGCTCCGGAATTACTCATTGGAGGTCGAGAAGTTCAACGAGTGGAACTACGGCGGCGATCCACAGAGCAACCAGTGGTCGCCACGGGTCAACGTCACGTGGCTGAACTTCTGGATGACGAAGGTCCAGGCGTGGGTCTTCGGCGCGACACAGGATCAACATCTGACACGCGGCGGACCGCTGATGCGGCTTCCTTCGGCCATGCAGGGCCAGATCGAGATCGAGAGCCCAACGGCGGCGCAAACGCAGGGCAAGATCGGCATGTATTACACAACACGCGAGGACGGCAGTCGCCTGCGCTATTTCTACGGCGGGATGGGTGTGCGGCCGAGCCCACGGTGGCAGATGTCGTTTGCGCCGACATTTGTCCGCGACATCGACGCGAGGCAATACGTCGCGACGCTCGATGGCGGTTCACCCGTCACGTACGGGAAGCACTACGTCTTCGCCCGTGTGGACCGCATGACGCTCTCGACGCAATTTCGGTTGAATTACACGCTCAAGCCCGATCTCACGGTCGATCTCTACGCCGAGCCGTTCGCGGCCAGCGGCGCCTACAGCCGGATGG
>DAIRVG010000106.1:0-20527 GCA_036802945.1 Vicinamibacterales bacterium
CCCGGTGGTCGGCAAGGATCAGGTGTTGCGCGGGCGCGAGATGCACTGGCTGCGCGTGGACACCTATTACCGCGGACCCGCTGACAACCCGGAGACCTACTTCCAGCCGGTGCCGTGCATGCAGTGCGAGAACGCGCCTTGCGAGGTCGTCTGTCCGGTCGGGGCGACCGCGCACAGCCACGAAGGGCTGAACGACATGGTGTACAACCGCTGTGTCGGCACGCGGTACTGCTCGGACAACTGCCCGTACAAAGTCCGCCGCTTCAACTTCCTGCTGTATCAGGACTGGAACACGCCGAGCCTCAAGCTCGCGCGCAATCCCGACGTCACCGTGCGCAGCCGCGGCGTGATGGAGAAGTGCACGTACTGCGTGCAGCGGATCAACGCCGCGAAAATCGATTCCGAGAAGGACAACCGGACGGTTCGCGACGGCGAGATCAAGACGGCGTGCCAGCAGGCCTGTCCCGCCGACGCGATCGTCTTCGGCAACCTGAACGATCCGGCAAGCCGCGTCGCCAGGCTGCAGGCCGAAGTTCGGAGCTACTCGCTGCTCGGCGAGTTGAACACGAGGCCGCGCACGACGTATCTCGCCGCGCTCCGCAACGTCAACCCGGAACTGGGTGACTAAGGTGCCCGACAGCCTGCAGCCGATCGAAGATCCGAACCGGGCGATCGTCGGCGCCGCGACGCCTGCGGTGATGGCGCCCGGACATACGTTCGACACGGTCACCGACAAGATCAGCTCGATCGTCCTCACGCGGAGGACGCCGTTGTGGTGGTATGCCGGATTCGGCGTCGCCATGCTGCTCACCGTTCTGCTCCTGGTCTCGCTGACCTACCTGGTGTTCACGGGGATCGGCATCTGGGGCAACAACATCCCGGTCGGGTGGGCCTTCGACATCACGAACTTCGTGTGGTGGATCGGCATCGGCCACGCCGGCACGCTGATTTCGGCCATCCTGCTCCTCCTCAAGCAGACATGGCGAACGTCGATCAACCGGTTTGCCGAGGCGATGACGCTCTTCGCCGTTTCGTGCGCCGCCGTCTTCCCGGTCTTTCACACAGGGCGGCCCTGGCTCGCGTATTGGTTGTTCCCGTATCCGAACACGATGAACCTCTGGCCGCAGTTCCGGAGCCCGCTCATCTGGGACGTCTTCGCGGTGTCGACCTACGCGACCGTGTCGCTGCTCTTCTGGTTCGTCGGGCTGATTCCCGATCTCGCGACCCTGCGCGACCGGTCGCAGTCGCGCGTGGGCCGGGTCATCTACGGCATGCTGGCGATGGGCTGGCGCGGATCCTCACACCACTGGCACCGCTACGAAACGGCGTATCTGCTGCTCGCGGGGCTCGCCACGCCGCTGGTCGTGTCGGTGCACACCGTCGTCAGCTTCGATTTCGCGGTCGGGATTGTGCCGGGCTGGCACACGACGATCTTCCCGCCGTACTTCGTCGCCGGCGCGATCTATTCCGGCTTCGCGATGGTGCTGACGCTCGCGATCCCAATCCGCGCGGTCTACAACCTCGAGGACTTCATCACGATGCGTCACCTGCAGAACATGGCGAAGGTGATGCTGGTCACGGGACTGATCGTGGCGTACGGCTATACGACCGAGGCATTCATCGCGTGGTACAGCGGGGACAAGTACGAAGGCTTCGTTCCATTAAACCGGATATTCGGGCCCTACTCGAGGGTGTACTGGGCGCTGATCCTCTGCAACGTCGTGATTCCGCAGGCGCTCTGGTTCAAGCGGGTGCGCACGAGCGTGCCGACGTTGTTCATCATCTCGCTCATCGTGAACGTCGGCATGTGGCTCGAGCGCTTCGTGATCATCGTGCTGAGCCTCCATCGCGACTACCTGCCCTCCTCGTGGGGCATGTTCGCGCCCACGTTCTGGGACTGGTCCACGTTGGTCGGCACGATCGGCCTGTTCCTGGCGCTGCTCTTCCTGTTCCTTCGATTCCTGCCGATGATCTCGATCTTCGAGATGCGGACGATGCTGCCTGAAGCGAAGGTGGAGGAATGAAGCGCGCGATCACGGTCTACGGTCTGATGGCGGAGTTCGAGGATCCGACCTCGCTCGTCGCGGCGACCCAGCGCGCGCACGACGCCGGCTACCGCAGCATGGACGCGTACTCGCCGTTCCCGATCGAGGAGCTGCACGAAGCGCTGGGGGCGCATCATACGCGGCTGCCGCTCATCGTGCTCATCGGCGGGCTATGCGGCGGCATCGGCGGCTACACGCTGGAGTACTGGTCGTCAGTGATTGCGTACCCACTCAACATCGGGGGCAAGCCGCTGCACAGCTGGCCGGCGTTCATTCCCGTCACCTTCGAGACCACGATTCTCGGCGCGGCGCTGGCGTGCGTGCTCGGGATGCTGGCACTGAACGGGCTTCCGGAGCCATATCACCCCGTCTTCAACGTGCCGCGGTTCGCGCTGGCAAGCCGCAACCGTTTCTTTCTGTGCATCGAGTCGAAGGATCCGAAGTTCGACGTCGAAGGCACGCGCCACTTCCTCGAAACGCTCAACCCGCGGGAGATCACGTCCGTTGAGGACTAGTGGCCTGTCCCGGACGATCGTCGTCTTCCTGGCGGTGGCTGGATCCGGGTGTCGCCAGGACATGCACGATCAGCCGAAGTACACCCCATTGCGCGAGTCGGCGTTCTTCAGCGACGCCCGCTCCGCGCGAACGCCGGTGGAGGGCACCGTCGCGCGCGGTCTGCTGCGAGACGACGAGCTGCTCTACGACGGGAAACTGAACGGCGAGGAGGCCGCGGTCTTTCCGTTCCGCGTCGACGCCCCGGTCATGACGCGCGGCGAGGAGCGGTTCAACATCTACTGCGCGCCGTGCCACAGCCGCACCGGGGAGGGCGACGGGATGGTCGTGCTGCGCGGCTACCGGCGTCCGCCTTCGTTCCACCAGGAGCGGCTCCGCGATGCGCCGGTCGGACATTTTTTCGATGTGATCACCAACGGCTTCGGCGCGATGCCCGACTACGCCTCGCAGATCAAGCCGTCGGATCGGTGGGCGATCGTCGCCTACATCCGCGCGCTGCAGCTGAGCGGACACGCCACGCTAGCCGACGTGCCGCCGGCCGACCGGGCCAGGATCCAGTGACGCAGCTCACACAGACCGCCGACGTCGCCATTCCGGAGCTTGCGGGGCTGCAGCGCCGGCTGTTCGTCGCGGGCGGCGTGGGCGCAGCGGTGTCGCTTGTGGGGCTGCTGGTCGACCTGCGGCAATTCCTACAGTCGTACCTGATGGCCTACATGCTCTGCCTTGGCGTGACGCTCGGCTGCCTGGCACTCGGCATGATCCATCAGCTCTCCGGCGGTGCCTGGGGCGTCGTCATCCGCCGCCCCATCGGCGCGGCGACGCGAGTGCTGCCCGTGATGACGCTGATGTTTCTGCCGATCGCGCTGGGGATGACGCGCCTGTACGTCTGGACGAACGCCGATCTTGTGGCACACGACGAAGTGCTGCAGCACAAGCACCTGTACCTGAACATACCGTTCTTTCTCATCCGGGCCGCGATCTACTTCCTCGTCTGGAACGGGCTGTCGTACCTGCTGAACAGCTGGTCGCTCGAACAGGACCGCACGGCTGACCCGAGGCTCGCGCGCCGGATGCAGATCCTCAGTGGCGGGGGGCTCGTCGCATACGGCGTGACGATTACCTTCGCGTCGTTCGACTGGATGATGTCGCTCGAGCCGCACTGGTTCTCGACGATCTACGGTGTGCTGATCATGGGGGGCCAGGGCCTCTCGGCGCTGGCGTTCCTCATCGTGGCCCTCGTGTGGCTCAGCCGCCGCCCGCCGCTCGATCGCATCATCGTCCCCGCGCATTTCCACGATCTCGGCAACCTGATGCTCGCGTTTGTGATGCTGTGGGCGTATTTCTCCTTCTCGCAGTATCTGATCATCTGGTCGGGCAACCTGCCGGCGGAGATCGCGTGGTACCTGCACCGGCTGCAGACCGGATGGCGTGCGGTCGGACTGACGCTGATCCTGTGTCATTTTGCAGCGCCGTTCGTGGTGCTGCTGTCGCGACGGGTGAAGCGCCAGCCGGACTTGCTGATCAAGGTGGCCGTGGGCGTCCTGATCGTGCGGCTGATCGATCTGTTCTGGCTGATCGCGCCGGAGTTCCATCAGACCGGCCTCTCGGTGAGCTGGATGGACATCGTCGTTCCGCTGACGTTCGGATCGATCTGGCTCGGCTGCTTCATCTGGCAGATGCGGGGCCGCGCGATCTTGCCGCTGCACGATCCGCAGTTCGACGAGGCGCTCGGCCGAATCATCGAGCGCGGCGCGCCACCGAGGACGGTCCACTAGTCATGGCAGAGATGCATCCGCCGCACGCGGCCGACGTCGCTCACGGGTCAGCGGCGGGGTCCGAACACGACGGGATCCATCACGAAGAGAGCGACGTCAACATCCGTGCCATCTTCGCCTTCGGCTTCGGCCTGCTGGTCGTCGGGGCGATCGTCTCGCTCCTGATCGTCGTGCTCTTTCGGTACTTCGAGGTTCGCGAGGCGGCGCGCGTGCCGCCCGCGTATCCACTGGCGATCTCGCAGGAGACCCGCGTGCCGCCCGAACCGCGGCTGCAGATCGACCCGCGCCAGGACCTGAGCGACCTGCGGACGAAGGAGGACGAGCTGCTCACTACTTACGGCTGGGTGGACAAGAATGCCGGCGTCGTGCGCATTCCGATCGACGAGGCGATGAGACTCACTCTGGAACGGGGTCTGCCGGCAAGAACCGAGCAAGCGAGATGAAGACACCTCTTCGGGTTTTCTTCTCTGCGTTTTTTGCGGTTTTTGCGTTGATCGTCGTCGACGCACAAATGTCAGGCGCGCCCACTGCCGGCTACAAACGCGAGCCGGGCACTGTCTCGTCGGCGTTGCCGGCGCCGCTGCGCGAGATCGGCTTCAATCAGAACCTCGATGAGCTCGTGCCGCTCGACACCGTTTTCCGCGACGAAACCGGGGCGACGGTCCGCCTCGGCGACTACTTCGGCAAGCGCCCGGTCGTTCTCGTGTTCTCGTACTACGACTGTCCGATGCTCTGCACATTGGTCATCAACGGGCTCGCGAGCGCCCTCGACCTGCTCTCGCTCGAGCCGGGCAAGGATTTCGAGATCGTCACGGTCAGCTTCAACCCGGCTGACACCCCAGCCTCGGCCGCCGCCAAAAAGGCCGGCTATATCCAGCGCTACAAACGGGCCGGCGCCGCGCAGGCCTGGCACTTCCTGACCGGCGATCAACCGTCGATCGATCGACTGACGCAGGCTGCCGGCTTCCGCTACGCCTGGGACGCCGCCACGAAGCAATTCGCACACCCGAGCGGAGTCATCGTGCTCACACCGGAAGGACGGTTGGCGCGGTACCTGTTCGGCATCGAGTACGGCGCGCGCGATCTCCGCTTCGCCCTCGTCGAGGCGTCGGCTGGCAAGGTGGGATCGCCCGTCGACGCGCTGTTGTTGTACTGCTACCACTACGACCCGATGAGCGGCGGCTACGGCCTCGTGATCATGCGGGTGATGCGGCTGGCCGGGGTGGCCACCGTCCTCGTGATCGGAGCGTTCATCGCGCTGATGCTGCGACGAGAGAAGGCTCGCGGTTCGAGAGGACCGCGAGCGAGCCATGCCGATCGGCCTGAGCTTGTCGAAGGACGGAGCCGAATCTGATATGTGGTCCGGTACCCCGTTGTTTCCCGAGCAGGCGTCGACCATGGCCGGTCGTGTCGACGCCCTGTACTTCTTCCTTATCGCCATCTCCACCTTCTTCTCGTTGCTGATCGCCGGCCTCATCGTCTTTTTTGCGATCAAGTACCGCCGTCGTGCGCCCGAGAGTGTCGGCGCCGTTATTCATGGCGGCCTGTTGCTGGAGCTCGCCTGGACGATCATTCCATTCGTGATCTCGATGGTGATCTTCGTGTGGGGCGCGAGCGTGTTCTTCGCGATGTCGCGCCCGCCTGACGAGACGATCGACATTTACGTCGTCGGCAAGCAATGGATGTGGAAGTTTCAACACCTCGACGGCCAGCGCGAGATCAACGAGCTGCACGTGCCGGTCGGCCGGCCGGTCAGGTTGATCATGGCGTCCGAGGACGTCATCCACGACGTCTTCGTGCCCGCGTTCCGCGTGAAGGCCGACGTCATACCGGGACGGTACACGCATATCTGGTTTCAGCCGACCAAGCCTGGCCGTTATCAACTGTTCTGCGCGGAGTACTGCGGCACGCGCCATTCGGGTATGACCGGCCAGGTGGTCGTGATGGAGCCGAGCGAGTACCAGACGTGGCTGAGCGGAGGCGTTCCGGAAGGATCGCTGGCGTCGGCCGGCGCGAAGCTGTTCCAGGATCTCGCGTGCAACACCTGCCACCGACCCGACGCGCAGGGACGAGGACCGGTGCTCGAGGGTCTGTTCGGAAAGACGGTCACCTTGCAAAGCGGAGAGACGATCACGGTGGACGAAGCGTACGTACGCGAATCGATTCTGAACCCGGCGGCCAAGGTGGCCGCCGGCTTCCAGCCGATCATGCCAACCTCCCAGGGCCTGGTGACCGAAGAGCAGTTGCTGGAGCTCATTGAGTACGTCAAATCGCTCAGTGTGCTGGCCCAGGTGCAGGCAAGGTAGCCATGCCCAGCAGTACTGTGTTCATGCCGCCGCGGCACTATCTGAACGACGGCTACGGCATCAAATCGTGGCTGCTCACGCGGGACCACAAGCGCATCGGGCTGCTGTACCTCGCGGCCATCACCCTCTTCTTCTTCGTCGGGGGCGCCTTCGCCGTGCTCATCCGGCTCGAGCTCGCCACGCCCGCCGGGGATCTCGTCTCGGACGAGACGTACAACAAGCTGTTCACGATGCACGGCGTGATGATGGTGTTCTTCTTCCTCATCCCGTCGATTCCGGCCACGCTCGGCAACTTCCTCGTGCCGATCATGATCGGCGCGAAAGACCTCGCGTTTCCAAAGCTGAACCTTGCGAGCTGGTACATCTACATCATCGGCGGCGCCTTCACGCTCTACGCGCTCGTCGCCGGAGGCGTCGACACCGGGTGGACGTTCTACACGCCGTTCAGCACCGTCTCGTCCACCACCAACGTCATCCCTACGGCGCTGGGTGTGTTCATCACCGGTTTTTCTTCGATTCTCACGGGCCTCAACTTCATCGTCACCATCCACCGCATGCGCGCGCCGGGGATGACGTGGTTCCGGATGCCGCTGTTTATCTGGTCGATGTACGCCACGAGCCTGATTTTCGTCCTCGGCACGCCGGTCATCGCGATCACGATCGCGCTGGTCGCGGTCGAGCGGCTATTTCACTTCGGCTTCTTCGATCCGCGGCTCGGCGGCGATCCGGTCCTGTTCCAGCACCTGTTCTGGTTCTATTCGCATCCCGCCGTGTACATCATGGTCCTGCCCTCCATGGGCGTCGTCAGCGAGCTGGTCGCCGCGTTCTGCCGGAAGCAGGTGTTCGGCTACTCCTTCGTGGCGTTCGCCAGCCTCGCCATCGCGGTGCTCGGCTTCCTGGTGTGGGGCCATCACATGTTCGTCGCGGGCCAGTCGGTTTACTCAGCGCTCGTGTTCTCGATCCTGAGCTTTCTCGTGGCGATCCCCTCAGCCGTCAAGGTCTTCAACTGGACGGCGACGATGTACCGGGGATCGATCTCGTGGCAGACGCCGATGCTCTACGCCATCGGCTTCATCGGGCTGTTCACAATCGGCGGGCTGACAGGATTGTTTCTTGCGGCGGTCGGCCTCGACGTGCACGTGACCGACACGTATTTCATCATCGCGCATTTTCACTACATCATGGTCGGCGGGACGTTGATGGGCTATCTCGGCGGCCTGCATTACTGGTGGCCGAAGATCAGCGGCCGCCTGTACCCCGAGTTCCTCGCGAAGCTGAGCGCCGGGATCATCTTCCTCGGCTTCAACCTGACGTTCTTTCCGCAGTTCGTCCTCGGCTACCTCGGGATGCCGCGCCGCTATCACGCGTACCCGCCGGAGTTCCAGGTCTTGAACGTGCTCTCGTCGGCGGGCGCGTCGATCCTTGGCGTCGGCTACTTGATCCCGATGATCTATCTGATGTGGTCGCTGCGGTACGGCAGGCTCGCCGGCTCGAACCCGTGGGGCGCCGTCGGCCTCGAGTGGACGACGACGTCGCCGCCGCCGACCGAGAACTTCGCGGAGACGCCCGTGATCACGTCGGAAGTGTACGACTACAGCGCGCCGCTGGAGGATCATGTTGCCTGACGCGGCCCATCACCCTCACCACCGGGCGCTCGCGCATCAGTTCGACAGCCTCGCGCAGCAGAGCGAGGCAGCGACGCTGGGCATGTGGGTGTTTCTCGTCACGGAAGTCCTCTTCTTCGGCGGGCTCTTCTGCACCTACACGATCTACAGGGGGTGGTACCCCGAGGCCTTCGCAGCGGCGAGCCACGAGCTCGACGTCACGCTCGGCGCGATCAACACCGCCGTGCTCATCACCAGCAGTTTGACGATGGCGCTGGCGGTCCACGCGGCGCAGCTGGGCCAGCGCAAGCTTCTGATGATCCTTCTGGTTCTCACGATGACCCTCGGCGCGACCTTCCTCGGCATCAAGAGCGTCGAGTACTATCAGAAGTTCGCCGAGCATCACGTGCCGGGCCCGTCGTTTCAGTTCGAGAAGGAACATGTCCGCCACGCCCAGATTTTCTTCTCGCTGTACTTCATGATGACGGGGCTGCACGCGTTGCACATGGTGATCGGCCTCGGCATCATGCTCGTCATGCTCGGGTTGGCCTGGCGCGGGACGATCACCCCCGAGTACTACAGCCCGATCGAAATCAGCGGGCTCTACTGGCACTTCGTAGACATCGTCTGGATCTTCCTCTTCCCGCTGCTGTATCTGTTGGGACGGCATGGCCCCTAAGTGCCGGGACTCGGGCCACGCCTTCATACGTGCCGGGAGCGGCCGGCGCAGCCCTGAAGGGCGGCCGTACACGTTGAGTTCGCAAGGATGTCCAAGGGTTGATGGCAATCGCTGATGGCTGAGCACATCGTTCCGAAGCGCATCTACTACACGATCTTCGTAATCCTCATGGTGTGCACGCTGCTCACCGTCTGGGTGGCGTTTCTCGATCTGGGCGTACTCAACACCGTCGCGGCGCTCGTGATCGCAGTCTTCAAGACCACGCTCGTCGTGCTGTTTTTCATGCACGTGAAGTACAGCACCCGCCTCACATGGGCCGTCGTCGTCGGCAGCGTCTTCTGGCTCGGCATCCTGCTCGCGTTGACAATGGGCGACTACCTGACTCGCGGCTGGGGGACGTACGGATAGGGCACCGGCTCGGCTCAAAGCGTCGCCGTCCTTTCGATCGGGGATCTATCGGATGGAGCGCGCGTAACGGAAAAAGCTAACCGCGGACGCGAACATTCGCGCGGGCGGCCACCAGTGCCTCCGAGGCGGCGATGAACGCGGTCACGTACGCCGCGTCCCTCAGCTTCGGCGACGGCAGAATGGCGTTGCTCTTCTGGTCGAACATGGCGCCACTGTGCGTTTCAAGGTCTGGAGAAACGAGGAGCGGCGTCAGACGCTCGGCGTAGGTCTCCACGCCGGGGTTCACCAATCCGATCACCCACTCAACGAAGCGCGACCTCAGTGTGCCTTCTCCTAAGAAGTTGTTGCGGATCTCCGTCTGGAGGAGTCCGGGGTTCAGACCGAAGACATTCACGTTCGGATAGCGCTTTGCCGCATCCAGAACGAGCATCTCGTTGCCAGCAACGGTGTTCATGTGGACAGGCGTCGCGCTGTAGGACTTTTCCCCATTGAGGTTGTCGAGCATGCCGGCTTGGCCGGTGCCGGGATAGCCCATGACGAAGACACGCGGCTTCATCGGGGCCGCTCGCCGCGTTGTTGCCAGACGCGGGGCAATCTCGCGCAGGATCACCAGTCTGCTCAAGTAGCTCACCGCCATGTCTCGCTCGATACCCTCGGCGGTTTCCTGGCGCTTGGGCGCGGCAAAGATCCCCGTCGTGAAGACAACGATGTCCAATGTCTCCGCAAGCAATACTTCGCCAACGCGCTTTGCCTCGCGCATCAGGCTCAGGTCCGCTTTGATGAATTCGATCCGCAGCACGTCGGAATCGCGAAAAGTCCGACCAACGACGATGACGTCGGCTCCGCGTGATGCCATGAAACGACTGAGGGCGCGTCCGATACCACCGGTTCCGCCGACGATCGCCACCTTTATGCCCTGGAGATCGAGGCTAGCCGGATCGATGCGATGCCACGTGAAGTTCTTGTCTCGCTTCATGCTGTCAGGCGGACTCTATTTTGGCGAGCGTGAACAGCGTGCTATCTTACGCGGCGCAGGAGGCGTGCAGGTCATGACAGCAGCCGGCTTCTCTCGTCATGCGGTGGCCGCGGTCCTCGTGGGTGTTCTCGCAGGTTTTTCGTCCGGCGGATCGTCGCGCGGCGCCGCGGCGGCCGAGACGGCGCCGCTCTCCGGCAAAGTCGTGTCTTCGACCGGCGAGCGGCTCGCGGGTGTTCCTGTGCGCGCGCGCCGGGCCAACAGCACCATCGCGGTCACGGTTTACACCAACGGCGAAGGCGACTACGCCTTTCCTGAATGGTCGGATCTCACTCCGGGTTCGCATTCGATCTCGATCGAGCTTCCCGATTTCGAACCCGCACGCCAGCAGGCCACACTTGCCGCCGGCACCACCGCGAACGTCGACTTCACGCTCCGTCCCCGGCAGCCGTCGATCGCCGACGCGACCGCGTCGGAGATCGTCGCCGCGCTTCCGGGTACAAACGAGCAGAAGCACCTGCTGATTCAGTGCGACAACTGTCATTCGCTGCAGTTCGCGTTGCGAATGAGCCGCACGAAAGACGAGTGGACCGCGATCATCCAGCGGATGGCCGGCGAACGGGCGGTGTCGCGTGAAACGCCTGGCACGCGTGCGTTCGGCCAGAAGAAATACGTCGAACCGCTCGCCGATTACCTCACGTCGATTCGTGGTCCCGGCTCCTCGAATCAATTGCCCTTCGATCTGCGTCCGCGGCCCACGGCCGCGGCGTCAACGCGGCTCGTCATCACCGAATACGACATTCCGCGCGGTGGCCAGCGCGATCTGAACATTCTGCGCGGCGACCGGCGGTTTGTCTGGCCGCACGACATCCTGCTCGATCCGAAGAGCGACTACGCCTACTACACGGATCATTTCAGCTTCAACCTCGGGCGCCTCAATCGCCGTACCGGTGAGGTGAAGGAATACCCATACACGCTCCTTCCGGGAATGGGACGCGAGGGCATGGGCATCGTCGGCGAAGGACAGGAGCGCGCGGGGAATCCCGGCGGCGGTGCGCACGACATCGCCTGGGGTCCCGACGGCAACGTCGTCTTCGGCATGGGCGGCGGGACCGTCCGCTTCAATCCGCGCACGGAAACGTTCACGCCTTGGGCATCCGGCAGCAACATGTTCGGGATCGATCCAGCCGGCAAGGTCTGGTATCTCGACAAAGGGCTGCATGCGCTCGACATGGCGAGCGGCGACGTGAAGCACTACGCAGTGCCCGATGGCACCGACGACGATACCTACGACATGGAGACCGATGGCAAGGGGCGCTCCATCATGAGTCTGTGGCGCCTCGGGAGGATTGGCCTCTTCGATCCGAAGTCGCAGCAGTGGACGACGTACGCGACGCCGACACCCGGGTCAGGACCACGCCGCGGCGAGATCGACGCCCGCGGGCGGGCGTGGATGACGCTCTACTGGGCAGGCCGGGTGGCGATGTTCGACCCTGACACGCATGACATCAGGGAATACCCGATCATTGGCGGGAACAAGGCCTATACCCCGCCGTTCGCGTCGCCTTACAGCCTCAGTGTCGACGACAAGAACCAGTTCGTCTGGACGAACGACTTCAACACCAGTCGCATCTATCGTCTCGACATCAAAACAGGCGAGCCGACCGAGTACCTGATGCCTGCGCCGTACGAAGTGCGCGACCTGACGGTCGACGAAAGCGCCGACCGCCCGACAGTGTGGATTCCTGTCTACCGTCCGCCGTCACGGATGGCGAAGGTGCAAGTCCGCTGAGGTGAAGGCGCATCCTTGCCGCCCATCGCGTCCTTGCTTGCCGCCCATCGCGGCAATGAGAATCGGGATCGAGATCGACTGCTTCGAATAGTTCGAGGGTCCTTTCGGGTTGTAGCCGTTCTTCGGATCGAACGGGTCGAGCTCCGGGATCACGCGCAGCTTCCCGCCTTCGACGCGCCCTGGCAGTACACGGGACCCTTCTCCGCGACGGCCGGATAAAAGCTCATGAGCGGGGCGCCGCCACTGTGGCCGATCCGGCTACGTGCACGTAGGGTGGGTCCTTGGACTCGCCGGGAGAAGTGATATGAGGAATCGCGATCGGCGGGATTTTCTCAAGCACGGCGGTCTTCTCGCGGGAGCTGCGGGCGCGCTTGCCTCGGCCGTTGCGGCGCCGGCGGCCGCCCAGACCGGGGCCCCCATCGCGCAGACTGTGCGCGGGGGGGTGGAGACGCAGGGCCGCGCCGTGCGGCGAGCGGATCGCTACGACGATTCGTTCATCTTCGAGCGAAAGCCGTTCACGTGGCCGGGCAACAAAACGCTCGCGGTGTGGATCGTGCCGAACGTCGAGGTCTGGCGCTATGACTCGCCGTCAGGGCAGGCGATTACCCCCAACGATCGCGGCATCGTCCCCGACGTCGTCAACTACGCGTGGCGCGAATACGGGATGCGCGTCGGCCTGTGGCGCTTCGCCGACATCCTCGACGCCGCGGGCGTCAAGGCCACCGTCGCGCTGAATGCCGCCGTCGTCGAACATCACCCGAAGGCCGTGGACGAAATGAGGAAACGCGGCTGGGAGTTCATGGGGCACGGCATCACCAACAGCGAGAATCTCGCGGGGCTGACTCTCGAGACCGAACGGAATCTGATTCAGACCGCGCTCCGGACGATCGAACAGGCGACAGGCCGGCGGCCGCGCGGATGGCTCGGCTCGGGACTCACCGAAACCTACAACACGCTCGACATCCTCGCCGAGGAGGGTGTCGTCTACTGCGGCGACTGGAACAGCGACGACCAGCCGTACCGGATGAAGGTGAAGACGGGCCGCCTGTATTCCGTGCCGTATTGCATGGAGATCAACGACATCCCGCTCTTCATCAGAAAGGGGTACACGGGCGAGCAGTATCTGCAGTCGGTCGTCGATCAGTTCGACGCGTTATACGCCGACAGCGCGAAGCAGCCGAGAGTGATGGGCATTCCGCTGCATCCGATGATCACTGGTCAGCCGCTGCGGATCAAATATCTCGAACGCGCACTCGCCCACATGAAGCAGCGGGATAACGTCTGGTTTGCGACCGGCAGCGAGATCGTCGACGCCTACCAGCGCGCGACGCTGTCGTGAGCGATCACGGCTGCTTGTTGTAGAACAGCTCGTAGATCTTGACGCCGGGTTCGGTGAGGGGCTTCGCCGAGTCTCAGCAGGAGGTCGGACGTGCCTTTTCGACCGACTGAGTGCTTCGAACGCGGCAAGGCGGCAAAAATGGCGTTATCATGCACCGTTTTGTCGCGCGCTCTGGCCAAGAGCGGCAACCCTGCTGGCGTCTCCAGAAGATCATTCTCGCCGACGGCTCTGAGTTGAACGATACACAGCTCGGTGGAGATGCGGCTGGCAAGACCCGGTACGATCCCGACGCCGACGTCAAGAAGTAACGAGGAGGCAGACCGTGCGCAACTCCATCCTGGCTTCAATCACTGCGGTGCTGGCGCTGCTCGTCGCGCCCGCCGCGGACCCCGCTGCTCAAGGCGGCCAGCGCATCAGCGGTGACGGATTCGTGTCGGAGGGCATCCCGAAGATGCCCAACCCACCCGGCCCCGCGCCGAAACGGGATCTGTCCGGAGCGTGGGTAGGACCGGGCACCAGCAACAAGCCCGATCCCGCGCCGCCGATGACGCCCGCGGGCGAGGCGATCCTCAAGCAGCGCAAGGCGTACAGCACCGCCACGAATCTCGGGAGCGGCCCGGACGGCCCTCCCGGAGCGTCGAACGACCCGTACATCACGTGCGATCCGCTCGGCTTCCCACGCAGCGTGGTCACGTACGCGGTCACCAACCGGGGCGGAATGCTCTTCGGCTCCGCGCCGGGCCGCATCCTCATCGCGTATGAGCAACAGCGCGCCTGGCGCGAGATCTGGATGGATGGCCGCGCGCTGCCGAAGGCCGTCGACGTGAGGGGTGCTCCCGAATCGCGCTACTACGGATACTCGGTCGGCCATTGGGAGAACGACAACACGCTCGTCATCGACACGACGGGTCTGGACGAACGCGCGTGGCTGGACACGGTGGGACATCCGCGCAGCTCCATGGCACATATTCAGGAGCGTTACACGCGGGTCGATCAATACAACATCCAGTTCACCGTCACGGTGGATGACCCGAAGTTCTATACGAAGCCGTGGACGTTCATGCGCGCGAACCTGTACTGGATGAAGGCGCAGGAATTTGCCGAGACGCTGTGCGTCGCGTCGGAGGCGATCGAGTATCGCGACACCCTGGCCAAGCCGTCGGGGGTCAACATCGTCCCGTAGCCACGCTCGAGCGGGGAGGAGCCATGAATAGGCACGAGGTCGTGAAGGCATTCGCCATTGCAGCCGTCGCGTTGCCCACGCTGTTGCTCGGAGCTTCTATTACAGCGTCCTCCCAAACCATCGGCGGACAGAGTGCGAGTCCTCGATCCGTCCCATTGACAACACCGGTGCCCAAGGCCACATGTGGTCGCATGGATCGAACCGAAACCGGACTGCAAGGTCAAACCACACCGGATGAGCGTTCGAGCGGCAGATCGGAACGCGGGTACAACTGCAACCTGGAACTGGTCGGAACGTTTCAAGGGGAGGGGGCGTTTTCGCAGGACGGACCAGCGTTCCTGGACAACTGCGCCTACTATGCGACGGAGAACAGGTCCGGGCAGAAGCACCCCGGTGTTGTGGTGGTGGATGTCTCGGACCCGCGACATCCGCAGCCGACCGCGTACCTGGACGACACTCCCGCGGGACGCAACCCACACGAGACGCTCAAAGTGAACGAGGCGCGCAAGCTGCTCGCGGTCGCCGAAAACAACGGGCCGAACTTTGCGGTGTACGACCTGTCCGCCGACTGCCGCCACCCGGTGCGCAAGTCCAGCGTCACGTTGACGGGCAGCCAGGCGCACATGGGCGGCTGGTCGCCGGACGGCAAGACGTACTACGTCGGCCAGAACAATCGAGGCATCGGCGGCACGCTGCCCGTTGTGGACGTCAGCGATCCGTCCAATCCGAAGCTGCTTCTCGCCTGGAAGTTCACGGGTGACGGCAGGCCCCACGACGTCAACCTCAACGCGTCCGGGACCCGGCTGTATGCAGGGCAACCGGGCACGTTCGGCAACACGGGCTCCTCGGTCGGCGCAGACGGGTTGGTGATCCTCGATGTGAGCGATATCCAGGCCCGTCGTCCGGATCCACAGATCCGGATTCTCGGCAAGCTTTTCTGGGATGACCAGGGGCAGGTGGAGCAGATGTTTCCCTTCACCAGGAACGGTCGCCAGTACGTCGTCAGCACCGACGAAAGCGGCGGCGCGGGAGGCGCTGGGGGTCTCAAGGCGGCATGCGATCGGGGCGCATCCCCGTATGGTTATCCGCAGATCATCGACATCACGGACGAGACCAAACCTGCACTCGTCTCCAAACTCAGGCTCGAAGTGAACGACCCCGCCCGTTGCCGGGCGCTCCTCACCGATCCGCCGGACACCGGCGGCGGAAGTCCCGTCTACAACGCCGAACGGTGCAACGCCGACCGGGCCAGCAATCCGACCATGCTCGTGTGTGGGTTTCAAAATGCAGGCTTGCGGGTGTTCGACATTCGCGATCTGTCCCGCCCGAAGGAGATCGCGTACTTCAAGCCGTCGGCGGTGCGGAAGGCGTTCCTTCCTGGCTCAGGGAGCTGGACGCAGGCCGTTGACCGAACCTACGACAAGATATCCGGCTTCGCGCGTTTCAAGAAGGTGCCTGCCAACGGGACGCGCGGGCGGGAGATGCAGATCTGGTTCGTCAGCGACGGCAATGGTTTTCAGGTGGTGCGTTTCAGCGACGCGTTCACCGCGGCTCACAAAGACTTGTTCGACGACGCGGCCGACTGAAGCCTCGGTCACGAGGAGGGGATCAGATGAAGCGGTTCGCTCTGTTCACAGCGGGACTTGGCATCCTCGTCGCCGGTATCGTGTTGCAGCCAGGCGCGGCTCAGGGCCAGGCGGGGAAGAGCAGCGGCCTCAGGCTGAGCCTCGTCGGGATTGCGGTCAGCGATTATCCGAAGTCGCAGGCGTTCTATGAGCGCGTCATGGGATTTCCGGCCGCGTTCAAGTTCTCGAGCCCGGACGGCACGCGAACAAACACGTTTTTTCAGATGAGCCGCAATTCGTTCCTGGAAATGCAGCAGGCGACTGCAGACGTGCGAGCCGGCCTCACCCATGCGCATTTTGTCGTCGACGATCTGACCGCTACGCTCGCGAGGCTGCGCCAGGCGGGCTTGCCGGCCGCGCCGCAGAATGGCCCGCTTGCGAACGCCGTGACCGCGGCGGGCTTCTCTCAAAATATCTTCGTGAAGAATGCCAACGTCTACGATCCGAATGGCATCAGGTTGGAGCTGAACGAGCTCGTTCCCGAGTCGCTCATGAAGAAAGCGGCGGATTCGTGGACGGCCGCTCAGGACACCAGGGGGTTGACGCTGAACGTGGTCGGCATCGGCGTGAAGGACCCGCCACAATCGGCAACGTTCTATCAGCGTCTCATAGGGTTTCGAGTCGCGTTCACGTTTGGCCCCGCCGATCCCCAGCGAACGAATGTCTACTATCAGACCAGCCGCGACACCTTCCTCGAGATGCAGCCGGCGGGAGGAAACATCCCTGCCGGGATGACGCACTTCCATCTGCTGACCAGCGACCTCGATGCCGCAATCGCCCGGCTTCGGCAAGCCGGTCTCGCCGCGGCCGCTGGTAACGCGCCCGGTACCATCGGCCAGGCGGTGGCGGTTTCTCCAGGCGCCAAGGTCAAGAACGTCAACGTGTTCGATCCGGATGGCATTCGACTGGAGCTGAATGAGTACATTCCAGAGTCGCTGCCAAAGAAAGCCGTGGATTCGTGGCAGTAGCCTTAGTAGGGCCGAAACGCGCCGATCACCAGGCCGGCCGCAACCGCAGCTCCGCGACGCAGCCGCTGGTGCGAACGCGCCGGCGGATTGCAGATGAGGAAGCTCGCCTTTTCGGATCCGCCGCCCACGCTCGTGTGACGCCCCGATATCGGAATCAGGAGGTCTGACGAGTCAGGCGGCCCTCCGATGAGCGCTGCCTGCGTTACGCGATCGAAATGTGTCAGTCCGTAGCCCGCCAGCAGCCGCCGCGCGGAAAGATGCGGCGAGAGCGCGAAGCCGGATGACAGCGCCTGACCTGGAAGATAGGGGCGCTCGAGGACGAGCAACGCCGGCGGACTCGGTTGTACCGGAATCGGCAGCAGACGGATCAGCGGATTCGAAAACCCCATCACACTAAACGTCAGGTAATACGTCGAGGCCTCGAATACGCCGCGGCCCCATGGGGGCAGGCGCGACGAGATGGTGGCCTCGAGCAATCCGATGGCCGAGGGGCCAAGCGGACCCGCGAGCGACCATCTCCTGCCGGGCCGCTCCCCGATCGCTAGCGTCAGATCAGCCGTGAGTGTGTCGGGACTCCTCCGGATCTCGACGTTTGCTGGTGTGAGCGGCTCTAACAGACCGGATCGATTCAGCCTTTCGAGGCTGGCTCGCAGCTTTCCCAGGTCGAACGGCGAGCGCTCCTGAAGGGTCATCGCTCGACGGAGAGTAGACTCGTTGATTCGGTGGTGGCCCGAGAAGTCGATACGGCCAACGGTATACGCGGATCCCGTCCGCACACGGGAGGTGATGTCTACCCATCCTCTGCCGGTATTGGACAGCGGCGGGCCATCGGCGTCCGAGATCTCCAGTTCCACGGCGAAATCAAGACGCCCCTGAGATTCAGCGATTCGTCTCGCATCGAAGAGGCACGTGCAGAGAGTGTCAACGGGGAACTCACCGCTGGAATCGGTTGCGGTTGTTTCGCGCTCGTCATTGATTCCATCGATCTCGATGTGGCGTACCAGGTACTTCGGACCTGATTGCACCTCGAGCGTCAGGATCGCGTCGCCTCCATCGACTGTCACGCTGCCGACCTCGACCCGCGCGTCGAAGTACCCCTGCGAGAAGTAGAACGAGCGGAGTCGCGCCAGATCCGCTTCGACGGCGCGTGTCTCGTAGAGCGGCCGTCGCGTCCAGATGCCGGGAATCACGCGTCGGCTCTCGAGCTCCTGCAGCACCTTCTTCAGCGCGTCGCGCTCGAACGCGGGATCTCCCGCGAACCGGACTTCGCGAATTCGCGGCGTGTGAGTGGCCAGCAGGGTTCCCGTGTCCTCGCCGACCTGTGGCCCGGCTGAGGCGGTTGTGACGGTGATCAGGAGGCAAAGGACGACCGCGGCCGGCTTCATGGCGCCTTTCGGGTTAGATGTCCGAGGCGCCGCTGCGGTCTTGGGATTCGAGGTCGCTGGTCTCAGTGTCCTCGATCGCCGGAGCTACTTCGGCGGGTCGACATTGATAGTCGCCGTCGGGCCGACACCTGCGGTGAGAATCCACATCGGATCGTTTCCGGACCCGTCGTAGTGGACACCGCGAGCGATATCGTGGATGAATCCGCCCTTTGGCACCGCCACCGTCCTGGTCTTGTCGCCGGTCGCTCCCGTGCCGATTCTCATCGTGCCGCCCATCACCATGACGACACGATCGATCGGGTGATAGTGCGGTGTGCTCCAGTTATTAGGCGCCCGTCGCTGATACTGCAGGTAGAGGCCGGGCTTGCTTGAGTCGCCATACAGAACGAACGATTCCTTCGGCATGTCCTCGATCCGCTGAATCTGCCGGATCGCCGGATCGATCACGTTGGCGCCCAAGCCAGAAACGTTGGTGCCCAGCTCCGCCGGATGGGCCGGCGATGGTCCTATTCCCACGAAATAGAGCGTCGCCCCGTCGTCTTTCGTCCCCTCAAAGTGAATGCCGCGCGCGACGTCTCTGACAAACGAGCCCGCATTCAATGGCACGGTGCGCTGCGGATCGAATTTTCCTGTGCCGACCCAGAACGTGCCCTCGAGCACCGTCACGAAGCGGTCGTTATCGTGAAAGTACGGCATGCTCCACGTGTTCGGGCGACGCTTCAGGACGTACGCATAGAGGCCCGGCTTGGAAGGATCGCCGTACAGATTGGCGATCCTGCCATTCTCAGTGTCTCTCCATTGCATCTGTTCGGACAGCGTGTAGTCTCTGCTGCCGCGGTCAATGGCAACCACCTGTGCGCCGTGCGGGTAGGCGATCGAAAGAGTCGCCGCGGCCAGGGTCACAAGCAGCGTGGCCGTCCTGTCATATCTCATCGCGACCTCCAGCTACGCAGGCCGATGCGCGCGCAGGAACGAATGGACCTGGCGCACCGCCAGCGGGATTCGGTCCTGCGGTTCTTTCCAGGGGAAGATGCTCACCTCCGACTTTGGCGCGAGCATCGCACATTCCATGGCGACGGCGTACGGATGCGCAGGCACATCGTCCGGCAGGATCAGGACCGGAGCTTGGCAGCTCCGCACGACATCGCGTGTCACGCTGAACACGAAGTCGGGATTGGTCTCGAACATCCTGGTGATGAACTGGTCGGCCGCCTGCATCGTGATCTCGGGCCACTTGGCGGTCACGAGGCCTGGCCACGTCGCCCAAAACGAACCTGCGAACTTGCGGTCGCGCATCTCCGGGCGGAAGCCGACGGGCTGCGCGACGACGGCTGCGGCAATCCGATTCGGTGCGCGCTTCAACAAGTTCCAGATGAAGGGTCCGCCGATGCAGAACCCCATCACCGCGAACCTGTCGATCCCGAGATGATCCATGAGCCCGAGTTGGTCGTCGGCATAGGCGTCCCACGGGCGATCGACTTCGACAGGACCGGTGGACTGGCCGCCGGGCGCGTTCCGAAGGTCCGCCGTGATGCAGCGATACTCTCCCTTGAACTCGTTGATCGCATTGCCTGGATACGGATTGTTGCCGGCGACGCCGGCAATCCGCGCGTTCAACCCGCCGCCCGGAAGCAGCAGCAGGGGGAAGCCGGCACCGGCCTCCTCGTAGTAGATCCGCACCGGGCCCTTTTCGTAGAACTTGCCTCCTGGAGGCGTCTGTTGACCAAGCAATACGCGCGGCACGGCGGCCGCTGCCGCAGCCGCGACACCCGCGGTCAGTATGGAGCGTCTGGTCGAATCCATAATCACGTCCTCCTTGGCGGCCGATGGTGATTGCGGTCGTGCCGGTGCCGCCCGGCACGGCGTCAACTCCACGACAGATCGTGCTTGCCGTACGGCAGATCCCGGAAGCGCTTCCCCGTGATCTGGTAG
>DAIRVG010000107.1:0-17498 GCA_036802945.1 Vicinamibacterales bacterium
GGATCGGGCTACCATCGGCAGGCCCGCGTGGAGAACGCCTTCTTCCGGTACAAGTCGATCATCGGGGATAGCCTTCACGCGCGCAGTCCGGCAGGGCAGGGGACTGGGGCCATCCTCGCATGCAACATCCTTAACCAGATGACTCAGCGTGGCAGGCCGGCGTCGTACGCCGTCGGGCGATGACGGACCTGTGGGTTGGGATCTTTACGGGCTGGCTCCGATTCATGCACCAACGCCCGAGGTAACGGTCGGCTACATGTCGCCGGAGCAGGCTGCCGGTCGACCTGCCGCCTGATTTTGCGATTCCGATTATGGCGGGCGGCTCATCCGACCACGAACAGGACCATTCAGCAATTCCGCGCCGCGATCACGAGTGACGCCACGCATCGCTTTGTGATCCACGACCGCGATGCGATCTACGCGTCAACTGTCGGAGTCCATTGTCCTTCACGCAAGACGTGGTCGATATCTTTCAGCAGCGCATCGAAAGAGGTCCGACGCCCTGCGGCGTACGCACCGGCCCACCGATCCGGGCCAAGGCGAGCACGAACTTCCCGTTCCGACTGTACTTGGAGGTCGTGCACCAATTTAAGGACAACGGTGGCACCTGTGCGCTCGCTGACGGCGTCCCTCGCGCCCAAGATCCGCGCCGCCCACGCGTCGTCGCCTTTGAGTACCGCGGCGGCGACAAGAGGGATCAGCGTGTATGCGAACGCGTACTTATCCTGGAGATCCCTGATGCATGTCAGGCTCTCACGCACCAACGCGATCGCCTCATCGGCGTTCCCACGCCGCACCGCCACGATGGCGCGAACGTTCAATGCCCAAGTCAGAAACCACGGACCGGCCTGTCGAAGCACTGGCATGGCCTGATCGAGCAGGCGTTCCGCTTGGCCGGCGTCGCCGGCCGCAAGAGCCACCGACGCCATCCCGCTCAGCGCATTCCCGCTGCCCCACGCGATCGCCCGCGACTGGAACCCTTCAACAGCGCGGATAAACCACTCCCCGGCTGCATCCAAATTGCCAAGGGCGTGTTCGACGCGAGCGAACAGATCTTCAGCCCACACCGCATCCATGTCGCCGGCGCGAGCCAGCGCGATGGCGCGGTTGAGCCCGGTACGTGCTCGCTCGAGTTCGCCCTGCGTGTACCACAGTACAGACGCTCCTTCAAGTGCTCTCAACTCGGCAGCGAGCGGAAGAGACGGCAAGTTCAGAATCTCTTGACACCACTGGAGGCCTTCGGCGGCATAACCCCGAATCAACCAAAAGTACTTCAGCCCCCAGGCAATAATGGACGCTTCGGCGGGTCGCCCGCGCTCGATGAGCCACCTCAGCGCGCCGCGGTAATTCTCGAGATCATCACGCACGCGATCCAACCAGTCAGCCTGCGCAGGTCCCACCAGCCCCTCAGCCGCAAGGGAGCCTTCGCTGGTGCAATAGCGCGCCAGCGCCTCCAGGGCGTCGTCGCGCTCGCCCGACGCAGTGAGCTGGAGTGCCGCGTACGCCCGAACCGTTTCGAGCATCTCGTACAGCGGACGAGCCGCCACTGAGGTCTCGGATCGTAGAAGAAGGCTCTTGTCGATCAGGTCGGCCACCACCCTGAGCACATGGTCGCTCCAGGCCGATGAAGCCCCACGACCGCCAAGGACCACTGCGGCCGCGTCGATCGAAAAACGACCCGGCAACGCGCCGAAGCGGCGAAAGGCGCGCTGCTCGTCCGGGCTAAGGAGTTGATAGCTCCAGGCGACCGTCGCATTCATCGTCTGTTGGCGTTGCGGGAGATCGCGTCGGCCGACCGTCGAGGGCAGGGCATCATGCGTGAGTCGGCGAAGCAGATCCTCAACGGTGAGCACTTTGATCCACGGAGCCGCCAGTTCGAGCGCGAGCGGCAGTGCATCGAGGCGTCGACAAATTGCTTTCACGGTCGGGCCGTTCACGGCCGTGAGGCGAAAGTCGGGTTGCACGTCTCGAACCCGATCCACGAACAGGCGCACTGCGGGAGCGCGCCCCAGAACGGCAGGGGACATCGCGTCTGAGGCCGAATCCAACTCGAGAGGTCCGACGACGTACTCCCGCTCGCCGCGCACACGGAGCGAGGCGCGGCTGGTGACTAGCAGTCGGAGGAATGGGACCGATGTCAGGAGATCCGCGACCGCCGGCGCAGCGTCCAATACCTGCTCGAAATTGTCGAGCACCAACAAAGTGGGGTGATTCTCGCAAGCAACGCGGGCACGACTCGGCAAGTCGCGCGCGGTGACGTCCACCAGTCCGAAGGCCTCGGCGATCGCCGACTCGACGAACACAGGATCCCGAATGGCGACCAACGGTACGAAGAACACCCGGGTTGCGCCCTCGTCCGCGATTGCGCGTGCGAGTTCTAGCGCCAGGCGTGTCTTCCCGACTCCTCCTGGCCCGATGAGCGTGATGAGGCGTGCGGTGGGATCGGTGAGCCACTGGCGCAGCCTCTGGACGTCCGTATCGCGGCCGATAAGGGCCGTCATCGGCACGGGTAGCGAGACGCCGATCAGTTCATCGACCGCCGTGGCCTGAGTCGGTGAGCGAGCGCTTTCAAGGAACGCGTCACGGGTCGCGCCCGTCAGGTCGAAAGCTGCGGACAGTGCACGAATGGTTTCGACATGGGGCCGCCGGCGTTCCCCACGCTCTAGCGCGCTCACGGCATGGACCGAAAGACCGGTAATTGTCGCGAGCTCTTCCTGCGTGAATCCCGCCGCCTCGCGGAGCGCTTTGAGTTGCGCGCCAAATGACCGCGGAGCGCCGACTTTCATAGCCCCCCATCTTACGGCCCGCGTTTGTACGGGCTGTAGTCCGCTAGTATTCCGCCAAGACGCGAATCCCGAAGAAGTGGCAAGCCGACGCACCTGTCAGTCTAGACAGATGGCGGCCGTTCTGATCACAGGACAGTGAACAATAAGTGAACAATTTGGTTCCGAACCCGAGGTCATGGAGGCCGGCGTTGGTGCATGAATCCTGAGGCCTGAGAGGTCCAAAGACTGGGATTCGCGCGATCCGCTGTGCACCGCGACCACACTGAAGGGAGAGCGGAAAAATGGAGTAGGGCGTGGCTTTCTTCGAGGAGACCCACGCATCAACGATCGCGATCTGATCGGGGGGTGTCTCAGCGGTTTACTCGTCGTCCTCAGAGTCGAAGTCGCCGGTGAGGATACGCGCGAGCGTTCTACCCCTGCTGAGCGGGTTCTTCAGCTTGCCGGTCTGTTCGAGGATGATGCGCCGCGCCGCGAGCTTGTCGTTGAGGACGATCCTCGTCCCAGACGGTCCCGCATGAATCGCTTTGACCGAGACCGCGATCGAGTCGGGCCACTGCTGCATCGGCAGCAGGTGTCCGTCGGCGTCGAACAGCTCTCGGATGTCCGCGCGCGCGTCGCAGGACACCAGGTAGAGGGCGTTGGTGCATGAATCCTGGGGCCTGAGACGTCCAGGACTCGGATTCGCGATCTGCTGTGCGCAGCGACCACACTTGAAGGGATGAATTCGAGAGTCTATCCCACGTACAAGACCAAGTACCGCGTCGCGAACTGGGCCTCTTACGATCGTTCCCTCGTCGGACGCGGCGACGTCACCCTGTGGGTGTCACCGAACGCGATCGCCACCTGGGCGCCCGCGGGCGTGGGCACTCGGGGAGGGCAGCGGCAGTACTCCGACGTCGCCATCGAAACCGCACTGACGCTGCGTCTCCTCTTCCACCTGCCACTTCGGCAGACGGAGGGGTTTCTGCACTCGCTTTTCGCGATGATGGGACTCGAGCTCGCCGCGCCCGATCACACAACACTCTCACGGCGTGGCCAGCACCTTGACCTCACGCGTGCTCGCGTCCTGACGGGCAAGGGCCTGCATCTGATCGTTGACAGCACGGGACTGTCGACCGTGGGCGAAGGCGAGTGGGCCAGGGCGAAGCATGGCGTACGTGGCACGCGCGGCTGGAAGAAGCTCCATCTGGGTGTCGACCGATCGGGTGTCATCATCGCCCACGCGCTGACCGAGGGCACTGTCGACGACGCGACGACGGCCATCGAACTGATCAAGGCTGTCCACGGTGACGTCGCCAGCGTCACGGGGGACGCGGCCTACGACTCGATCGCGTTCTACGATGTTGCGAGTGCGCGTGGCGCGACGGTCGTAGTGCCACCAACCAAGACGGCAAGGGTATCTCGACGGAAACCGCGGTCGAACGCTCGCAATCGCACGATTCGGAGGGTGCACGCGGTCGGACGGCGACGGTGGAAGAAGGCGTCTGGCTACCATCGGCAGGCCCGTGTGGAGAACGCCTTCTTCCGCTACAAGTCGATCATCGGGGATGGTCTTCACGCGCGCAGTCCGGAAGGGCAGGGGACTGAGGCCGTCGTCGCATGCAACATCCTCAATCAGATGACTCAGCGTGGCAGGCCTGCATCGTACGCCATTGGGAGGTGACCGGCATGCTCTGGGATCGCTGCGGGCCAGCTCCGATTCATGCACCAACGCCCTTCGACCGCGCGGCGTCGTCGTTCGATTGCCTTTGCCACCACTTGCGGTGATTCGTCGGCCGCGAAGGTTTCGCTCGCATCCCTCATGATCTGTCGCTCGCCTTCCTGAACGCATTGCCTTGGAAGAGAGTGGAGACACGTTCCACGCCAGTAGTAGTGCCGGTACCAAATCGCCCTGGCCCCAAAGGCGCGAGGTCAGCACTCACGATAGCCCTCCAAAATGGAAAGGGCCATCACCCGTCTTCCGGATGATGGCCCTTGTCGTGATCTTTATTGGCGGTAAGCGGCCTATGTCATCCGGACTGGAATTGCGCGCGCGGGCTCCGCGGGTTTCCGGGGATCGCCAGCCGCACTGCGGTCTCGACGCGGAAGAGATGCTCCGCGGCTACGCGAGTCCAGCGAGATGAGTGGCGGCTTGCGCGCGACATGCTGGCGTGAGTATACGCTCAACTCAAATCGGATCTGCAGGCGACGGGGAGGAATGAATGGTCGCCGAATCCCGGCTGACGACCCATCCGGTTCGATAGTGAAATCACCCAATGCTGCAAGTTATTGAAAACACGGCTGATTTTGTGTGGCTGGGTGTTAGGGACGGAATCCGCAACTGGCTGGTCACTGCAGCGTGACGGACCACAAGCCCAACCTGCACCGATGAATTGGTTGCCGGCTATTTCCTCGATTCTGGCTCGCCCGGTTGTCCGAAATCTGTATTCGAATTTCGGACAACAGTCCGAAGCCGGGGCAACGACCGTATCGCAGCCGAGCGACGTCTCGATCGCCGGTGATGATCAGCGTCGGTGCGCGTACGCCGCGAACTGCCGCGTCAGGTATCAGCACCTTCACTTGCGAAAGTTCCTGGGTGAGGACCCCGTGAGCGCCCGGCAAGAGGTAACAGAGCCGGATTACAGGTCGCTGCACCTGACGGCACCGGGGCGCGCTCCGCCCGCCCCGCGCACTCGGTGTATCGTGACTCGTGTGTGCCGCAGGTGAGCGGCCATGCGTTGGGCGGCCAGGGCGCTCTGTCACTCGAAAGGTGGAATGCATGAACAGACTTCGCATTACGACAGTCCTGTTTCTCGGCCTCCTGTTCCACGCTGTTGCCGGAGCCTGGGACATCGAGTGGGATGACGAATACGGGAACGGCTTGTTCATTTTTGCCGCCGATGGCAAGACCGACGCCACGGGCTTCTACGTGGGAGGCGGCGTGGCCGGTGCCGCTCTGCCTGGCCAGACAGGGTCGGGCGGCTCTGATGCCTACCTGCGCAAGTACAGCTTCGCAGGCACTGTCCTGTGGACGCGTCAGTTCGGAACCGTGGCGCCGGATGCCGGCCTAGGTGTCACGACCGACGCGACTGGTGTTTACCTGGCGGGTAGCACAGCGGGTACGTTTCCAGGTCAGGCGTCTGCGGGGAACCGCGATGCCTTCATGCGCAAGTACGACACAGACGGCCAAGTTGTCTGGACTCGCCAATTCGGCACTTCAGGGTTCGATGAGCTGTTTCGCGGCGCCACAATTCACACCACGGGGGTCTACGTTGCTGGCGAGACCGATGGAACATTTCCAGGCGAGATGGGCGGCAACGGCGTGGATTTCTTCGTCGCCAGGCTTGATGCTCAAACAGGACAGTTGATCTGGGCTCGTCAGTTCGGAATCCGTTCAGGGTTCCCTCTAAGCATTGGCGGCGTCAGCGTAGACGACACTGGGATCTACGCCGTGGGAACGACCTTTCTTGGCGTAAGCCCGGCTGCAATGTTCCGAAAATACGACTTCAACGGCAACCTCCTGTGGTCTCGTGAATTCCTTCCTGGCCCTGGAGTGAGCTGCAGCGGAACCCTTTGGGGAGTGGCCGCGCACGACGGGAACGTCTATGTGACGGGGCAGTGGGATGAGCGTTATTTTGACTATGCGTTTCAGGATCCGGCCAGCAGCTGCGGCAAGAATGGGCTTGCCCTAGGGACGGGAACGTCCGTCGGCGTGCTATTGAAATACGACTCCGCCAGCAATCTCCTGTGGAGGCGCCGGATCAAAGGCGCCGCAGAAGGTTCTGATTCGTTCACGGGCGCGAAAACTATCTGGGCGTCCGAATCCGGCATCTATGTAGGTGCCAACCTGACCACGACCTTTCCGGGACACATCGCCGACGGGCCGCGTTCGGATCGGAGCGAGTGTCCGGGCGTGGAAAGGGGCAACCGGTTTTTCGACAAGCTCGACGCCTATGTGCGCAGATACGATTTCGACGGTAACGTGATCTGGACACATCAGTTCGGCAGCAATGTGTTTGATCTCGTGAACGGGATCGGGACCGATACCACTGGCGTCTATCTGACGGGTGATACCAGCTGCGACATCGGTGAGGACGGGACGTTTTCGGGCGGGTTTCGGGACGCGTTCGTGCTCCGGATCGCGATTGAGCCGACGAGCCTTCCGGGGCAGGTCCAACTGATCATCGGCCAACTCGAAACCCTGAGCGACGCGGGCCGATTGGGTTCCGGCGAGTTCAGCTCGCTCGTCCGGACACTCGAAGCCGCGCTGGGGGCGCTCAATCGGATGGATATCAAGACCGCCCGCCAAGACCTCGAAGCGTTTGTCCAGATCGTGAGCAACTACCAATATCGCGGCACGCTGACCAGCGCCGAGGCCGCCGGGCTCACCGCGGCAGCCGACGGGGTGATCGCGCAACTCTGAACTCATTTGATCACCAACAGAAGACTGTGGCAATCGTGGCTGGAGTGCGATTGGGCCACATCTCGCGCTTGGGACGACAGCGCCCGCAATAAGCCGAAGGGTCAACAAACGCTGCAGCGGTCCGAATCGACAATCCTGGTCGGACTCAGGATCGATCGATACGGGCCGCCTCAGACGACCCTTACCTTGCGGCATAGGATAGCGCTGCACTGATGGCGCCCATGCGAAGGTGACGAATGGATAACGATCGCACCGTAGATGCTGTTCGCCGGACGGCTGTTCACGAAGCGGGACACGCCATGATGGCGTGCATTTGCGGGATTCCGTTTTGTGAGGTGACGATCGAGCCAATGGCAGAACATGGAGCGTTGGGCTGTGTGATCGCCGACAAAGGGAAGCCTCTCGCTCAGCAATGGCAGTTCGACGCTTCTGATCACAAACGTTACATGCTGATGGTGGCAGCAGGCGCAGCGGCGGAGTTAGCGGAATACGGGGAACAGTTCACGCACCAAGATTATGTGGGCGTGACGAACGATACGACCCAGTTGATGTCCATCGCCAAGCGTATCGTCCCCGAGGCCGAGGCCGATGCCTACGCGGCCTCGATGATTCGAGAGGCAAGAGAATTACTACGCCCGCACCTCGTCGCGCTCGGCCTCGTTTCAGACACACTGATGAAAAACACTCGGCTTGATCGTCAGCGGGTTATCGAGCTTATCGAAGAGGCGAAAGGTACGACCTGATCACGGCTGATTTGGCTGGAATGGTCCGCGTGTGGTGGCACTCTCGATAGCGTAGCGATTGACGGTGCAGCGGACCGCCACGTACGGACGGACCGTTCTCCACATTGACGCCGGCGCTATTTCTTACTGCGAGTGAGCTTCGATTCGTCGGAATCGGCCATCTGAAGCAGTTCGCTCACGGACATCTCGCGGTCTGAAATGTCTGCATCGATTGTCAGGGTGAATTCTTTCGGCACGTCCAGGTTTGCGGCAAACACCCGGCCCGTTAGGGAGAACTTGCCGCTCTCGTTGACCGCAACGAAGAACTTGTCTGACCAGACCGTCCGGCCGGGCTGAAGATTCTGGCAGTTGGCTTCGAGCTGAATTCGATCGCTAAGGGTCGTGATGTCGATTTCGCCTGGGTGCCGGTGAATGGAACGAACGCCGCGAAGGGCAGGAGAGTCGAAGCCGATCAAGAATCTCCGATCCGGAGGTTCGGGCATCTCGTTCACCTCAGCGAGCCTGATGCCGGCGTCGGACAACACCTCAAGCTCCACGCGAACGTCCGTTGCCGGCAACGGCCCCGGTGCTGATGGCAAGTCGGACGGGGCGGTACAGTGCCAAAAAGGTGAGGTACTTCGCAAAATCCCTGTAGTAGTTTCGATTCTCTGTCGGGTCGCCCGGTATTGTGAGGCCGCCGTAGCTTCCGCCGGTTTTCTGATACGCAGGAATTTGGTCCCGTTTCGGCAAATGTAGAGCGACGGCCTCCCACGACGTCTCCTGGCCAAGCGGAACAAGCCGATCCGGGTCGCCAAATTCGACCAGCAGGTCGGGGCGCGTAACGACCGGCATGTCGTCACGGCCCATCCTGGCAATCTCGTCTGGCGAAGCGGGGGACTTCCAATCTGTGGAACTCCCGCGTCGGACATAGACCTCGCCCTTTTTGAGAAAGCCGTAGTCATGCTTCAGGTAGATTGGCCGCTTCTGCAGCTCGATGCGGATCACTCCGACTTGGAGTCCGGAGACATCAAACGCCTCATAGTTGAAGTGGAGTGGGCTCTGCGTCAGGTGGTTTACGAACTGCTGAAGCGAGTGATCGGCCAGGTGTTCCGTGATGCCGACGACGTTGCTTCGGCCACCACGAACTTCATCAACGCCGATCAGGATGTACGCGTCGGCGCGTCGAAAGGGATTCGCAAAACCGAGAAGATCTTTGATGATTTCCGCTTTCTCATCGTTAGTCGCCTGCGAAAACGGGTACTGGTCACGCTTGAAATCGAGCGCATTTCCCTCCTCCTCGTAGAGCAGGCGTTCAAACAGGGCTGGGTCCATGGCTCCACAGTCTCAGGGATCAGAGGCGTCCTTTTCAAACGTCAGCTCCGGATGTAATCGCTGCCGTCCGCCACGATCTTCACGTTGGTCCATCGGAGCTTCCGCGATCGGACCCGAGTGCGCCGAACGACTGGAATGGCTAGGCGCGGCAGAGGATCTCGCCGTGGAGGACAGCGTACCAGGCGTCGGGGTGCGTCGCCCATCGGCGCCATCCTTCGGCAATCTCGCGTAGCTCCTTCTCTGTAGCCAGGCCTTCGGTGACGGCTTGACGCGCGATCGCGGACTCGGTCATGCGATTGGCCCACAGCCCACCCCACCATGCGCGGTCGTCGGGCGTCGCGAAGCACCATACTGAAGCGCCCGGTAGCACGTCGTCGAAGCCTGCGGCGTGCGCCCACGCAAGGAGGAATCGGCCCGCGTCGGGCTCGCCCGCGTTGCGGCGCGCGATTTTGCGGTACAGCGTCAGCCAGAGGTCGATCGCGGGCTCGTTGGGGTACCAGCGGAAGGCATCATAGTCACCGTCGCGCGCCGCGACCAACCCGCCCGGCTTGCACACGCGCTTCATCTCGCGCAGGGCGCGAACGGGATCGGGGAGATGTTGGAGCACCTGGTGCGCATGCACAACGTCGAACGTGTGGCCGTCCATCTCGAGGGCATAGAGGTCGCCGACGGAGAACTCGACGTTCGGACCGGCGTCGGCGTCGCGTCGCGCGTCCTCGATCACGGCGGCCGACGCATCGATGCCGAGGACGCGTCCGGGCGCAACCCGCCGGCCGATGTCAGCCGTGATCGTGCCCGGCCCGCACCCGAGGTCGAGCACGCTGGTGCCGGATGTGAGGTGCGGGGCGAGGTAAGCGGCCGAGTTGCTGATCGTACGCCACTTGTGCGACCGCAATACGCTCTCGTGGTGACCGTGCGTGTAGGTCATTGGTTTCTCCGGTTCGCCAGTTGGCGATGGCGGCCACTCGAAGAACAGGTGGGTCGCCATTGTGCATCGCCCCAGTGTTCTCAGGGCCCGGTGAAGCGCCCCTGACAATGGACAATGAAATACTAGCGACCAAGGAGGGTCTCTGCCGACAGCGGAGATCAGCGCTCGATTTGCTTATGTCTCCGGCCGGCTGCGTTTAACGGCCGTCAATGAGACGTGGAAGTCGGTTTGTTGTGGAGCGGCGCTCACGAGTTCGATAGTGAAATCACCCGGTGCTGCAAGTCATTGAAAACACGAGTGATTTTGCGTGGCTGGGAGGCAGGGATTCGAACCCCGATAACGGCGTCCAGAGCGCCGTGTCCTACCGTTGAACGACCTCCCAGTGCGTGGCTTTCGCGAGATCCGCGCGCTAGAACGCGCGTCTTACCCAGGCGGGAAAAGGGGATTGTACAAAGAAGAAGCGGCCAGGCGCAAACACACGCCCGGCCGCCTGAAAGTAAAGAGCCGCGAGGATGACGAGCGATTACCGAATCTGCTCGTTCGGACGGTCGTTGCGCGCGGACAAGTCAGGCGATTCCAGGTTCTGTGCGTTCTCGTCCTGGCTGCCCGTCATCTCACTGCGGCGGCGATGACTCGCCATGCCGCCCTTGCGTCCGGCTTCGCGCGCTTCCTCGCTTGTCCACTCGTGGGCCGTGCCCTTCTGATGTGCGGCCTTGCCGCCCTTGCTGGCAATCTCGCGCTGCTTCGCGCGGTCCATCGAAGCGAATCCGCGATCTTCTTTAGCCACTCTGTCCTCCCCACAATCACGATCCGATTTGCCCGCGTGCGTGCGGGCCTCCGTTCCAGGCTGTGAGGCTGCAACTGAGGTGCCACGGCTCAAGTGGTAATCTTGGTAACCCTCAGCAGTAGAAGGAACTTATCTACCATCTTTTCCTCAAGGCGCGGGATCCGTCATGCGAACGTCCCCGCAGTGACATCGATCGCGAGCCCGCCTGATGCGAGAAACACGACATTCACTGAGGAAATTACCTAGTCCCGGGCGCCGAGGAATCTGACGAGCTGTTCGAGACGCGCGACCGTGCGATCTCGTCCAAGCAGCACGAGCACCTCGAATATTCCCGGGCTGGCGGCACGTCCGGTCACCGCCACACGGGTGGCGTGGATAAGCGGCCCGGCTTTAACGTCCCGCTCTTCTGCCGTTCGTCGCACCGCGGTTTCCACATGTTGCTCGTCAAATGGTACCGTCGCACGAAGCGCGCCGATGAGTGCCGCGAGGTCTTCGGAGAGCCGTGGAGAATTCAAGTGCTTGTTTATGGCGTCCTCTTCGTACTCCACCGTTTCCACGAGGAAGGGGCGGGCGTGGTCGACGAAGTCGGTGAGGCGCTTTGCGCGCGGGCGCAGCAATTCGAGAAGCCGGAGCAACCACTCGTCCGCCGGCATGTCAATCGGCCATAGGCCCTCGCGCACGAGGAACGGCACGACAGCAGCCCCAAGCTGCTCCAACGGCATCCGGGCGATGTACTGCCCGTTCATCCAATCCAGCTTGGCGGTATCGAAGACCGCATTGCCGCCGCTGATGCCTTCGAGCGTGAAGCTCTCTATCAGCTCCCGCCGCGACATCAGCTCGCGGTCGTCGCCGGGCGACCATCCGAGCAGCGCCAGGAAGTTGACGAGCGCGTCCGGCAGGTAGCCCGCGCGTTCGTACTCCATGACCGACGTCGCCCCGTGACGTTTGCTCAGTCGCTTCTTGTCCGAGCCGAGGATCAACGGTACGTGCGCGAACTGCGGCAGCGAAGCGCCGAGCGCCTGGAACAGCAGGACGTGCTTCGGCGTGTTCGAGATGTGATCGTCGCCGCGAATGATGTGCGTGATCCGCATGTCCACATCGTCCACCACGACCGACAGGTGATAGACCGGGTGTCCGTCTGATCGCAGGATGACGAAGTCCTCGATGTTCGCGCCGTCGAATTCGATCCGCCCGTGCACGGCATCGTCAAACGCGGTGATCCCGGGCGGCACCTTGAAGCGGACAGCCCGCGGTGCGCTGGACGCTTCGAGCTCCGCGATCCGCTCGGGAGGAAGGTTCAGGCACGCACGGTCGTACTGCCAGGCCTCGCCGCGTGCCTCGGCGTTCCCTCGCTCCTGGCGCAGCCGATCGGCAGAGCAGTAGCAGTAATACGCGTGCCCTGTGGCGACGAGCGATGCGGCGGTCGCCCGATGCCGATCGTAGCGTTGAGACTGAAAGTAGGGCGCGTGCGGCCCTCCCACGCCAGGGCCTTCATCCCAGTCGAGACCAAGCCAACCGAGGCCATCGAGAATGCCGGTGACCATCTCGACCGAGGAGCGCTCGGCATCGGTGTCTTCGATGCGGAGGATGAACGCGCCGCCATGCCGGCGCGCGTAGAGCCAGTTGAAGAGCGCGGTGCGCGCGCCCCCGACGTGAAGATAGCCCGTAGGCGATGGCGCAAAACGGACACGGGGAAGGGTCGACACGAAGCTAATAGGTTACAGGTTCCCTAACCCCTAACCCCTAACCCCTGTCCCCTAACCCCTTCAGGCTCCAGTCCCCTTCAGGCTCTGACAGGTTCCAATGTCGCTGGCGCGCTGAGTGGCGGCCGTGCCATCGAGATCGACACAAACGCGACGCACGCAAGCACGGCAGCACCGTAGAACGCGTACGAGTAGGAACCGGTCACTTGGTAGACACGCGCCGCAATGAACGGTCCGACGATCCCTGCAACGCCCCACGCGGTGAAGAGTGCGCCGTAGTTCATCCCGAGATACCGCGTGCCGTAGAAGTCCGCGGTCGTCGACGCAAAAACCGACAACTGAGTGCCGTAGCACCAGTAGCCGGCGGCGACGAGCGCGTAGAGCGCGATGATCTGGTTCACGCCCATCCCGAGCGACACCATCACGAGGAGCGAGCCGACGATCATCACTTTCAGCGTTGTGAGCCGGCCGAGGGAGTCGGACAACGCTCCGGACAGGATCCGCCCGCCCGCGTTGCCGATGGCCGCAATCGTGATCGCAAACGCCGCCGCCTCAGGAGTCAGGCCGACGGAGCGCATGAACGGGACGAGCTGGCTGATCATCATCTGGCCGGCTGTGGTCCCCAGGCAGTAGGCGAGCCAGAGCGCCCAGAAGGTTGGTGTGCGGATCATGTCCCTGGTCGAAATATCGATCGACGGGCGCTTTCTTGCCGCAGCGGCCGGGCTCGGCGCAGGCGCCTTGAAATCTGCCGGCGGGTTCTTGAGCAGCGCCGTTCCGATCAGGCCCATCAGGAAGAATGCGATGCCGAGGATCTGGAACGTGGAGCGCCAGCCGTAGTCGGCAATCAACCGCGTCGCAACGGGCCCGATGATGGCGGACCCCGCGCCGTAGCCGCCGACCATCAACCCGACTGCCAGGCCGCGCTTGTCGGGAAACCACTTGGAGGCCACCGGAGTTGGCGCAGAATAGCCGAAGCCGTTCCCCACACCGACGATCACGCCAAAGGCGATGTAGAGAAAGGTCACCGAGGTCGTGAAACTCGATAGCGCGAAGCCGCCGCCCACGAGCAGCGCACCGAGGAACGCGCAGATGCGCGGCCCTTTGGCGTCCTGCAGCTTGCCCGCGACGATGAAAGTGGCGGCGAAGCAGACAATTGCGATGGTGTAAACCCAGGACGTCTGCGCCCGGTTCCACCCGAACTCTCGCTCGAGCGGCAGCACGAACACGCTCCAGGCGTACAGCGAGCCGAGTGCGAGATTGAGCGAGATGCCGCCGATGATTGGAAACCACCGTGTCATGGGACCCCTCCGCCTGGCGCGAAGTGCGCGGCGCGGGCGATTCTCGACCCTGGTACCTTCTGTGTCAAGGCAAGCGCAGATCGGTTATCCTCCGCCTGCGAAGGAGGCACGTGATGCGCCGACTTGTTCTGCTCCTGGCACTGGCGTGTATCCCACTTAGCGCCCAATCCGACCTTCCCAAAGACGTGTATCCCGATTCTCGTTCCCGGCTCCCCTTGATCAAGCGGGAGAACCTGAACGAGGCGGGCAAGAAAGCCTACGACGCTGCTGCCGTCAACGCAGCCAGCGGGCGACCAGAGGGGGCGGCCGCGATTCGGCTTCACAGGTCAGGCGTAGACGTTCGGTGGGCGTCACCCGTCGGGCGTGCCCTCACGGAATTGGCCATTATCTCGACGGCCCGCGAGCACGATCAGCCGTACGAATGGTCATTGCATGAAATGGAAGCCGTCGCCGTCGGGTTGGATCCCGCAGTCATCGACGTCGTTCGGAACAGGAAGGCGCTCACCGGCGTTGCCGAGAAAGAGGCGGTCATCATTCAGATGGCCCGTGAAATCGGCAAGCACAAAGTGAGCTCGGAGACGCACGCGCGCGCGTTGAAGGCGTTCGGCGAGAGCAATCTTGTCGATATCGTTGGACTCATGGGCCAGTATGCGGCGACGGCCACGCGGCTGACAGCGGTCAATCAGCACATGCCGCCAGGCTGGAAGCAGTTCCTGCCGCTGCCATTCACTCCACCTGGCGACATTCATCCGGACTCACGAAGCCGGCTTCCGTTGATACGGACTCCAGCCGCTCCGCCGGTAAACCCACCTTCGCTTTACAGTCGTCAGATGGCCCCCGAGGGCACAGGACCAGGACAGATAGGACGTCACGGAGCGGGACTCAAGTCGCTGGAAACAAGCGTCGGGCGACGGCTGATCAGCGTCGCGGTGCTTGTTACCGCCCGTGCGCACGACGAGCAGTATGCCTGGACGACGGGCGAGATCACCGCACAAAAGGATGGTCTCGAGCCGGCAATCATCGACGTCATTCGCCAGATGAAGGCGCCGAGCGGGATCGGCGAAAAAGAGAGCGCTATTATTCAGTTCGGCCGGGAACTGTTCGGCAGGCACTACGTGAGCGCCGAAACGTACGCGCGCGCACTACAGATCTTCGGGGAGCGCGATCTCGTGGACCTGGTCAATCTGATGGCGCAGCACGCCGACGATGCGACGGTGCTCACCGCGTTCGATCAGCGCCTGCCGGCCGGGCAGAAGCCGCTGCTGCCCATGCCGTGAAAGCGGAGTGAATCCAACGACATTCGAGAAGTGCTTGATGGCTTGTCGCTAACTTCCAATCACCAACAGGAGTGAACAGCTATGGCGCGCACATCATTCCGATCCGTAGTGGCGCTCGTGTTACTCGTCGGCGGCCTGTTATGGGTCGCGCCGAGAGTCTCGGGCCAGCTCTTTGTCGGGACTCCAACCCCGAAGCAGTTCGCGGCCCAGGGGCAGCCGGCTACGAAGAACGGCGAGTGGCCGCACAACACGGGAGATATCAGGGGCACCAGGTACTCGCCGCTCGATCAGATCAACGCGTCGAACTTCAGCAAGCTGGAAGTGGCCTGGCGCTTCAAGACCGACAACTTCGGCCCGTTTCCCGAATTCAAGTTGGAGGGGACGCCGCTGATGGTCGGGGGCGTGCTCTATACGACCGCCGGCTCGCGCCGTTCGGTCGTGGCGCTCGATGCGAAAACCGGAGAGCTGATCTGGTCGCACAGCCTGCGCGAAGGCAGGCGCGCCGCCGTCGCCCCGCGCCAGTTGTCCGGGCGTGGCGTGTCGTACTGGACCGACGGCAAGGGCGACGAGCGCATCATCTACATCACGACGGGCTATCGCCTCGTGGAGCTCAATGCGAAGACGGGCGCGATGATCGACTCGTTCGGTACGCATGGGATTGTCGATCTGAAGGTGGGCGTGGTGAAAGGCGTCAATCAACAGATTGATTTGGAAACCGGCGAGGTCGGCGTCCATTCGACGGCGGCCGTGGCGCGGGACATGGTGATCGTGGGTTCCGCGTTCAGGGAAGGCGCGACCGTTGAGACCCACAACAACACCAAAGGTCTGGCTCGCGCGTTTGATGTGCGGACTGGCAAGAAAATCTGGCAGTTCAACACGATCCCCTCTCAAGGTGAGTTCGGCAATGACACCTGGCAGGAGGGTTCTTCGGAATACAACGGCAACGTGGGCATCTGGAACCAGATCACCGTGGACGAAGAACTGGGCCTGGTCTACCTGCCGGTGGAGACACCCTCGTCGGACTATTACGGTGGGCACCGGCCCGGGAACAACCTCTTCGCCGAAACCCTCGTCTGCGTCGATCTGAGAACCGGGCAGCGGAAGTGGCATTTCCAGTTCGTGCACCATCCTCTCTGGAACTTTGACATGTCCTCTGCGCCGATCCTGGCCGACATCACCGTCAACGGCCGCGCGATCAAGGCGGTGGCTGTGCCGAGCAAGCAGGCCTGGCTTTACGTTTTCGATCGCGTGACGGGCCAGCCCGTGTGGCCGATCGAAGAGCGGCCGGTGCCACAGTCCGACGTGCCGGGCGAGAAGACCTCGGCGACGCAGCCGCACCCGCCAGACAAGTTGCGGTATGCGCGCAATTTCTTCAACGTGCCCAATGATCTGATCGATTTCACCCCGGAACTTCGGGCGGCCGCCATCGAAAGGACCAAGCAGTACCGCTGGGCAACCACGCCATTCAACCCGCCGATGCTTGGCAACGTCAGTGGCCTGCTGGGCGCGATTACGGTCGGCACCGCCACGAACTGGCCCGGTGGGGGTTTCGATCCCGAGACGCACATCCTTTATGCGCCATCCGGGAATACGCCGGGCGTGAGGTCGCTCGTTGCAACGCCGCCTGGATACTCGGATCTTCGGTACATCACGGGAGTCGCGGGGCGGCCCGTCGTCGAAGTCTGGGGGCCTGGCGACTGTTGCGCCGCCGATTCAGGGCGCCGAAATCGCGCGGAACTACCCACAACGCGCGGCGCGACGCCCGCTGGCGGCGCGCCCGCTGCTCCTGCGCCTCCAGCCGACGAGGGCGGTGGCGGCCTGAATATCCAGGGGATACCCATCGTCAAACCGCCATATGGATTCCTCGCGGCCATCGATCTCGATCGCGGTGAGGTCCTGTTTCAGGCGCCGCACGGTGACACGCCGGATAACATTCGCAACCATCCGGCATTGAAGGGTGTGAACATTCCGAAGACCGGGCAGGCTGGCACTTCAGGAGTCGGATTGGTGATAACCAAGACCCTGGTTGTGATGGGCGATCCACAGATCACGACAACCCCGGAACATCCGCGTGGCGCGATGCTCCGCGCGTATGACAAGAAGACGGGCCAGCAAGTCGGGGCACTGTTGATGCCGGCCATCCAGAGCGGAACGCCGATGACCTACATGGTGGATGGCAAGCAGTACATCATGGTGGCCGTCAGCGGCGGCAACTATTCGGGCGAGTACATCGCGTACAGTTTGCCGAATTAGACTGTTTTTC
>DAIRVG010000107.1:17598-20423 GCA_036802945.1 Vicinamibacterales bacterium
GAATCGTGGTTGTTGCGTTCGTCAGCGTGGCGGCACTTGGCGCCTTTCGTTCCTCAGTCCGCGCCGAGCACGCGGCTCCCCCGCAACAGGCGCCGGGGACATCCTCGACGGAGTCGTCACAGACCGTGTGGGATGGCGTCTACACGGAGGAGCAGGCCAAGCGCGGCGGGCCGCTCTATTCTGAAAGATGTGCGTCCTGTCACGCGGCGGACCTTACGGGCGGTGAAACGGCGCCAGCCCTGGCGAGCGCGGAGTTCAAATCGAACTGGAGCGGCCTCTCAGTCGACGATCTCTTCGAACGGATCAAAGTGTCGATGCCAGCAGACAACCCGGGAAGCCTGAGCCGGCAGCAGACCGCCGATACTCTGGCGTTCGTGTTGTCGAGGGGCGGTTTTCCAGCCGGCAAGACAGAGCTCGCGCGTGAGGCCGAGGTTCTGAAGCAAATTCGGTTCGAGGCGACCAAACCCTCGCCTTGATCACTTTCCTGCGCGTAGAGGCCGACTCTTTCAGGTCGGCCTCGCGCTTCCAGACGTCGCCCGCTCGAGCTCGTCGAGAAGAAGTAACGGGAGGTGTTATGAGAGTGCGATTCGCTTTCTCGATGTCGATCATGGTGATGCTGGGGAGCCTCTGGCTCATGGCACAGGTGAAAGACTTCCGCCCCGTCACCGAGGCGATGTTGCGCAACCCTGCTCCCGGCGACTGGCTGAACTGGAGGCGCACCGACAACGCGTGGGGCTTCAGCCCGCTCGATCAGATCAACCGGCAGAATGCCCAGCAACTTCAACTGGCGTGGTCGTGGTCGATGGACGACTCCGGCGCCCAGGAAGCGACGCCGCTCGTCTACGACGGCGTCATGTACCTGCCGAACCCGCGCGGCGTCATCCAGGCTCTGGACGGGGCAACGGGAGATTTGATCTGGGAATATCGTCCCGAGGCGCCGCAGCAGACACGTGCGCCCGCCTTGAGTGGTGGTGGAGCTGAAGACAGTCCCATTCCGCGGCTTGCGCAAGCTGCAGGCGGCGGTGGTGATCAGGGGCGCGGCATCCAGAGAAACATCGCTATCTACGGGGACAAGGTCTTCGCCACGACCAACGACGCGCACATTGTCGCCGTCGACGCGCGAACGGGAAAGCTCGCGTGGGATACGAGGGTCGCTGATTCGAAGCTGGGGTACGAGTACACGTCCGGCCCCATCGTCGTTCGCGGCAAGGTGATCGCTGGGATCACGGGATGCACCCGTTACAAGGAAGACGTCTGCTTCATTTCGGGCCATGACGCGGCCACCGGAAAGGAGCTGTGGCGGACGTCAACGATTGCGCGTCCTGGGGAACCCGGCGGCGACACGTGGGGCGACCTCCCGCTGACGTTCCGCGCGGGCGGCGACGCGTGGATCCCCGGCAGCTACGATCCGGAAACGAACCTCGTCTACTACGGGACGGCGCAAGCCAAGCCGTGGGCCAGGGTCGCCCGCGGCACCGACGGCGACGCGCTCTACACGAACTCGACCCTCGCACTCGATCCCGACACCGGCAAGATGAAGTGGTACTACCAGCACCTTCCCGGCGAGACGCAGGACATGGACGAAGTGTTCGAGAACATCCTGATCGACGTCGGTGGACGAAAGTCGCTTTTCAAGATGGGCAAGCTGGGAATTCTGTGGCAGCTCGATCGAACCAGTGGCGCCTTTGTTCACGCGACCGATATCGGCTATCAGACCATCGTGCGGGTGAATCCACAGAATGGCAAAGTCACCTACGTTGAAGGCATGATCCCCAAGCTCGGTGTCGAAGTCGACCAGTGTCCGAGCACCGCTGGATTCAAGAGCTGGCGCGCGATGGCCTTCAGCCCGCAAACGAATGCGCTCTACATCCCGCTCAATCTGAACTGCGAGAAGGCAACGTTTGGTCCCGTTCAGAAGGTCATTGGCGGCGGCGGTACGGGTCCGGTGCGCCGCAGAGACTACAAGTATCCGGGGTCTCAGGGCAATCTCGGTGAATTCCTGGCCCTGGATATCAGGTCCGGGAAGATCCTATGGCGCCATCGCACGCCGTCGCCCTCCAACACGGCCGCGCTCACGACAGGCGGCGGTGTCGTATTCGGGGGCGACTGGGACCGTCACATGTACGCCTACGACGCGAGTACCGGAAAGATCCTCTGGCAGACACGCCTGCCGACCTCCGCCCAGGGGTTTCCGATCACCTATCTGGCGAAGGGAAAGCAGTACGTGGCCATGCCGGCGGGGATTGGCGGCGGGAGCTGGTCCACGTTGCTCGCACCGGAATTGGCTCCAGAAATTCGCCGGCCAAACTCCGGTAACACAATGCTGGTTTTTGCGCTGCCAGGCGGAGCGGACCTGAGGAGAGAGACGCAGACGCGATGACGCGACCGGCCTGGTTGACGTCAGTCACGTTGTTGGCGTGTGCGCTGGCGGTCAACGTCGCCGGCCAGCAGCGCGATCAGGGAGCGAAGTCGACCTCCGGGCGCACGGTGTGGGACGGCGTGTACACCGAGGAACAAGCCAGGCGCGGCCAGACCGAGTACATGCAGGCATGCGCCTCGTGTCACGCGGAGGATCTTCGCGGCAAGGGCACCGCGCCAAGCCTTGTCGAAGAGAGCTTCTGGTTTCTGTACGGCGACACGACGGTCGGCGAGCTGTGGGAGCGGATCCGAACGCTGATGCCGTCGGACCGTCCGAGTAGTTTATCCAGCCAGAGTTATCGCGACATCGTTGCGTTCATTCTGCAGTCGAACAAGCTCCCTCCCGGTGAAAGAGAACTTGACGCTGATCCGGAAGCGCTGCGAGAGATTCTCATCACCATGAAACG
>DAIRVG010000108.1:0-2089 GCA_036802945.1 Vicinamibacterales bacterium
CGGCTTCCGCTTCGCCTTTTAGACTCTCGTGATGGCGGGTCCGAAAGGACCCGCCGTCACACGGTCGCACCAGCCGCTCGCAGCATGTCGACGTGCGGTTAACCGCTACAAAACGTCGGTGGGCGGTGTGAGGCGTTATCTAGTAGGGGTAACCTCGAAGCCTTCGCGTCTTGGGCTTCCACTCAGGTAGGGAAGCGTATTCATCACCAATTGGCATCTTGACCTTCGGCAGACTCTGGGCGTCGAGTACCGCGTCCTCCGGGATGACATCGTTTATGTAGAGCAGATAGGCAGTCAGTGCGTACACTTCATCGGCGGTCAGCGTCCCCTCTCTATTGAGAGGCATCGCGCGATTGATGTAATCCCATACCGTCGTCGCGAACGGCGACCGGATCGGCAGTATTCGCCCCCGTTCCCAGGTGTCAGTCTTTGGGTCAGCTGTGCCTTTCAAACTGGGAGCTCTGCCCTCCCTCCCCATCTTCCCGTGGCATGCCGCGCATCCCTTCTCCACATAGAGCTCCGCGCCGTCCTTGGCGGTTCCGCGCCCCGGCGGGAGTTCCGCTCCGTCAGGACCGATGGAGATATCCCAGGCACGGATTTCCTCTGCGCTCGGCACGCGTCCCACACCATACGTGGACGACTGCGCCAACACGGACGCTTCCAGGAGCAGTCCCCCGAGAAGCAGCGCACACGCGAGAAACCTATGCGTGCCCATTGAGCACGCTCCCATCGCTGGCGATCCGCCACGGCTGAATGGTGTTGTCCAGCCCGGGCACCTCGCCCAGGGGCACGTTGAAGAACTTGGCGACCTGGGCTCGCGTCGGTTGCACCGCTCCGAGTTCGTCCGTGCAGCGCGAAAGCAGGACGGTCTCTTTTCCGTCCCAGTTCCAGGGGCAACCGAACCTCGTATGCGCCATCCGCTGAGCGGTTCCCTTGATCTGGGCGTCCATCCAGTGCTTGCCGTCGTCCGTGGAGACCTCCACCCTGCGGATAGCTCCGCCACCTGACCAAGCCAGGCCGCTGATCTCGTAGAAACCTTTGCCGGGCAGCTGTTGTCCGGCGGACGGGTACGTGATGACCGATTTCGGTCCGACCTGATAACCCAACGCGGTCTCCTTCTCGTCCTGACGAAGGTGGCCGTAGTCGTTGTAGTTCATGTAGTACCGGTCCACGAGCTTGATTCGCCGCACATACTTCGTTGAGAAGATGCCTTCGAAGCCGGGAACCAGCAGCCGGAGCGGAAAACCCTGCTGGGGCCGCACCGGCTCGCCGTTCATGCCATAGGCCACGATCACGTCGTCCAGGGCCTTGGCGACCGGCATGCTTGACGCGCCCTTCACTTCCTCAGCCCCTTCCGCAACGAACCAGGATGCTCCGCCTTTCACGCCGCACTCTTTGAGCAGCGTAGACAGGAGGACTCCGGTCCATTCGGCGCAGCTGGTCATTCCGTGCGATTCCTGAACGTTCTTGGCCCTGGGCGTCGACCGGTTCCCCGCGCACTCGATGAAATGAAGGCGCGTGACGGAAGGCAGGCGCTTCAAGTCCTCCATCGTAAAAGTCAGAGGACGGTCCACCATGCCATGGATCATGAGGCGGTGCTCTTGGGGATCGATGTCCGGCAGGAAGGAGCCACGCGTCGTCGCCACGTAATGGAGCGAGGATGGCGTGATCACGCCCACCGAATCCTGAAGCGGGGTCGCCACATGAAAAACGAGCCCGAAGGAATCGGGCGAAGGCCTGCCGCCGTGGGGTATGCGTACCGAGGTCACGAAACGTGAGCGGTCGCCGTAAGCGATCAGCTCCTTGCTGCCCTTGATCATCGCTCCGGATGCTCGTGTTTGGCCTCCGGATGCTGGCGTTTGGCCGCTCGCGGGCGCTACTGCTCCCAAGGTCAAACCACCGGCCAACGCGGCGCCGCCTTTTAGGAATTCCCTTCGATCAGGTCGTTTCGAACCCATCGGTCTCTCCTTCGAAGATGAGGCTACCTGGAAATCGCTTCCCGCCGGGTCGAAAGTATACGCTGATCTCGGGGTCCAATCGAGCACTGTCCTGAGTGCCCTTGGACCTCGCTTGTCACGCTTTGCAGCAT
>DAIRVG010000108.1:2189-20247 GCA_036802945.1 Vicinamibacterales bacterium
CCGATTCCGCCCGCGTGACGTGCTCGATCCAGTCAGCGCGCTGTGCTACGAGCGATCGCGGGGTTGACGTAGCCGGCGGGCAGTACGTGTTGGGCATCGATGCGAACAACGAGATAGTTCATGTCGCTCTCGACGGCGCTGAACCAGTGGGCGACGCCAGGCGGAATGACGATCACGTCGCCCGGTCCGACCCTGCGGCTATGACCGCCGCGGATCGACGTCCCGCCAGTACTCGGACCGACCAGCACCTTCACCGTGTTGCCGTCGGAGGGTGAGGGCGTTGGTTCGAGCATCTCGCCGCCAGTGACGAACGTTCCGGCCCCGTCGATGATGTGATAGACCTCGGTCACCTGCGCGTGAGAGATGGCCGTTTGTTTCGCTTTCGCCGCGCGATGCAGCACGCCGACCGCGACGTTGTATGTGCCGATGTCGACGACACGGATCTGCTGATCTGTGACGGCATCGGTCGGCGCGGTCTTGATTGTCGCGCGGATATCGGCGTTGGTGATGTCGACGGCGGGCCGCTGAGGGGTTCCAGACTGGGAACGCGTCACGGCCTGTGCCGTCACAAACAGCATGGCGGGGATGACGAGCAGTGTTCGCCGCATTGTCCCGCATGGGATTCGTACGAAGGGCGTGACGCCGGATTCGTTCATCTTCTATCTCCCTTTTCTGAAATTTCCGATTTCACGTCTTTGATGGGCACTAGGCTACACCCGTGCGATAGCGTCGGGCCGAGAGATCCTCGCTGGGATTGCGATCCCGTAAACGACGGCCGCCGAAGGACCCGCTCGCGCAGTTGTGTGCCGAAAGCGCATAGCTCGCTGCTTCCTCAGGTAGAACAATGGCGCCAGAGGCAGGAAAGTTACAGCCGTGGCGTCAGCGCTGAGAGAACCTTGCGGCGCGAGGAATATTCTTTGCAATTCTGGCGGCCTCAGCTGGTCCATTAGGCCCAGATCGCAGAGAGGATTTGATGGGTGAGTCTCCATTGAGCGGGTCGAACGAAGAGCCTGAGAGCACCGACATCCCGCATGAGAAACAAGGCAAGAAGCGCAAAGTACGGTCGGTCTGGATTGCCTTCGTCGGCAGAGTAGTCGCGCAGTTCGTCGGCTCCGCCGCGACGATCGGGCTTGGCCTGATGCTCCTTTACAAGTACGAGCCGCGATCACAGGCCAGCGTTCCCAGCGCACGAGGTCCCATCATCGCCGATTCGGCGGCTGTACCCGTCAGATCGAAGCCCGTCCACGACGATCTCTCTCTGGCGGTACTCCCCCTCCTCAACTTCTCAGCGGGAGACCGACAGCAGTACGTCGCCGACAGCATGACGGAAGTGCTGACCACCGACCTCGCGCAGCTTCGCTGGCTGCACGTCGTCTCACGGACGTCGGCGGCGAGCGTCGCGGCACAAAAGCGGGCCGCCACGGAGATCGCGGCGTCGCTTGGCGTTCACTACATCCTGGAAGGATCGGTGACGCAGGCGAACGGGCGGATGCGGATTACTGCGCTGCTGATCGATGCCTTTCGCGACGAGCACGTCTGGGCACATCGGTATGAGCGTGCGACCCAGGACGTCCTCGCGACTCAGGAAGAGGTTGCGGCAGCGATCGTGCGGGACCTGACAGCTAAGCTCGCGCAGGACGAAGGCGACGCCCCGATCTCGCGAACCGGACGGTGAGATGCCCGTTTCGTCGCGACCCCGCGAGCGCACTTAGTGACATACACCAGTGCCAGAATCTGTAAACGCCTCGCCCTGTACTGGGATGAACGCCCACGTGTATCCATCGTTCTGCAGGGTGAACGCCGCAACCCCCCAGACGCTGGCGACGACTTCACTGTTGAGCGCGGCCCGCCTGACTGTGGTTGGGGAGCTCCCGCCAGTCCCGACCGTGAACTGCCGTATGCCTTTGGCGGAGTCGAGCCGTCCCTCCGGTGTCTGCGGGGCAAAACGTTCGTAGACATGGTCGTGGCCGTTAATCACGATGTCGACGTTCATCGTGTACAGGACGCGCCACAGCTCCAGCATGTCCGGATTCGGGCCGTTGGTACCGGAGCTGAACAGAGGGCGATGCCAATAGACCGCGGTGCATCGGTGTTGGCTCGTTGCGAGCTGATCGCGGACCCATTGCAGCTGCGCAGAGCCCACGCCGATCGGCACTTCACTGTTGACCGCGAGTACGAGCCATGTCCCGAGCGTATAGCTGTAGTAACCGAGGCTGGACGGACCGGCACTTGCGCCGAAGTACTCGAAGTACCCCGCGGCGCCGGCCGTTTGGTACTCGTGGTTTCCCGGTACCGGTCTCGTGCGACTGCGATGCCGTCCCCACGTAGGGTCGTAGCAGTTGCGATAGTCGCTCGCACTGCCTTGCATGTACGCATTGTCGCCAGCCGCGAACACAGTGCCGGAGATGCCATCAAGGAGCTTTGCCGTCTGTTCCGAACCAGACAGGTCGCACCGGGCGATGTCGCCTGCGCCCACCAGCACAGGTGCCGGACCAAGCGCGCTCGTCGACAGTGCTGCAACGCTCGAAATCAAGGAAGGTGCTGCTGGACTCACCGAACCGATCTCGCTGCCGCCGCAGGAGAGAGACGCGCCAACGAACGTCAGGACGACCAGCCGATGAGCTAGTCGTCCGGTCGATATGGGTAACTGTGGCAATGCAGTTGCTTTCCGGATGCTGACATTCAGTCGCGGCGCGAAGGGCAGACACCTGCGCCCAAACTGACCAATCGTGCGCCGAAACCCTTTCGATTGAGTGGGAAGGCGAATTCTACTTGAGGTGTATGTGATCTGCAAGGCGCTCGCTGTGATTGGAGTGATGACGCTCTTCCTAAGCCATCCCAGCTCCGCGCAAGAGACGACGACCCAGCCAGCCGAAAGGCCAGAAAAAGCCGACACGACCAAAAAAGAGCCGGAAAAGACCGACACGACCACGAAAGAAGCGTCGAGCGACGCTACGAAGCGGGAGTGGAGACTCTCCTGGGAGAACCGTCCGTCGGTGCGTTACGGGGACCTCGTGCGCATTGACGTCCGGGCACGCTTCATCGGCGACGTGCGCGGCTCCGACGCATCGCTCGAGGAAAGCGACACGTCCCGCCTCGATATCGCCAGGCGCCGCGTGGGTGCGACGGGGACCATCGCCCGCGTGGCGGACTTTCAGATCGAACGCGAGCTCGCGAGCGCACGCGGATGGCGCGATGTGTATGTGAATTATCGCGGGTTCGACCACGTAGACATTCAGGGGGGACAGTTCAAGCTGCCCTTCGGACTTGACGAGAACACGAGCTCCGCGAACCTCGATTTCGTCTACCGCTCCCGGGCAGCGGCGTTGTCACCAGGTCGCGATCCCGGAGTTATGGCTCACGGACGCGTTCGAACGCTGCACTATGAATTAGGCCTATTCGCTCGTGACGGCGACAACGCCCGTGGCAACGACACGCAGCGCGTGTCCGGAGGTTGGACGGCCGCAGCCCGACTGGTCGCGCAGCCTTTCAGATCGTTTACGTCGGTGCTTGAAGATTTCCAGGCTGGCGTCGCGTACACGTCGAGCGATGTCCCGGCGGGGATCGCCGATCTTCGCGGGGACACGGCGTTCGGCCAGCCGTTCTTTCGTCCGGAGTTTGCCGTCCAGGGCACGCGTCAGCGGGTCGGCCTCGAGATGCGCTGGCGCCCAGGGCCGTTCTCGATGCAGTCTGAATTGGTCCGCCTGTCGAACGAACGGCGTGGACAAAGCGTCGAGGACACGGACCTGCCACCGCTCGTCGCGACCGCGTGGTACGTGCACGGTACGTGGCTCGTCACAGGAGAGCAGAAAACCAGAGGCGCGGACGAGCCGAGACGTCCGCTCTTCGGCGGCGGCTTCGGTTCCGTTGAAATTGCGGGGCGCGTCGAGGCCGTTCGCCTTTCCAGCATAGGCACCGGACTGCCGTCGAGGGGCCCGCGCGCAGAGACAATCCTGCCGCACAGCGATCGCGTCGTCACGCTCGGTGTCAGCTGGTCCCCGAACCGATGGGTGAGGGTGCAAGCCAACCTCGTGCGCGACACCGTTTCGATTCCTGCGGGAGCCTTCGCCTCAGGTCCATTCGTCGACGGCACATCGTCCTCGTTCTGGAGTCGTGTGGTGCGGTTCCGATTTGCCATGTGAGCACTGATGAGAGCCCAACTCTTCGCAACGCGTCTTTTCGTCGTAGCGATCCTCGCCGTGACTTCGACCGCGACCGCACAGACGACAAACGACCTTTTCGAGCCCGGCACACTGAACGATCTGCGACTGTTCATGAACTCCCGGGATCTGCAGCAGTTGCGGGACACCTTCGAGGAGAACACGTATTACCAAGCCGATCTCGAGTGGCGTGGTATACGAGTGCGCAGCGTGGCGATCCGGTCGCGCGGCCATGCCACCCGCGACCCCGTGAAGCCGGCGCTGAGAATCGACTTCGATCGCTATGTGGACGGCCAGCGCTTTCTCGGGCTCAAATCGCTGATGCTCGACAATCTCTGGCAGGATGCGACGCTCGTCCGCGAAAGCGTCACGATGGCGCTCTTTACGAAGCTCGGTCAGCCGGCCCCGCGCGAAGCCTTTACGCGGCTCTTCATTAACGATGTCTACCAGGGCGTCTACACCAGCGTCGAAGCGATCGATTCCGACTTTCTGTCTCGCGCGTTCGGTGATGCCGGCGGATATGTGTTCGAGTACCAGTGGCAGAGTCCCTTCGCCGGCGAGTTCCTGGGGCAGTCTCTCCAGCCGTACAAGGTGCGATTCAAGCCAGAGAGCCATGCACTCGAGGACGACACGTCTCTGTACTCGCCGCTCCATGATCTCTTTCTGGAGGTCAACCAGCCCGAGTCGGCCACATGGCGCGAGTCGGTAGAACGTTACCTGGACATACCTGGTTTCCTCACGCACGTTGCTGTCGAAACGTTCGTGTCCGAGCTCGACGGTCTGCTTGGTTTCTGGACGATGAACAATTTCTACGTCTATCGGCCAACCGGATCAACGCGTCATTACTTCCTGCCCTGGGACCGCGATAGATCTTTCCAGACGATCGAGTCTTCGGTCATGTTGCGGGCAGACGAGAACGTTCTGCTCCGCCGTCTGCTCGAGCATCCAGACCTGCGCGCCTTTTATCTGCAGGCGCTCGAGACCTGCGCCGGTGTTGCCAGTCAGAACGGATGGCTGGAACAAGAGATTGTGGCAAGAGCGGACCTCATTCGCGCAGCGGCGTACGCGGACAGTCGCAAGAGTCATTCGAACGAGGAATTCGAAGGAGAGATCGGGTTTCTTCAGACCTTCGCGCGCGTCCGTCCCGGCATCGTGCTCGCCGAGGTCGAGCGGCTCAAACGGGAGCCGTAGTGGGAGGCGATCCGCTCGACGCGAGGAAATTCTTCGACTATTCTGAGTTGATGAACTTGCCCATCAGGGACACACGATGACCTTACGGGCGGGATTAATCATCGCCGCAACAACAGGCATCGCGGTGACGATCGCCATTGTTTCAGGGTCGATCGTCAGGCCAGTCGCCGCGCAAGCCCCGAAGAGCGTGTGGGACGGCGTCTTCAGCGATGAGCAGGCTGCCCGCGGCAAGAAACTGTACGTGACCAGCTGCAGCAGTTGCCACATGGAAGGCCTGCAGGGCGCCGATTTGGCCCCGGCGCTGAAAGGCGAGGACTTCGTCTTGCGATGGGCGGGTTTCTCAATGCAAGACATGTTCAACACGATCTCGACGACAATGCCGTCGGACGACCCTGGAAAACTTAGTCCCCAGGTATACGCCGACATCGTCGCGTATCTTCTGCAGGTGAACAAGTTTCCGGCCGGTCACGACGAGCTCAAGCCTGACGCGCCGTTGCTGAAAGGCATCGCGATTACCCCAAAAACGCCGGCACCGTAAAAACGCAGGACGAGGAGATCTGATGTTGAAGAAGTGCGTCGCCGGAATGGCCGTTGCCGTATGCATGACGGCCGCAATGCAGCCGCACCTCGAGGCCCAGGGACGCGGCGGTCGGGGCGGACGCGGCGGCGAAGCAGGCGATCCTACCGTTCCGACCGAGAAACAATGGACGGAGTCGGCCGAAGCGCAGCGGCATGTCGCCGCCGCGATGAAGCTCGCGGGAACGGATCTCCTTCCTCAGGCAAAGATGTTCTGCACGGCGACCGGACCGTTGCGCCTCGCGCTCGCAAGGCAGGCGGCGGGGCTCCCACCCGTCCCGAACACCGTCATCGAACCGACCAGGGTCTTTGACAATCTGTACTTCATCGGGATGACCTCTCAGAATGCCTGGGCGATCACGACCAGCGCGGGGATCATCCTGATCGACACGATGAACAGCACGGAAGAGGCGCGTGACGTCCTCGTCCCGAGCATGAAGAAGGTGGGTCTCGACCCCGCGCAAATCAAGTTCATCGTCATTTCCCACGGGCATCCGGGACAGACTGACCACACCGGCGGCGCGTCGTACTTCCAAAAGACGTACGGCGCCAAGGTGCTGATGAACCCTGCGGACTGGGCCCTGGTCGGACCCGCCCAGCGGCCGGAGCGGCCGTTGGCGACGCCTGACATGGAAGCGTCCGACGGTCAGAAGCTGACACTAGGCGATACGACCCTCACGCTGGTTCACCTGTTGGGCCACACGCCGGGAACGATGGGAGTCATCGTGCCGGTGAAGCTGCGAGGCACTCCGCATGCGGTGATCGTCATGGGCGCATCGCAGATGCCCACGCCTGAAGCCCTGCGCCAGTTCGAGCACGTCTTCAACGATTTCGCGCGGCCGCTGAAAGTCGAGGCCGCGGTCAACATGCACGCGCAGGGTCTCCAGGACGACTTCGCTCAGCTCGAGACGATTCGGCGCGACCCGAACGGCCCGAACCCGTACCTCTATGGCCCCGAACGGTTCGGCCGGTTCATGTCGATCATCGTGGAATGCGGGAGAGCGCGGCTCGCCGCGATGGGCAAGGTCGTGTAGAACTCAATTCCCAACACCCAACTTCCAACTCCCAAGGCGTAGGGCCCGATTCTTCTTGGGAGTTGGGAGTTGGTGATTGGGAGTTTAGAGCTCCCTATCTCACTATTGGATTCGAAGCACCCGGGCGGTCATAAGCGTGAGATCGTCTGTCTGAGGATGACTTCCGAGATGACGAGCCAGGTCCGCGAGAATGGCATCGAGTAATTGCCCACCGCCGCCGGCATGTCGCTCGATCGCCGCCTCGATGCGATTCTCTCCAAACTCATTGTCTCCAACCAGGGCTTCGGAAATGCCGTCGGTATACAAGAGGAGTTGATCTCCTTCTTTAATCGGTACAATCAGCCGCTCCCATCGTGACGCGGGAAGCGCCGGCGAGACAATCGGGCCCGTGCTTTCAAGGCGTGCGGTGCGGTGATCGTCTGCCCAGAGCAGGCCCGCCGGATGACCCGCGTTGACGTAAACCAGCCGGTGCTCCTCGGCTGCCACAACAGCCGCCAGCAGCGTCACAAACCGCTCGGAACCGAGATCCATCAGGGTGTTCCACACCCGGTCCACTACGCACAGCGGTTCGTAGTCGTCCACATGCGACGCGCGAAATGCGGACTTCACAATGCCGGTCAGCATTGCGGCCGAGGCACCGTGCCCCGACACATCGGCGATGAGCAGCGCGGTGTGTCCCGAGCGGTCCACGGCATAGTCGTAGAGATCGCCGCCCAGCTCTGAGCAGGGCGTGTACCGGCAACAGATCGCGAGTCCCTTCGTGACCACTTCGGGCGCTGGTAACAGTCCCTGCTGAAACACGCGGGCGGCCGAAAGCTCATTCTTCATCCGCTCCACATGTCGCTGGTTTTCCTCGCGATGCCACCGAAGCTCGAGACAGCGCTCGACGAGCGTTTTCAGCAGCTCTTTATCGAATGGCTTCTGAATGAAATAGAAAGCATGTCCGCGGATGGATCGGATCAGTTTCTCGTCCTGATCTTCAAGGCTGCCCGTCATCAATATGACATCGAGCTCCGGCTGTTGAGATTTCAGGCGGGCCATCAGTTCGAACCCATCAAGTTCCGGCATACGGATATCGAGAATGGCGAGCTGAGGTTTGAACTCCACTGCGAGGGAAATCGCATCGGTCGACGATCCGGTGCCGATGACTCGATGTGGGCCGCTCAGCACCCGTTCGACCGCGCGGAGCATGCCCGGTTCATCATCCACCACCAGAATGCGCGACTGCTTGATCATGCCTGGGACATTTGCGGCATTTGCGGCACTGAAGCAAACGGAATGGCGACGTCGACATGGGTTCCCTTGCCGAGCTCGCTCTGGAGGCTGATGCTTCCTCCGGCTTCCCAGAGAATTGAGCGACAGATCGCCAGCCCCAGGCCGTTGCCGTCGGCCTTCGTCGTGAAAAACGGCTCGAGTACCTTTGGCAAGTTCTCAGGAGCGATTCCGCATCCGGTGTCCCCGATCGAAATGTTCACACCGTTCAGATCGGGCTCCGCGTGCACAGAAATGTCGCCTCCCTGGCGACTCGCCTGGCGCGCGTTGGTGAGCAGATTGAGAAGGACCTGCTCCAGATCGCTCTGCGCGCATGCGACCGCGGGAAGATCATCGGGAATTCCGACGATCAGATTGATTCCACGACGATCCATCCCGTTCTTGAGAATGGACAGCGCGATCTCGAACGCTGCTCGCACGTGCCCGTTGCGGGTCCGTCGAGCGCTCCCTCTCGCAAAGGCGAGCATCCCGCCAAAAATGCGACGACAGACCTGCAGGGACCGTTGAACCTGCTCGAGGTCTTCCGAATAGACCGAAGGGTCCAGCTGGCCCTGTTTGAGATCGTCCTGCATCTGCTGGATCAATGGCAGCATTGATCCGAGGGCGTTGTTCACATCGTGCGCCACACTTCGAGCCAGTTCCGCCATCGCGTGTTTCCGCTCGGCGGTCAAGACCCTCGCTTCCAGCGACTCCGTGCGATTCAGGATGTCGATGGCGACCGCGGCCTGGGATCGAAAGTGTTCCACCAGTTCCGCGTCGTACGGCGTCAACCTCCCCGGATTTCGGGCAGCGACCTTCAAAACGCCGAACACGCCAGCTCGCGTGACCAGCGGAGCGCAGAGAATGGAGCCTTCTCTCAGATCCTCGCCGCTGCTGCCCCGGCCGTTGTAATCGAGCAACTCGGCCAGGCGCGCCACCGGTCGCCCCGTCCACTCGTGCCAGTTTTCGCCGCGTCGATCGAAGCCATGTATTTGTCCCGACTGCAGCATCATTCTCACGTCGTCGTCGAGCGTGAGCTGGAGGCCGATCCGCTGGCTCTTCGCCTTCGTCCAGGCTATCTGCTCCGCCACCAACTGGAGCCCATCGTCGCCACTTTCGCGGATCAACAATGCCGACGAATGATCGTAGCGCGTGAGAGAACGAAGCCCATCCAGGATCTGGTAGAAGAGATCCTTCGGATGGACCGGATGGATCTGCTCCATGATTTTCCTGTCGATGCGATCGCGAACGCCCAGCATGCGTTCGCGGTCCATCGACTGGATGGCTTCAGACGTGAGTGCTGCGATGCGGGTGAGAAGACGCCCGTCCTCCTTGTCGTACGAACGTTCCGGGCGCACAAAGGCCATCGCCGCCCATCCTTTTCCGCGGCGCTGCAGGGGCCTGATCAGTAACTCGCTACCAATCGCCGGATGCTCGTATCGTATGAAACGTGCGAGCAGATCCAGATCCCACGGGGTATCGTCTGGAATTGCTACGAGGAGCTTCGCCGCCGGCCGGCCGCTTTGAACTGCGGCGATGCAGCCCTGGCGGGCACCCAGGAATTCGCTTGTGTCCCGGAGCGCTTGCCGAAGCGCTTTTTGCGGATCCTGCATGTGCTTGAGCTGTCTCGACAACCTGTCGAGCAGCTTGAGGAACTCGAGTTCCCGGGCCTGAGACAGCATGCGCGGCTCCGAGCCAGCAGCCGGCGTCCTACTTCGCCAAAGGGGTCGGACGCAGCTGCAGTTTGATCACCTTGGCCCTCGTGCCCCTTCCGCCTTCCAGGTGCCACGGCGTTCGGTTGGCAGAGGTCGTCCACAATCCCTTCCCCTTCCATCCCGCCCTCGGATCATCGACTCGACCGTCGATCTGCTTGACGAAGAATCCCATTGGATAGGGGACGCGCAACGTAATCCATTTCCCGTCGCGCAGGAAGAGCAGAGAGTCTGAAAGGTTGCCGGTGGCAATGGGAATGTTCTTGCCCAGCCCGAACGTGTCGTACTTGTCCACCCAGTTGTAATAGTTGGAATCTGCGGCGGCTGACTCCGGGTTGCCCTTGAAGTTCGGCCCCGGCACCGGGTAGAAGGACCAGCCTTCCTGGCATTGCTGCCCGGTCGCCATCGGCCCGTTGAGCGGCCCCTTGCATTTCCGCCGGTCGAAGCTGGCGTAGTGCCCGCTTGCCAGAACTGTCCAGAACACGCCGTCGGCGTCAACATCCATTCCGCGGGGGTTGTACCCGGCACCTGGAACCCGTCCGTACGGCACCTCATAGATTTCCGCCAGCGTCGTCGTCGGCGGGTTCGGTCCCGGAACGACGCGGACCGCGGCGCCGGGGAAGGCGTTGACGTTCCCCCAGACGGAGCCATCGACCGGACTTACAGCGATGCCGTAGAAGCTCGCCTCGATCCGCTTGTCCTTCGTCGGATCGACCGGATCGTCGGGCTCCACCCATGCGTCCTGCCTGCCGTTGCCGTTCGTGTCGAGAATGAGGGGCGCCCAACCCTGCGCTTTCTGCTGATCGCCGGTCTCGTCGAGAATCCTCGTGTTGACCCAACCCGCTACACCACCCTCACCGGACCAGAGTGTGTTATCCGCATCGTGGGCAAAGTTGAGGTGGAACGTGCCGAAGCAGGTATCCACGATCGTGAACTTCTTCGTCTTCTGGTCGTAGACCGAGTACTGCCTGCCGCTGGTATTAAGTGGGAACAGCTTCGCCGAGGGGTGGCTGGAGCCCTCTTTACAGAACGCCGGATTGGCTGGCGGGCGGGCCCGCGACGTGTTCCACAGCCGCCCTTTCTGATCCATCACGTTGCTGTGTGTGATGACTCGGCTGACCCAGTAGACCTCGTCACCCCAGTACGGCGAAGGTCCTCCGTTCCGTGTCGCTACCGGAGGCATTGCCGGGTCGAGCACCGGAATGGTCAGCTGGCTCGCTGAGTTACTCGCGGGATCCAGGATGCTCATGTGATCCGAGCTCATCTCGTGCACGCCGTACACCGGACCGTTCGCGTTGACGCGCGGGTTCCGCTTGTCGCTGGCCACCGAGTCGTGGAAGTATTCGCGCGCGTCAGCCCAGTCCCACTGGGTCACGACGATGTTGCGCTCGACGCCCTGTGGACGCGGCGGCGCCTCCCGCGGATACTCGCCGGCGGCGATGCGGTCGGTCCAATCCGCGTACATCTTCAACACGCGCTCTTTGCCGAACCGGTTCGTGTAGGCGTACATGTTGCCGCCGCCGTCGATGCCCGACTTCAGGCGCGCATCCCATGCTGCAATCGAGGAATCGAAGGTGCCCAGGCTCGGCGGGATCTCCCGCGTCGCCTTGTTGCCGATCTGGTGACAGGGCGTGCAGCTGGTGGTCTTGATGTTGTTAATCCACTGGGCCTGGCTTCGCATCGCCTGCGAAATGCCGTTGCCGTTGGGACCCGTGCCGGGAAACTCGCTCTTATCCGGCAGATTGACCAGCGCGTACCAATAGTTCGCCGGATAGTACTCGGCCGCCGCGCGCGGACTCGGCGCAATGACTGCCGTGAGGTTCATCGTCCGGCCCGGCGCACTCTGGACCTTCGGCGAATCCACGAGACCGTATCCGCGCACCCAAAGGTTGTAATTCGCCTTCGGCAGGTCGGGTACCACGTAGCGGCCTTGATCGTCGGTCACGACGGTCCTGCTCATTTTTGTGGGCAGGTCGACGGTCTCCGCGATCACCCAGACCCCGGCCTCCGGACCCTTTGTGCTGGTGACCACGCCGCCGATGTCGTCGTTATCGATCGAGACTGCGCTCCCGACCTGTGCTGTGGTTCCAGCCATGGACATAGCGAGCCACACCGCGACACCAACGCCAAGCATTTGTTTCATCCCGGGTCCTTTCTTCACTTTTTAGACGTCGCAAGCAACTCGGCAAGGTGACGTTGCCAGACCACGGGAATCGAATGAGTGCCGTGACCGCGGGTCTGGTCACTGGCGGGAACCAGGATGAAGCGACCGCGCTTTACGCGTGTGATCTCGCGCTCCATGATTCCCATCTCCGGTGGGTTCACGAAATCATCGGCGGAGTTGATGGCAAGCAAGGGCGCCTTGATTGATTCCAGCCGGGGGGACGGGTCGTAATCGCGAGACGAGTCGTACCGGTATAGCGTGTCGTTGGCATCGGCGGAGGCCAGGCCCGCGCGGACCTGATCGTCGAGAAACTTGTCCGTCGCCGCCGCGGTTGGATACTGCTTCTGCCATTGCAAAGGTGAGCTGCCTGCCATCATCGACATGTAGAGCGCGGTGATCAGGCCTCTCGGCTGCGTCGTGTACTCACCATTCTTCCATTCGGGATCGTTGCGAATCGCATCGATAATCATTTTTCGATAGATGCGATTGCGCCCCGCGATCGGAACGGGGTTGCTCGCCAGCGGCATCAGCGCGTCCATGAAATCGGGATAGGTCTCGCCCCACATCCAGGTGTGCATCGCGCCCATCGACGTGCCCAGGATCAGTCGAAGGTGCGTCACATTCAGTTTTTCCGTGAGCAGGCTATGCTGCGCCCGGATCATGTCCGCGTAGGCGTAATGCGGAAATTTCGCCCGCAAACCGTCGCTCGGCTTGCTCGACCGCCCGGAGCCGATCGCGTCCGGCAGGATGATGAAGTGCGTATTGCCATCGAGCAGTTGTCCCTGCTCGAAGAGCTGGCCGGCAAACGTCGGCTCGAGAAACCCAGCGCTGGTTCCGCTTGTGCCGTGCAGGATAAGCACGGCGTTTCGGACGACCCCTGCCTGGTCTCGCTGCGGTGTGCCGATAGTCCGGTAGTGAATCCGGAGTTCCGGCAGCACTTCACCGGTCGCAAACCTGAAGTTCTTGACGATGTGGTCGCCTTCGACCGGTGGGGGATAGGTCGCTGCCGCGGCGGGGCTCCCCCCTACCAGCAGTGTGAACATCAGGGCCACGGTCTTGAGTCTCATCCGGTGTGCTCCAATCGCTGCGGGCGTCCCTCGAAGCGACAGGATAATCGATTTACTACGCCCGGCACGCCCATCGGAGCCGAGCGTCCGGGCGGCTTCACGCCCAATGAGCAGTACGTACTCCGACGGCAGAATACGATGAGCACGTAGATCAGAGTGCCAATCGAGGTGGTCCGGCGGAGGGCTTGGCAGGACCGAGACTGCGAACGCTCGCCAGGATGAGCCGAACGTGAGAAGAACCGCTAGGCCGATGCGGAATCAGGAGGCGCTTGGCGGGGCTGGATTGGCCAGTAGCTGTTGCACTCTGCGCATCGCCACAGCAGCATCACGACATTCCCAAGGACGAGGGGTTCTAGCTTCACGCGGTCCGTGGCGGCGCACTGAGGACAGCCCGGCGGGATCTGTAGAGTGAGTGTTGATTCGTTCTCGGGCATTGCCGTCGATCGTCAGCGGACGCAATTGACTTCGATGGGTCGCGGAGGGTTGACCGAACACGCGCGTGAGCGGATCCCGGAACACGCGACAAAAGACGGCCGATCAGCAGACAAAAAGCGGCGTTATCGCTTTAAACTGCGGGGCGAAGCCGCGATTTGTTCGACATTCCGACCTCATGGCGACCGGAACGACTATTAAGCAACCGATGAGCCAATCTGTGCAGAAATGGGCACGTCTGTGCTTTTCACGACGCAACAAGCCGCCGATGTCATCGCGTTCAATTCCTCGAGCGTCACGATAAGATTCCGCAGGTTGCACCCAGAGCGGTGGAGGCGCCAGAAGGTCGCGACATCGATCCTGTGGCACCGCACCCGTGCGTAACTCCCACGATGGCTCAAGTCTTCCTCAGCTATGCGAGTCAGGACCGCCAGAGGGCGATGGCCCTTGCCGAAGCGCTCAAGGGCAAGGGTTGGACTGTCTTCTGGGATCGAACGATCCCGCCCGGGAAAATGTTCGACCAGGTAATCGGTGAAGCGCTTCGGGCCGCAAGGTGCGTTGTCGTCCTGTGGTCCAAAGCGTCGGTTGAATCGAGGTGGGTGAGGGAAGAGGCCGAGGATGCGGCCCAGCGGGACGTCCTCATTCCGGCCCTGATCGAAGATGTCCCGCCGCCGCTGGGGTTTCGCCGTCTGCAGGCCGCTCGACTCGTTGGATGGCCCGCCAGCGATGACTCCAACGAGTTCGATCAGTTGACGGAGTCTATCGCTGCAATTCTCGCAACCGACGCGTCGTCCTCACGCGTACGGCCCATCGGGGCTCCCGCCGCAAGTCAGTCGAGGACCTCAGCGAATGACTCCACTGCGACGGTCCCGCTAACACAAGCGAGCGCTCCGGCGCGACGCGGAAAGACGATTGCGGCATTCGTACCGTTCCTCGTTGTTGGCATTTGGCTGGGCGTCTGGAGCGAAATGTACAACAGCGACGTCGGATTCATCGCCGGAATACCCCCGTTGATTCTTGGCGCGGTCGTAGCGCTCTGGATCTGGCGGCGCAATGGATAGCGCACGCGTAAGGAGTTTCTTCCGCCGGCGTTATCACTGACAAGGCGAGCTCGCTAACCCGCGGGAAACACCTAAGTTGTCGCGCCGAGCCCCCTCGTAGGGCTGATAACCACAACAGTTGGCAGGTCGGCTACCTTAGCAGTATAGTACCGGCCCGCCGGCCAATCGCCCCGGCGCATAGCGACGACGCATACGCCCGAGCTAGGAGCGCGGCTGAATGCTGCAACCAGGTACCCAAGTCGGACGTTACGAGATTCAGCGCCGATTGGGACGCGGTGGGATGGGGACCGTGTACGCCGCGCACGACCCGGTCCTCGGTCGGATGGTGGCGATCAAGGTTTTTCTTAGCGATCTTGACTTGCCGGACGCCGTCGAGCGTTTCACTCGTGAGGCTCGTTCCGCGGCGGCGCTCAATCACGCGAACATTGTCACCACTCACGACTACGGCGAGTTCTCTTCGCAGCCGTACATCGTCATGGAGTACATCCAGGGCGAAACGCTGACCGAGATCATTCGGCGTAAGGCACCTGTGTCTCCCGCTGAAAAGCTGAGGTGGATCGAGGAGCTGTGCACCGGCGTTGCGTATGCCCACCGGGTTGGCGTCATTCACCGGGACATCAAACCAACGAACCTGATGATCGACCGGTCAGGCAGGCTCAAGATCCTGGATTTCGGAATCGCCCGAATGCTCGGATCGCTCGCGTCACATGCGACAGCGCTGATTGGGACGCCAGGTTACATGGCGCCCGAACAGATTCTGGGAGGGACGATCGACTACCGTTCCGATCTGTTCTCAATCGGAGTGGTGAGTTATGAGCTGCTCTCCTACGCGGAAGCGTTCCCGGGCGAGACGCTGCCAGCGATCACTCACCGTATCCTCTCTGACGAACCGGTGCCGCTCATCCAGCTCGTTCCGGACATCAATCTGGAGCTGGTAGATATCGTGGAGCGGCTACTGAAGAAGAGCGCCGAGGAGCGATTCGCCGATGCAGAATCGCTCCGTGTGGCGATCACTGCCGTGCGCCGTCAGTTTGATAGTGACTCGGGTGGTTGGGATGCCACTGCGCCAACGACGGTGCGCAGCACCCCTTCTGGTGGAGGAATCAAGCGAGACTCCGGATCGCAGAGGAGATTCGAACAGAACGCGGTGGGCGTTGCGCAGCTGACTCCACCACCCGACCCGAACAAAACGAATCGTGAGGAGATTGTCCGTCGACGCCTTTCGCAGATCGATGCGTCGCTGGTCCAGGCGCGCTTGTTGCTGGCTGCCGGGGATCTCGACGCTTCCCTCGAGGCCTGCGTCCAGGCCCTGACCATCGACGATACGTACGCCGAGGCGCTCGAGCTGGAACAGACCATCCAGACGGCGCTGGCAAGACAGCGTGCCGGTGCGCTCATCCTGGAAGCGCGCGGCGAACTCGGACGAGGCGCGCTGACTGGGGCGCAGGATCTGATGCAGCAGGCCCGTGCGTTGGACCCCGACGCACCGGACGTCAAACGGCTCGAACGCGATCTCCGTCTCGCACGTGTCGAGCAAGAGCGGATCCGCCAGCGGGCACTCGCCGTGGACAAGGCGATCGCAGCGGCAACGCGTTCGCTCGAGCAAGGAGAAATCGAAGCGGCACTCGCGTTCGCTCGAGAGGCGCTGGAGCTCGACCCAGGCTCGACAAAGGCCCTTGCGGCTGAAGCGGCAGCCATGCGTCGGCTCGACGAAGAGACGGGCGCCGGCAGCGGTGAGAGCGCGCCGACAATTCTTTCGGGCACCCCCGTTCCCCGGCCGACTGGGAACGCGGCTGGCGCAGGTGCAGCCGTCGCGCCAACGATCATCGCAAAAGGTGTACGTCGAACTCCACCGCCACCGGTACCGCAAAAGCCAGCCGCACCGCAAAAGAAGGTTACCGCTCCCGTCCTTAAGGGCCCTCGAACGGACCTGCGTGTTCGGCTCCGCGCGTTTGGCACGTCGGTCCGCCCCGTCGTCACATCCATCGGCGCGCTCGTCACGTCGGCTAAGGCGGCTATTGACGCCCGGCCGAAGCGGGAAAAGATGATCGTCGGCTGGACTGCGCTCGCAGTGATGCTGGCCCTGGTTGCGATCGCAGGCGTTATCCTCATCCCACGCTCGGCGCCACCGATGGGCACGATGATGATCGAGGCGGTTCCGTGGGCGAACATTACGGGCATTGAAGCGGCAGACGGAACACGTCAGGCGCTTCCTTCAATAGCCTCGACCCCGATGTCCTTGAACCTTCCGGTCGGGACATATCGCGTACGTCTCGTTGGGCCCCCTCCAGACTCGGAATCGCGCCTTGTCACGGTGCAAGTAAACGTGGGATCTGTGACGACCGCACCTACCGAACGCTTCCGGATGCTCACACCAGAGGAATATTTCGAACAATATCTCCCCTCGTCGACAGTACCAACGTCCGATCCTCCACTGCCGGTGGATCCGACGGCCGCCTCCGCAGCAGTCGCGCCGGCAGCATCCGGAAACTCACCTGCAACCGCGGCAGGTCGAGGAGTGACTCAATGAACCGTCCACCGATCGGCTGGAGCCGGCCGGCGCTCCTCACCTGTGCGGTGTGGATCCTCACGCTCGTCTTTGCGCCTGCCGTTCACGCACAGGACGATGCGTTCAAGGCTGGACTCAATGCCCGCGGCGACCGGAAATGGCAGGACGTGGTGGTCCAGATGCGTCGGGCGATTCAAGACGACGCGGCAGAGTCAACGAGGATGGTGCGGTCCGGCATTGGCGGCCTTCTGAGACAGGGCGGGACACAGTATTTGCCGCATTACTTTCTCGGAGAGGCACTGTTCAACCTGCAGGACTGTGTTGGCGCAGTCGGCGCCTGGTCCAGGTCCGAGCAACAGGGAGCCGTTCGATCGCGCCCCGACTTTCTGGCGATCCTTCAGAACGGGTACGTCTCGTGCGAAGCGAAGGGCGTACTCCCTCCGAGCAAGTACGATCCGCTGCTGACTCGAGTAACGCAGACTGTCAATGACGTGAACGCCCAGGCTAGAACAGTAACTACGCTTGGAACGGCGAACATCGACCTCTGGCAGGGCGACGTGAAGGAACAATACGACCGCGCCAGCAGTGAAATTCAGAACGCCCGCACACGTCTCGAAGCCGCCACGAGGTCGCGTTCACAAAGCGATTTCAATGACGCGAGTGCGGCCACAGAGCGGGCGAAGCGCATTCTGGTGACAATCGAAGCGAACCTCAACGCAGCGGTCTACGCGCGTCTGTCCCTTCAGGGACAGGCGAGGGACGTCGAGCAGATGATCGCGACCGCCGACGAGTTCGACCGCGCCATTGACGACAGGAAAGCGGCGCTGACGCCATCGCTCACTGCTGCGCGTCAGGAGGGTCGGAACGGGGTGACTCGTGCGCGGGATCGGCTCAGCGCAGG
>DAIRVG010000109.1:0-11578 GCA_036802945.1 Vicinamibacterales bacterium
AAGAATCCGTTGACTGTCGGCGGCAGCCTTGCGGTCCATGAGCGCGCCGTCGGCGCCGTGAACATCCAGCTGCAGTCGGACAACTTCAAGGTCGTCAAGAACCAGACCGCCGATGTGAAGTTCGACAGCGACATCCACGTCACCGGCACCGTCCGCGCGCCGAAGATTGAAGGCGCGATCGAGGTCGGGCCGAGTACGATCAACGTCGCCGACCTTCTGGAAACCGCGACCTCGAGAGCGTACTCGACGACGGCGACGGAGATCTCGCCAGCCGAATCGGCGGGGCCCGAGCCGACGACGCCGGCGCTCCCGGGCATCTTCGATTCGCTCGAGGTGAGACTGGCGCTGGCCATACCCGGCGACCTGCTGCTCAAGGGCAACAATATCAAGCCGGCCAATGCGCCAATCGATGTGGGCGACATGAACGCCTATGTCGGCGGGGCCGTCAACATCCTCAAGGCGCCGCAGGGGAAGATCAGGATCAGCGGAGAGGTCAACACGATCCGTGGCAACTACAACTTCCAGGGCCGCCGGTTCGAGATCCTGCGCGACGGGCGCATCCGCTTCCAGGGGAGCGACGTCATCGACCCGCTGATCGATCTGCAGGCACGACGCGTGATTTCTGCCGTCGAGGCGTTCGTCCGCGTGACCGGGACGCTGCGGCAGCCGGAGCTCTCGTTCAGAAGCAATCCTCCACTGGAGGAAGCAGAGATCCTGTCACTGATCGTTTTCAACATGCCGATCAACGAGCTGGGCGAAAACCAGCAGGTCTCGCTTGCGTTGCGGGCCCAGGAGCTGGCTGGTGGCTACCTTGCGTCCGGCCTGTCTCGTTCGATTGGCAACGCGCTGAACCTCGATGAATTCGAGATCCAGGCAGTGGGCGAACGCGGCCTTGGCCCGAGCATTTCGATCGGTCAGCAGATCGGCAGGGGAGCGTTCGTCAGGCTGCGCCAGGGATTCGGCGCCGAGCAGGCAACCGAATTCATACTCGAATACCAGCTGAGGGAGTACCTGCGGCTGCAGGGAACGGTGGCCGACGTGTCGGGCTCGACGCAGCGCAACGCGTTCCGCCGTGTCGAGCGCGGAGGGCTGGATCTGATCTTCTTTTTCAGCTACTAGCAGCGCGCAGCCGGCAGCGCGAACAAATACTGCCAGCTGCGCGCTGCCCGCTGCTGGCTACAAAGCGCGCTCAACTTGGACGCGGGCGTCATTAAAGCACGCCCCTCCACCGAGATCAGTCAGCGTATCGGGCACGAGAGACGTGCCGGTGAAGCCGTTTGCCGTGTGCTTCCGCCAGATCCCTTTCGGCATCGAGACCGTGCCGCGGCGAATCCACGCACCGACGCCCGCCTTGCACCGCACCTCGCCCAGCGCGTTGAACACGCGCACCTCGTCGCCATCGTTCACGCCGCGCACGGCTGCGTCGTCTGGATGGATCAGCAGCCGCACTTCAGGGCGCGAAAGTTCCGCCAGTGTCGAGCTGATCGTCTTCTCGCTGGCCGGCGAGATGAGCGCGAGCGGGAAGTCGCTCGTCGCCGGGTCCGGCTGATAGCCGTACAGTCCCGCAGGCGCGTCCTGTGCCAGCGCCTCCGGATACAAGTGGACCTTGCGATCCGGCGTGCGCGGCCACACGTCGCGGAACTGGATCGGCCGGCCATCGAAGGGCACGCTCGCGGCGCCGGTGGCACGGACGCCGTCTGCCACGTCGTCGGGCAGGCGCGCGATGACGTCGAGCATCTCTTCCAGCTCTCCTCGTGGATCCATCTCTTCACGCATCCCGGCAAGGTCGATCAGCTCGCCGAAAACTTCGGCATTGGAGCGCGACTCGCCGACGGGCTCGATGACCGGCCTGGCAAGCTGGAGCGCCCAGGGTCCGTATGCCCTTACGAGGTCATAGCCTTCGAGGAACGTCGTGTTCGGCAGCAGCACGTCCGCGTAGCGCGCGGTGTCGGTCATCACCTGTTCAAAGACGACAGTGAAGAGATCGTCACGCTCCAATCCACGAAGCACCCGGCCCTGGTCAGGCGTCGTCGCCGCCGGATTGCTGTTGTAGACAAACAGCATGTTGATTCGCGGGTCGGTGTATTCGAGCAGCGCGCGGCCCAGCTGATTCATGTTGACGATGCGGGTCCGCGGTTCGGCGGACTTGGCCCACGTATTGGTGATGCCCCACGAGGCGGTGTTGCTCATCGTGTAGCCGCCGCCACGCTCGCCGAACTTCCCGGCCACGGCAGGCAACGCGAGGATCGCCAGCGAGGCGTTTCCGCCGTTGCGATTCCGTTCCTGGCCCCACCCGCACCTGATCAGCGCAGGCCTCGTCGCGGCGTACAGCTCCGCCACGCGGCGCAGCGCATCGACCGGCACGTCCGCTTCCGCCGCGGCGCGCTCGAAGGTCCACCCGCGCGCTTTCTCGCGAAGCTCCTCGGCGCCGCGCGCGTGTTCCTTCAGAAAGACCTCGTCCGCGTGGCCTTCTTCGAAAAGAAACCGGTGCAATGACAACGCAACCGGGAGGTCCGTTCCCGGTCGCACAGCCAGATGGATATCAGCCTGCCTGGCCAGGGGTGTCGTGCGGGGGTCGACGACGATGAGCACCGCGCCGCGGCGCTGCGCCTCGCGGATGTACGGCACGAGGTGAATACCTGAAGCGGACGGATTCACGCCCCACAGGACGATCAGTCGCGCTTCAGGAAAGTCCTGGTAGGTGATCGACGGCATCTTGCCGTACATCGCCATGTTCGCGGCGCCCGTGGCCGCCGCGCAGACCGTCCGCGCAAGGCGCGACGCGCCCAGCCTCCGGAAAAGCGTGGCGTCGCTCGTGTCCTGTGTCAGCAGGCCGTTCGAGCCGCCGTACGAATAAGGCAGGATCGATTCGCCGCCCCATTGCCGGCGTGTCTTGAGCATTCGTTCGGCAACGAGCGACAACGCTTCGCCCCACGAGACGCGCTCGAAGCTGGCAAGGCCCTTCGGTCCCTTGCGAACCGCGGGGTACAACAATCGATCGGGGCCGTACAGACGTTCCGGGAACCGCCGCACCTTCGCGCAGATATACCCGCCGGTCACGGGGTTGAGCGACGAGCCGTCGATCGCCGCCACGCGCCCATCCTGGACAGTCACGTCCAGGCTGCACGAATCAGGGCAGTCGAGCGGACACACGGTCGCCACGTCGTGTTCGATTGCAAAAGAAGGAGGAGTCTTCATTTCTGTGAAACCAGGCTTCATTCTCGTTCGAACTGCGGCCACAATGAAACCCGGTTTCTCACACGGTGTCACTTCCACATGTCGTCGTCATTGGTGGCGGGTTCGGCGGGCTGATGGCCGCCAAAGCGCTCACCAGAGCGCCGGTGCGCGTCACGCTCCTCGATCGCCACAACCACCACCTGTTCCAGCCGCTGCTGTACCAGGTCGCGACTGCGACGCTGTCCCCTGGCGATATCGCTTCGCCGATTCGGTGGATCCTGCGGCGCGCGCGAAACGTGCGCGTCCTGCTCGGAGACGTCCGCGCGATCGATACGCAGACGCGGCGGGTCCGGCTGGAGGATGACTCGACGATCGACTATGACTTTCTGATCGTTGCGACCGGCGCGAGCCACACATATTTCGGCCACGACGATTGGGCGAAGGACGCGCCCGGGCTCAAGACACTTGAGGATGCGCTGGCCATTCGCCGCCGCATTCTGGTTGCGTTCGAGCGCGCCGAGCGCGAGACCGATCCCGCTCGCCAGCAGCGTCTGATGACCTTCGTAATGGTCGGCGGCGGTCCCACCGGCGTGGAGCTGGCGGGCACGCTGGCCGAGATTGCCCATCAGACCCGTCGTGAGTTCCGGAATATCGACACACGGAACACACGCATCGTCGTCGTCGAAGCGGGCCCCACGATTCTTCCGGCGTTTGCGCCGAAACTGCGCGACGCGGCACGCGCGTCGCTGCGCCGACTGCGGGTCGAGGTTCGGGAACAGACGCGGGTGACCGGCGTGGACGCAGGAGGAGTCGCGCTTGGCGGGGAGAGGCTGGAGGCGGGCACCGTGTTGTGGACGGCCGGCGTTGCGGCGTCACCCCTGCTCGCGACTCTTGGGGTGCCGCTCGACCGAGCCGGGCGGGTAACCGTCGAGCGAGATCTGTCGATCCCGGGACATCCTGAAGTGTTCGTCGTCGGAGATGCAGCGGCGTTCGTCGACGCGAAGGGGCAACCCCTGCCCGGTGTCGCGCAGGTCGCCATGCAGGGCGGCGTTCATGCGGCGCGGATGATTCAGCGGCGCATCAAGGACGAGCAGTCGCGCGCCTTTATCTACAACGACAAGGGGAACATGGCGATCATCGGACGCGGCTCGGCCATTGCCGATATCCGGGGCCTGCGATTCTCCGGCCCCATCGCGTGGCTCGCCTGGCTCTTCCTCCACATCTTCGAGCTGATCGGTTTCCGCAATCGCATCGTCGTCATGGTCGAATGGGCGGCCGCCTATGTCACCTTGCAGCGCAGGGTTCGGCTCATCACATACCAGGATCACCCCGACCGGTGACGCGGCACACCACATCAGCGCGGACCGGCGTTTGCTTTTCACCTGATAGGACTGGCTGGTTTGCCGATGGAAACGAGGGCGTTATGAGGATGAATGCATGGCTGGCGGCGTTGGCGGTGGCGGCGTACGCCGGCACGGGATGTCACCGCGGGCCGGACGTCGAGGGAAACGTTCGCAAGGCACTCGACCAGGCGAACATGCAGGAAGTCGCGGTCAAGGTTGATGGCGAGTCGAGCATCGTCCACCTCAAGGGGACCGTGGGATCGATGGCGGTACGGTCGCGCGCCCAGGAAGTGGCAGACGCGGTCGTCGGGACGAGCGGACGGGTGCTGAACGAGCTGACGGTAAAAGGGCTCAACGACACGACGGCCGACGATCTCGACGGCCAGATCCGCAGGGGACTGGACAAAATGATCGACAACGACCCCGCGTTGAATCAACGCGACGTCAACTTCGAGGTGGCCAACGGGATGGTCACAATCAACGGCGAGGTGCGCACGGTCGACGAGAAGAACCGTGTGGGAGAGATGACCAAGGCCGCGCCGGGCGTGAAGGACGTCGCCAACGGACTGCAGATCAAATCTGAACCGTGACGCCGCGGTCTCCTCGCGCTGCGGCCCCGGCTCCGGTGGCGTCGGCGCGATCCGCCGGCCTGCGATACGTCTCCGATTGCAAACCGGGTATTCGTCGTGAGGTGGGATCGCCCGGGTTCCGCTACAAGCGGGCAGACGGCAGGCTCGTGCGGAACACCGCCGATCTGAAACGGATCGCCGCATTGGCGATCCCGCCTGCGTGGATCGACGTCTGGATCTGTCCCGACCCCAAAGGACACCTGCAGGCGACCGGCCGTGATGCGCGTGGCCGCAAACAGTACCGCTATCACGCGGACTGGCGTATGTGCCGCGATGAGACCAAGTTCGATCGCGTGCAGGCGTTTGCGGCAGCCCTGCCGAAGATACGTACTCGCACCGCCGCCGACACCGCCAAGGCGGGTCTTCCACGTGAAAAAGTACTCGCCACCGTTGTCCAGTTGCTGGAGAAGAGCCTGATTCGCGTCGGCAACGAAGAGTACGCGAAGACCAACGGCTCGTTCGGTCTGACGACGATGCGCGATCAGCACGTCGATGTCAGGGGATCAACCCTGCGGTTCGAGTTCCGCGGCAAGAGCGCCAAGCGTCACTCGGTCGGCGTCAACAGTCGCCGCCTCGCACGCATCGTGAAGCAATGCCGCGATCTTCCTGGGTACGAGCTGTTTCAGTACATCGATGACAACGGGCGGCGGCAGGACGTGAATTCAGCCGACGTCAACACGTACCCGCAGGAGATCACTGCCGAGGAATTCACGGCAAAGGATTTTCGGACGTGGTCGGGAACGGTTCTGGCGACCACCGCCTTGCGCGAGTTCGAGAAGCCTCCATGACCCGGGCGAAGAGGGACGTGGTGAAGGCAATCGACGCCGTGGCCGGTGTGCTGGGAAACACGCCCGCTGTGTGCCGCAAGTCGTATATCCATCCGGCGGTCATCGATGCCTACATGGACGGCTCGATGGCGGAACTGCGTCCGACGACGCGATTCGCGAAACTGCGATCGGACGAAGCTGCCGCGCTGTGCATCCTTCAGCAGTTGGCGCGCGGTGCCTCGCGGAAGCGCAAGGCCGCGTAGCGGGTTGGGTGACCGACACGCGGATTGTGTCGCTGATACCTTGACACCCGGCAGGATATCCGTAGATTAGGGGACCATAGACTCGGCTAGCCTGAGATTGTCGAAAGCGCCAGCCAAAAAAGCGTCGGCAAGACGACTGTGTTCAACCTGGCAATCTAGCCTTGCAAGCGGGGCGAGAGCTTGACGTGGGTCGACCATGACAAAGACAAAGACTGGAATGCTGACGCTGGCGGTGGTGGTGATCGTCCTGAGCGGACTTTCGAGCCGCGCTGCATCACGGGCGCTCGAGCAGGCGGCCAGCGCTCGAGACGACTCGCCAAGAGCAACATCGAGCTTGACCGGTGCCGCGCGACCGATGGACGGGAGTCGCTTGGAAGGCGTCGTCGTGTCGGCACGCGCGATGGAGAGGAGCTTTACGACATCGGTGTTCACGGATCAAGAAGGCGAGTACGTGTTTCCGCCGCTCGAAAGCGGCCGGTACGAGGTATGGGCGCAGGCGGTCGGATACGAAACGGCACGAGCCGAGGTGACCGTCGAGGCGACGCGCCAGGCGCACCAGGCGTTCACCTTGAACACGATCCAGGACGTCACACCGCAGCTCTCAGGGTCGGAGTGGATGTCCGCACTGCCGCAAGACACGAAAGAGCAGCGTCGGATGAAAGAGATCTTCCGTACCAACTGCACGGCCTGTCATGGTCCCACCCATGCGCTGCAGAACCGGTTCGATGAAACCGGTTGGCGTGCGGTGATCATGTTCATGGAACGAAATTCAGGTACGGGCGGAATCAACCGTCACACGACGATCGTGCACTACAGGGACGAGTTGGCCCGGTACCTGGCGTCCGTGCGCGGACCGTCATCTCCGCCGCTGAAGTTCAAGCTTCAGCCACGGCCGACGGGCGACGCCGCTCGAGTGGTGATGACCGAATACGACGTTCCTCTGGCCGGGGCGCGCACGGAGCGGGCGTGGAACGACGGCAGCGACTGGTCGCAAGGGTGGCCGACGGCCTCGATGGGCGCCCGGTGGATCCACGACGTCTTCGCCGATAACGAAGGGAATGCATGGGGAACACGGGACCGCGGCCCGGCGGACATGACCCTCTTCAAAGTCGACACGAAAACCGGGCAGGTCACGGGATTCAGCGTGAAGAACGGCCAGGCGATCCGACGTTCGCATTCGATCACCAAGGACCGCAACGGCATCATCTGGTTCGACGGCGGCGACGGCAGCCTGGGCCGGCTCGATCCCAAAACAGAGACGTTTGAAATGTTCACGCCTCCGCTCAACATGGGCGGCGGCCAGTTGACCACGGTCGATGTCGATGCGCAAGGCAAGGTCTGGGGCGCGACCAACGGCGGGGCCAACCGCTTCGACCCGGTCACGAAGACGTGGATGCATTTCGAGAGCCCCTCGTTCAGCCGGAACTTCGTGTATGGGACGGCCGGGGACGCCGAGGGCAATGGCTGGTGGACCCAGTACACCTCGGATCGGGTCGTCAAGGGCGATCCGAAGACGGGGAAGACATACGACGTCCTGATGCGGCCGCCCTGGCTGGACAAGGAAGACGTCACGACAGCAGCCGATCGCGAGTGGTTCAAATCCATGGGCGCGATGACCTGGGGCAACATCAACACGATTCCGTACGGGCAGCAGCCGCGCCGGCTCGGGGCCGACAAGCGCGGCGATTCGGTCTGGGTGCCGAACAACGCGGCCAGTAACCTGGCGAAGATCAACATCCACACGCTCGAAACAAAGTACTACCCCGTTGATGGACACCCCTATTTCGTGACGGTCGACAAGGATTCCAACGTCTGGACGAACCTGTTCATCGACGCGAAGGTCGGCAAGTTCAATCCGCGCACGGAACAGTGGACGTACTACACGCTGCCCAGTCGCTGCGAATCCCGCAACATCTCGGTTGACGACATCCGCGGGGAGGTGTGGGTCCCCTGCGCCAACACGAGCCGCGTCATTCGCTTGCAGTTCAGGACGGTGGAACAGATTCAGGTGTTGAAGGAGCGATCGAGATGAACCGAGTGATCTTGCGGTGTGTGGCGGTCCTCGTGACGTTGTCGCCGTTCATCGTCGCCTCATGGGTCCATGCCCAGCAGAACGGGGAAGCCCGCGCGACAGTTCCCACCGTGATGCGCACGGACTACGACATGCGGGCGTTCATCGCCCCGCTCTCGCTCAACGAGACGGAGTTGAAGGGCCGAAAGCTCTTCGCCCAGCGTTGCGCCAACTGTCATGGCGGCACCACCCAAAGGCCTGGTCCACCGCTGGGTCAACAGACCGTCGAGAGGCGAGGTGAGTCCTTCATCCGCGAGAAAGCCAGGAAGGGATCGATGACGATGCCCGGTTTCGAGTACACCCTGGAGCCGGTTCAGATCGACCAGATCATTGCGTTCCTGAAGACCGCGCCGGTACGCGATCAGACGACCGTTCCGCCCGCGCCCGAGTAGCCGCTGTTTTCTCGCGATGGCCAAGAAGGGCACGATCCGCTTCCTCCTCTCCGAGCCGGTGTGAGTCAGAGCTATCGAGCGGGATAGTGGGTCGCGACGTAGTTCTCGACAAGCGCTCGGAAGCCTTCGTCGAGCTCGTCATAGGTGCCGCGGAGCGTGGTGAAGTGCTCGCCGTCGATGAAGACCGGGCAGTTCGGCGCCTCGCCGGTGCCGGGCAGGCTGATGCCGATGTTCGCCGCCTTGGATTCTCCCGGTCCGTTGACCACGCATCCCATGACCGCGAGGGTCAGTGTTTCCACGCCCTCGTAGCGAACCTTCCATTCAGGCATGCGGCTGCGGATGTAGTCCTGCGTGCGCTCAGCAAGCTCCTGGAACGTGGAGCTGGTTGTGCGACCGCAGCCGGGGCATGCAGTGACACTCGGTGAAAACGAGCGGAGGCCGAGCGCCTGGAGCAGCTCGCACGCCGCGTAGACTTCGTCGCGACGATCGCCACCCGGGCGCGGAGTGAGCGATACGCGGACCGTGTCCCCGATACCTTCATTCAGCAGCACGCCCATCGCCGACGCCGACCAGACCAACCCCTTGGTTCCCATGCCCGCTTCCGTCAGCCCCAGGTGCAGCGGCTGATCGGTCTGACGCGCGAGGTCGCGATAGATGGCAATGAGATCGCGGGGACGCGACACTTTGCACGAGATGATGATCTGGTCCTTCCGCATACCGGTCTCGAGCGCGAGCTCCGTCGACTGGACCGCCGAAATCACCATGCACTCGTTGAGGATCTCCTCGGAGGTTCGGCCGAGCGCGCGGTCGGTGTTTTCCTGCATCTTCGAGACGACCAGATCCTGATTGAGGGAGCCGCCGTTGACGCCGATGCGCACCGGCCGGTTGTGATCGATCGCCACCTTGCAGATGGTGGCGAACTGCTCGTCGCGCCGGCGCCCGGTGCCGACGTTGCCCGGGTTAATCCGGTACTTGTCGAGCGCGGCGGCGCAGTCCGGGAACCGCGTCAGCAACAGGTGACCGTTGTAGTGGAAGTCCCCGATGAGCGGGGCGGTACAGCCGGCATCGAGCATCCGCTGCTTGATCTCAGGCACCGCCGCTGCGGCCTCGGGCACGTTCACCGTGACTCGCACCAGCTCGGATCCGGCTTCCGCCAGCTCAATGCACTGACGCGCCGTCGCTGCCGCGTCGGCGGTGTCCGTCATCGTCATGGACTGCACGACGACCGGAGCTCCGCCACCCACGAGGACGCGGCCGACTGTGACACCAACTGTCTTGTGAAGACGCGCTGCCGTAGCCACTCAGGCCATCATATCAAGCGTCGGCGGCCGTCCAGCCGTCGGTGAGGAGCACGCCGCGAATCTGGTCCGCCCGCGCCATCGCTAAGTCGAGCGAGTCGTAGTTTTCGGCACGATCCATGACGCCGTCGAAAAACCACGTGATAGTAGTCTGGGTATCGCCTGGAAAGATCGTGGCGTGCGCCGTGTTCTTGCCGCGGGTCATCCGCCAGAGGACGGTGGGATCGGTCGGTTTCGTCATGATTATTCGGGCCTGGCGTTCTCGCGGCCCGGCATAACGATGACGCGCTCGAGTGCGTGCGTCTGGTCCGAGCAATTCGGGTCGCGCGCGACGATCTTGCCGACGACGCGGCCGAGAAAGTCGCGGTAGGTCTCGACTTCACAACCGCAGCCAAGCGTTTTGCGATCGGACATCCTTAGAAGTTTATCGAAGAAACAGGAGCACCGCCGAGAGGGCGGCAAGTAGCCAGAGCGGGAGCGGTACCTCGCGCGCGCGACCGGCGCAGCCGTAGAGCAGCGCGTGGAGGAGGAAGCCGCACAGGATGCCCTGGGTGATCGAGAACGTGAGCGGAATCAGCACGAGCGTGATGAACGGCGGCAGCGAGTCCTCGATGGTCGCGAAGTTGATCTTCGAGACCATTTGGAACATCGCCACGCCCACCAGAATGAGCACCGGCGCCGTCGCAAATGCGGGTACCGCCGCGGCCAGCGGTGCCACGAAGAAACACGGAATGAAGCAGGCGGCGGTGACCACCGATGTCAGGCCCGTGCGACCACCCATGCGGATGCCGGCGATGCTTTCGACATACGCGGTACCGGACGATGTTCCTGCCAGGCCAGCGCCCAACGTTGCCAGGGCGTCGACAATGAGGCCGCGGCGCAGGTTCAGCGGCGTTCCGTCCGGCTCCGTCAGACCCGCGGCGGTTGCCACGCCGATGAATGTCGACAGCGAATCAAACAGGTCGGTGAAGAGGATGGAGATGACTGCGGGGAGCAGGCTCAGTTGCAGTGCGCCCACGATATCGAGCTTGAGCAAGACGGAAGAAAAATCCGGCCTGCTGACCAGGCGCTCCGGAGGCGTCGTGTAGCCCATCGCCCAGGCCAACAGCGTCACGACGAAGATTGAGCTGAGAAACGCCAGCGGATTGTTTCGTCGCATCAGGACGACGGCAACGACAAGGCCCAGGAGCAGGAAAGCGCTGCGATGGTCGAGCGTTCCGAGCCGGACCATGGTTGCGGGATCTGGTTCGATCAGCCCGGCGTTGCGCAGTCCGATGAACGTGAGCAGCAGGCCGATGCCGGCAGCGGCGGCGAGCCGCAGGCCCGACGGGATTGCGAGCGCGATGCGCTCGCGAAGTGGCGTGGCGGAGACGACCAGGAACAGGACGCCGGCCCAGAAAACCATGCCGAGCGCGGTCTGCCACGGCACCTTGTCCTGCAGGACGATGGTGTACGCGAAGAACGCGTTGAGCCCCATCCCTGGCGCGACCGCGAATGGCAGGCGCGCATAGACGCCCATCAGCAGCGTCATACTGAACGCGATCAGGACGGTCGCGCTCAGGACGCCGGCGAACGGCATGCCGGTACCCGATTCAGCCAGGATCGCTGGGTTGACGATGACGATGTACGCCATCGTGA
>DAIRVG010000109.1:11678-20115 GCA_036802945.1 Vicinamibacterales bacterium
GCGCGGCTTCATGGAGAGCGACAAGTGTGGCCGCCAGCACCCGGCTCTCTTCGAGCGTGACTCGCGAGGGGCGCCCGTCCAGGACGGCGTCCTCCAGATCGATGATCTGGTCGACGAACGGCGCGTTGCCCGCAATGTCGATGCGGTCAATGGTGTCGGCTCGACGGACGACGATCTCGCAGCGCGCATCCGGACGATACGGTCGTGGAATCTCGAGGACGCCTTCGCTCCCGATCACCCGCATCAGCGTGTCGTACGCGGCGCGAAAACCGGCGTTGAACTGCAGCATCACATCATTCGCGTACGTCACGGTACCCCCGAAATGTTCGTCGACCATCGTCGGCCCCACCCGTTGTGCGGCGATGACGGCGTTCGGGCGCGCGCCGGCGATCCACTGACCGAAGCTTACCGGGTAGCAGCCGACATCCCACAACGCGCCACCGCCGAGCGATGGGTCGAGCCGAACGTCGTCTGCGCGACTCTGCACGTAAGTGAATCCTCCAACGAGCGTTCGTATCGACCCGATGGCGCCGCTGCCGATCAACTCCGCAACCCGTTTGGTCTGTGCGTGGTGGCGGTACATGAATCCTTCCGTCACGACGCGCCCGCGCTGAGCCGCCGTCTCTGAGATGCGCCGCACGTCTTCGGGAGCCAACGACAGCGGCTTTTCGCACAAGACATGCAGGCCCGCTTCAATCGCGCGCAGCGTCCATGGCGCGTGCAGCGCGTTCGGCAGCGAGATGTAGAGCACGTCGATGTCCGCGGCGAGGAGCTCATCGTACGACCCGAATGCGCGCGGAATCGACCACGATGCCGCGTACGTGCGCGCGCGGCCGCCGTCCCGGCTCGCGACCGCGTGAACGACGCTGCGGGCGGAAGCGCGGATGGCCGGAATGATCAGCCGGTTGATGCGGGCGGTCCCGAGAAGGCCCCAGCGTAGAAGAGCCACCGGCGCGGAGTCTACCGTCGATCGAGGTTCAGGGGTTCAGTGGGTTCGGGCTGTTTCAGACGCGATAACGTCCGAGGCGTGCGGTGAGAACGGCTTTCAGGTCCGCTTCGGACCGCGTGCCGGTGAGATCGAGATCTGACTCGCTGAGCGCGTCAATGAGCGCCCGAATGACGTGCGCCCGGCTGATCGCGACGCCGCTGGCCGCGCGAATGTCGGCCCCGAGCCGATCGAGAAAGACGATCTGGCGATCGAAGAGCACCACGGTCACCTTCGTCCAGTGTTCCGTGTGCGACGGACGCCGCCCTCGCTTCTTCGGCTTTTGATCCGCGCCGTCCACGCGCGGAACGAAGATCTCTTCGCCGCTCTTGCCGATTCGTTTGCCCGGGGGTCGGGTTGCCATTGGGATAGTTGCGCCCCGCCCAGGCGCCGGTCCACGGCCTGGGACGTTTTTCAATTATTACGTAATTAAGTGCTCGGAACGAAACCGGGAAGCGGCACAATCCTAGAGCACTTGCGCCGTGTACGCAAGCGCACGCGTCCGACGTCAGCGCGTGCGCCGCTCCGTCCGCTGGAGCAACTCGGTTGTCATGCGCTGATACGCCTGGCTCGCGCGGGACCGCGCATACATCACGAGGGGAATGCCGTGCGACGGGGCCTCCGCGGCGCGCGGGTCGGCGGGAATTTCCGTGCGGAATACCCCACGGCGATTGTGCATCCGGATGATCTCGATGATTTCCCGCGTCGCCTCGCGCCGGTGGTCCACCATCGTCAGCAGGATGCCGGAGATCTGCGCCAGACCAGGGCGCCCAATCCGCCGGTCACGGTACCAGCGCAGAAAGTGTGCAAGAGATTCGAGCGACAGGTAGTCGGCGCGAATCGGCACGATCAGGTGCTGCGCCACCGAGGGAACACTCAGCGAGACCACCGTGAAGCTGCTTGGGGAGTCGAGGACGACATCGTCAAATGCCGGAGCTAGGGGGAGGATGCAGTCCGCGAGACGCCGCTCAGGCTGGCGAACGTTGCGCAGCGCTGCGTCGATGCCGGCCAGGGCGGGCGAGCCCGCGACAAGATGGAGATTGGGAACGCCGGCAACCTCGCGAACACCCTCACTGGGACGTCGTTGGTTCAGGAGCAGCTCAACGATCGACGGACGCGCCTGGCCCGGGCGTACGCCGAGCGAAATCGAGGTTCCCATGTCCGCTTCGAGATCGACGAGTAGGACAGAGCGCCCTCGGCGCGCCAGCTCGGTGGCAACATTCACGGCCGTCGTGGTCTTACCGCAGCCACCATTCGGGTTGTACAACGCCAGAATCATCGAGACGCCGCAGACTCAGATCAGTTAGGTATTTAATTACGCATTATATAAGTTAAATGATTGATGCAGCGTAGCTTAGCCGGCCAATGATGACTCATTGGAGCCGCGCCGGTGCGCTGCGAACCTACGCCGGAGGTCTCGGGACCGGCTGCCGGATCTCGCCCAAATGGTCGGCCACTCGGAGCGCCGCGCGAACAATGAAACGCTGCGGCGCCGATCCGATGTAGGTGAAGGGATAGCAGGTGACGAGCGTCAGCGCGGGATAGCCGGTTTCGTCGAGCACCCAGACGTCGCTTGGCTGGACGATGTTCGTGCGTTGAACGAAGTAGCGGAAGACACCCTCTTTTGTGGTGACGCGGATCTCGTCGTCCGGATTGATGTCGCGGAGCTTGCGAAAAAACGTATCCCGATGCCCCGCCAGTCCGACGTTACCCTTTTCACCCGGCAGCGCAGTGCCCGGAATGTAGCCGACCGCCAGGCGGAGCGTTCGCGCGTCACTGCCTGCGCGAATCACTGCCGACACACCCAGTCGCGGGATTTCGATGCGGCCGATCGTTGAGCCCTCCGCCGGCGCCGGCCGTCGCACGCCTTGATCGCCCGCACTGGGCGATGCGCCGCTCGCGAGGATCGTATCGAGCTCTCTGTCTTCAAAGGACTGATAGAGGCGAGCCTCTCCGTACACGTAGAGGTAATAGCCGAGGCAGCCAGCCGCAATGAGAAACAGCAGACGCTCGAGCCAGCGACCCAAGGCGCGCCGGCGGCGGCGCCGCCTTGGGTCGACGGGTTCGTTGTCGGGGCCGTCAGCGGGTTTCAGGTGCAGGCTCCACATATCCATTGCGCACGCGTACGGTCAGATCGCCACGACCGGGTACACGGACGGTCACTTTTACACGATGTCGCTGGTCGTGATGATGCTCGGTGCTCGACGGCAGGTAGCCGATGCTGTAGCCGCGGCGGATATTTCCAGCGACTTGCTGGAAAGCCGCGATCAGATCGCGGCTCGTTTTGGGAAAGTAGGCGACACCCCCCGACAGCTTCGCGAGCCGCCGCAGGACGGCCGGCTTGCTTTCACCCGGAACGACGACGTTTGGATCGAGGACCGTATAGACGAGCGCGCTGCTGCTCGAGACGCGATCGAGCATCTCTTTTTCGCTGTGCTGGCTGGCATTGTCACCGCCATCGCTCAGCACGACGAGAACGCGCTTCTGGTAGCCGGCTTTTTCAAGATGATCGAGCCCCGCGATGACCGCGTCATAGAACGCCGTCTTCCCACCGGGGGTAAACCGCTGCAGCGAGGCGCGCACCTGCAACCGGTTCTTCGTGAAATCAACCGAGCTCGGCAGTCCGTGACGGACATGTTCGTTGAAGATGAGCGCAAACATCTCGTCTTCGGGGTGACTCGATTCGGCAAAGGCGGTGGCTCCCGACAGCACCATCTCACGCTCGGCCAGCATGCTGGTGCTGTTGTCGACGATCAGCCCCACCGTCACGGGCACGTCGCCCGCGCTGAAGAATTCGATCGCTTGAACCTTGTCGTCCTCGAAGATTGTGAACGCGCTTTGCGGCAGCTCCGGGACTGCGTCGCTTCGCTTGTCGAACACGTTCACATGGAGCACGACGAGCTCAGCGCCTGACTTGAAGACCTGAGCGTCCTGGCGGGCGTGAACGACAAGAGGAATCGCGGCACAGAAGGCCGCTCCGAGCAGGACGTGCCGCGGGTTCCGCCAATGCATGGGATCCTCAACGAACGGGAACGATCCGAACGCACCGAACGATTCGAACGGTCCAATCCGACGGTAGGGACGGACCTCACGTCCGTCCCTACATCGTACGACTAGTTGGTGCTACGCGCGAGCCGAAGGCCGGAGCCGCCGGCGAGTGCCATCAGACCCAGCAGTCCGATCAGCTGGAGCGGGCTTGCCGTCCTCGGCAGCTCGTTCGACGCCTGCTGGCGCGGTGCGGGGGTCTGGTCGGCGACACCCGAGGTGCCAGTCACCGTCCGATCGCGATCCGCGTTCAGGTCAGTCGGGCTGTTCGCCGCGACTGGCGCCGCCGGCGCACTCGCCGCAGCCTGCTGATTCTGATTTGCGGTTGCATTGGCGTCATATGCTGCTTCGGCGCCGCTCGGCTCGACTGTAAACACGTGCGCTTCTCCGCCCTTGGTTACGTCGCTGTCGGTAGCGAGCACCGGCTGTTTCGACGCCGCCGCGAGCTTCAGCGCCTGGTCCTTCGGATAAATGAACTCCTTACCAGTGAGGTCGGTCGGATAGAAGTAATACTTGACCGCTGGTGTCACCCCTTCCGGCACTTCCATGAAGGTCACCACAGGTTTGCCGTTGGCCGCGTTTGCTTCTTCCGTCGTGCGGTTCTTGGGGATGAAGAACCACTGACCGATGATGTCCTTCTCCTCACCGTCGAAGACCTGCATGACGTTGTGCAACGACGTGTCGGCCAGGCGGAAGACATACTTGCCGGCCGGGAGCGTCACGCCAGGCATCTGTACGGGTCCGCTAAATGTGAGAAACGTACGCTGATTGATATTCGAGTCCTGCGCGGAGACGTTGATCGCCACCGTGAGGAAAGCCGCTGTGAACGCTGCGGCTGCAATTGAAGTTAACCGTTTCATCCTGTCCTCCTGCTTCGCGTCAAAGTGCTTTACGGCCGCGGACTCAGGGGCCGCGCGTCGCATGCGTTAAATTGCACGTTGTATGCCCCACCGACCACGTCCGTATCGCGATTTTCCCGGCTGAATGCCGCTGAGCCGCGATACTGCAGACGTCGTCATCGTTGGCGGAGGCGCTGCCGGGCTCGCCACGGCCGTGTTCTGTGCGCGAGCCATGAAGCAACGACGCATCGTTTGTGCCGACGGCGCGCGAACGGTTGGGGCAAAAATCCTCGTCAGCGGCGGCGCGCGTTGTAATGTCACCAACCGCGTGGTTACGGAGCGCGATTTCTGGGGCGGCGACCCGCGCGTCATCCGCAACGTACTGCGCGCCTTTCCGGCAAGCCGCGCGGCAGAGTTCTTTGATGGGCTCGGCGTTACCCTGCACGAGGAAGACGACGGCAAGCTCTTTCCGGACACCAACCGCGCGCGCACCGTGCTCGACGCACTCCTGCACGAGCTGAACCAGGCGGGCGCCGAGCTTCATTCCGCGCGGCGCGTCGTCGCCGTTGAGCGAGCCGATCGCGGGTTTGTCGTGGATACGGCCGATGGCGATTCATATGCGGCGAACGTCGTCGTGCTCGCGACAGGGGGTCGTTCGCTGCCGAAAAGCGGGAGCGATGGCGCCGGCTATGACTTTGCGCGGCGCCTCGGTCATGGTCACGTGGAAACGACGCCAGCGCTGGTGCCGCTGGTCCTCGACGACTCGGGTCTTGCACGGCTTGCGGGCGTCGCGCATCCGGCATCGGTGACGTTGCGTGTCGGACACCGGGCGTCTGTTCGCCTCGAGGGCGCGATGCTGTGGACGCATTTCGGCGCAAGTGGACCGCTGATGCTGAACGCGTCGCGGCACTGGCTGCGCGCCCGACTCGACGCGCAGGAACCGGAGGTTCTCCTCAATGTGATGCCTGGCGAGACGTTCGAGTCGGCCGAAGGATGGCTGCAGGATCAGCAACGTGAGCGTCCGCGTGCATCCGTGCGCACCGTGCTCGCCTCGAGGCTTCCCGCGTCCGTCGCGGACGAGTGGGTCGAGGTCGCGCGGCTGGGCGAGGCGGCGACAATGGCGCACCTGCCGCGCGATGATCGCCGGCGCCTTGTGCGCGCGCTCATCGAGACGCCGTTGAGCGTCAGAGACAGTCGCGGCTACAACTTCGCCGAAGTGACCGCCGGCGGCGTCCCTCTGGCAGAGATTGACTCCGCGACAATGGAATCGCGAGTGTGCCCCGGGTTGTATCTCACAGGAGAGATCCTCGACGTCGACGGCCGCCTTGGCGGGTTCAATTTTCAGTGGGCGTGGTCCTCGGCCTGGGTTGCCGCGCAGGCGATCACGCTCCGCCTCGCCTCAAGGTAAGAGCCGACCGCCTGGTCTGTGGCGATTAGTGATTAGTGATTAGTGATTAGTGATTGGCGATTGGCGATCGCCAATCACGAAGCGCTTGCGGGCATGGACGTTCCGGGTCAGACTCGCGGTACGCGAATCTGACACGATGCTCTCGGCGCTGTCGACCGATCTGTACGAAATCACGATGATCGGGGGCTACTACGCCTCCGGTCTGATCGGACGTGCCACGTTCGATCTGTACGTGCGGCAGCTGCCGCCGACGAGGCAATTCCTTCTCGCTGCCGGCATCGAGCAGGCGCTCGAGTTCCTCGAGGGCCTGCGTTTCACCACTGAGGACATTCGGTTCCTTCGCGCCGTTCCGAGCCTCTCAACGCTCCCGTCGCGATTCTTTGACGACTATTTGGCGAGCTTCCGCTTCACAGGTGATGTGTGGGCGGTGGAGGAGGGGACGCCCGTTTTTGCGCTCGAGCCGCTGCTTCGCGTGACGGCGCCGATCGCCGAGGCGCAGGTTGTCGAGACCGCCCTCATCGCACAGACGATGTTTCAGACCGCGGTCGCGAGTCGTGCCGCGCGCGTGGTCGAGGCAGCCGCGGGTCGCGGCCTCATGGAGTTCGGTGCGCGGCGCGCCCACGGGATCGTGGCGGGGGTCCTGGCGGCACGCGCCGCCTACCTGGCCGGCTTCGATTCAACGTCGGTCGTCGAAGCGGGGCGCCGCTTTGGCATCCCACTGTCCGGCACGATGGGCCATTCGTGGGTGATGGCATTTCCCGACGAGGCGACGGCGTTCCGGCGCTACGCGGAAACGTTCGGAGATGGTGCCGTATTCCTGCTCGACACCTACGACACGATCGCCGCCGCGCGAACGGTCGCTGCGTCGGGGTTGCGGCCGCGCGCCGTCAGGCTCGATAGCGGCGACCTCATCGCATTGAGCAGGGAGGTTCGGCAGATCCTTGATGCGCATGGTCTCCAGGAGACGAGCATCGTCGTCAGCGGGGACCTCGATGAATGGCGCGTTGCCGAGATCGTCGAGTCCGGAGCGCCCGTTGCCGGCTTCGGGGTCGGGACCGCCGTCAGCACATCGAGCGACGCTCCCGCTCTTTCAGGGGTGTACAAGCTTGCGGAGATCGAGCGGAATGGCCGGTTTGTTCCCGTGATGAAGAGAAGCGTCGGCAAGCACACCTATCCGGGCCGCAAGCAGGTATGGCGGGTAGTGGAGCACGGGGTTGCCGTTGAAGACGTGATTGGCCTGGACGAAGCCGGTCCGAAGAGCGCCGTACCGCTTTTGCGCCAGGTGATGTCGGCTGGAGTCCGGCGGACTGGTCCGTCGCTGAAAGACTTGCGCCAGCGTCGTGCAGAACAGATCGCGATGTTGTCCTCGTCTGTGAGACAACTCAGAGGCGGGAGTCCCTATCCTGTGCGAATCAGCGATGCGTTGTCGGACGCGGCTGGCGAGCCTGACAAGGCTCACCTTGCGGGTGATTGAAGGCCGGGAGTTACGCCTGATTTCGTATCGCGTCCTCGACGGCGCTGGCCGTCACGCGGAAATGCGACGCGCTCCACACAACCCGCCCGTCGCGAACGAGCAGCGCCTGGGGGGTCTCATGGCGCACGCCCAGGCGCGCGGAGACCGCATTCGACACAGCGCGATGGGTTTGCACGGTGACCATCGCGTATTGCGCAGCGGTCGGCCGCTCATTGAGGTGTGTGACGAGTTCATCCAGCGCGTCCATGCTCGTCCCGCACGTATAGCTATGCTTGAACAACAGAAGCGGGCGCGTCTGCGATTCGTCAATGAGCCGGTCGAGCTCCTCGACGTGGTTGAGCGCGGTCAAATCAGGGTGCATCTACTCCAGTGTAGCAGCCCCTCCTAACAGCGCGGCCGTACATCGGGCCGGTTCTGCGCACCATTTCTTCATTTCCTCGCTGGCACAAACCCGACGGCGACATCCTTCGCAATCTGCTCGAGGAATCCAAGCGCCTGCGCGTCGCCCCTGAGAATCGACGAGACGAACTTTTTCGTCTGCTCCAGCAAAATATGCGGCGGGATTGGAGCCACGTTCGGGTCGGTGACGCCCTACGAATTTGAACACGTCCGTTATACTGAAGTGCCCGACGCCGGAGTGGTGAAACTGGCAGACGCGCGGGACTCAAAATCCCGTATCCGCAAGG
>DAIRVG010000110.1:0-18126 GCA_036802945.1 Vicinamibacterales bacterium
TATGCCAGTGCTCGAGTTGACGTCCGGTGATGAGGACCATCGGGTACTCCTCGTCTGGACGCTCCGCGGCGTGGATGATATCGGCGGGCACGAACAGGCCGCGCCCCGTGGGTGTCGGAAAGTTCGTCACGAACACGGTGGGCTGTCCCGGATCTCCTTCCTTCTCGCATGGATACGTCACCGAGGACTCGCGCTCGAGGCGATCCCAGGTGATACCGGCGATCGAGTCCATGCACGTGCGCATCTCGTCGAACACCTCGCGCGGATGCGAGTAATTCCAGTCCAGGCCGATGCCGCGCGCCAGCTCGTTGATGATCCAGAGATCCGGTCTGGCCTCACCGGGCGGCTCAATGGCCTTGCGACCGAGCTGCACCATGCGATCGGTGTTCGTGACGGTGCCGATCTTTTCGGGCCATGCGGTCGCCGGCAGCACCACGTCGGCCAGATACGCCGTCTCGGTCAGGAAGATATCCTGCACGACCAGATGATCGAGCGAGGCGAGGGCTTCGCGGGCGTGGTCGACGTCGGGATCGGACATCGCCGGGTTTTCGCCCATGACGTACATCCCGCGGACCTCGTGCTTCTTGGCGGCGTTGATGATTTCGACGACCGTGAGACCGGGCTCGGGGTCGAGTTCCATGCCCCACAGTTTCTCGAAGCGCTGCTTCGCCTTCGGCGTGGCCACGCGCTGATAGTCTGGGTAGAACATCGGAATCAAACCCGCGTCGGATGCGCCCTGCACGTTGTTCTGGCCGCGAAGCGGATGCAGCCCGGAACCCGGCTTCCCGATCTGACCCGTGGACAGCGCCAGCGCGATCAGGCACCGCGCGTTGTCGGTGCCGTGCACGTGTTGAGAGATGCCCATCCCCCACATGATGATCGACGCCCTTGACGTCGCGTACAGCCGCGCGACCGCGCGGATCGTCTCGGCATCGATGCCGCAGATCGGCGCCATCGTCTCCGGACAGAAAGCCTTGACGTTCTCGGCGAGGGCTTCATATCCCGAGGTGCGATCGCGGATGAAGGCCTCGTTGACGAGCCCCTCGTCGACGATCACGTGAAGCATCGCATTCAGCAGCGCAACGTCGGTATCGGGGTTGAACTGCAGGTAGTAGGTCGCATGCCGCGCGAGGTCGGAGCGGCGGGGATCCGCCACGATCAACTTGGCTCCGGTCTTCGCGGCGTTCTTGATCCATGTCGCGGCGACGGGGTGATTCATCGTGGGGTTCGCGCCGATCACGAAGATGACCTCCGACTGCACCACGTCGCGCACCTGGTTCGACACGGCTCCGGAGTTGATCCCTTCCATCAGCGCCGCGACGCTCGAGGCGTGGCACAGGCGGGTGCAGTGATCGACGTTGTTCGATCCGAATCCGGTGCGGACCAACTTCTGGAACAGGTAGGCCTCCTCGTTCGTGCCCTTGGCCGAACCGAAACCGGCGAGCGATCGCTTGCCGTGGGTGTCGCGGATGTCTTTCAGTCCCGTCGCGGCAAAGGCGAGCGCCTCTTCCCAGCTTGCTTCGCGGAACACGCTGCCCCAGTTGTCCGGATCGACGGTGAACTCCTTGCTCTTCTTCACCCCCGCCTTGCGGATGAGCGGCATCGTGAGCCGATGCTTATGCTGCACGTAGTCAAAGCCGTACCGCCCTTTGACGCACAGCCGGCTCGAGTTTGCCGGGCCGTCCTTACCCTGCACGTGGAGAATCGTATTCCCCTTGATGTGGTAGGTGAGCTGGCAGCCGACACCGCAGTATGGGCAAACCGACTCCACCTGTCGGTCGGGCACCGTCAGGCCCACGTCGCGGGCCGGCATGAGCGCGCCGGTCGGGCACGCCTGCACACACTCGCCGCAGGCGACGCAGGTGGAATTACCCATCGGATCGTCGAGATCGAACACGATCTTCGCCTCGCCGCCGCGGAAGGCGTAGCCGATGACGTCGTTCACCTGCTCCTCGCGGCAGGCGCGGACGCAGCGCCCGCACTGGATGCAGGCGTCGAGATTGACCGCGATCGCCGGATGCGACAGATCCTGAGGAGGCTGATGCCGCGCCTTGAAACGCGGCTTGCCGATCGCAAGGTTCGTCGCCCACTGATCGAGCTCCGAGTTGCGCGTGTACGCCGTCTCGGGAACGTCCGACAGCAGCAGCTCGAGCACCATCTTCTGGCTGAGGAGCGCGCGCGGGCTGTTGGTCGTCACCTCCATCCCATCTTTCGGATAGCGGCAGCATGAAGGCGCGAGTACGCGCTCGCCCTTGATTTCGACCACGCAGGCGCGGCAGTTACCGTCCTCGCGCATGCCCTTTTTGTAGCAAAGGTGAGGGATCTCGACGCCGTAGCGCTTGGCCGTCTCGATCAGGGTTTCGTCCGAGTGGCCGACGACGGACGTACCGTTCAACGTGAACCCGACGGGCATTACTCGATTTCCTGTGGAAAGTATTTCATCACGGAGAGAGCCGGATTCGGCGCCGCCTGTCCCAGGCCGCAGATCGACGCGTCGATCATCGCTTGGGATAGCTCCTTGAGCAGTGGCTGGTCCCAGTTCCGCCCTTCCATGAGCGTCACCGCTTTCACAGTGCCCACGCGGCACGGTGTGCACTGGCCGCAGGACTCCTCGGCAAAAAATCTCATGAGATTGCGCGCGGCCCCCGTCGCCGTATCGTGGTCCGAAAGGATCACGATCGCCGCGGAACCGATGAAGCAGCCGTATTCGGTCAAGGTATCGAAATCGAGCGGGATGTCGGCCATCGAGGCGGGCAGGATTCCGCCGGACGCTCCGCCGGGGAGATACCCATAAAACGCGTGGCCGTCGAGCATGCCGTCGCAGTACTCGTCGATCAACTCCTTGACGGTGATGCCGGCGGGCGCGAGATGCACGCCCGGCTTCTTGACGCGTCCACTGACCGAGAACGAGCGCAGCCCTTTCCGGCCGTGTCGGCCGTGGCCGGCGAACCAGGCTGGACCTTTCTCGAGGATGTCGCGCACCCAGTGCAGGGTTTCCATGTTGTGTTCGAGCGTGGGTCGATTGAACAACCCGACCTGTGCCACGTACGGCGGCCGCAGGCGCGGCTCGCCGCGCTTGCCTTCGATCGATTCGATCATCGCGGACTCTTCGCCGCAGATGTAGGCGCCCGCGCCCCGGCGCAAATGAATGGGCGGAAGCGGATACGGCGGATTCGACTGCACCGCCGCGATTTCCCGCTCCAGAATCGCGCGGCAGCCATGGTACTCGTCGCGCAGATAAATGTAGATCTCGGCGATGCCGACCGCCCAGGCCGCGACGAGGGCTCCTTCGAGAAAACGATGCGGATCGCGCTCCAGGTAGTAGCGATCCTTGAACGTTCCCGGCTCGCCCTCGTCGATGTTGATCGCCATCAGACGCGGTGCGGGCTCGGCCGCGACCAGCTTCCATTTGCGGCCCGCGGGAAACCCGGCGCCGCCGAGGCCCCGCAAACCCGAGTCTTCCATTGCGGCGACCACATCTTCGCGCGTCTTCGCGCCGCCGATGCAGGACGCCGCCAGCTCATATCCGCCGTTCGCGCGGTACGCGGCATAGTCGATGTGGCCGGGGGCGACGATGTCGAGATGCGGGTGCGACGTACCGTCGCCGGGTTGCGGGTGCTTCACCGCCTTCGCCCGTATCAGCGCCGTCACCTTTTCCGTCGTCGCGTGCGGGACGGGATTCTGTCCGATCACGGCGACGGGCGCCGTCTCGCAGCGGCCCACGCAAGGCGCGTGCAGGACCCTGACGTCCTTGCCGACAAGGGCCGGCAACCTGGTCAGCAGCTCGCGTGAACCGGCGATCTCGCAGGCGATCGAGTCGCAGACCCGCACGGTGACCGCGGGCGGCGCCGCCTCCCCCTCCTTCACGACGTCGAAGTGGTGATAGAAGGTCGCGACTTCGTAAACTTCGGTCATCGCCAGCTTCATCTCAGCCGCGAGCGCGACCAGATGCGCCGCGGCGAGGCAGCCGAAGCGGTCTTGAATCTTGTGGAGATGCTCGATCAGCAGATCCCGTCGGCGCGGGGCATCGCCGAGGAGGGCGAGCACGTCCTGGTGCGCCTTCGGATCGACGCGGCGGCCCTTCGGCGTCGAGCGGGCCGACTTCTTGCCCTGCTTTCTCTTCGAGGTCGAGAAAGAAACAGCCGCCTCATCACTCATCGGCCCATTCTATCTCCGGACAAGAAGGGGCCGTATGTCCGCATCGTTCGACTTATCTCGCGACGACAAGCGATTGCAGCGACTTCGGCAGGCGCGGATGGTCGTCGGGGCTGACGGTAGCCGGGGTGAGCGGCATCGGTCCGCCCGCCTTGAGCGCTGCAGTGCCGACGGGGCCGAGCAGCATGCTGACGAAGGCGGCGGCGAGCTCCTGATTCGGGCTGCTCTTCAGGATCGTGAGTCCCCAGGCCGCTCGGCTGCCGGAAATCGTCACTGTCTTCGCTCCGGGAAGCCCAAGCCCCGGGATCGTCACGCTCGCCCGCGCGTAGTCGCTGTTGTGCTCAGCGTTCGAGAGGTCGATGCGATCGGGCATGCGGGCGTATCGATACGAAGGATTGTTCTTCGCCACCGTTGCGGCGCCGTGCTCGTAGGTGATCTGGAAGTTGTAGTCTCTGCCCAGCGCGGGTGCAGCTGCCGGGTTGGTGCTGTCCGCCGGCATGACGGTGTAGTGCTCCAGCAGCGCGTTGTACAGATTGGGCGCCTTGTAGTAGGTCTGCGCCAGCTCGAAGATCAAATGCGCCCGGTATCCGCCCGGATCGAGAAACGGGTGCGCGCCGGAGACGCGCACCCCCGGCGCGAGGAGAGTCTCGTACCAGAGGGGACCCACTTCGGGAATCGACGCGGGAGGATTGAAGTCACCAGACACGGGGAGCCCCCGCGCCTTCGGGTCGGTCGCAAGATAGGCGAGCACCATGCGGCCACTTGCAAAGACGATCGCGTAGTCGGCAAGCTTCGCCGGTTTGAGAAGGAGATCGACGTTCAGATAGTCAGCCGACGCATACACGTCGCAGGGCTGGCTCCCGGTCGCGAGTCGCCGGGCCAGAGACACGCTCCCGCCCGAAACGTCGTTCACTGCAACATCCGGATGCTGCGCGGTGAACGTCTTCTCCACTTGAACGAAGGCGGTCAGCAGGCTGCCGGCGTGGCACACGGTGAGCTGGCGCGCTGGTGGTGACTGCGAGCTGACGTTGACGGCAGCCAGGGCCGCGATCATCAGAGCAGTGGAGACCAGACTGGTATCTGTCCCGGAGATCAAAACCCGAACTCCATCGATGCGGCGATTGTCCGCGGCGCTCCCATATGCGCTGTATAACTTCCCACGTTCGTGCCCGTGATGTTGCCGGGCCCGAGGGTCGACCAATAGTGCACGTCGGCGATGTTGTTGACGTTGAATCGCCACGTCGCCACCGTGCTCATCAAGGGGTGTGCGTAGCGCATTCCCAGATCGACGACGTTGTGCGCTGGCGTCCACGTGGAGTTGATGTCGTCGATCGGGCGGCGGCCGACCGATTGCCAATTGAGGCTCACGAACGTGCCGGCGCCGACAGGCAGGCGATACTCGGTCAGGAGATTGGACTTGAAGACCGGAATCCCCACGAACTGCTTCCCGTCCGTGGTCGCATTGCCGGTCTTGGTGAGGCTCGGATTGAGGACGGTCAGCCCGCCGTACAGGACCAGCCTGTCCGCCACACGGCCGGTCAGCATGGCCTCGAGGCCGTAGTTCACCTGGTCGCCCGAAATCGTGAACACATTGTCCAGGGTGTCGATCGTCGCGAAAGGTCTGTCGAGCCGGAATACGGCTGTCGAAAGATCGAGCCCGCGGAACGCCACCTTATATCCGACCTCCGCCTGCGTGGTCCGATACGGCGGCAGCGCTTCGCCGGCGTTCGCGACAGTTCCCGGCGCGACGTCACCCTGCTGCAGACTGCTGCCGTACGTGCCGTACACGGTCATGTTGCCTGCTGGCTTGAACAGAAGGCTTGCGAGCGGACTGACTCCGTTCGCGCGATAGCCGCCGGTTCTCGTATCCGTGTTGTTGAAGTTGTCAGTCCAGATCCAATCCTGACTGACGGCAATGCGTGCCGACCACCGCGCGCCTAACGCGAGGGAATCAGCCACGTTGATCCCCTGTTGATGGATCGCGCTGGACAGGAAGATCCGCTCGTGCAGCGGCAGGCCGGCCGCCGGCAAGGCAAACACAACCGGGTTCGCAATAGAGGCGGATCCGAGGAGGACGCTGCCGGCGCTCGGATTCGTGAAATCCGAGTACGACCTGAAGGTGTACCCAGTGGTGCCGAACGCGAGGGTGTGCCCGATGGCGCCGGTCCTGAAGCGGCCATTCAAAGAGACGAGATTGCTGCGCACGCGAAACTGCGGAGCGAATCCTGACGCGAGAGACGCGTTGTAGCTCCCCGTGCTGTCGGTGAGCGCGTTCACCTGCGTGCTGATGTCCCGATTGGTTCGCTGATCCAGTGCTCCGGCGCTGAGATGCCAGGCCGCGTTGATGTCGTGTCTGACACGCAGCTGTCCGATGCGCGAATGCAGGTCGAGGCCGGCCGAGTCTTGTCCAAAGCCCCGACGCGTCGGATCCGGCGCAGATGCCGGCAGCTGGATGAACGCGTTTCGATTGTTCGAGCGCCCGTAGGTGAACCAGCCGGGAAACCCGTGCTGGACGACGTGGTAATAACTGTAGAACGCCTCGACCGTGGTGTTGGAGAAGGGCCGTACGTCGCCAGCCAGGCTGACCAGACGGCGTTTGAGATCGCTCTTCTGCACGGATGCCTCTCCGCCGCCGAACAATGCGTTGGCGCGATACCCAAACAGCCTGTTTTTCCCGGTGCGGCCGCCGACGTCGGCATGCACGGCACCGACGGATCGATTGTCGTAGCTGAATTGCACCTGCCGGACCGGTCGTTCGGTGGGGCGCTTCGGCACGAAGTTGAACATGCCCGAAGGATTGGCCGGACCGTATAACGCCCCGCCCAGACCGTTGAGCACTTCAATCTGTTGCAGCATTTCCATGCTGTTGCCGCCGGTTACCACGATCCCCATGCCATCCATGCGGGCATTCTGCATGTTGCTGCCCTGCATGCCGCGCGTGGCCGGGCGGAGCACTTCCGACCCCTGCATCTCCTGGAATCCCACCAGCGGCAAGTATTTGGAAGCCTCTTTGAAGCTCTTGACCTGCCCGTTGACGATTAACTCGCCCGGCAGGACATTCACCGTATAGGGCGTGTCGAGGAGTTGTGTGCTTCCCGCCGATCCCAACGAGTTGACGGTGTTGACGCGGTACCCTTGATCGACACGTCCGACGGCCGTAACGGTCACCGACTCGGTCGTTCCCTCGAGCGCCAACGCGAAGTCACGCGTCGCGATCTCGCCCGCCGCCAGCACGATCTCAGGGCTCCTGGCCACTTGAAAACCGTCGACGTGGACCTCCACGATATACCTTCCCGGCTGAAGGGGAGTGAAGCTGTAATACCCAGCGCCGTCGCTGATGGTCGTCGACCTGTCGGTCGTTCGCACGCCGATCAGCATGACCTGCGCACCGGGGACGACCGCCTGCTGCGGATCCCTGACGACGCCGGCAACTCCGCCCGATTGCGCGAGGACTGGCTGCGCCACCAGCAGCCCCATGCACGCAACTGACCAGTGAAGACGATGTCTGATGCAGACGCCAGACGGACATCCGAACAGCATCGATTGACTCCCTTCTGAATCGTGAAGCGCGAATTATTGTTCGCTATGTCACATGTGATATAGCGCCAGGCAAAAGCGCTGTATCGTACACGATAGTCCGCCTGCAGGAAGTCGCCGGAGTCGGCAACGGTGGCGCGGCGCGCGACGTTGCCAACACGGCCGGGAGCCAGGATGGGGCTGCAGAGCGTGATGGACCCATGGGCGGCCGCTCTGGGCCACCGTGATACCATTCATAAGTGGTTCGGGACAAAGGGTTTGTGTTCGAATGTCGGATGGCCGGCGGAATAGATCATCATGCGTGTTGAGTTTTTCGGCGTGCCGCGCGAGCGTGCCGGCGTCGCGGAATTAGAGCTGCACGCGGAGACGCTTGGCCAGCTGATCACCACGCTGGCGAATCGATTCCCATCGCTCGGCGACGTCATCACCGGTGATCATTTGCGCTCGTCGTTCGTCGCCAACCTCAATGGCGATCGGTTCGTCAGCGATCCCCGCACACAGCTCGGGGAGCACGACTGCGTGCTCATCCTCTCGGCGGACGCGGGAGGCTGATGACCAACCCCACGCGGTTCGGCTATCACGGCTGCTATCTGCGTGTGGACGTCTCACTCGGCAGCGCCGAGCGCGTCCCGCTGACGGAAACGGTGCTGCGGCAGTTCCTCGGCGGGAGCGGGCTGGGTGCGTGGCTCCTGCTCGAGGAGGGCAACGCCTGTCTTGATGCCCTCGCGGCTGATGCGCCTCTCGCGTTCGTCTTCAGTCCGCTGGTCGGCAGCCCCCTCACCACATCCGCGAAATTTGCGGTCGTCGGCAAGAGTCCTCTGACGGATCGGATCAACGATTCGCTGGCCAGCAGCGGTTTCGCGATTGCCGGCAAGCGATGCGGTTGTGACGCGATCGTGATCGTAGGACGGGCGCCAGAGCTCTCGACGTTGATCATTGATGACGGGCGGGTCCGGCTCGAGTCGGCCGAAGACCTTCGCGGAACGGCGTGCCACGTCGCGGAAACGACGCTCAAAACGCGACTCGGGTCCGATTATCAGGTCGCGTCGATTGGCCCCGCCGGCGAGCACCTGGTACGTTATGCGACGATCTCGCACGACGGGCGCCACGCCGGGCGCGGCGGGAGCGGCGCGGTGCTGGGCAGCAAGAACCTGAAGGCGATTGCCGTGCGCGGAACCGCGCGGTGCGAGTGGGCACACCCGCGCGAGTTGACCGACTACAGCAAGGCCTTGTCGAAACGATCGTTCGGTCCCGCGACCGCCAAGTACCGTGAGCTGGGCACTGCGGCCAATCTGCTGACGTTCAATCGCCTTGGCGTGCTGCCGACGCGAAACTTTCAGTCAGGCACCTTCGACGAGGCGGTCAGCCTCTCACCTGAGGAGATCCGCCAGACGCACAGCCGGACACGCGCGAGTTGCGTGGCCTGCACGATCGGGTGCGAGCACATCTATTCGCTCGGAGACGAGAAGGGCGTCCGCCTGGAGTACGAAAGCCTGTTCGCGCTGGGGCCGCTGTGCGGAGTGGGCGATGCGGATGTCGTGCTCCGTGCGTCCAGGCTGTGTGACGACCTGGGGATCGACACAATCAGCGCGGGTGGCACAATCGCCTTCGCCATGGAGTGCGTCGAACGTGGCTGGCTCGACGAGCCCTGGCTCTCGTTCGGATCCGGAGAGGCGATCCTGCGCGCCATCGAATTGATCGGCCGCCGCGAAGGCGTGGGGAATCTGCTGGCGGAGGGCAGTCGCCGCGCCGCCCAGACGATCGGACATCACAGCATCGCGTTCGCACCGCAGGTCAAGGGTCTGGAGATTCCCGGCTACGAGCCGCGCGCCCTGCAGACGATGGCCCTGGGATTCGCCGTGGGCGCGCGTGGTGCCGACCACAACCGCAGTGGCGCGTACGAGGTGGATTTCTCGGACAAAGTCGACCGCAAGCATGCAACCGTCGACGCGGTGCACTATGCCATCGAAACCGAAGACAAGGCCGCATTGATGGACTCGCTCATCATCTGCAAATTTCTTCGCGGTGTGTTCGAGGATTTCTACGCGGAGGCCGCCGATATGCTGCGCTGCGTCACCGGCTGGGACACGACCGCCGATGAATGTCGCGAGACCGCCAGGCGTATCGTGCACGCCAAGCGGCGATTCAATCTGCTGGCCGGCTGGACACCTGAGGAAGACACGCTGCCCGATCGGTTTCTCGACACCGCGCTGGACGGCGATCCGGCGGCGGTGCTGAGCCGCGAACAACTAGGCACGCTCGTGACCGAGTATCACCGCCAGCGCGGCTGGTGAGATGGCGCGCGGGCCGTTAGGCCTGCCCGCGCCCTACCTTTGATCACCGAATCCTGCGGTCGACAGCGCATCCAGGTAATCCTGCCGGGTATTCAGATTTCTCAGCGTCAACAGCTCCGGATCGACGGAGGCCAGTTCCGACGGCTGCACGCGGCGGGTTCGCACCGCGTCGAACAGGAACACGGGCCGAAGCCGGTCCGCGGCGAGCAGCGCCTCGACACGGGGCAGCGTGCGGCGTCGATAGACGGCTGATAGCGGATGAGGAAAGCCGTCGATCTCCATCACGGCGATGTCGTGATCGCCAAGGAGTTCCACCATTCGATGAACGAATGCTGGAACGAGGAGCGGTACGTCACAGCTCGTCACGTACGCGATCTCAGCATCGACGGGCAGCGCTTTCAGACCGGCGCGCAACCCCTCGAGCGGCCCGCGACCCTCCTGTTCGTCACGGGTCACCGTGACGGAGGCCGGGAGGTCGGGCAACGACTGCGCGGGCGCTGCGACCACCACGAGCGGCGAGGCGACCGTGCTGAGCAGGCGGACCACACGCTGGAGCATGGTCTCGGCGCCGAAGGGCAGCAGCGCCTTGGCGGATCCCATCCGCGTCGATCGGCCGCCGCACAACACGATGCCCGCGGCCGTCACGGAACTGGCGAGCCCGTTGTCATCCTCAGTCGCCAACGTTCACGCTCCAGTCGAACCTTCGATCGGTTCCCATCGGTCGGGAAGCGGCCCGCTAAGGCCTCATTCCGAGACGGATTAACGCGTCTCGCGTGGAGGGCTCACTCAGCAGCTGTTTGAGGGCCGCCACGCCACGCCGATTCGCGCGCGATTTCGGCACCACGAAATCGTAGCGTTCCTCCTGAAGCGGCAGAAATCCCAGCCCCGCGCTAACGGCCACCGTTTCTAGCGTCAGTCCCCAATCCGCGCGGCCTTGCGAGACGGCGGCGGCCACGGCGTTGTGATTTCTCGGCTGCACGGCGTACCCCGAGGGTTTGACGCCTTCGAGCAGGCCGTCGATCAGCGCTCGTGTGCCGCTGCCCTGGTTGCGGTTCACCATCACGCACGACGGATCGAGTCTCACGGCGGCGATGGCGTCGCGTGCGGCGCGGCCCTCAAAACGTCGATCGCCGTGACGGAAGGCCACGCCTTGCAGTCGACCATAGCCGGCGACAAGCTCCACCACCGGAGTGAGAAACGGGCGATTGTACTGGCCGGTCTTCGGATCCAGCAGGTGGATGCCCGCCACATCGCATTCGCGACGCTTGGCGGCTTCCAGCCCCGCCAAACTGCCCACGGCGAGGAACTTGGATCGCACACCACGCTGCTGTAATTCCCCCAGCAGGTAGTCGAGGCCGATACAGTGGCTGCCGATCACTACGAGGTCAGCCAGCTGCAGCTCCCGGCCGAGAAGCTGAACGTCGACGACGGTCCCCGCTTCGACAATCTCCTCGTGCCGGCCGATGGTCGTGAAGCCGTCGGCACGGCTGAACGTGGTGACGCTGCCGGACCCTTGTCCCATCGGATACGCGGCGAGCGACGTGTCGGGCCCCGGTTCATCCGCCGTTTCGACCAATCCGACCAACAGGTATTCCGTCCGGCCGATCTCGCTGTTGACCTTGACCGCTAATCGCGCCGCCACGGTCATCCGTTGCTCTGAGCCGCGCCCGGCCTGCGCCCTGAGCACCGGGGCCACGAACTCGTGAAACGTGAAGATCGCCGACGTCGGAAAGCCGGGGAGCACGACGACCGGACGGCCACGGGTCGCCGCGAGACAGATGGGCTTGCCAGGCTTGAGCGCCACACCGTGCGCCACGATTCCAGGGTCGCGCAGTTCAGCCACGACGCGATACGAGACGTCGCCCGCTCCCTTGCTCGTGCCTCCTGAAAGCAGGATGATGTCGGCAGACTCGAGGGCCTCTTCGACTTTTCGGCGCAGCGTCGCGACATCGTCGTGCGCAATGCCCAGGCGCATCGGTTCACCGCCCAGTTCCCGCACGGCATCGGCGAGCACCTGAGCGTTCGAGTCGTAAACCTTCGCGGGTTGCATCGGCTGGCCGGGGGCGATGATCTCGTCGCCCGTAGAGAGAATGGCGACGATCGGCTTTCGCCAGACGTCGACGCGCGGTACCCCGATCGCGGCCAGAACGCCGGTATCGCGGCTCGTCAGCACTTGGCCCTGGCGCAGCACCGTCTCGCCTGCGGTGATGTCGGTGCCGGCGAACGACACCCCGCTCCCTGGCGTGACCGCTTTGGCAATCCGCAGCTGGTCACCGCGCACTTCGGCGTGCTCGACCATGACCACGGCATCAGCGCCGCGTGGAACCATCCCTCCGGTAGCAATCGATACAGCCCGACCCCGCTGGACCATCGTCTTCGGCACGACTCCCGTGTGAATCACTTCTTCATCGAGCCGCACGCAACGAGGAACTTCCTCGGCCGCGCCGAAGGTGTCTTCGGCAACGACGGCGAAGCCGTCCACGTTCGAGCGATCGAACGACGGCACATCTACGAGCGAGATGACGTCGGCCGCAAGCACCCTGCCGAGGGCCGCTTCGAGCGGCGTCGTTTCGATGCCGCGAGGCGCGAGGTCGATGGCCGCACGAAACCGCCGCTCTGCTTCGTCGCGGTCGAGCACATCGAGAAACTGCTCCTGCTCAGGCATAGAGCCAGACTTTCACGTCAGCGCCTGCCGCGAAGCCCTCACTGTCGGCGGGGACGATGACGAAGCCGTCAGCGCGCGTGGTCGATGACAGCACCGACGCGCCGCCAATCGCGAGAGGCTCGACAGCGTCTTCGGTCACTCGCACGCGGGCATAGTCGAGCCGACCGATCGTGGAACTGAGCTTGCGCGTCAACGTCGCGCGTGTCGGGCGATACGGCCACGTCTTGGTGCGTCCACCCAGGGCACGAATCGCGCGGCCCGCAAAGAAATCGTAGGCGCAGAGGCAGGACACCGGATTGCCGGGCAGCAGAAACACTAGCCGGTGCTCGATTCGTCCGAGACCGGTCGGGCTGCTGGGACGCATGGCGATCCCATGGATCGCCAGGTCACCGTGCTTGGCGAGAAGCGTCGGCGCGAGATCTTCGATTCCGACGCTCGAACCACCTGACACGATGACGACATCTGCCGCAGCATGGAGAGCATCGAGGATGGCATCGTGCTCGTCAGGCACCAAACCGGGGAAATCGACGAGCCCTCCGTCGCGCTCGACGAGAGCGGCGAGCATCGGCCCGTTGGCGTCGACGATGCGATGACCGTGCGGCTGCGAACCGGAAGGCAACAATTCGTTGCCGGTCACGACCAACCGAACACGCGGCCGGCGAATCACGTGCACGTCTCCCACGCCTACGGAACTGAGCACGCCCAGATCCTGGGGGCGCAACAGACGTCCGCGTTGGAGGAGCGTGGTCCCGCGGGTGACGTCTTCTCCGCGCCTGCCGACATGTTTGCCAGGCGACATGGCGGCGAGTGCCTTGATGCAGCGGCCGCCGCGCCCGTCCGGCTCAGCCTGCGCTGACTCCGCTTCGCAGGCGGCCGACGGTTCGGCCCACTCGGCAGGCAGCACCGCGTCGCAGCCGAGCGGGAGCGGAGCACCGGTCATGATCCGCACGGCCTGGCCGGGGCCGACCGCGCCCTGAAAGGGGCGTCCGGGCAGCGAGTCCCCGATCAGCGTCAGGGGAAGGCTGTTATAAGGGGTCGCACCCTCCGTACTTTCCGCGACGACGGCGTATCCGTCCATCGTAGCGCGGTCGAATCCAGGGACGTCCACCTCGCTGGCAACCGAGCCGGCCAACACGCGACCCGCCGTGGTCGGCAGAGGCAGGAGCTCGGCGCCGAGCGGCTGCAATTGGTCATCGAGCCACGCAATTGCGGCTTCGACCGTATGGCGGCGCGCGAAGCCACGCATCCGTACGTCGTCTGCCGCTGGGTTCTGCTGGTCGTTCATGAGGGATGCGTGAATTCCGGTGAGAGCTCACATTGTAGTCTTGCGCCCTCGCGTGAGCGCCCGGCACGGTCTTAGCGGCGGACTTCGCACCGGCATCGCCTCGAATGCCAAAGGACGATGGGTGGCCCTCCCTCAGGTCGTCGCATTGGACATGTCACACTCGAAATATCACAGCGAATATAGCGCGAGCAGTCGGCGGACGTAAACGGGCGAGCGTCTACCGTCGTGACGTTTTCGTGCGGCGTCTTCGTGGTGATCCGTGCACGTTTCGCTCGAGGGCGGCGAGGTCCTTCGCGATGGCGCGCCGTGTCGCGCGCTCCATGGCTCGATACCGGTGGATCACATCTGCGCCAAAGTCAGTGAGCGTCGCCGCCCCGCCGCCACGGCCGCCCAGCGTCGTGTTGACGACCGGCTTCTTGAATAGCGAGTTCATGCTATCGACGAGCAGCCACGCGGAGCGATACGACATCTTCATCCCGCGCGCCGCCTCGCTGATCGATCCGCCGTCACGGATCGATTCCAGAATCGTGATCTTGCCTGGCCCAAGAGGACGATCGGATCTCAAGTAGAGACGGAGCAGCACCCGTGCCATAGGGCGTATGGTACGCGAAGCAGCGGACGCGGACGCCGCGACGTAAGTGTGGAGCCAGTCCTGGAGAGCGGTGCCGCGGAAAGGCGTGTCGCACTTGCGCCCGGCGGTGCTCGATGCTGCAATCCGGTTACTGGACGGCGGCGAAGCCGGACACGACGACCGTCACCCTGGTCGTGAAGAAATACTGGAGGGAGCAGGAGTCGCATCGGCACCGCATGCATGGCCCATTTTGTGACATAGCCATTCCGCATCGCAGGCGTAAGATCGGCCCGGTCGGGCGTCATGGTGCATCGGCAATGAAGGAGGCAGCGTGAAATCGATCTCCCGGCGCGGACTCTTCAAGATGGGCGTGGCGCTGGCCGCGGCCCCCTCACTCGTTCGCACTCTGGGCGCTGCGCAGCGTTCCGCCGCGAATCAGGATGGCGGCACGTTGGAGCCAGCGGCGCGCGTGCGCGTCAACCCCACGCACCACATTCTCCTGCGCGGCGCGACCATTATCACCATGGATACGGCCGTTGGCGACTTCGCGAGGGGAGACCTGCACATTCAGGGTAAGCACATCGTCGAGGTGGGCCGGGATCTCAAAGCGCCCGCCGGCGCGGAAGTCATCGACGCCGCGGGGACGATCCTCATTCCGGGATTCGTCGATTGTCATCGGCATTCGTGGTCCGCCCAGTTTCGGCGGATCATTCCCGACGGCTTGATCGCCAACTACATGGCGACGACCCACCAGGGCTTTGGACCGTTCTATCGCCCGCATGACATGTACGTGGGGAATCTCATGACGGCGCTTGGCTGCATCGACGCCGGCATCACATGCATCATCGACAATTCTCACAACTCGCGTAGCGCCGCGCATTCCGATGCCGCCATCGAGGCGCTCTTTGACTCGGGCATCCGGGGCGTACACGCGTCTGGGCCGCCTCAGTTCGGGACGTGGGAGAACCAGTGGCCCGGGGATCTGGCCCGGCTTCAGAAGAAGTACTTCTCGTCTGACGACCAGCTGGTGACGCTGCGGGCGTTCGCGAATCCGAATCGGGAGAACTGGGCGTTCGCGCGCAGCCTCGGACTGAAGATCCACGCGGACGGCATTTCCTCCGAGCTGGTTGAGGCGTTCGCGAAAGAGAAACTGCTGGGACCGGATTTCACCTTCAATCATGCCAGCGGCCTGACCGATGCCGCGTGGCGCCTGGTCCGTGAGACGGGTTGCAACGTCGACGTCTGCACGCGCTCCGACGCGCAGTACGGGCTCGGCAGCGGTGCGTCCGCCGGTGTCGGCGGATTCCAGAAGGCGCTCGATTTCGGCGTGCAGCCGGGCTTCAGCGTCGATAACGAGACGTCCTACAGCACCGACATGTTTGGCGAAATGCGTGCCGCGTTCTTCGTCCAGCGCGCGCTCGCCACGAATCGCCGGGTCAACAAGGATCCGGATGCGCCTGCGCCGGTGACCGTGCGCCAGGTCCTGCAATGCGCCACCGTCAACGGCGCGAGGTGCGCAGCGCTGCTCGACAAATGCGGGACCCTGACGCCCGGCAAAGAGGCCGACATCGTCATGATCCGGGCCGACGAGATGAATGTGTATCCGTTGAACAGCGCCCTGGGCACCGTCGTCCAGGCGGCAGAAGTGCACAACGTCGATACGGTGATCATCGGGGGCGCGATTCGCAAGCGTCACGGCGCGCTGGTCGGCGTCAGCATGCCGCGGTTCCGACAGCTTGTCGACGAGTCGCGCAGTTATCTTTTCGGGAAGATGAACTACAAGCTCAACATCCTGTCTTAGACATACCCGAGGCGTTGTCAAGTTGTGGCCATGGCTGGCAGAGTGGGCCGATGACGAGCCGGCCCCCCGGGGATGAGGAGCTCGTTGACGGGTCGGCCTGTGGAGGCCGACCGTGATCATAGCGGCGCGAAGTCCCGTGTGATCTGCTGCAGCACCTTCGGATCGACGACGCGGGCGTCGCCTTTGTCGGGCTCGTTTTCGGAGTAAACCGTCAGCTTCACCGCGCCGCACGGCGGACCGAGCGCAGCAGGATCAAACACGTAGAGCCCTTCGGAGATCGCCTCGGACTCCGAGATGCGGTGTTCGACCACGAACGGGTGGATCGGCGTCACCTCCGTGTCGCCGCAGAAGGCACGCATCCGCAAGAATCCGGACTTCGCGCGCTTCATCGGCGGCAGCGACATCCCTTGCGTCATCGCCGCGCCGCGCGCCACCTTGGCCCACAGCCCCTCCACCATCTTGGGCGTGACGCGCACCAGCAGCGCGCGCGGATACGCGGCAAGGTATTCCGACCAGTTGCCGAAGTCCATCACCGGACGCCGCGGCTGATCCTTCGTGCCGTAGATGTGAACCGGCGTGATGAACGTGACGTCAAAGTCGGTTGTGGTCATCGGGTACGGACTCAGGCTGCCGGCGCGATTCTTCACCGCCTCGCTGAGCGCACTGACGGCAACCGGCCGCGGGTCGAGCGGCAGGTGCGTCGCGTCTGGCGGCATCGCCTCGGCCATCTTCTTCTCCGCCGATGCGATCACTTCGCAGGCCTGGTCGATCCTGACAACCCGCGCATCCGACCGGCTATCCGGATCCCGATCGTCGACCGTGGTGAATCCAATCAGGCCACCCGCCGTGAAAACCGGTCCCCCGGCACTCGCACGCCCGACCGTCAGATCCGACAGAAGCAGACGCGGTCCGATGCCGGTCACATCCCCAGGCGTCAGACGCTTTTGTCCTGTCATCTCCGCGCCGATGGTGTACAGCTCCTGCCCGTTCGCCACCGACGGCCTTGTCTGGCCGCATCCCAGCGGCAGCGGCCGCAGTGAGGTGACCACCGACGGATTGACCCAGAGGATGGCAACGTCGCGCACGGGATCCAACGCGAGGACGGTCGCCCTTACCTTGATGTCGGTAAACTGCGCCTCGGCGGACGTCGCGGTGCCGACGACGCGCTGATTGGTGACAATCAGGCCCCGAGCATCGACGACAAATCCCGACGCGTGCTGGGTCGGCGTCCACAACGCGACGACACTCTCTTGCCACTGAGATGCGAGAAACGAAGGGTCCGTGTCTGAAGGTGTGGCCGAAGTTGCCGCCGCTGTACCGGTACCGACCGACGCGTTGTCGGCTGTCAGTTCGAGCGTGGCGTCACGGCCGGCGACGATGTCAACGCGCTGCGACCATTCGTAGCTTTTGCCCTCGAACGCCACCGGCCGATCGGACTCCACGGCATAACGCCCGGGACGCAGCGAGACGTCGGCGGTGCCAGCCAGCGTGGTGAAGATGCGGCGTGGCGCCGTGCTTGGCGGTTCCTCGCTGATGAGCAGCGCGTGGCGTGCCACCGACGTAGTCTTGCCGCCGGCGTCAACCACCGTGACCGTGATGTGGAGCGTGCTCAACGCCTGGGTAGACGCCGCCGGTGAGCCCATGACCAACAACGTTGCAACGAGCAGCGCACGACCCATAAAACCATCGTCCGCTTCAGGCGAGCCGATGTCAACCGCTCGCACCGGGGTCACCGGGCGTGGTCTGGCGATCGAGTTGCGGATGTATCTCATCGTCCTTCTGGAGGATCACTTTCGCGGTAGGTGAAGGTCCTCTCAA
>DAIRVG010000110.1:18226-19942 GCA_036802945.1 Vicinamibacterales bacterium
GACGCCCGAGCTCGCGGGATGGTCAATGTGGACGCCATCAAGGAACCTTTTCGCACGAAAAGACGGGCGGCGCTTCGGGAATCGCGGCGCCGTCGTGACGCGGTTCAGACCCGGCGAAGTGCACGCCGTCGCCGTTGCTCATGACGGCCTGCCCGTAACCGAAGGTCCGCGTGCGCGGAGGGATAACGGTGATCTCGTGACCGAGCGCGGCGAGCGCCGCACGCGTCGATTCCGGGACCAGCGCCTCGACGTTGACGTCGCGTTCGGTGAACGTGAGCTTGGTAAAGCGGCCCGCCTCGAGCGCCTGTTGCACGTCCATCTCGTAATCGACGACGTTGGCGACAAACTGCGCGTGCGCCTGGGCCTGATTGAAGGCGCCCATGATGCCGAATCCGATCTTCACGTCGCCGTTCGACATGAACCCCGGAATGATCGTGTGGAGCGGCCGCTTGCGCGGCGCGAGCACGTTCGGGTGCCCGCTCTCGAGCGTGAAGAGCGATGCGCGGTTGTGCAGCATGACGCCGGTGTCTGGCGGCACGATGCCGCTGCCGAACGAGGTGTAGAGGCTCTGAATCAGCGAGACGATGTTGCCCTCCCTGTCGATGACGGAGAGATAAATCGTGTCGCCCTTCGCCGTGGTCACGCCTTCGAGGTGCGACGGCTCGACATCGCCCGCGGCGCTGGCAGGATCGATCAGCCCTGCGCGCCCCTTCGCGTGCGCCTTGGTGAGCAGTTGCTCGACTGGCACGTGGGTAAATTGCGGATCCCCAACGTAGCGAATCATGTCGGCGTAGGCGAGCTTCTTCGCCTCGATCATCACGTGGAGCGCCTTCGCGTCGTGGAACCCGTATTCCGCCATTGGATACTGCTCCATGATGTTGAGCATGATGAGCGCGGCGATCCCCTGCGTGTTCGGCGGCAATTCGTACACCGTCCACCCGCGATACGTCGTCGAGATCGGGTCGACCCACCGCGGCGTGTACTCCTTTAAGTCTGCGAGCGTCATCCTCCCGCCCTTGTCCCGCATGACGGCGACGATCGCGTCGGCTGTCTTGCCCTCGTAGAAGCCCGCGCGCCCCTGCTCGGCAATCAGGCGTAGCGTCGCGGCGAGCCTCGGGTTCCTGAAGACTTCGCCCGGGCGCGGCGCGCGTCCGTTGGGCAGGAAGGTTTCCGCCGCGAGCGCCTCTGAGGCGAGCTTCTCGGTGGCCGTGGCCCACGCAGCGCCGATCACGTCCGTGACGGGAAAGCCTTCGTCAGCGTAGAAGATCGCTGCCGCGAGCAGATCGGAGAGGGGCAGTTTGCCGAAACGGCTGCAGAGCACTTGCCATCCGGCAACCGCGCCGGGCACGGTGACGCTGTGGATGCCGATGCTCGGAACTCGATCCAGTCCCTGCGACGCGAGGAACGCCGGCGTTAGCCCCAAGGGCGACCATCCGCCAGCGTCGAGGCCATGGAGCGCGCCGGTCCGCGCTTCGTAATACATCGCGAAGAGATCGCCGCCGATGCCGTTGTTGTGCGGCTCGACGAGCCCCATGACGGCGTTGGCGGCGATCGCCGCGTCAACAGCATTGCCGCCGCGCTCGAGGATCTGGACGCCTGCGCTGGCCGCGAGTGGCTGGCTCGCGGCGACGATGCCGTACTTGGTGGCGATCTTCGAGCGCCCGGGGATCACGTGGTGACGAACGGTCATACGCACGGATCCTAACTGTACCGACT
>DAIRVG010000111.1:0-5834 GCA_036802945.1 Vicinamibacterales bacterium
CACCTGATGGGCCCGGGCGACCTCATCGTCCACGACATCCTCGCCCACAACTCGATCCTGCAGGGCGCCCGGCTGTCCGGTGCGACGAGCCGTGGTTTCGCGCACAACGACTGGCGCGCGCTCGACGCGCTGCTCTCCGGCATCCGCCACGACTTCCGCCGCGTGCTGATCGCCATCGAAGCCGTCTACAGCATGGACGGCGACTTTCCCGACCTCGCGCGCTTTGTCGAAGTCAAGAAGACGCATCGCGCAATGCTGCTTGTCGACGAGGCCCATTCGCTGGGAACCATGGGCCGTTCCGGACGCGGTATCGGCGAGCACGCCGACATCGATCGCTCCGACGTCGAGCTGTGGATGGGCACGCTCTCCAAGTCGCTCGCCAGCTGCGGCGGCTACATCGGGGGTTCCGCCGAGCTCGTCGAATACCTCAAGTACACCGCCCCCGGTTTCGTCTACAGCGTTGGCATCTCACCGCCAAACGCGGCCGCCGCGCTGGCGGCCCTGACGCTGCTGCGGCGCGAACCCGAGCGCGTCACACGCCTCCATGAGCTATCGAGCCTCTTTCTCGCCCTCGCCCGCGAACGCGGCCTCGACACCGGCCTTTCCGGCGGAACCCCGATCATTCCGGTCATCGTCGGCAACTCGGTCAAATGCCTGCTGCTTTCCCGGGCCCTCTTCAACCGCGGCATCATCGTTCAGCCGATCATCCATCCCGCGGTTCCCGAGCGCGCGGCACGCCTGCGGCTGTTCATCACGACCAATCACACCGAAGCGCAGGTCAGGAACGCGGTCGGTGCCATCGTCGAGGAGCTCGCAAAACTCTAGCGCGACGAACGTGTTCGTCGCGTGGACTCGATGCGCCACGGCATGCCGAACTCCGAACACGCGATCGTCGTCGAGCGGCTGTGCAAGCGCTACGGCACGTTGCTGGCCGTCGACAACGTTTCGTTCACCGTCGCGAAAGGCGAGGTGTTCGCGTTCCTCGGTCCCAACGGCGCCGGCAAGAGCACCACGGCCGAGATCATCGAGACCATCCGCGCGCCGACGTCGGGAAAGGTCACCGTACTCGGGATGGACGCCACCAAGTCGAAGGCCAAAGTCGTCCGGCGGATCGGCGTGCTCCCGCAGGATTTCAGCTCGTTCGACCGGATCACCGTGCGCGAGAGCCTTTCGTACTATGCGCAGGTGTTCGGCTGCGACGCCGATGTCGACGCACTGATGGACCTCACCCATCTGCGCAGCAAGGCGAATGCCCGGTTCAATACCCTCTCGGGGGGCCTCAAGCAACGCCTCGGCATCGCCGCCGCGCTCGTCAACGACCCGGAGGTCGTGTTTCTCGATGAACCGACGACCGGGCTCGACCCGCACGCCCGGCACGCGGTCTGGGATGTGCTCAAAGGCCTCAAGGACCGTGGGAAAACCGTCTTTCTCACGACCCACTACATGGAGGAGGCCGAACTCCTGGCCGATACCGTGGCGATCATCTCGAAGGGCAGGATCGTGGCCACCGACTCGCCGGCGCGCCTCACCGAGAAGCACGCCAATCACATGCGGCTCACTCTGGAGTCGAGCGACGCGGCTGCGCCGGGCCTGATTCGGAATATGGGCTTCGACCCCGCGCGGACGAGCGACGAAAGCATCTGCGTCCCGGTCAATAACGCAGACGACGTGCGCGCCATTCTCGGGGAAATCGAAAGGGCCGGCCTTTCCCTCCGCGGCATGGATGTGCGCAAGCCGAACCTGGAAGAGGTGTTCCTCAAGCTCACGGAAGAGCATCACTCGGACGCCGCGAACGAGGGTTCCAAATGACGCCGAGAATCATCGCCGCCAACCTGACAGTGCGGCTCAAGAGCTTCTACCGCGAGAAATCGGCGATGTTCTTCACGTTCGCATTCCCTGTGATCCTCGTACTCGTCTTCGGCACGATCTTTACCAAGCCGGAGCATCTCGACTTCGACCTCCCGGTGCAGGACTTGAGCCACAGCGCAGCGTCGGCCAGGCTGCTCGACGCCCTCACGACGGATCACACGTTCAGGATCACGCCGGTTCCAGCCGGCGTCGACGCCACGCAATACGCCAGGGAGCACAAGCAGAACCTGGTGCTCGTGATCCCGGAGAATTTCGCCGTTCTGGAAGCAAAGCGGCTCGGCGCACGGGATGCGAGCGTGTCCGTGCCGCTGACGTACGTCCACGATCCCAGCTCGACCGCGGTGAACACCAAGATCCAGGTGCTCGACGCGATCGTGGCCACGATGAACCAGAAGATGACCGGCACGCCACCTTTCATCACGCTCGTCGCGACATCGATTCTCTCCGAACAGTACCGCTTCATCGAGTTCTTCGTCCCGGGCATCATCGCGATGGCGATCATGACCTCGTGCCTGGGAAACGCGCTCAACATGAACGCGGAGCTGCGGCAGAAAGGCATCCTGCGCAAGCTTGCGACGACGCCGATCACGCGCGCCGATTGGCTCGTCTCGAGCATCCTGTACCAGCTCATTCTCTCCATCGTTTCAACGGTTGCGATCCTCCTCGTCAGCTACGCCGTCTTCGACGTTCGGTTGCACATCGGCGTCTGGCTGCCGCTCATCGTCGTGATCGAGGTTATCGCCTTCGTCGGCATCGGCATGCTGCTCACCCCATTCGCGAAAGAGGCGGAAAGCGCATCGGCGGTCGGCAATGCCTTCCTGTTTCCGATGATGTTCCTCTCGGGCACCTTCTTCCCGGTGGAGATGATGCCGGCGTTCCTGCAGTCGTTCGCCAAGCTGCTGCCGCTCTACTACGTGAACGAGGCGCTGCGCGCGGCGATGATCTTCGTCGATCATCCGGCCACCCTGCGGCTCGCGGGCGTAGCCGCCGGCTTTGCCGCGATCGTGTTCGTCGCGGGAACGTTCAAGACCCGGTGGGACGGGGAGACGTGACGGCGGGCAAGCGCATCCTCTTCATCTGCGGATCGATGAACCAGACCACGCAGATGCACGAGGTCTCGCGGCATCTCACCGAGTACGAGCAGGCGTTCACACCTTTTTACTGCGATGGTGTGCTTGAAGCGATGCGGCGGCTGAAGATGCTGGAATTCACCATCATCGGCGACAAGCTCGCAAAACGCTGCCGGCAGTACCTCGAGGCGCAGCATCTGACGATCGACTACCAGGGGCGCCGCGACGCGTACGATCTCGTGGTCACGTGCTCCGATGTCTTCGTGCAAGGCAACATCCGTGACCGCAGGATCGTTCTGGTCCAGGAAGGCATCACCGATCCGGAAGACCGCAATTTCCGCCTGGTTCAGCGCCACCGCTGGCTTCCGCTCTGGCTCGCGGGCACCGCCGCCACGGGCGTGAGCGACGCCTACCGCGCGTTCTGCGTCGCGAGCGACGGGTACCGCGACTTCTTCGTCCGCAAGGGCGCGAAGACGGAAAAGATCGTGGTGACCGGCATCCCGAACTTCGACAATTGCGAGCGCTACCGCAAAAACACTTTTCCCCACCGCCACTACGTGCTCGTGTGCACGTCGCCGCTGCGGGAAATCTTCCGCGGCGAGGATCGGAAGTCCTTCATCCTGGACGCTTGCAGGATCGCCAACGGGCGTCCGATGATCTTCAAGTTCCACCCCAACGAAGACTTTGCCCGCGCCGAGTACGAGGTCAATCGGTACGCCCCGGGAGCCATGACATTCAGGAGCGGAAGCGCGGAAGAGATGATCGCCAACTGCGACGTGCTCATCACCCGGTATTCATCGACGGTGTTCGTCGGCCTCGCCCTCGGCAAGGAAACGTATTCGGACTACCCGATGGACGAGTTGCGCAAACTGCTGCCCGTGCAGAACAATTCCGCGGCGCGGAATATCGCGAACGTGTGTCGGCGGGTGATGGAAGATCGGCTGTTGCCGTGAACGACGCGGTCACGGTCCGAGGGGTGACATCCTGGCGGGATCGGCGGCGTTTTCAAAGGCTGCCGTGGACGATCTACGCGGGCGACCCGAACTGGGTTCCGCCGATACTCGCGCAGGAGCGCCTCCTGCTGGGGTGGGGGCGCCACCCGTTTTTCGACAACGCGGAGATGGTGACACTTCTGGCCGAGCGGCGCGGCAAGGTCGTGGGCCGCGTCGCGGTCTTTGTCAACTACGTCCACAACCAGAAGTACGACGAAAAGCGGGGCTTCTTCGGTTTTTTCGAGTGCATCGACGACCTCGCTGTCGCGCACGGGCTTTTCGACGCCGGGCGCGCGTGGCTCCTGCAGCGGGGCATGACGGCGTGGCGCGGGCCCGTGAATCCGTCGCTCAACTACACCTGCGGCCTGTTGGTCGACGGTTTTGGCCAACCGCCGGTGTTTCTGATGACCTATAACCCGCCGTATTACGCCGCCCTGATCGAGGATTGCGGGTTCGGCAAGGCGCAGGACCTCTACGCCTACGAGATGGACGTCGCGATCCTCGCGAAGCTGGTCGAACGCTACAAACCCGCGGTGATGTCGGCACTCGAGGGTGGCGGCCTGTCGGTGCGGCGGTTGGACCCGTCGCGCTTTGACGAGGAAATCAGGACCTACCTCGAGCTCTATAACAGCGCGCTCGAGGGCACTTGGGGCTTCACCCCGCTGCAGGAGGGCGAAGTGAAACACATCGCCGCGGAGCTGCGGCACGTCATCGCGCCGGAATTCGTGGCCTTTGCGATGGTCGGGGGAAAGACCGTCGGCGCCGTGCTCGCGCTGCTCGATTACAACCAGATCATCCGCAAGCTCAACGGCCGGCTGTTTCCGTTCGGTCTTTTCCGGCTGATGTGGGGGAAGAAGCGGATCAACGTCGCGCGCGCACTGACCGTGACGATGCTGCCCGCTTTCCAGCAGTCGGGGTTCGCCATCGTGCTGCTCGATCGGCTGGTGGAGGCGGCCAAGCCATGGGGCCTCACAGGTTGGGAGCTTTCGTGGGTGCTCGAGAGCAACACGAATTCGCGCGGGACGCTCGAGCGTGCGGGGACGAAGCTCGCGAAGACCTACCGGATCTACGACCGGGCGCTGTGAGGTCCGACGGGCTCCTGGAGCCAGCGCGCGTCGAGGTACCACTGCGCGGTTTCACGGAGTCGATCGGCGAGCGGGGCCGCCGGAGACCAGCCCAGCTGCCGCCGCGCTTTTGCCGACGAGCACGTCCACGAACCTGCGAGCAGTTCGGAGATCTTGTCGCTGCTGACCCACCCCGGGTGCCGACGGATCCGCGAAACGACGTCGCCGCAAAAGCCGGCCACCCGCATCAATCCTCCCGGGACACGAACGATACGAGGCGGCCTTTTCCCGAGTGCGTGAGCGATCGCGATGCCGAGCTCGACATGCGAAAGATCCTCCGCGCCGGCGAAGTAGATGCCGCGCCCCGAGCCGTCGGGCACAAGGCGCTCGCCGTTCTCCGCAGCGAGGACGATGCATTCGACAAGGTCCGCCACGGCGATGAGCGAGATGCGCCAGTCGCCGTGCCCGTGCACGACGTGGATACCGGATCGAGCGACGGCGTTGAATATTTCGTACATCCCGCGGTCGCCTGCACCGAACACGGCGCACGGACGAACAATCGTGATGGGCAACGCGCCGGCGTACCTCGCGGCCGCCTGCTCGCCAGAGTATTTGCTCCGCCCATAGTCCGAGACCGGCAACGGCGGATCGCTTTCCATTTTCGGCGCCTCGCCCGAGGGCCCCGCGGCGGCGAGCGACGAAACGACCAAGAGCACCGGGCGCTGCGCCTGCTCAGTGCACGCCGCCGCGACCGCCTCGACGCCCTCGGCGTTCACGCGCATGAAGTCTCCGGGAGACATCGCCCGCACGAGCCCCGCGAGGTGGAATACGACACGGGC
>DAIRVG010000111.1:5934-7279 GCA_036802945.1 Vicinamibacterales bacterium
CTTGCCGACATGATGTAATCTGCAACGAGGAGAGCGCCGGCCCGCAGGCCGCTTCTCACGTATTTGGAGAGCCCATCTTGTCGCTTACACAGCCGCAACCGATACACGAACAAACGTCAAGACTCGCCCTTCGGTCCGGGTTTTCCACTGCGGTTTTCCGGCGGGGGCTCGCCGTGCTTGCCGGGACGATGCTGGCCATCGCGGGCATGGCCATCGCGCCTGCGACCATTGCCCAAGACGGCACACGTGACATCCACTGGGTGGGCACATGGACTGCAAGCCCGCAGGCCGCAAGCAAACCCGTCGAGTTCAAAGGCCAGACCATTCGCCAGATCGTGCGAGTGAGCATAGGCGGCAAGCGGGTGCGCGTGCGCCTGTCGAACGCGTTCGGCGCCAGTCCACTGGTGATCGGCGCGGCGCATGTGGCGCTGCGCAGTACGGGTGCAACGATCGCGGCGGGATCGGACCGGACGCTTACATTCAACGGGTTGCCGTCCACGGCGATCCCGCCTGGCGCTCTGGCAGTCAGCGATCCCGTGAATCTCCGGGTGCCCGACCTCGGCGACCTCGCGGTCAGCATCTACGTCGCGGGCAACCAGGTTGGGGCGACCGAGCATACGGTGGGTCTGCAGACGACCTATATTTCGGCCGAGGGCGATTTCACCGGAGCCGACAGCCTGCCCACGACGACCACGACCCAGTCCGTTTACTTTCTGACGGGCGTTGAGGTCGACGCCGCCAGGAGTTCCAAGGCCATCATCACGCTTGGCGACTCGATAACCGACGGGTACCGCTCAACCGCGGACGCCAACAAGCGCTGGCCGGATCGTCTTGCCGAGCGACTGCACGCGCAGAAGGGCAGCCGCAAGGTGGCGGTGCTCAACGCGGGCATCACCGGCAACCAGGTCCTGCATAACAAGGATGGCTCGAACGCATTGGCACGCCTCGATCGTGACGTACTGGTGCAGTCCGGCGCACGTTACCTGATCGTCCTGCTGGGCATCAACGACATCGGCTATCCCGGTGCCGTGACTGCCGACCAGATCATTGCCGGCCATCGCCAGATCATTGATCGCGCGCATGCGATGGGCCTCAAGGTGTATGGAGGGACGCTGACCCCCTTCCAGGGGTTCATGCCGGGGCTCTACTACACGGACGTTGGCGAAGCACAGCGCCAGGTCGTCAACCAATGGATCAGGACCAGCAAGGCCTACGACGCGGTGATCGACTTCGACAAGGTGATACGCGACCCGAACAATCCGAGCAAGATCCTTCCGGCCTACGACAGCGGCGACAATCTGCACCCGAACGATGCCGGCTACAAGGCGATGGCCGATGCCATCAA
>DAIRVG010000111.1:7379-19890 GCA_036802945.1 Vicinamibacterales bacterium
CTTTGAGTTTCAAGATCGGCGCCTCGACCAGATGCCACATCGCCGTCGCCAGCAAGACCGTCAGCCCGAACCGCGCCGCAAGAGGAGGAACGTCGCGTAACACGGGGTAATGCGCGGAGAGCCAGTCGTAAAGGGGCCACATGAAGAGGTGGATCAGATACAGGCCGTAGCTGATCTTGCCGAGGAAACGAAAGGGTGCGAAGTTGAAGAATCCCAGCACCCAACGATTTTCGGTTTGCCACAATCCCAGCACCATCGCGAGGAAGCCGAGCGCCAGCAGCGTTTGCATGTGCGGCGGGCGCATGACGTGGTCGATCGACGGTGTTTCCGGTCCGTACAGCGCGAACAGGGCCACCACCAGCGCGAGGCCGACCGGAAACATCCATTGCCGGGCGGCAGCGCGTATCCGATCGGCGGTTCCCGACGTATCCGCGAACACCACGGCGCCCACCGCACCCGCGACCAGATACTCGCCGCAGACCAGCGGAATCAAGCCATACGCCGACTTTGGCAGGAGCGCGGCGAACAGGAATCGAAAGGCGATGCACGCTGCCCACAGCACGAGCAACCAGCGGAGCCGTGTGCGTCCCGGCCGCAGGAAGGAAAACAGCAGCGGGAAAACCAGATAGAACTGCTCTTCGACGCACAACGACCAGAAGTGGACGCCATACATCCGCACGGGATCCCACGGACGGTCCACAAGTGCAGGTTGGATCCACGTGTAGAAAAAGATCCCCCAGTTCATCACGTAGAGAACGTATGCCGGCAGGTAAGCGATGCCGACCGTGGCTGCCGCCAGTCCAAGTACCAGATAGTAGGCGGGGAAGATTCGCAATGCGCGGCGCACGTAAAAGGCTTTGAGCGCCTGGCCGCGCGGCCGGTCTTCCGACGCGATCAGGATTCGAGTGATCAGGAATCCACTGATCACGAAGAACAGCGAGACCCCGTAACTGCCCCACCAGAAGTGTTCGACATCGCTGTGGATCATGAACACCGCGAGAAAGGCGAAGAACCGAAGTCCGTCGATCTGTTTGCGATGCTCGAGCGATTGCATCAGTCGGGAGTCCGGTGGATGTCAGAGGTCCCGTCTAGGCGGTCGTCAGCGATAGTTATCGACAGATTCCGATAGCTTGTATGGTTAGAAGACACCCGCCAGCGATTGGCACCGATAGGTCCAGATAGATCCTGAAGGGTTACGTCGTTGGGCCGTCGATTGTCTTCGATAGAAGTCGAAGCGGTTTGCAGTTGGCGTTGATGATTGAGTGGGCGTGACTGGACAAACACAGATTCAGTCGTTGAAGTATACAAGTAGAGCGGGGCGGCAGACGGTATCGGCCTTTGGATCGCCTGACGATGCGGTATCCTGGTGCAGTCCGCGCGGTCGCCGTGGCAGCGACCCTGACGCTCATGCCATCCGCACATGCCGGCCCGCCGCTGCTCGATTTCTCCATTCCGGAAGTCGTGCGGGCGTTTCAGGTCGCCAACGATGGCGTCATGGGCGGCGTGTCCACGTCGCGGCCGGCTTACAATGCAGGTCTTTCATGCGACATTTGTTCTCCTTCGCGACCGCAATGAGCGACGAAATCTTCATGCGCGAGGCGCTCGGTCTTGCGAATTGCGCGGCCGAGGCCGGAGAGGTTCCCGTGGGGGCCGTTGTGGTGAAGGACGGAACTGTGGTGGGCCGCGGTTACAACCGGCCGGTTTCAGGCATGGATCCCACCGCTCACGCCGAGGTCGTGGCGCTGCGCGACGCGGCGGAGCGCGTCGGCAACTACCGGCTGATGGATTGCGTCCTTTATGTCACGCTGGAGCCATGTGCCATGTGCGCGGGGGCGATCATGAACGCCCGCATCAGCCGCGTGGTCTATGGAGCTGCCGATCCCAAGTCTGGTGCCTGTGGCAGCGTTGTGGACCTGTTCGCCGAAAACCGTCTGAATTTCCACACGACCGTGGTGGGCGGCGTAATGGCCGAGGAGGCCGCCAAGTTGCTGCAGGAGTTCTTTTCAGCTCGCCGCCGGGCCGGGTCAAATGCCTAGAATCAACATCAATATTAGATTACAACAGCTTGATCTATTAGATGATAGTTTGAACTTGATCAAGCGTTATCCGATCTCATCCGCGAAGAACGGGCTGGGCGAGCTGAACGGGAGTTTCTGCACGCCTCGCGGCCGTCATATCATCCGCGCCAAGATCGGAGCGGGGCAGCCGCTCAATACGGTCTTTGTCGAGCGGCGTACCACGGGGGAAACCTATTCCCCGGAGCTCGCCCGCCAATACCCAGGCCGGGACTGGATTCTGACCCGTATCCTGTGGCTCTCCGGGCTGGAGCGGGGCTACAACCGCCTGGGGAAGGTGGACACCATGCGCCGCGCGATCTACATCCATGGAAGCCCCGATACCGCCAACATGGGCAAGCCTGGATCGCGCGGGTGCATTCGCATGCACAACCGGGATATCGTCGAGTTGTTCGACCTGGTGCCCGTTCGCACGGTCGTCGAGATCCGCGAATAGCCTGCCCGCCCCAGCCCCCTCCGATCTTGCAACGCCAGATTGGAGGATATCCAGGTAACCCGTTGTCTAGTTTACGGTTAGGGGATGCTCTCTAGCGGAACTATGCCATTTTTGTGCATTGCGAAAAGATGATATAGTGGCTCAACTTTTTGCCTAGAGGACCTTCGCTCATGGCTGAAAAACGGCGTAACGGCAACGGCAGCGGGAACGGTCACGGTAAGAGCAACGGCAACGGAGCCAACGGCCACGCGGCGATGCGCCTGGCCGGCAAGGTGGCCATCATCACCGGGGCGGGCAGGGGCATCGGATACGCCACGGCAATGAAATTCGGCAGGGAGGGGGCAACGGTCATCACCTGCGACATCAATGCCGACCAGGCCCAACAGGCGGCCCACGACGTCGCGGAGGCAGGCGGCGAGGCCATGGGCTTTCAGATCGATGTCCGGGATCCCGACAGCCTTACCACGATGGTCAGGCAGGTGGTCGCCCGCTACGGCCGCATCGACTGCCTGGTCAACAATGCCGGCATCGTCCAGGACAGCACGCTCAAGAACATGACCGAGGAGCAGTTCGACAGCGTGATCGAGATCAACCTGAAGGGCGTCTACAACTGCACCAAGGCGGTGGTGGACGTCATGCTCAAGCAAAGCTCCGGCGTCATCCTCAACGCATCCTCCATCGTCGGCCTCTACGGCAACTTCGGCCAGACCAATTACGCAGCGAGCAAGTTCGGCGTGATCGGAATGGTCAAGACCTGGGCGCGCGAGCTCGGCCGCAAGGGGATCCGCGCCAACGCCGTGTGTCCCGGGTTTGTCTCCACCCCCATCCTCGGCAAGATCCCGGAGAAAGTGCTGAAGGCTCTCGAAGAGCGCGTTCCGCTCGGCCGGCTGGCATATCCTGAGGAAATCGCCAACACCTTCGCGTTCCTCGCCTCAGACGAGGCGAGCTACATCAACGGCGCGGTCATCGAGGTGAGCGGCGGGCTGACGCTGTAGGGCGCGCGACCTTCAGCCCGGTTTCACGGTTTCCGGTGCTCGACCTCGAGCACCCGGATCTGCACCTTTCCCACCCAGTCGAGGAGCGGCAGCAGCTCCGACAGATTCTCGCCCTCGACCAGCTTGATGTGCGTGGCGTCCGCCGCCGCCTGTCCGAAGGTCGGATCCACCACCCGCCAGTTCACGCCGTCCAGGCTTTCCGCCCAGCTGTGGTACAGGAAACCGTGGAATTGCTCTGAATAGACCATGCCGTTCACCATGCGCGTCGGGATGCCGGCCGCGCGCGCAAGAGCCGTATAGAGATAAGCATGTCCCTGGCATTCGGCCTTGCGCTGTTGCAGCACATCGAGGGCCGAGAATACGTCGATGGGCGCCTTCTCGATGTTGTGATCGAGCCAGCGCAGGATGCGTGAGATGCGGTCTTCCGTAGAGGTGCTGCCGCCGACGATCGAATCAGCCAGGCGGCGGATAGAAGGATCGTTGCTCTGCACCGCGATAGAGGGCTGCAGGTAGCGCGTTCGTAGCGCCTCCGGCGCGGAAGTGCCGGCGTCCCCGCCGCCGACCCTGCGCCGCATTTCACACGCAACTTCCTGCCGTTCCGTTGCGCAACGCTGCCAGGCATCGGAGGGCGGCAGGCGATTCGCGCCGGAGAGGGCGACCCGCATCGCCGATACCGTGCGTGGACTTTCGATCGTTCGGTCAGGACGCACCAAACTGTATTCGACCAGGCTCTCCTTCTTGTTTAGGCTGGCGAGGGCAAGATAGCGCGTCGCCGATCCGGAATCCTCGAGATACGAGATCATGGTGCCGCGCAGCGCGAGCTCGAATACCGGCCTGCCGTCAGGACCGATCCAGGTCGTGACACGCTGGCCGCCCATGGCGGTCTCGATCTTGAAGGCATTGCCCAGGAAAAGATCGCTCTGCTCGTAGCCTGTAATACGCTGAGTCACTTCCCGGATGGACTGGGTCTCGCCGCTGTATACGCGGTAGCGATGCTCGCGGCCAATGTCGAGCCCATGCAGGACCGGATAAAGCGCGATGACGCTGGAGGGATAGAGCTTTCCCTCGACCGGCAGGCGCTGCTGATGGGGCGTGCCGCCTGAAATGATGGTCGCAACGAGTTCCTCACCTTGCCGACTCCCGGAGAGCCGCAGCTCGCTCCCGTCGATGTAGTACTCGTACGCGAAGTCCGCCAGGGTGAGATCGGCCTCGATCGCGTCGCGCGACTTCAGCTGAATCTTTTTCTCGATGCCGAGGAAGCGCAGCACGAAGGACGCTTCGGAGCGGATCTCGTAGCGGCCGGTGTCGGCGTCCTTGCGGATCGTGAGGTGCGTGAACCCGATCTTCTCGCCGTTGAAGACGATTCCGGTCCAGTACTCGGAGAACGGCAGCCGCGAGATCTCGTGCCGGATTTCGGGGGCGGGGCCGGCGTCCCGAAAGTACATGCTCGCGCAGCCGCCGAGCGCGATCGACAGTGCGCCCAGCATTGCCGGAAGGAGCAAACCCAACCGCCGTGACATATTCGCCAATTGGTTTCTGCAAAATGGTGGCATACTATCCGTGCAAGGGAGGGACGCAGCGGGTGGCTCAGGGAAGGACCACCCGGAAGCCTGTAAGCAAAACAGTGCGTTAGCGTCTGTTCTTAACGTAAATTATTGTGACGCTCGTGGCCGAGGCGCTGCCTTTCACCGTCAAGCCCATCTACTGGACCGCCTGCCAGAAGGAAATCAAGGCGATCCGGACGCGTGTATTTGTCGAGGAGCAGGGGGTCCCGCCGGAGCTGGAATGGGACGGCCTCGACGAGGGTTCCTATCATGTTCTCGCCTACGCGCCGGACGGCGCGCCCATCGGCACCGGGCGGCTCCTGCAGGACGGGCACATCGGCCGCATTGCGGTGCTTCCCGAATGGCGCGGTAAGGGGGTAGGCCGGGCGTTGCTCGAGATGCTGCTCGTCATCGCCAGCAAAATGGGCAACGAGGAAGTGATGCTGCACGCCCAGACGCGAGTCCTTGGCTTCTACCGCAAGCGCGGCTTCACCAAGACCGGCAAGGAATTCATGGAGGCGGGCATCCCGCACGTCGCCATGAAGCGCAAGACCGACGATCAGATGTCCTGGCCGGCTGCCTTCGTGTTTCACCCGCTGCCCCGGCTATAGAGCGCAAAGCGCTGTATCGCTTCGCCCTGCGGCGCGCCCCCCGCGCCGAACCTGCGCTCGACGCACACCACCTCATTGGTACGGCTCACAAGCAACACGGTCGAGGCGCGCGTGCCGTAGCGCTCGCCGGCGACGAAGGCAGCCGATAGCTCGCGCTCGCGCTGTAAACCGACGCCGGTGTCAGGCAACTCCGAATCCGCGGCCATGGTGCGATCGGCCAGCACTTCCTGGAGCCCGGGAACAAGTTTCGCCTCGTCGGCCTTCATCAGGGTCGAGACGCTCTCCTTGCCGCGCGTGACCTTAGGCCATGGAGTATCGAGCAGATGGTTGCTCAGCCCATGCACTCCAGGGAGAACTTCCCCGATGTCGCGGCCGCGATTCGACATCCAGTACATCCGCTGCAGATCAGAGACGATGAGGGTGAAGCCCCCGTAATCTGACACGCGCGCCGCCACGCGTTCCAGGTACGCGCGGGGGTCATCCGTGCCGCGCAGGAAATCCGCGGCGAGCTCTCCTCGCGAACGCGGCGCATCTTTCGCCGCCGCACCGTCGCGGTAGTTGGTCACTGCGGCGAGCCGGCCGCCGCGTGTGACGCCCAACCAGGTGCCCCCTTTCTCCAGGTCCCGTCCGCCGAAGATCCCGGGATCATCGGCCCAGAAGCCGGCCGGGGCGCTGGGGCGTGCGTACGCCTCGTCGCGATTACCTGCGAACACCAGCGGGAACCCGGGGTGCACTCGCCAGGCGAGGAGAATGAGGCACATCAGGCGCGCACAGACCTCGCGGTTCGCTCGCGCCTCATTGCACGAAGCACTCCACGTGCCGCGTCGTGCCGGGCTGGAGCTGATCCTGCACCTTGAGCCCGCCCGCAATCTCGGCAAGCTCCCACTCGAACTTCGCCTCGTCGGCGACGCCCTCGTAGACCTCCATCCACAGGTTGGGCTCACCGTGCTTCCTGAGAAGCCGCCCCTGGACACCCGTCGCTTCGCGCACGGCCCCGAGAAGTTGCCGAATCAGCGGCTCGCAGGTGCTGGCCTTCTGCGGATCGACGCGGTAATAGATGTAGAAATTGAACGCCACAGCCTCATGCTACTGTCGCCGCATCGCGACGGCAACCGCTCGCGCGACAGGGAGTAAGATTGCAGTTCGACAAATCCACCCCGATGCGTCAGGCAGGAGCCTCGCCATGACAATTCCAAGATATTTTTTCGTGCTGGCCCTCGTGATCGCCGGATGCTCCGACCCCGAATCCACGCGCGGGCTGGACGCGGAGATCGAGTCGTTCACCGATCGCATCAACCAGGCGCAGGAAGAACGCAAGCCGTATGCCAGGGGTTCGGTCGTGCACGATCTCATCTCGCTTCGCATCGCCATCCACGAGCAGACCCTTGCGATGCTCGAGCAGCGGCGCGCGTCGGCGCGGTGGCGCACCTCGCTTTCCTATACCGTGGATGGCAAGCCCTACGCCCCGCCCGCGGACGTCGTGGCGCGGGTCGCGGCACTCCAGACGCAGCTCAAGAACTCCCGCGAGGGGCGCGAGTCCGATCTTCAGTTGATGAGGGGATCGGCCGACTCGGTGAGGCCGCAGTACGTGACGAGCATCGCCACGAAGACGATCCAGATCGCCCAGCTCGAATATCAGCTTTCGGCCTATGCCAACGCCTTCCCGCCGTATTACGTACCGATTGCCCAACCCGTCAAGGCTGCAGCGCCGCCGCAGGCGGCCGAGCGTCCAGCAGGAAAACCGGCCGGCGCGACGAAGTAGCGTAGCGGGTTGCTTACCCGAACACCCGCAGCAGAACCAGGTGGGTCGGGAGAAAGATCAGGAGCGGGAACCCGACCATCACCACCCCGAGGTACACGAGCGGTGGAATGCGCGTTTGCGCCTCGGCGGTCCAGCCGAACACCCAGTTGAGGTTTTCCACCTTGGGGTCGCCGAGCCAGTAGCTGAGGGGCAGCACGACCCAGGCGAGCGCGGTCTGTGCGACGAGCGCACGTGAGTCATAGCCGAGCTGAGTGGCCATCCACAGCAGCAGGATCGGCAGCAAGACGTGGAAGAAGAGCGAGATCGCCCTCAAATACTTTGGCTTCGTCGGGTCGAACATGTAATCGGTCAGCCCGAACAGGCGTTTGCCCGTCACAAGCCGCACGAAAAACGCTCCGTTCCACAGCAGTTCGGGAAGCAGAACCCCAACGAGCATCATACTGGCGATCAGGCTGTTTCCCAGCCAGAGCGCGGGCACGGTGGCGATAAGCGCGACGTCCGAGAACCACAGGAAGTTCCACAGCGGATACTTCTTCAGATAGACCGCGACCGTCATCGCCGTGAAAACGGTATAGGACACCTTGAGCCACAGCGGAATCAGCTCCATTCACCACTCTACCCCGGCGCCGAAACAGAGTAGGGCAGCTGCATCAGCTTGAGCATCGGCCCGCTTGGCGATTTCCAATGCACATTCCCCTTTTCAGCACTCGCAATCTGAATCACCGCCAACACATCGCTACCTCCCTCGGGCGACCTGGCAGCGTTGACGATCGTCCCGCAAGCCTGCTCCCCGAAGTCGGGGCTGTAGAGCTTGTCGCCCGGTTGCGGGGAATCGGAGGCAGCGACGTTGGCGAGATACATGCGCTGCTTGAGCGTCCCGCGGTAATGCATGCGCGCGACGATCTCCTGCCCGGGATAGCACCCCTTCGTCAGGCTCACGCCCCCGATGAGATCGAGGTTCAGCATCTGCGGCACGAAGGCTTCCTGCGTCGCAGGCAGGATCACAGGCACGCCTGCGCGGATGTCGAGCCAGTCCCAGTGCTCCGGGCTGACCTTTTCAGTTTCTGAAGCAAGGGCTGCGAGAATCGCTTGGTCCTTTCCACGCGTTACAGCGATCTCATAGCGCTCGCCGGGAAGCTTGATCACCGTCTCCCCACCAGCCACACGTTGCACCAGCGCGGCGGCACCCGTGCCGACAACCCCGATGAGCGTCCAATCGGGCGAGGCATCGGCTACCTTCACCTTGGCACGCAAGATGTACTTCGAGATCTGCTTCTGGATTGGCTCGCGGAGGGAGGAAGGCAGCTGCATGAAAAATTCATCGCCTGTACGCCACAGCAGGAAAGTGGCGAGCACACGACCCTTGGGGTTGCAATAACTGCCGTACGTGCTCTTCCCCGATTCGAGCGCGGCAACGTCGCAGGTAAGCTGGTTATGGAGAAACGACTGCGATTCCGCTCCAAAGAATCGGATTAAACCGAAGTGGGAGAGCTCGCAATGCACATTCTTGGACATGAGTGTTCGCAATTGACGCAGTTCTGGGGATTGTTATGCAAATTGCCTGGAGCCGCAAAGTCAGCGCGCTGCCCGAACATTTGATCGACAGCTCAGACTGTTAGACATGATTTCTCAAAACTAACAAATTGATAGATTTGCCTTTTGTTGAAATCAGACTATAACTTTGATCCAAATTCGTCTGGGCACATTTGCCGGGTCACCCGACAAATGTATAGCCGGGATGCACTAGTTCCATACAGGGGAGCACGTCTGTGGCTACCGAACTCCTGTTGGCTGCTGAGACGTACAAATGGGGGCTGCAGGGAATCTGCCAGCTTAATCGCATCCCGTTTGCCCCGAACTTGATCCTCCAGCAGTTCCCTCCTCCATACAGCCTTATATCGCTGCTACAGGCGGCCAGCGCGATCGGCCTGAAGTGTGGCTTGCGTGACGCGCTTGCCACCGACCTACCGACACTTCCCGTACCGTTCGTAGCGCTACTTAAACCTGCCGCTTTGGCAGGTAGCGACGTCTGCATCAAAGACGAAAATCCTTCTCAGCCGCATCGGCTCGCGATGGTCGTCAAGTGCGATGGCCAAGGTATCTCGTACTACGAGCATGGTCGTCGGAAACTCCTCACGACCAGCTTGGATAGTTTTTGCGCGCAATACGGGGGTAAGGTCATGCTGTGCGTCCCGTCAGAGGAGGAATTGAAGGGACCGGACATTGGGTTTGAAGTTCATCGAAAATTTGGATTCCACTGGTTTGTACCGCAGTTGCTTCAGTACCGGGCCGTTTGGCGCGACATACTACTCGCTTCGCTTGCTGTCCAGACGATGGCGCTCGCCACGCCCGTGTTCACTCAGGTCATCATTGACAAGGTCATCATTCATCAAACAATGAGCACGCTTGCGGTCATTGCCGTGGCGCTGGGCGTGTTTGTCGTATTCACGGCTGTCATGAAATGGGTGAGGCAGTATTTGGTATTACACACCGGCAACCGGATTGACGCGGTGCTGGGAGTGCAGGTGTTCGAGCATCTCCTGAAACTGCCAGCACGGTACTTTGAACGCCGACCGACTGGCGTACTGGTTGCGCGCATTCAAGGCGTCGAGACTATCCGGGAATTTCTGAGCGGGGCAGCAATAACCCTGATCCTGGATGTGCCGTTCATGATTATATTCCTGGCAATCATGTTCTATTACAGCGCGACGCTCACACTCATTACGTTGGCGGTGTTGCTCATGATCGCTGGCCTGAGTTTCGCAGTCACACCATTGATGCGCGATCGCCTGAACCGGCAGTTCCTTCTCGGCGCGCGAAATCAGGCGTTTCTGACCGAGCACGTATCGGGCATTGAGACCGTGAAGTCTCTGCAGATGGAACCGCAACTTGCCAGGCGCTTTGGTGATTACCTTGCCAGCTATCTTCAGGCGGGATTCAGCACGCGCCAGCTCTGCAATTCATATGGCGTGGGAGCGCAGATGTTGGAGCAGTTGTTGACCCTGACAATTCTCTGTTTAGGAGCCTGGCTGGTAATGACAAGCCAGGAGTTCACCATTGGCATGCTAGTCGCGTTCCAGATGATTGCGGCAAGGGTATCGCAGCCCATGTTGCAACTTGTTGGTTTATGGCAGCAATTTCAGCAGGCTGATATCGCGGTAAGGCGGCTGGGCGATGTGATGGACGCGCCCGCGGAGCCGTATGCGTCCATCCCCGCACGCGAGGCGAGGGGTGAGGGATGGATCGAGATCCGTGGTCTCAGCTTTCGTCATGCGAGCAATCGCCCGTTTCTCTTAAAGTCGTTCAGCCTCGCGATTGAGCCCGGCAGATGCGTGGCGATCATGGGTCCATCGGGCAGTGGCAAGAGCACGTTGGGCAAGCTGCTCCAGGGTTTCTATCAGGCAGAGGAAGGGAGTATTCATCTGGACGGTCGCGATCTACGTCACCTAAGTGCCAATGAGCTGCGCCAGTACTTTGGGGTCGTGCCACAGGAAACGGTGCTCTTCAGCGGGACCATTCTTGACAATCTCGTGCTGGCAAACCCTCACGCCACCTTCGAACGAGTTGTTCAGGCATGCAAGCTCGCCGAGATACATGAAACGATAGAGCAGCTGCCGCAAGGCTACCAGACCGAGGTCGGGGAGCATGGTGTGGGGCTCTCGGGTGGACAACGACAGCGGGTCGCGATTGCACGAGCTCTGCTCAAGCGCCCTGCGATTCTGATCTTCGATGAGGCGACGAGCGGGCTCGATGCTGTGATCGCCGAGCAGTTCGCCAAAACGATCAATCAGTTCAGAGGTAGGGTCACCATCATCTTTATTGCACACCAACTTCCAAAGGGACTGCAAGTGGACAGCGTGATCACTTTGGGGCAACGGGCAACGCGAATGGAAGTAGTAGGTGATGAACGCAAGGATGCTTAGCATCTCATTTTTCTCGTTGGAGTAAGAAGTTCATTTCGCAATGTGGAGAGCGGTGGAATGAAACGGTTGTGGGCACTCATGGCAGTTGCAAGTGTTGTTTTTGCGACCCTGGGTTGCGAGCGGGAGAAGGAGCGCTTGGATGCCGAGGTGCGCCGGCTGTGCAAATTGGATGGAGGAATCAAAGTCTATGAGCAAGTTAACCTTCCGGCCGAAATGCTTGACAACCTCGGCTCTATTCAGATTCCAAGCAAGGAGAGGGCAAGAGTAAGCGACGAATACTTCTACGAACGAGAAGTGCAGTTTCTCAGGAAGGGAAATCCAGAGCTGCTGCGAAGCCATCATCAGTTAATGAGAAGGGCAGACGGTAAGCTGCTTGGGGAGTCAATTCGATACACCCGGCGAGGCGGTGACATGCCGGGCCCATGGATTGAGTCATCTTTTAGTTGCCCTGAGATCGGCTCCCAGCCAAGTCTCGAGCAACTGGTCTTTCAAAGGAAATGAAAGTCGACTATGCCGTCACTTCGCAATTATGTTGAGCATTCCGAGCTTGCTCTTGCCTCCTACGCTCGCCTGTTCCGAGGCATTAGTGGTGACGAGTTTCTAGGTTCACTCACTAGTGTTGCCATGCCGCCAGCGGAGGCCACTAGGTTCTCAGAGCAATGGCGGGTTGTGGTTCAGGAAAGCGATGTTGTTACGGGACTATCAGCCACCGTATTTGAGGAGGCGAGCGGGAAACGCCACCTAGCTGTTCGAGGCACTGACGATGGCATTGATATTGTTAGCGATATCGTCAATGTAGGACTCGTAGGGGCACCCTTCCTCCAGCCGCAATACGTGCTCCTTCGCGCAAAGGTTCAACAGTGGCTTGCAGACGGGACATTGCCGCAGACTTTCTCGGTGGCCGGGCATTCACTGGGAGGATTCCTCGCGACCGGGATTGCCGCAGAGTTCGCTGCGAATATTGAGCATGCCTATCTCTATAACGCTCCTGGGTTCGGGGGCGTGCTTGGCGCTGGCGCCGAACCGATACTGCAGGCCCTCGGGATAGCTGCTCCCGTTGACCCTGCCAAGATCTCGAATATCAAAGCCGATGCGGGCGTATCCCCGATTGCAGGGTTTGGGGTACAGGTTGCGCCCCCGGTTCGAATTGTCATCGAGAATCAGT
>DAIRVG010000112.1:0-19723 GCA_036802945.1 Vicinamibacterales bacterium
GTCGACAGCTATCCCGATCTCCTCGACTTCCTGAAAGAGCAGGATTTCGCCGACAAGATCTCGAAGATCAACTTCAAGCCGATCATCCGGACTCCCAAGGTGGCCGCCACGAAAGGACCGAAGGGAATGATCCCTCTCACGGTCGTCAGCGCTGATAGCAAACCCTTGGCGGGTACGTGCATGACGAGTGCGGGTGCCGGCCAGTTGCCGGGCACAAATAGTGGAGCGAGCATGTGCGACTCGTGCCACTTCGTGGACGAGAAGATGGCGTTCCTGCGGGATGAGACGCGACGTCGCGGCTTCCCAACGCCGGACGGCGTCCACATGGGCCCCTGTGAGATCCACCGCCGGAACGCGCACAGCATCGGCCCGGACGGGTCAATCTACATCTGCCCCGGATTCACGGGTGAGCCGGCGTCTTCGATCGGTCATGTTGATGGTCGCATCGAGAGCTGGCGGCAGGCGTCTGCGGAGCGTTTCGAGAACCTCAACCCGCACAAAGAGGAGTGCGGGGATTGTTCTTTCATCCCAGTATGCGGCGGCGGCTGCTCGGTGGCCTCGCACACCGAAGACGGTGACATGCATGCGGCAAGTTGTCACCGTGGAGCTATGGAGTCGGCACTAGTGAGTCTGGCACAGCGGACCGCCGCTGCGGTCAGTGTTTAAACCGGCCAATCGGCCATTTCCCCCAACTGGAGTAAACTCATGAAGATAAACGTCATCAAGAAAGCAACGACGACCCGTAAGCCACAGAATTTTTGCCCTTGGATGAGCGACGACCTTACCGACAAGAAGAACTAAGCAGCCGTTGCCCGGCTTCTGCCGGGAATGCTTTTGTTGAAAAGCGCCGCGCCAGGCTCAGGTGCGGCGTTTTTCTTTTCTGCTCAGTGCTTTTCGCCGGCTGCACATCGAAGCCTTCCTCTAGTGACGCTCCTCCTAACCAGTTGACAATCGGCTTTCCCGAAAGCGTTGTCGAAGGTACCGCACGGGGCGCTCGGCAGATGGCCACGACATTGAGTGTCGAGAGCCTCACGCAACTGGGCGCCGATGGCCGCCCGATTCCAAAACTGGCGGAAAGCTGGTGGTGGGAGACAAACGGCCGACAGCTCAACGTCAACCTGCGTCCGGGCCTCCAATTCCACGACGGCACCCCGCTGACCGCTAAGCTCGCGGCCCAGATTATTGGTGAGGCGGTCACGCAACCGTCAAACCGTGCGTTGTTCACTTCGCTGAACGATGTAACGGCGGTGCGCGCTGTTGGCGATCGCCAGATAGTTTTCGATCTGTCTCAGGCCTCGGCGTTCTTGCCAGAGGACCTGGAGCTACCGCTATCGCATAAGTCCCCAGTAGTGGGTACCGGCCCTTACCGCGTAGTGAAGGACGATCCGACTGGTCTCGTGCTTGAACGTTTTCCCGATTACTACCTTGGGATACCGAACATCGCCAGAGTCGTCATCAAGCCGTTCGACACCCTTCGGACGGCGTGGACCAGCCTCCTTCGCGGCGAGGTCGACATGGTTACGGATGTTCCGCCCGATGTGGTCGAGTTCATCAGCAACGATGACGTGCGCGTCGTCTCGTTCGGCAGGCGTTACCAGTACGTCGTCGCTTTCAATTCCCGCAAGTCCCCGTTTGATTCGGCAGTCGTCCGTCGGGCATTGAACACCGCTATCGATCGCGATGCCCTGATTCAAGGCATCCTTCGAGGACACGGATTGCCATCAACTGGTCCCTTGTGGCCAAAGCACTGGGCGTATAACAGCTCGATCGCGACCTACAGATTCGACCCGGGGCTCGCCATTTCACTCCTGAACTCCGCTGGCCTGAAGGCCGATAACAGGACCGATGGGCCGCGAGCGCGTCTCAGATTCACGTGCCTCATCCCTGAAAACTTCAGCGTTATCGAGCGACTAGGGCTTGAGGTTCAGAAGCAGCTCTATAACGTCGGCGTCGATATGCGGTTCGAAGTTGTGTCAGCGATGGAATTCAATACACGGGTAAGCGAGGGGCGATTCGAGGCAATCCTTATCGATATGATCAGCGGACCGACGGTTGGCCGTTCTTACATTTTCTGGCGATCTGCGCATCGCTTTCCGAGAGGTCTGAACGTTTTCGGGTACGAGAATGTAGAGGCCGAGCGTTTGTTCGACATCTTGCGCACCTCGACGAACGAAATCGCCATCCAATCGGCCTTCGCGCGACTGCAACAAGTTTTTCTGGACGATCCGCCAGCTCTCTTCCTTTCATGGAACGAGCGGTCAAGGGCCGTCAGACGTGACTTCCAAATCGTGCAAGACCCACAACGTGACCCTGTCGATCCCGTCTACACGATTTGGCGATGGACGCCCACTCTGGGGCCACGCATCGCGCTCGCACAGTGAAGAAAATCTCAACTCGCTTCGCGCTGCTGATGGCAGCAGCCGCGGTCATGCCGCTGCTCGGTTACGGTGCGGTCTCGATGTATTCATTGAGAACCGGCGCGCAGGAGACCGTCGTTCAGGGGAACCTGAACGTCGCACGACAGGTTAGCGAGCAAATCGATCTCTATGTCAGAGGCAGCGTCAAGATATTGAAGTCCGTTGCAGCCGACCTGCAGCAGACGGGGCTTGCGCCTTGGCAGAAGGACCGGATTCTGAAGAACTACGTCCTCGAGTTTCCGGAGTTCAAGGAGCTCACGCTCATCGACGAAAACGGCAAGTCGACGATATCGAGCCGGCTCGGCAAGCCGACCGTGACGGTACCTGGATCCGAGAGCATCAAAATCGATGGAACGTTGATGTCAAGGTTTTCCGTCGACAATGATTTGTTGCCGACTGCGGTACTCGCAGCACCTGTCTCCGACAACCAGAGCCAGGGATGGCTCGTCGGCCAGGTGAACCTCGAGGAACTGTGGCGGATGGTAGACCGCATCCGCGTCGGCAGCCAGGGCTTCGCCCTGGTCGTCACCGGCGAAGGGCAGCTCATCGCCCACGGTGATCCGGACCAGAAGTCCAGCGTCGCGCGCGGCGACAGCATGCTGTCGCACCCGCTATTTACCGCGCTCAAGCAAAGCAAGGAAGACCGCACCGCGTCGGCCGAGTACGACGGAACCCGGGGGGCTGTTCTCGGTGTGGCAGCCACGCTGCCGGCACTCGGATGGACAGTCCTCGTTGAGCAACCGCAGTCGGAAGCGTTCGCGATTCCGATCCGCCTGCAGCGTCAGCTCGGAATCGCAATCGCACTGGCGCTCATGGCGATGCTCACCGTCGGATATTTCTGGGGCCGCAGCTTCATCAACCCGATCCTCGCGCTCACACGAGGCACGCGCGCCCTGGCCAGCGGTCGCCTGGACGAGCGCGTCGTGGTCGCCTCAACCGACGAGCTCGGTCAGCTGGGCGACGCGTTCAACAACATGGCGGACAGGCTGGTCGAGCTCCAGGAAGACGTGCGGAAAAAGGAGCGGCAGGCAACATTCGGCCGCGTCGCCGTCGGCCTGGTCCACGATATCTCGCACCCGATCCAGAACATCGGCAACAGCTGCAAGCTGATGGTGAAGATGTTCGACGACCTCGAGTACCGGGAAAGCTTCAAGCGAACCGTGGAGCGGGAGTTCGATCAGGTCAAGCGCGTGCTCGAGGACCTGCGAAATCTCGCTCGCCCGAAGCCGATCGAAAAGTTCCCGCTCGATTTGAACAAGGCGCTGCACGGAGTGGCCGAGTCGATGCTGCCGAGCGCCGAAAGTTCCGGCATCTCATTCGAAACAGAGCTCGTGTTTGGCCCGCTCTACATCGAAGGCGACCTGTATGCATTAAACCGCGTCCATCGCAACCTGATCACCAACGCGTTTCAGGCGACACCGCCGCGCGGCCGCGTCATCATCCGCTCGATGCGGAAAGACGATGAGGCGGTCATCGAGATCGCGGATACCGGCAGCGGCATCCCACCGGAGCGCCTCGGCACGATTTTCGATGACTTCGTCACCACCAAGAAGCAAGGCCTCGGTCTTGGTCTCGCGCTCTCGAAGAAGATGGTCGAGCAGCTCGGAGGAACGATCACCGTCGTCAGTCAGGTGGGCGTCGGAACCACTTTCACGATGCGCTTTCCCGTTACGAAGGCTCGCCCCGCGCAACTCGCCGCCAGTTAGCCCGCAGGTTACAGGGAAAAAACAAAACCCGGCGCGCGAAGGCGCCGGGTTCCAAGGGGGAGTTTCAGCGCTCCTGGTTACTACTTCTTCGGCAGGACCGTATCTTTCAACTGCTTGGCGATGCGCGCCTTGACGACCGTCTTCGCGGGAATCTTGATGGCTTCGCCGGTGGCCGGGTTGCGACCCATGCGCGCCTTCCGCTTCTGCACGACGAGCTTCACCATGCCCGGGAGGACGAACTCGCCGGATCGCTTCAGCTCCTTCTCAGCGAGCGTCGTCAGCTCGTCGAAAAATTCGCGCGCCTGCGTACGTTTCACTTCGAAGCGCTCGGCGAAGTGAGAAAACAACTCCGATTTGCCCATGCGTCGGGCGTCTGCCATCACGTCCCCCCAGTCCTGGTGCGCGCCGTCGTCGGCCGCGGTCACAGTTGCGCGCGCTCAAACTGTCGCGGAAACTCTTAGAAAAGCGTCGTAATGCTAGCGCGCACGTCGCGGAGTGTCAACGAAACACGCGTGAAATCGCTGTGTTTCCTGCTGGGGTGCTAGAATTTTCGAACCGTGCCCGCCGCGACACCGCTCGAGACATTTCAGAATCCCCGCCCCGAACGTGACTTCGAAATTGCCATCAGTTGCCCCGAGTTCACGTCGGTCTGTCCCAAGACTGGACTGCCGGACTTCGGTGAAATCCGCATCACGTACGTGCCCGGCGATCGCTGTATCGAGTTGAAGGCGCTGAAGTACTACATGATCGAGTTCCGCAATCGCGGCATTTTTTTCGAGGCGGTGACCAACCAGATCCTCGACGATCTGGTCGCGGCGTGCCAGCCGCGGCGAATGACCGTCGTGGGCGACTTCTCGGTCCGTGGTGGCATCAAAACGGTCGTGACGGCGTCCTACACCGCACCGTGACGCGTCGGATTCCGATCGAAGACGCCCTCGACCTCCACGCCTTCGCTCCGCGCGACATCCCCTCCGTTGTCGACGAGTACGTCACCGCCGCCTGGGACCGCGGGCTGCGCGAGATCCGACTGATTCACGGCCGCGGCCGAGGCGTGCAGCGCGGCATCGTGCAGCAGGCGCTCGAACGACACTCGCTCGTCGTCGAATTCTGGGATGCCCCGGAGACACACCTTGGAGCGACCGTGGCGCGGCTTCGCGACTGCAAAGACGTGTAACGAATCGCGATCATCGCCGGACCAACGATCGCGGATTCTGCGTGTTCGACCGCATATTCCGAACGATTTCAACGCTCTAGCGGCGGAACGGTGCCTGCACCACGGCGGGCGTGCAGGGTACAAAGCTTCGTCCGGGGGATGCCGTACGGATCCGCGGCGAACGGTGGCGCGTCGCCGGCGAGTCGGCTTACGACGCGGCATCCATCATAGAAGTACACGGCTGCGACGCCCTCAACCGCGGCGCCAGAGCACGGTTCATCCTGCCGTTCGAGCCGCTGGAGCCCCTTCCGCCATCGTCCGCCGTTCCTCGCGTTGTCGGCATTGCCCGGTGGCGCCGGGAGGCGTGCGCGCGCCTGGCGGCAGCCGTACCGTACTGGACCTCCTTGCGCGCGGCCGCCCGCGCCCAGCTGACGATCATCCCGTTCCAGCTCGAGCCTGCGCTTGCCGTGACGCGCGGCGACGGGTGCCGCCTCCTGATCGCGGACGATGTGGGTCTCGGTAAGACGGTCCAGGCCGGCCTGATCGTCGCCGAGACGATGACCCGCACAGCGGACGCGAGAGTGCTCATCGTGGCGCCGGCCGGCCTCCGCGATCAGTGGCGAGACGAACTGCAATCGCGCTTCTCTCTGCGCTCTGAGGTGCTCGACGCCGTTGGCATCGCGCGCGCTGGAACCCACCTCGGTCCCGACGTGAACCCATGGTCCGTGCACTCGATCGCGATCGCCTCGATCGACTACATCAAGCGGCCAGACGTCATGCGATCGCTCGAATCGCTCTTGTGGGACGTCATCGTCTTCGACGAAGCGCACACGCTGAGCGGCCGCTCTGACCGCGCGGCGGCGGCGGCGGGCCTGGCGGCGCGCTCGAGATGCGTCGTCATGCTGACGGCCACTCCGCATTCCGGTGATGACGACGCCTTCGCGCGCCTCTGCGATCTCGGAGATCTCGGCGGTGAATTCCCGCTGATACGGTTTCGCCGAACGAGAGCGGACGTCGGATTGCCTCACGGCCGGCGGTCAATCGTGCTTCGCGTCCGGCCCACCACGGCGGAGTTGGCAATGCACGCCGCCCTGGCTGACTACACGCGACTGATGGCAGCGCATTCTGAAGGGACCGTCCTTGCGCCGGCGGCCGGCCTGGTCGCAGCGATCCTCATGCGCCGGGCATCTTCGAGCGCAAGCTCTCTCGTGCGTTCGCTGGAGCGCCGCATCTCATTGCTCGCTGAGAATACGGCGGCGGATCGCGAACAGCTTGCGCTGCCGTTCGTGTCTGCTGACGATGACGACGAGCCCGGCGCTGAGCTCGGCATCGCAGGGCTGCGAAGTGCGGACGAGGAGCGGCGGTGGCTCGATCGCCTCCTGTCGCTTGCCCGCGACGCGTCGCACTCCGAGAGTAAGCCTCGGGTACTTCAGCGACTCCTCCGTCGGGCAAACCAGCCTACCCTCGTTTTTACCGAGTACCGCGACACCCTGCAGCATCTCGCTGGAGTCCTGGTCGACTTCAACCCTCTACAGCTGCATGGCGGCCTGACGAACTCGGAACGACGCCTGACGCTCCGTCGCTTCAACGAGATCGAACGGTGCCTCATGCTTGCGACCGATGCGGCCAGCGAAGGATTGAACCTCCAACACCGATGCCGGCTGGTCGTGAACCTCGAAGTTCCGTGGACACCCACCCGTCTCGAGCAGCGCGTTGGCCGCGTGGATCGTTTCGGTCAGCTTCGGCGCGTTCACGCGGTGCAACTGGTTGTGAGAGACAGCGGCGAGGAAGCAGGGGTCGACAGGCTCGCCGATCGCAGCGGGCGCATCCTTGCGGCGCTCGATGTGACTCGCGCCGAGAGCACGGCGCAACCTTCGTCGTTGCGAGCGCTGGCGGAGCCAGAAGGAGAGCGACTGCGATGCGCGCGGGCGCTTTCAGACAATCGACACGAGGGTGTGCCCGCGGAGCGCGCTGTTCTGGCATTCACGAGAGGGCGAGGAACATCCCACCGGTGCATCTGGGCATTCCGCCTGCCGATCCTCGACGCGGATGGTCATCTCGTATTCGAGACGATCGTCGGACTGAGCGACAGTCGCGGCCTCGTGACCATGGATGACGCGCTGGAGCAGACCGCCGCCCTCACCCATCAACGCGTCCTCACGGTGCTTTCGAACAACATCCAGCCCTGGCGTCTCACGATGGAGCACCGTGAGACAGCCATTGCCGATGCGTTGCGCTTGCGGCAGGCCCGAATTGCGGCCAGCCTGCTGCAACCGGGCCTCTTCGATCGCCGGACGGAGCGCGCGGCTGCGGCGCAGGCGTTCGTCGTCAGGGCGACCGTGCAGAAGTCGATCGCGCGCCTCGCGCTGCTCGACCGCCTCCGATACTTGCGCGAGGACAGCAGGGCGGTCGTCTTCGGCATCGCCTTCCGCTGATGCTCGCGGGCATCCGTGGCCGTCTGATCACATCGTCATTCGCCCTCACCGAGCTGCCGGCAGTTCAGGGCGCCGGCGTCGTGCCCGACAGCGTCATTCGCGACGTCGAAGCGTGGTCCGCAAAGCGTGAGGCGTCGTTTGGTCCGGCGTCGAGCATCCGCGCCGTGACCGACGGGGTGGTCATTCCGCTGCTGAACATCCTCGGATTCACGACAAGCCGTCGCGCCGACCGTGAGGAATCCACGTGTCTCGAAACCGCCTGGCGTGGCGTGGCATCGGTGCCGGTTGTGGTCGTCGGATGGGATCACGCACTGGACGCTGCATGGCGGACATCGGTGCTCGATGCGATCCGCTCTGACGCGCGCTGGTGTCTCTGCTGCAACGGCACGCAGCTCCGCATCGTTGATGCCCACCGCACGTGGTCGCGCCACTACCTTGAATTCGACCTCGCCGTTCTGGCACACGAAGCGGACGCGTTGGCGCTGCTGTGGCGTGTCGCCAGAGCGGAGTCGTTGGCATCGACGCCGTCATTGCTCGACGAGGCGGTCGTTCTCTCGGCGAAACATGGAACGGAAGTCTGCCGGGCACTTGCCAGCGGCGTCCTCGAGGCACTGGGGCTCATCCTGCAAGGACTGGCGCCGAGGATCAAACGGACCTCCTGGCCTGATCTGCTGTTCGAGCAATCGCTCACGGTGCTGTATCGCCTGCTGTTTCTCCTCTTCGCCGAGGCGCGCGGACTCGTTCCCGTGTGGCACCCGGTCTATCGGGATCGGTACACCATCGATGCAATCGTCACGACGCTCCTGACGGGTCGGCCCTATACAGGCGTCTGGCCCGCGATCAATGCAATCTCCCGTCTTGTCCACGCCGGGTGTGCGGCGGGGGAATTGAAGGTCACGGCGTTCAACGGGCGCCTGTTTTCACCGGCCGGAACGGGCGCGTTCGGGCGGGAGCCAATCGACGATGCGGCGATGGCGAAGGCGGTACTGGCGGTCAGCACAACGCCGCCGGTCCGAGGCGCCGTCAGAAACCGAATCGCCTATCGCGATCTCGATGTGGAGGAGCTGGGCGCTGTCTATGAGCACGTTCTCGAATACGAGCCCCTGTGTCGCGACGGATCTCCGTCCCTGAATCACACGCGGGACCTCCGGAAGGCGACCGGCACGTTCTACACACCGCGATCAATGACAGCGTATCTGGTCCGCGAGACCCTGGCGCCACTCGTCGCGAATCGCACGGCGGAGCACATCCTGCGGTTGCGGATTCTGGATCCAGCGATGGGCAGCGGCGCGTTCCTCGTGGCTGCGTGTGTACAGCTTGCCGAAGCGGCCGAGAAGGCGCTGATTCGTGACGGACGATGGCACCGATCCGATGTGACCTCTGCGGACCGCGCAATGCTCCGGCGCGAGGTCGCTCAACGATGTCTCTTCGGCGTCGATCTCAATCCAACCGCGGTGCAGGTCGCGCGTCTCTCGTTGTGGCTGACGACGCTTGCTGCCGACAAGCCGCTCACGTTCCTGGATCACCGGCTGGTGGCCGGCAACAGCCTGGTCGGCGCCTGCTTGGATGATGTCAGGCGCCAGCCTGGGCGTGGACGATCGCGGACGATGCGCGCGCAGCCTTTGCCGCTTTTTGAGGCCGCCGACCTCGCGCCCGCGCTCCGCCACGTCGTCCAGGCGCGCGTAGAGATCGCGAGTCAGGCGGATGAATCCGCGGCGATCGTTCGTGCAAAGGAAAAGACGCTCGCCGCCCTTCAGGCACATGAGGGGCCACTTGGCCGGTGGGCCCAAGTCCTCGATCTATGGTGTGCCGGCTGGTTCCGGGATGCCGGCTCTCCTCGGCACCGCGGCGCGTTCCTGGAGCTCGTTGAGCACGTCCTCCACCGGCGCTCGGCACTGGCCGCCTCTACAGCGACGCCGCTCATTGACGAGGCGCGCGCCGTCGCCGCGCGGCATCGTTTCCTGCACTGGCCTGTCGTATTTCCGGAAGTGTTCAGCAATGAGGACGGCGGGCCACTGAGCGACGCGGGGTTCGATGCGATCCTCGGAAATCCGCCGTGGGACATGGTTCGCGGCGACAGCGGCGACGCGACGACTCGCGTCACGCGCCGCGACGAAGCGCGGTACCTGACGGACTTCGTTCGCGAATCCGGCGTCTATCACATCGATACGCGCGCGCACATCAATCGATACCAGCTGTTTGTCGAACGTGCACTCCAGCTGGCGCGGCGGGGCGGGCGAATCGGGTTCGTACTTCCAGGCGGCGCCGTGACCGACAGCGGTTCCGCACCCCTTCGTCGATTCCTCTTCGATCATTCGCGGATCGATCGCGTCATCGGCCTGGACAATCGCCACGGTATCTTTCCGATACACCGGAGCGTGCGCTTCGTGTTGCTGACTTGCACGACCGGCGAAACAACCGATGTCGTCCAGTGCCGGTTCGGTATCAATCGCCCCGGGGATCTCGATGATCCCGCCGCGTTCGATCGAAGCGCAACCTTCACGCTGACACGGGCATTTCTCTCGCGGCTGTCCGGCGACGACCTCGCGATTCCCGAGATTCAGTCGCCCTCCGACCTGCGAATCCTCGAACAGATCGGCGCACATGTTCCGGCGCTGGGTTCGCCGCACGGCTGGAACGTCTCCTTCGGGCGTGAGCTGAACGCGAGCGATGACCGAGGTCTCTTCGTTCCGTTCGCGAAAGACGGGCCGGGGCGATGCGTGCTCGAAGGCAAGCAGATAGAGCCCTTCAGGACCACCATCGAAGGATGCCGCTATCAGCTGGCGTCCGGCGCGCGGGTAAAGGTGCCCCGGCGGCCACGCCTGGCCTATCGCGATATCGCGAGCGCAACAAACCGGCTCACGCTCATCGCCGCGGTCGTCCCCGCCGATGCCGTAACCACGCATACGTTGTTCTGTCTGAGAACGTCGCTCCCACTCGACGCACAGCACGTGCTCTGCGCGCTGCTTAACAGCTTCGTCGCGAATTATCTCGTGCGGTTTCGTGTCAACACACACGTCACGGTGTCGCTTGTCTCCATGTTGCGCGTGCCCGTGCTCGATCCGCACGGCAGCGACTGCTCGCGACTTGCCGCGCTCGCGACAACGCTCATGCACTCACCCACGGTCGCGGAAGCACAGCCGGAATACTTCGAGCTCCAAGCGCTCGTCGCGCGACTCTACGGATTGTCGGAGGCCCATTTCGCGCACGTGCTGTCGACGTTTCCTTTGATACCCACTGACGTGAAGACTGGATGCCTCGAAGAATTCAACGGCCTTCGCTGAGACGGGCCACGGAGGCACGGAGACACGGAGGTAACTTTGCTTTACGGTGACCCGGCCGACAACGCTATCACCGACGAGATCATTCGCTGTGCGATCGAGGTCCACCGTGAACTTGGCCCTGGATTGCTCGATCGGTGTACGAATCGGCTCTATGCATGGAGCTTCACGCTGCCCGCATTGCCACGAAAAGGCAGATTGGAATTCCTCTGTACTACAAGGGCGTGCTCCTTTCCGAGCATCGGCCGGATTTGATCGTGGGAGAGCGAGTGGTCGTGGAGGTAAAGAGCATCGAGCGATTCGACCGAATTCACATCGCGCAGTTGCTGACGTACCTCCGCATTACTGACCTCAAGGTTGGGCTGCTACTTAACTTCAACAGCGCGTTTATCAGACAGGGTATTCGTCGAGTGATGCTTTGAGACACAGAGACTCCGTGCCTCCGTGTCTCCGTGGCTCGTCTCAGTGAGAGTTCTTCCCCAACACTTGAGAACGCCTAGTCCCCGAGCGCCAGCCTCCGGATCGCGTCGGCGAGCCCGGCATGATCGTTGTCGCCCGTGACCGCCCACCCGCGCTCCTTCAGGCCCGACACGGCGTTCGCCATCACGACCGGCGTCCCGGCAAACTCGAGCATCTCGAGATCGTTGAAGTTGTCGCCGACCGCCATCACTTCGTCGCGGGTGATACCAAGCTGTGTCGCACGCCACGCCAGCGCCTGACCTTTCGTTGCCGAGGGCGCGGTCACGTCGATGAGCGAGAAGTCGCGATGCACGTACTCGGTCAGCGCCACGGCACAATCACGCGCCTCCGAGCGCAGCGACTCGACAAGCGATCGCATGGTCTCGACGCCGCCGTTGAACATCACCTGTATCGGATCCTCGACGAGTGCATCCTCGAGGGGAACCGACTGTGCGATCAGTGACTGATTCCTGGCCCAGTACGCCTTGCGCCCGGGATGTTCCCAGTCCATTGTTTCGAAAATCACCTGTCGATCTGCATCGCGATCGAACACGAGCGCCGCCGCGTGGCGGAACGATCTCGTCGAATTCAGCACGGAACGCGCGACGCCGCGATTCAGCAGCCGTCGCGCGAACGTCGACCCGTCCATGCTTCGCTCGACGGCGCCGTTGCTCACGATGAGCGTCAGAGACGACGGGAGCGGATCCGCAATCGGGCGCGCGAACGGATAGCTACGTCCGGTGACGAGCGCGACATGAATGCCGGCCGCGACCGCGTCGTGAATCGCGTCGATGTTCTGCTGCGGCATCTGCCCGCGCGTGTCAAGCAATGTGCCGTCGACGTCGATACCAATCAGGCGAATCATTCAGCTTCGTATTCTGCGCCGACACAAGCGGTGCCTCGTGTCTCCGTGGCCCGTCGGTCGATGCGTTAGGATAGGAATGTTATGCGTCTGGATGAGTTCCAGGGAGTGAATGCCGGTTACGTCCTGGAGTTGTACGAGCGCTATCGACAGAATCCGGAGTCGATCGATCCCGAAACGCGACAAGCATTCGAGTCGTGGACACCCCCGTCACACGATACCGCGAGCACGCAGCCGATCTCGGGCAATACCAACATCCAGAAGATCGTCGGCGCCGCGAACCTCGCCGAATGCATCCGTCGCTACGGCCATCTTGCCGCGCGAATCGATCCGTTGGGATCCGAACCCATCGGCGATCCCTCGTTGCACCCCGGCGCTCACGGTATCACCGATGCGGATCTCAAGGCGCTGCCCGCATCGCTCGTCGATGGTCCGGTCGCAGAGTCATCGGCCAACGCGTTCGAGGCGATCGAAAAACTCCGCCGCATTTACTGCTCGACGATCGGCTTCGACTACGCGCACGTGTTCGTGCCGGAGGAGCGCGAATGGGTCCGCCATGCGGCGGAGTCTGGCCGATTCCTGCCGCCGATGGACGCAACCAGCACCGAGGCAGTCCTCGACCGCATTACCCAGGTCGAAGTCTTCGAGCGCTTTCTTCATCGGACCTTTCCTGGCAAGACCCGTTTCTCCGTCGAAGGACTCGATATGCTGGTGCCGATCCTCGACGAAATCATCTGCGGCGCGGCGGATCACGGGGCCCGCAATGCGGTGCTCGGCATGGCGCATCGCGGACGGCTCAATGTGCTCGCCCACGTCCTCGACAAGCCGTACGCGCAGATCCTTGCCGAGTTCAAGGATCCGGTTGCCGCCAAGTCGTTCCGGATCGATCTCGGCTGGATGGGCGACGTGAAGTACCACGCCGGCGCCCGGACGGCCGCGCCCCGCGGCCAGATGTACGTGACGCTGGCGCCGAATCCGAGTCATCTCGAAGCTGTTAATCCGGTGGTCGAGGGAATGGCGCGCGCCGCCGGCACCTCCGTGGATCGGCCCGGCGCGGCGCATTTCAATGGCGGCATCACGCTGCCGATCCTCATTCACGGCGACGCGGCGTTCCCTGGACAGGGCGTCGTCGCCGAGACGCTGAACCTGTCGCGACTGGCCGGTTACGACACTGGCGGCACGATTCACATCATCGCCAACAACCAGCTCGGTTTCACGGCCACCCCCGCTGACTCGTACAGCACCAGCTACGCCAGTGGCCTCGCGCGGGGCTTCAAGATTCCGATCGTGCACGTGAACGCCGACGATCCGGTCGCGTGCCTCGAGGCGGCACGGCTGGCGTGGGAGTATCGCGCCCGCTTCGGTCTCGACTTCCTGATTGATCTCGTCGGCTACCGTCGTTACGGCCACAACGAGGGCGACGAGCCTTCGTTCACTCAGCCAGTTGTTTACAAGGCGATCGCATCACATCCGACGGTTCGTGAGATCTGGGCACACACGCTCGTGGACAAGGGCACGATTCGACCAGAACTGCCGGACGCGCTGTTCAAGAGGCACCTCGAAGTGCTCGAGACCGCCTATGCCTCGCTCAAGCCCGAGCAGGATTACGTGCCGCCACTTCCGCCGCGGGCGGTTGCTGGCGCGGCAGGACTGGTCTCGACCGGAGTCCCGCTCGATCGCCTGCGGGAGATCAACGACGCACTGCTGACGCGACCGTACGGGTTCACGTTTCACCGCAAGCTGGAACGGGGACTCGAGAAGCGGAAGACCGCACTTGCGAATCCGGTTGAGCGCTCGGTCGACTGGGCAACCGCCGAGGAGCTGGCGCTGGCAACGATCCTTGCCGACGGTATCCCCATCCGCATGACCGGAGAGGACGTCGAGCGCGGCACCTTCAGCCACCGGCATGCGGTGTTCCACGACGCCGACACCGGCAAGCAGTTGATCGCCCTGCAGGCGTTTCCACATTCGCGCGCGGCATTCGAGATTCACAACAGTCCGCTCAGCGAGAACGCGGCTGTCGGCTTCGAATTCGGCTACAACGTGCAGGAACCTCGGCGCCTGGTGATCTGGGAAGCGCAGTACGGCGACTTCATCAACGGTGCCCAGGTGATGCTCGATCAATTCGTCACGTCCGGTCGCGCGAAGTGGGGCCTCACGCCGTCGCTGGTATTCCTCCTCCCTCACGGCTACGAAGGCCAGGGACCCGAGCACTCGAGCGCACGCCCCGAGCGCTTTCTCGAAGCAGCGGCCGACATCAACCTGCGCCTGGTCAACTGCACGACCGCCGCGCAGTATTTTCATCTCCTCCGCAGGCAGGCCGCGCTCCTCGAGCGCGATCCGCTTCCGCTGTTCGTTCTCACGCCCAAGAGCCTCTTGCGCCATCCAGCTGTCGGGTCAACGCCGCAGGAGCTCGAACAGGGCCGTTTCCTCTCGGTCATCGACGATGACGACGCACGCGGCCGTGGAGGCGCAATCAAGCGCGTTGTGCTGTGCAGCGGCAAGGTGTACGTCGATTTGATCGGCAGCGAACGGCGCGCCGTGTCGAGTCATATCGCGATCTGCCGCGTCGAGCAGCTGTACCCGTTCCCGAACATCGCCCTGAAGGAGGTGCTGGAGCGCTATCCGTCGGTGCGTGACCTTGTCTGGCTGCAGGAAGAGCCCGAAAACATGGGTGCGTGGGCATTCATTCGCCCGCAGCTCGAAGAATTGATTGGAGATCGCTGCCCGCTCCGTTACATCGGCCGCGCCCGCAGCGCCAGCCCGTCGGAAGGATCCGCCGCGTGGCACCAGCTGAATCAGAAGACGCTGATCGAGCAGGCCTTCGATCTCGATAGTCACGCATCGGTTCCGTCGCTGGTGCTGTCAAAGCAGGTCTAGAGCATTCATGACCAACATCGTCGTTCCGGAGCTTGGTGAGTCGGTCGTCGAAGCGCGCGTCGCGCGATGGCTGAAAAAGGAGGGCGACCGCGTTGAGGTCGGTGAGCCGATCGTCGAGCTCGAAACGGAGAAGATCGACCTCGAGGTCAATGCCGAGCGCGGCGGCGTCATCGCCAGCATCACGCGCAAGGAAGGCGAGGACGTGAAGATCGGCGAGGTGCTTGGCGTGGTGGACGAATCGGCCGCTGCGCCAAGACCGAGTGGCAACGGTGCGTCTGCCGCTCCAGCGGCGAAAGCGGCGCCCGTCGCCGCGGCCACACCGGCGCCCGCACCTCCCGGGGAGACGAAGGCAGTCGCCGCTCCGGCGGAAGATACGCGCGCGACGCCCACGGCGCGACGCATGGCGAAGGACCACGACGTCAACCTTGGCGCGCTGCAGGGCTCAGGACCTGCCGGCCGCGTGATGAAGCTGGACGTGCAGAACGTGATCGCATCTGTCGCACCTGTCTCACCTGTGTCACCGACCGGTGCGAGAACCGCACCAACCCTGCGTCGAAGCTCCGAGCGAAGCGAGGAGCGTCAGCGGATGAGCAAACGCCGCGCGACGATTGCAAGGCGCCTCGTCGAAGCGCAGCACACTGCCGCAATGCTGACGACGTTCAACGAGGTCGACATGACGGCCGTCATGAGCCTCCGTGAGCGGCGTAAGGAGGCGTTCAAACAGCAGTACGGCGTCGGTCTGGGTATCGCCTCGTTCTTCGTCAAGGCCAGCGTTGCCGCGTTGCGCGCGTTCCCGCAGATCAACGCCGAGATCCAGGGTGACGAGATCGTCCTCAAGCGCTACTACGACATCGGTATGGCGGTGGGTGCGGAAGGTGGGCTGGTCGTGCCGGTGCTGCACGACGCGGACCAGATGTCATTTGCGGAAATCGAGCAGGGAATCCGTGACTACGCGAAAAGAGCCGCCGACGGAACGCTGACCCTCCAGGATCTCGCAGGCGGCACATTCACCATCACCAACGGCGGCGTGTTCGGTTCGCTCCTCAGCACGCCGATCCTCAATCCGCCGCAGGTCGGGATCCTCGGACTCCACAAGATTCAGGATCGCCCGATCGCGGTGAACGGCCAGGTCGTCGTCCGTCCGATGATGTACGTCGCCTTGAGCTACGACCATCGCATCGTCGACGGTCGCGAGGCCGTTCAGTTTCTGGTGAAGATCAAGGAATTCATCGAAGACCCAGGTCAGCTTCTACTCGAATCTTAACCTTGGATCGTAGAGGCGGACCTTCAGGTCCGCCTGCCTACTCCTCAGACATGTAGGGGTATTTGAGGTCGCGCGGCGGCGTGAACGTTTCCTTGATCGTCCGCGCGCTGACCCAGCGCAGCAGGTTGATCTTCGAGCCCGCCTTGTCATTCGTGCCCGATGCTCTTCCGCCGCCAAACGGCTGCTGGCCAACGACGGCACCGGTCGGCTTGTCGTTGATGTAGAAGTTGCCCGCCGCGTTTCTCAGCGCATCCGTTGCTTCGACGATCCCGGCACGGTCGGTGCTGAAGACCGATCCGGTCAGCGCGTACGGTGACGTCCGATCGATCGTCGTGAGCGTCTCCGACCATTTCCTGTCCGGATAGACATAAGCCGTCACGACCGGCCCGAAGATCTCCTCGCATAGCAGGCGATACGCCGGATCCTTGGTCTCGATCAGGGTCGGCTCGACGAAATAGCCTTCCTCGCCGTGGACGTTGCCTCCCTGGATTACTCTTGCGTTCTTCTTCGCATCCTCCAGGTATGAACTGATCCTGTCGAACGCTTTCCTGTCGATGACCGCGCCGATGAAGGTGCGGAAGTCGGCGACGTCGCCCATCTTCATCTCGCACATCATGCCAACGACGCGGTCACGCACCTCCGTCCACAACGACTGAGGAATGTAGACGCGGCTTGCCGCGGAGCATTTCTGTCCCTGGTACTCGTATCCGCCCCGTGCGATGGCGACCGCGACTTCCTGCGCATCCGCGGAGGGGTGCGCGACGATGAAGTCCTTTCCTCCCGTTTCGCCGACGAGCCGCGTATAAGACCTGTAACGGCCGACGTTTTCGCCCACCTTGCGCCACATGCTGTTGAAAACCGCCGTGCTGCCCGTGAAATGAATACCCGCGAGGTCGGGAGAGTCGAGCACGATGCTGGTGATCTGTGCCGCATCGCCTGGCACGAAATTGATGACGCCTGGCGGCAGGCCGGCGCGCTCGAGGAGACGGAGGATGTAGTAGCCGCTCAGCATCGCGCTCGACGCCGGCTTCCAGATGACCGTGTTGCCCATCAGCGCCGGTGTCATCGGCAGATTGCCGGCGATCGCGGTGAAATTGAAGGGCGTGACCGCGTACACGAAGCCTTCGAGTGGCCGGTAGTCGCTTCGGTTCCAGGTCGCGTGCGAACTTATTGGCTGCTCGCCGTACAGCTCCTGCGCGTAGTACGGGTTGAACCGCCAGAAGTCCGCCATTTCGGATACGGAATCGATTTCCGCCTGGAACGCCACCTTCGACTGGCCGAGCATCGTCGCCGAATTCAACGTCTGCCGCCATGTCGTTGTGAGCAGCTCCGCCGCGCGGAGGAAGACGGCCGCGCGGTCTTCCCATCGCCAGCTGGCCCACTCCCGCGCAGCGGCCTGTGCTGCGTCGATTGCCTGATGGACGTGCTCGGAGTCGGCCGCATGCCAGTCCGCCAGCACGTGCCGATGGTTGTGCGGCATGACGGTCTGTTGCGTGCGACCCGTGCGAATCTCGCGTCCGCCAATCACGATCGGAATGTCGATCCGCTCGCCCGCCATGGACTTCAGGCGGGCCTTCAGCTCGAGGCGTTCTGGTGATCCTGACAGATAGCCGAGGTTTGGCTCGTTGACCGGCGGCGGCACACGCGCGATACCGGCGATGCCGGATGACGTTGTCGTCTGATTGTCTGTGCGATCGGCCGCGACGGTTAAGGACGCGCTCGCCGCCGAGCCGACGGATGTGGCCATAAGGAAGATCTTAGGAGAACAGTAATGCAAAATTCAAAATGCAAAATGCAAACACTACATAGCCTGTGCGCGTTCGAAATTTTGTTTTGACAACGACGGAGCCCAGAATCCGGGCGATTTGGTCTCCTTCACCGGACAACTGTTGCAGCTCCTCAGGCGGCCCGAGTTGAAGCACGGCGCAAATGCGCAACCAATATGTTGCTTCGCGTGCTTCTCGGAGCGCAATTTCTACATATCTAACGAACTCGCGCGTAGATGAACCGGCCTTTGCCTCCTCGAGGTTTGGCTCCAACCGCAGTCGCCGACTTCAAGAGCTGATCAACGAGGCAGCGCACTCCAGGTGGGGGCGCTAGCTGCAAAGCTAGTCCCGCGACGGTGCACGCAAACGTAAATGTCCTGTTACGAATGTCCTGGCCTGAATCTGTCATGGGCCGCGGTGGCTGCATGCAATGCGCCGCGAGGCGACCCTTCAACAAATGGAACGTATTCAAGAAGCTGTGGAGACGCGCGCGTTTCGGCCGCGCAAAGATTGCAACCCATACTCAGCGTTTGCATTTTGAATTTTGCATTTTGAATTGCAGAGATCTACGACCTACGGCCGCGCAGGCTCTATGTCCACCGCGATGTTCCGCCATTTCTGCTGTCTGAATCTCATCACACTAAGCACACATCGCGTGAAATGGCCGACCACGATCGCCATCCAGATATCGCCTGCCATCAGTTCGCGTGTCATCTCGATGACCGTGCACAGTCCGAGCGGTATGACGATCTGCGAGATCACCGAGATGTACAGCGGGCTGCGCGTGTCGCCGGTGCCCTGTAGTCCGCCTGTATAGCAGAGCGCAACGGTGATGAAGAGGCCCGATACACTCAGGTAACCGAGCAGCTGCCGGCCGATCGACAACACCAGCGGATCGGTCATGCCGAACGCAGCCAGAAGATACGTTGGGAACAACAAGAACACCGCGCCGACAATCGCCGCGGCCGCAAGCCCGATGTGTGATGCGACTTGCACCCCTTCGGCCGCACGCTCGGGCTTACCGGCGCCGAGATTCTGTCCCGCGATCGTCGCCGACGCGCCGAGCAGCCCGGTCGACGTCCACGTGATCAGCGAAAAGAGCTCGGTGTAGTCGACAGCGAACGCCGCCTGCGCCGCCGCGCTGTTCTCGAGCGCCCCAATGAATCGAAGCAGAAAGACACCTCCGATATTCATGGCGATGCCCTGGACGCCGGTCGGAAGACCGAACCGGAACAGCGATCGGATGACGGCAAAGTCGGGCTTGCGATCCATGCCGCGCTCGAAATGGATCACCGACTCCGGTCGCGTGAGCCGCCAGACGCCATACGAGCTGACCATCGTGCTGCTGATGACCGTGCCGAACGCAGCGCCGATGGTCCCGAATATCGGAATGAGGATCATGTTCAAGCCGATCGTCAAGCCGGTCATCGCCAGTCCGAGTCGCAGCGGCGTGCGCGGATCGCCGGCGGCTCGAAACGCGCCGCTCAGCATGAAGAACAT
>DAIRVG010000113.1:0-19546 GCA_036802945.1 Vicinamibacterales bacterium
CAACGAGCGACGTGACGATCTTTCCGAACGCGGCGCCAATGATGACGCCAACGGCCAGGTCGATGACGTTGCCGCGGGCGATGAAGTCGCGGAATTCTTTGTAGACAGACATCCGGGGATTATTGCCTGACGGGCGGCGGGTTCACAGGAACACTTCCGGGCTGAAGGCTGATCCAAAAGGGTCCGCCCTACGGCGTATTTGTGGTGGCTTTCGCGATCACCACCCATGATCCGGACGCCATGGCGTTGAAGTAGTTGACGAACCGCTTCGGCTCTGGCGCGTCGTATTTCTCGAGGTTGTGCGCCCAGCGGTAGCCGATCGGCTGATATAGCAGCTCTGCCTCAACCAGGAATGGCCCTCCGCCCGAGGGCACATCGATTGCGTAGCGGACGCGATCCCCCTCTCCCGCGAAATTGGAATCTTGCGCCGCGGCGCCGTACACCCCGATCAGGGGGTCGGCTGTCGCCTTATCGAAACCGCGCGGAAGCAGTCGGTTGTCCTTCAGGTACTGCGTGGCCGTGAGCAGTCCCGTCGTCGGAACGTTCGCCCGGTCGCCAAGAATTGGCTCCCAAATCTGGACCTGATCCGGGCTGGTGATGCGGTCGTAGTGCGGCTCGTACTTCGTCGGGTCGGCGTCGGCGTCGTTGCCCTGGATAGCGCCTGCTTCATTGATCGCTCCGGACTCGAACACTGTACGTCCCTGGGCGTTCTTGACCGTCACATGCAGCCACGTGCGGCGGGAAGGATAGCCCGTCGGGAACTTGTGGCCCGTCAGGTTCCTCACGTCCACGTCGACGTTCAACGTCGCACCGGCCAGCTCCGTGCGCGCGACCGACACGGTCGCGGTGTCTTCCTGTAGCTGATGGATCGTCGCCTTGGCGGTCGCTTCCATCTCGGACGGCGGCGCCTCGACACCGAGCTCTGTCCGGTACTTGCTCATGAGACGGACCATGAAGGCATTGCCGCCGACGAACAGATGACGCGCGAGACTTTCCCGGTAATCACCAAGGACCGACGCCATCCGCACCGGCCCCTGCACGGCCGGCATGTGGCACGACTGGCAGCTTCGCTGCTCCGTGTTGAAGTCGCTGTGCTGCCACTCCTGGTAATTCATCTGCTCCGGCAGCGATCCTATGACCTCGCCATTCGGACCGAACGCATTGGTAATCAGGGTATGACAAGAGGCACACAACTCCGACTGCCGGATGTGCGGCGCTTCAGCCTGCACGAAGCCGCTCACCGAGCGCATGATCGTCTTCCGGCCAGCATCAATCTGGTAGGGTCCGAAGATCACGCGGACGCCATCGGCTGGCGTCGGCTTCATCACGAACTCACCGTTGAAGCTCTCCCGGGTCCCAAGTCGTTCGCTTGAAATCTGGTGGCAGACGGTGCACGAAATGCCGTCAGCGGCCAGACGATGGGTCTCCGAGTCATCGCCGTTGGCGATTGGCAGGTGCCTGAACACCTCCCCTTTGCCTCCCGCCGCGCGCGCCATCTGCGTCGTCATCGGCATGTGGCATTCGGCGCACTCATCCTGAATGGCGGCCGCCTGCGTCGGATGATCGATCGTCTCGCGGCGGACGCCTGCCTGCCAGTACGGATCGCGGGCCGAGTTCGCCATCATGGTTGACCGCCAGGTGGATCCGATGGAGATGTCCTCACCCGTTGAAGAGATCAGGTTGTTATGGCACGCAATGCAATTCTCGGAGTGCGTAAACAACGCGGCCTTGCCCGGTTGCGCTTTGGCTTCAATCGGTCCTGCGGTGACTTGAGCAGCCCGCGGCGTCGCGAAAAAGAACGCCAGCATCCAAATTGCACAGGCCAGCGCCAGGGTACGGTTCATCGACATCAAGTCCTCGTCACCAACTCACTTCCAGAACTGGAACAATCCGCCATCGAACCAGTCCCACAGGAAGTAGGTCAAGAACTGCGGCTTGCGATCCTGCCGCTCGTTGAGCGGCACGCGGACGCCCACGCTGAGCAGGATGTGTTGAAGCTTGCTCAGGGACACCTGCATCTGAGGCACGACGTCCCACTCGGCGTCTCCACCCGCGGGTTTGGCCATCAGCACCTCGGCCATGGGCGACCACGCCCGCCCGAACCCCTGGTCCTGGGCGATGGTGTAGCCCAGAGCAGTGCGCACGAACCCTTCGTTTGCACCCTTGTCGTGATCCGATGGGATTTCGATGCCCGTGTGGACTTGAAGGAACCCGTTCGAGCCCAGGATCTGCCCCCACATCGCGAACGGCTCATAGATGGTGAAGCCGTTGCCCATCCCCTCGCTCTCTTTGCCTGTGGGCAGCGTAACGGCGCCCCCGGCGGCGAAGATGCTGCCGCGATCGAGGCTGGCATAGAAGGTCCGGCGCAGCGCGAACTCGACGTCGCCAAGACCGCGGCCCCAGGACCCTCCTGGCGCCGTCTGCTGGAAATCCAGTGGGACTGTCACCTCGTACTGGCTGCGCGACTTGATCCGGTGCTCGTAGGTGAGCAGGTTCGTGACCGCCTTCGACCCCTGGCCCGTGATCCCGGTCGTCCACACCGTCTCGCTCTCCGGGAACGCCTTCTCGGTGAAGAATGCACGCGGCAGATTCAGATCGCCGCGCGGCCAGGATGAGTCCTTGCAAAAGGACCAGAGATACTTGATGGCCTTCTCGATCTGATCGTCGGAGAGTGCGTCGCCAAAGGCCGGCATATGGTGGTCGAGGCCCCGAATCGGGCCGCCCCGGTGCACCACCGCGCTCCAGTCGCCCAACGGCTCTACGGTGTTCGTCGGACAATCGTTGAAGTCAGGAAAGTCATGCCCATTGGGAAGCGGTAACTCGAAGCCGACGACGCTCTCTGGCGATCCTCGGCCGTCAATGCCGTGGCACGTCGAACAGGTCAGCCGGAAGATGTCCGCACCCGTCGCGTCTTTCGGCAGCGCGTTGTCGAGGGACGTGGGAGGGGTGACGGCGTCCTGCGCCGCATGGAGCGAGGCGGCGCAGGTCACGCAGATGTAGAGCAATGCTGCGATCGCGATCGGCCTGACCCCCTTGCCCGTGTGTATGCCGCTACCCACGCGGCAAAGGGCGACGACCGCTACTTCGTGAGCGGGACGTAGACGTACTGCTCGAGCCTCGCGAGCTCTGCGGCATCCACGTACTTGCCAATCTCGCGATGGAATTGCGCGAGCGCCACGTACGGGCGATATTCCTTGAACTCGCGCAGCATGCGGGGGCCCACCATTGGAATCAGGAGAATCTCCTCGTCGGTGGCGGTGTTGAGATTGATCGGCACGAACACCTTCGTGTACAGCTCCGCGCGATCCGCCTTGCTCAACGAGCTCAATGCCGTGTCGAAATCCTTGATGGTCTTGAACGGGCGCTTCGCGATCACCGCCGTGGCAAGCGCGGGGGTCATGTGCGGAAGCTTCGCGAGATCCGCTTCCCTCACAAGGTTGGCATCGACGATCGTGACCGGCTTGCCGGTCTGGGCATGTGCAGGCTGACCCAAACCGCACATCGCGATCGCGAGAAACAGGACCCGAATAAAGTGTTTCATCGTTGTCTCTCCTGGCCGTTGGCGCCGGCCGCACATGGATGTCGATAGGTCTGCGCCAGCCCCACGAGGCCAAGCAGTACCAGGGAGCCCGGGGCAAGCACCGGCGTCGCGCCGGCGACCGTTTTCCGAATGTACTCGAACCCCCGCGCGTCTGGACTGAGCTCGCGCGCAAACACGACGTTACCGTCGTAATGGAGTGCCACACCGAAGACGCCAGCGACAATGAACACCACCATCAACATTTGGACGGCGCGCACGCTTCCAAGGCCGGGCGACGTCGCGTGCCAGATCAACACGGGAACCGAGACGCCGAGAACGACCAGCGGAATCCACTGCGTCGGCGTATCGATATGGCGAAGGAGGATCAGCTCACCACCCGTCCCCAGGACACCAAGCGCGAGCGCTCCGAGAAGCAGTTTTCTAATCGACGCGAGAGTCTCGGACTCGCGCATGGATTCACCAACCGTCATGGACTGAAGGAGCGCTGACGAAAGACACTAGCGCAAACGCGCACGCACTCGTGAGCTTGCGAGCGAGTCTCAGAATCACTCTCAGAGTGGAATGACGCGATCTGTGACGCGCAACCGTGGCGTCGCGATTAGCGGAGAAGACGCGTTGCGACGGATGGGTCGCCATCATTGGGCGCGGGAGTAACGCCGAGGATCCTCGCGAGCACGGTGTAGATACTCACGTTCTCGAACGGCGCGACGGTGACGCCGCGCTTGAACGCCGGTCCTGCGGCAATGAAGATCGCACGCATCGACATGAGTTGCGGATCGTAGCCATGTTGGCCCCGCACGCCCGTGATCTTCCCTGCCTTGATGCCGTCGAACGTGGTGCGCCGCAGCACCTGCCAGCCTTCGTCGGCCACACCCAGGATCGGAGGCACTCGCAAGTGGCCGCGAAAGTGCCAACGCTCGGGTGTTGCGTCGCGGCGATACACCTTCAGGTGCGGGCTTGCGCCGACCAGCGCGCGGTAGACAGATTCCTCCTTGCCAGGCTTCGGGAAGAGGCCGAGGGTCGGGTTGATGTCCGAGATGACCACGTCGTCTGCCGAGATGTAGTCGTCCGCGACGATCACGCGCGCGTCGTCAACGGGCACCATCCCGTGATCCGACACGACGACAATGTTGACGCGGTCGAGAATCCCGCGCCGCGTAAGACCCTCGATGAGTAACCCCACATACCCATCGTCGCGCGCAATCGCCGCGCGAACATCTGGAGAGTCGGGGCCCTTCCCGTGGCCCGCGGCATCGGTGTCTTCGAAGTACAAGGAGAGAAACACGGGACGCTCGGCGGCCGGCAGATCGAGCCACGCGAGCGCCTGGTTGATGCGCGAAGCCGCCGGAAGGTTCTCATCGTACGGCTTCCAGAATCGCGGCATCACGCCGAGAATTGGCGCTTCGGATCCCGGCCAGAAGAGCGGCGCCGAAGATTTGCCGGCGCGTTCGACGAGCGTCCAGATGGGTTCGCCTCCCCACCACATCGGATCCTGCACTTCAGCGCGCTTGTTGGTCGCCAAGGTGCGTCCCGTCGACGGATCGAAGATGTTGTTCGCGACGATGCCGTGGTGACCGGGATAGAGACCGGTGGCGATCGTGTAGTGATTCGGGAACGTCTTCGACGGAAAGCTCGGAATCAGGTTCTGCGCATGGACGCCGCGCGCCATCAGCCGGCGCAGGTTTGGCGTCGGCGCTTTCGTCGGGTAGTCCCAGCGGAAGCCGTCGAACGAGATGAGGATAACGGTCGGCTTGAGATCGTCAAATACGCCGCCGCGCTGAACGGCGGCGGTGATCGCGCTCAACGCGATCAGGAGCGCGGCAACAATCAGTGGGATGCGCCGGATGTCAGTCAAACTCGACCCTCGGCGCCGGTTGCGAGACGCCGACCGTTCCAGCCGCGATCGATGCCCCCGCGTAGTTCTCAGCCTTGATCGGACTGCCCGCCAGCCGGCGCAGCATCGTGAGCTGGCCCGTGTGTGTCAACGCGTCGGCGACCGGACCCTGGAACAAGCGCTCGACCGGCAAGCTGAGCGGCTGATCTGAGCCCAGAAACGCATCGAACGCCTCGAGGGCGGCGAAGAAGCGCGTGACCTCGTGATCCCACGCGAGCGGAGTCGAGTCGCGCCACGTCTGCTTTCCTTTCGCCATGGACAGGGCCCAGTCGAAGAGGTCGCCCATGTGCGCGAGGATCTGCCCTGGCGTCCGCGAGCCCGGGGCAACGGCGAACGCGGCGAAGTGCGGCGGCGCATGGCGCACCGCCTTGCCGGCGCGATACGCCAGCGTCGCGACGGTGTGACGAAGGATCTCCCGGTCGGTCACAGAGGGATTCTACTAGGTGCGTTGCTGATGCGGGTGGTGCGACGATCGCTCCCGGTCGGTACGGGGATCGCACCGTATACAATCCCAGTGTGCGGCGGGTACTACTCGCGGCTCTCTTTCTGAACTGCGTCGCCGGCCATATTGCGGCGCAGACGACCCCGCATCGGCCGCTCGCCATCGTGGCGGAGCTCGACGGCATCATCCATCCCGTCTCCTCCGAATACCTGATCGGCGTGATCGATCAGGCAGATGCCGCCGGCGCTGACGTCGTCGTGATCGTCTTGAGAACCCCGGGAGGACTGCTCGACTCGACGCGCGATATCGTGTCGCGGATGATCACGTCGCGCGCACCGGTGGCGGTCTTCGTCGGACCGTCCGGCGGCCGCGCCGCCTCGGCCGGCTTCATTCTCACCCTCGCCGCAGACGTCGCCGCGATGGCGCCGGGAACGCATATCGGAGCGGCGCATCCGATCTCTGGCAACGGCGAGGCAATGGACAGCGTGACGTCCCAGAAGGCGGCGTCGGATGCGGCCGCGTACGTGCGGACGCTCGCGGAAGCGCGCGGACGCAACGTCATGCTCGCCGCCGCCGCAGTTCTCGAGAGCCGTGCCTTTACCGATCTCGAGGCGCTGCAAGCCATGCCTCCCCTCATCGACTTCGTCGCCAACGATGTCGACGATCTGCTGCGGCGTCTCGATGGCCGTACGATTAGACGCTTCGATGGCCGTCCTGCGGTGATCCACACGCAAGGCATCGAGACGCGCCGTGTCGAGATGACGCGCAGGCAACGGTTTCTCAGCGCTATTGCGCATCCACAGATTGCCTATCTCCTGATGACGATTGGGATGCTCGGCCTCACGGTGGAACTCTGGAATCCCGGGGCAGTGTTGCCCGGCGTCGCCGGTGGTCTCAGCCTCCTGCTCGCGTTCTTTGCCCTTCAGATCCTGCCGATGAACGCCACCGGAATCCTGTTGATGCTGTTCGGTATCGGCCTTCTCGTCCTCGAGCTCAAGCTGCCAAGCGGCATCCTTGGAGTCGGCGGCACAATCGCGCTCGTCGTCGGGTCGGTCATGCTGACCGACACCGTGCCGGGCGTGTCGGTCGGTCTGGGTTTCATCGTGCCTGTCTCTATCGGATTCGCCGTGATCTTTCTCTTCCTCGGACGTCTCGCGCTGAGGGCGCAGCGGCAGCCGCCGGTCACCGGCAAAGAAGGGCTTGTGGGCACCGTCGGGGAAACGCGTGACGTCATCACGCCGGATGCGCCCGGCTATGTCCACGTCCACGGCGAACTCTGGCGGGCCACCAGCCGTCTGCCCGTGAATGCCGGACAGCGTATTCGAGTTCTGGCTGTGAACGGTCTCACCCTGGAAGTGGAACCGATCGCGGCTTCCACCCGCGAAGGAGCAACGTCATGAACATTTCACCGACGCTGATACTCGGCGTCGTCATCATCTTTTATCTGGTGACGTCGATTCAGATCCTCGCGGAATACGAGCGGGGCGTCATCTTCCGCCTGGGCAAGCTGCTTTCCGAGCCCAAAGGCCCAGGCGTCATCCTTGTCTTCCGGCCGATCGATCGCATCGTGCGCATCAGCCTGCGGACCATCGTCCACGACGTGCCGCCGCAGGACGTCATCACCCGCGACAACGTGTCGGTGAAGGTGAGCGCGGTCGTCTACTTCCGCGTGATCGACCCCCGCCGTGCTGTCGTCGAAGTCGAGAATTACCTGTACGCCACCTCGCAGCTCTCGCAAACCACGCTCAGGAGCGTGCTCGGCACGGCGGAGCTCGATGATCTGCTTTCACAAAGGGATCGATTGAACCAGCAGCTGACACAGATCCTGGACCGCGAAACGGAGCCGTGGGGCATCAAGGTCTCGGCCGTCGAAGTGAAGAACGTCGACCTGCCGCAGGAGATGCAGCGGGCGATGGCGCGACAGGCGGAAGCCGAGCGCGAGAAGCGCGCGAAGATCATCCACGCCGAAGGCGAGCTGATGGCATCGGAGAAGCTGGCGCAGGCGGCCGCGGTCATCGATCGAGAGCCCGCGGCGATGACGCTGCGCTACCTGCAGACGCTGACCGAGATCACGTCCGGGCAGAGCTCGACAATCCTCTTCCCGGTTCCGTTGGAGCTGGTGCGTCTACTCCGTGCTCCCGAGGAGCGCAAGTAACGCGCGTCTAAAGCGCTTTTCACATCCACGGAGAGTAAACAGGGTTTAGTCAGGCGTAATCAGTCCGTCGAAGCCCGGACGGAGAAACGCGCGCGCCTGTGGGAACTCCCGTTCGATCGAGACGCGCAGAGCCGCGAGCTGTTCGGCGAGCAAGCGTGCTCCACCTGACGACGGAAACCAGCGGTCGATTGCGCGCCACGCGCCCTCTGAGCGATCAATCAGTGTCAGCGCGAGCTTTGCGGATCCGTTGTAGTCGTTCTGGATCGGATCGTCCCAGACGCCTTCTTCCGCGTCCTCGCCGCGGCCATCGATTGCCCGATGCAGCTTTACGAAGATCAGGTAGCTGTCCCAACGCACGATATCGATTGAGTCGATAATCCTCGCCAGCTCCGACATCGAGGGAAGATCCTCGATGTCCTCGACTTCCGCACGACGGACAAGCGCGTCGGCGTGCCTGCGCATCGCTTCGGTCTCGACCTCGAACCAGGCACGAGCCAGCGCAGAGTACGTGTGCGCTTCACGGACAACCGAATGCTGTCGAAGACGCTCACGGCGAGCGTCTTCCTTCGCCTCTTCCACCGGGTCCCGCGAATCAATCTCAACGTTCTTCATCAGCTCCTCGACGGAGAACGTCGAGCGCCTCGCCGCGAGCGTCCGGACTTGATCGAAGCGCTCCTTCAAGTGATCAAGTAACGGATCCTCCGACCGCAGCAGCGCCTCCTCCCGCGGCCTCGATACGTTGACGACGCAACGGTCCGAGAAGCCGCACCGCTCGCACCAGGCATCGCAGTAGTTGTGAACGCCGACGATGTTCCGGGGCGAAAGCGTCTGGAGGAACAATTTGTCTTCTTCGGCTTCGTCCATGGCGTGTTCTGAAGAGCAAGGACAAGTCCATCGGCCAATCGCGGGAAACTCGAGCCATCGAGTTGTAAGTACGCAAGAACCGCGATCATGCGGTTCCCCGATGATGACGTTTTTGCGTACACGGGAATCACGAATCACGAATCACGAATCACGAATGGGATACTGGTTGGCGTGCCCGAATTTCACGCCGAACCGTATCTCCATCTCGCCGGTCTCTCCCACAAGTCGGCGCTGATTTCCTGGGGCGCGTTCTATTTCAAGACCCGGACTCGCCAGACGTGGAAGCTTGTCGATGACACCGACCTGCGCCACGTACACCCGCCGCGCCATGAGAGCATCGGGGCGCGCTCGGATCCGTACGGACCCGCTCGCGTCAACGTGTACGACTCCGACGGCGCACTGGTCGCTACGAACTTCACTGAGACAACGAACTTCTGCTGGGTGGCGGGGCTCGCGCCGAACACCAGGTACCGCTACGAGGTGATCGTCAAGGACGAGCAGTGGGGGGAGGGTGAACGCTGGGACTGGACGCGCGGGGAGGACCAGGGGCTCCTGCAGCGCGGCGGGCGCTATGTCAACACGTTCTGCACGCACCCGGATCCGGTCGCCGAGCCGGCGGGATCGTTCACGTTCATGGTCATGGGCGATTTCGGCACCGGCATCCGATGCTCGACGCCGACACGCCGCCAGTACGAAGTGTCGCAGGCGATGCAGCTTGCCTTCGAGCAGCACGACGTGAGGATGATCATCACCACCGGCGATAACATCTACGCAGGCAGCCGCATTCTCGGCATTCCCACCGGCGCTACCGGAGCCGAGGATGATGACTGGTTCTTCACCTTCTTTCAGCCCTACCGCTACATCGTCAATCGCATTCCCGTGTATCCGTGTATTGGCAATCACGACACGGCGGAAACGGAAGACCGTGACGACCGCGAACAGTTGCTGGACAATCTGTATCTGCGGGAGCGGATCGCGAGCGACGAGGCGTCGGGACGCGCGTCGCTGGACCCGGGCCTGTTCTACCGCTTCCGGTGCGGTCGCGACGTCGACTTCATCTGCATCGACACGTCAAAGGAAGATTTCTTCCGCGGCAAGCGGCTGTAGGAGTATCCGAAGCATTGGGAATGGATCAACCAGACGTTCGTCCCGGACCCCGCGGCGCGCTGGAAGTTCGTGTTCTGCCATCATCCGCCGTTCAACGCCGGTCCGAAGCATCACAATACGGATCGGATGCAACCGCTGTTACCGCTTTTCTCGCGCGCGGGCGTACGGGTCGTATTCAGCGGACACGAGCACAACTTCCAGCACTCGCGCGACAACGGGATCGATTACTTCGTGACCGGCGCGGCCAGCAAACTGGACCAGCGGAGCCCCGATCGGTTTGACGAAGCGCGGACCCTGTCGTGGTCGAACCTCGCGCACTTCCTGCTCGTGACGATCGCGGGCAGCACGTTGACGGTGCGCGTGATCGGCGAGCTGAGCAACGGTATGCTACGGGACGTGCCGCGATTCACGCCGGCAGGCGACACGATCAGCGGGCCGATCGTGTTGCAGTTCTGAACAGCTCGTCGGACGCGCCGAGGATCGTCCATCGGAGCCGCTCGGGATACTGCAGCTCCTTCGCGAGAAAATCCTGCACCGTCGCCGCCGCCCCCGGCGAACGGTGGCCCCACAGCGTGCTATCCATCCAGCGCCCCGGGAAGAAGATGTCTCCGGTCCGCTGAATCTCGCGGAGTAGCTCCAGGCTCGGGCGGATGAAGCGCTCGGAGTCGGCCTCACGCAGCGGGTGATTCAAGTACGCCATCGATTCGAGCACCCACGGCTCGCGCCTGCGGTTCTCGAGCTGGCGAAAGCGTGCGAACGCCTCCCCCCGGACCTGCGGATCCGCCGAGAGCGCGGGCATCACGAATGCGAAGCGCGCCTTGCGATCGGGGTTCTGCGTGCGATCGAGCTGCGTCTGCAGGATCTGCTGCCACCCGGACACTTCACGCACGGCAAGCTCCATTGCCATCACGATCTCGTCGGTCTCGGCAAACGTCAGCCCCGGGATCATCTCGTCGCGACGCCACACACGCTCCAGCCAGCTCACACCCTCAGGCGTCAACGCGTCGTCTCGAAACGCGCTGAACCACGCGGACTTCAGACTTTGCGTCCCGGCGCGCGCGATCCCTGCGCGCAGCGTGGCTTCGATCGCGGGCGCGCGCGCCATCCGCTGGTCGCCCGGCAGCAACCGCCAATACGCCCGACTCAGATAGCCGAGCACCCGCTGGGTGTTCTGCTCGTCGGTTTCAGCCGGCAGCGCCCGAACCGCCGCGTCGATGAACGTACCGGCGGCGATGCGACCTTCGAGTACGTTGTCCCAGAGTGTGACCCACGCGGCGCCGCGCGTCAGCGGGTCCGGCACGCCTTGCATGTTCGCGAGGAGATACCCCGCGCTCCCCTCGTCGAGCACGAAGAGGCCATAGCCCAGTCCACCGCCGTTCGGGAGGACAAACAGCGGCGTCGGCATCCCGGCGGCTTCACGCACAGTCGTCGTCGCCGCGTTCGCATAGACGGACAGATCCTTCTGCGCTCCGGCATAGCCGAGCGTGACGCGCATCCGCTGCGGCCACACCAGACCGCGGCGAAGGGGATCGTTCATCGTGATCGTCAGGCGCTGAATGCGATCGTCTTTCGTAAGGCGCACAGCGGTCGTGAACTCCGGCCGGCCGCGCTCCTCTACCCACGCGCGGCTCCACGCCGAGAGATTCTCCGACGTCCTTGCGTCGAGGATGCGGATCAGATCGAGCCAGGTCGCATTGCGGAACGCATACGTCTTCAGATACTCCCGGAGGCCGTCGCGGAACCGCTGCGCGCCCACGATCATCTCGAGCTGCCGCATGACGATTGGCGCCTTCTCATAGATGATCGGCCCGTACAACTGTCCAGCGTCGTTCAGATTCGAGAGCGGCTGCCGGATCGGATTGGCGCCCGCCGTGCGATCCACGGAGTACGCATCCGGATAGTTCGACAGCAGAAAACGCAACTCGTGGTTCACCTGCGGAAACGACGGGTTCACGATTTTCGCGGCCATGAAATTCGCGAAGACCTCTTTCATCCACACGTCGTTGAACCAGCGCATGGTCACGAGATCGCCAAACCACATGTGGGAGGTCTCGTGGGCAATCGTGCTGGCGCGGTTGAGCAGCTGGTTCTGCGTGGCGCTCTCATCGAGCATTTGGCCAGCCGCGTTGTAGAGAATCGCGCCGGCATGTTCCATCCCGCCGAACTGGAAGGACGGGATCAGAATGAAGTCGAGCTTGTCGAATGGGTACGGGATCGCGGTGTAATCCTCGAGCCACTGGAGCGATGAGGCATGCAGATCGAAGAGGGCCTCGCGATTCCGGGCGACCTTCGCCGCGTCGGTCTCGCGATGGAACATCCGCAGCTCGCGGCCGTTGCGCGTGGCGCGCTCGATGGAGAACTTGCCGGCGACGAAGCCGAACAGGTACGTCGGAAGGGGCTTGGTTTCGGCGAACTGGACGTGTTGCCGAGACGACGGATCCGAAAGGACCCGCCCTGCAGGGGTCGCGTCCGCGTCGTGTCTCACGCTGGCGGCATTAGCGACCGTTTCCCAGTCCGCCGGCACGTCGAGCGACAGGGTGTAGCGTGCCTTGATATCCGGCTGATCGAAGCAGGGAAACGTCAAATGTGCGCGCGCCGGCACGAAGAGGGTGTAGAGGAAATCATCGTTACGGTTGAGCGCCTCATCGCCGGCGGTGAACTCGATGGCAATGGCGTTTTCGCCGGCACGGGTGGCATCCGCGGGAATAATCAGGTGATCTTCGGAATAAATAGGCGTAATCTGCGCCTCACCCACCCGGACGCTACGGATTCGGTCCCTTGGTGCCGAAAAATCAATGACGACGCGGTGAGGTCCGGCCATCGTCGCGTGCAGGACGAGACGGCCCAGGACAGGCTGTTGCCGGTCAGCGGGCACCGTAAACGCCAAATCGTAGCGAACCGCTGTGAGAACGGACGCCCGTTCGCGCGCAAGGGCCTCCGAGATACCGCGGTCGACCGAATCAGCGGAAGGAACAGCAACGAGCGTCATCAAAAGCAGGCTGAGCATCGCGGACCCATATTAAGCAAAATAGAGCCTCCCGATGATTTTGCGACCCCGTAACTTGGTTCCCATGGCCGTCGCCGTCATTGGACTGGCAGCGATGGCTGGATCGCGGCCGGCTGCCCAGGAGCCGGCCTCCATACGGGGCCGCGTTTCGGTCGGCGTGCCGGTCGCTGCCAAGCGCGCCACTTCAACATACTCCCGCAGCGTTCCGACGATCACCCTTGCCCCGGAGTCGGAGCTGAGGCACGTGGTCATCTATCTGAAGGACGCGCCGAAGACCGCGGTGGCACCGATGCGCGCGGAAATTCGACAGCGCGGTGAGAATTTCGTCCCTCGTGTCGTCGCGGTGACCGTGGGCTCCGAGGTGGATTTCCCCAACGAGGACCCGCTCTACCACAACGTCTTCTCGCTGTCGCGCGTGAAAACGTTCGATCTCGGGCGCTACCCGAGGGGCAAGAGCCGAGGCGAGCGGTTCGACAAGCCAGGCCTGGTCAAGGTGTTTTGCCAAATCCATTCGCACATGTCCGCGACCGTGATGGTGTTCGACCATCCGTGGTTCTCGATCCCGGACGAGGGAGGGACGTTCACCCTGCCGGCCGTCCCGCCTGGCATGCACCAGATAACAGCCTGGCACGAGCGGCTCGGCGACACCACGCTGCAGGTCCGCGTCGAGCCGGGGCGCCCTGCCACCGCCGACTTCGTGCTTCCGGTCCCCGCACAACCGTGAAGACTGCCTCCTGTCCCCACACACCGTGAAGACACCGCCCCGCCTGGTCGCCCGCACGTTGATGGTGACCTTCGTGACGGTCGCGGTGATTCTGACCGTGGTGTTCATCGTGATCACGCTGGACGTCCGCGATCGGGTTCGCGCCGCGGAAACCGACAAGCTGCGCGTCAGCGAGAATGTATTTACGGCGCTCGAGGCCAAGCGACAGCAGGACCAGGTCGCCGCGATGGCCACGCTCGCTGAAAACCCAACGCTCAAGGCAGCGCTCGACACGTACTTCACGGAGCGGCGCTTCAGCGGATCGTCCGACGAACAGCTGCGTGCCACGGTTACCGGCGAGACGGCGAAGCTGGCGACGCAGACCCCCGCGGACGTGCTGGCTGTCGTCGAGATGGATGGCCGCATCTTCACCAGCGCAGGGCCGTCGGCGGGGCGCTGGCCTTCCGGCCAGAGGGTCGTCGATGTTCCCGCGGGCGTCCAGCCGACATTCCAGAGCGTCGTCGTGCTGCCGACGGGAGCGTTCCGCGTAACTGGCGCGCGCCTGACGTTCGGAGATCGAGTCATCGGCGCGCTGGTGGCGGGAACAAGTCTCGACGCCAATTATGCGCAGGAGCTGTCGAACCTGTCGCTGGCCGGCGTGGTCATCACGGTCAACGGCTCGATCGTCGCCCGAACCGTGCCTGAACAAGTCGCTCAGGATCTGGCCGCGTCAAACCAGGCGACAGGTACACGGACGCTGGGCAATGAGGAGTACGCCATCCGAGTCCTGTCGGATCTCGCTCCCGCACGCGTGTACACGCTGACGTCGATCGACGCCGCCGCGCGCGAGCCCACGAAAGCGGCGTTGTACGCGCTCGGCACGATCGCCTTCGGCGGCTTCGTGCTCGCTGGAATCGGCAGCCTGTGGCTGGCGCGCCAGCTCTCCGACCCAATTAACAGGGTCTCGAGCGAGATCGCGACGATGACCGCCGCGCGCGACTTCGGCCGGACGCTGATGCTGACCGGGTCGAGCCGCGAGTTGGATGCGCTCACCGGGACGTTCAACGATCTGATGCGCGGCCTCGGGGCAGCCGAAGCAGAAACCCGGTCCGCGTACCTGGGTGCCATCCGGGCGCTGGCCGCCGCGCTCGACGCCCGCGACCCGTACACGGCCGGTCACTCCGAGCGTGTCAGCACGCTGGCAGTGATGATGGGCCGGGTCATGGACATCGGCAGCAACGAGCTGGAGATCCTCCGACTCGGGGCGCTGCTGCATGACATCGGCAAGATCGGCGTCAGCGACGAAATTCTCCGTAAGACGGGGCCATTGACGCCCGCCGAGTACGAACAGATCAAACGCCATCCGGCGCTAGGCGCCCGTATCCTCCGGCAGGTGCCGTTCCTCGCTCCCCACCTGCCGATCGTCGAGCTCCACCACGAGCGCCCGGATGGAGGCGGCTATCCGTTCGGGTTGCGCGGGGAAGCAATCCCTCTCGCGGCGCGCATCGTGCACGTCGCCGACGCCTTCGACGCGATGACGAGCGCGCGTGCATACCGCGCTGCGCGAGGCGCTTCCGAGGCGTTCGCAGAGCTGCAGCGCCACGTGGACACGCAGTTCGACGAGGTGTGCGTCGAGGCGCTGCTCGTGGCAATGCCTTCGTCCCACGACATGCCCGAGCCAGCGCTCGCGCAGCTTCTCGGCCGCCAGCTGGTCTAGCCGTGAAGATGCGCTGGGCACCGTGGATGATCGTGGTGCTGCTGGGGGTGGCGCCTGTCGCCGCGCAACAGGCGCGCCCTTCCCGGCTCACGATCGATTCAGACGCGGCCGTCGACGTCACCGTCGACGGAAATGGCAACCACGTGACCGGGGTCTTCCTTGATTCGCTCAGCACGGTGGATGCGGGCCGCGGGTTCCAGGCGATGTTCAGACCCCAGCTTCAGCGGCTTGCTCCGAATGCAGCGCGCCCGAATGGGGAGTGGAACCGCCAGATCTGGATCGCGGAGATGAGGTACGAGCGCGCGGGCACGGTCGGCGTGCGGATCGAAGGGGGCTACATTCCTTCGCCGATCGGGCTGGCGAACCTCACGCTGCGGCCGCATTTGAACCCGACGATCGCACAACCAGCCTCGCTGTTCACGTCCCTGCCATCTCCCGAGCTCCGTGGTCCGCGCGTCACCCTGCTGACCGGTCTGTATCCTCTCGGCGCGCAGACAACAGTGTCGATGCGGCACTGGGATGCCAGAGTTGCCGTGATGGATACCTCGCCGCTTAGAAATCGGCGGGTGTTCAGTCCCGTCAACCCTCCACGCTTTACGAATGTGGTCGTTGGTGGCGGTGTTACGCCGTTCGTGGGGTTCCGGGTCGGCGGGTCCGTCACACGGGGCGGCTGGTTGCGGGCGGGAGAGAGTCCGACGATCACGGTCGACCGCAGCGCGAGCGTGGTGACGTTCGAGTCCGAATTGTCGTTCCGGCATACGAGCCTCGCCGGAGAGTGGACGCACGACACCTTCGAGACCAGCTTCGGCGATCGTACCGCAGCCGGCTGGTACGTGCAGGGAGTGCAGACGCTTGCGCCCCGGTGGTTCGTGGCCGGACGAGTCGAACAACTACGCGCGACTCTGGCGCTTGCCGTCCCGGTTGAGCAGACGTTCAAAGCCACCGAGCAGACGCTTGGCTTCCGCGTCACGCCCGAGATCACGCTCCGCGTCAGTCATCGCGCAATTGAACGTTTTGGCGTCAACGGTTTCGGTCACACGGCGGCCGCGTCGGTCGTCTGGTTCAAGCGCTGGATGTGACGCCTCTCGATCCCCAGGCCGGCGCCGTCATTCGGTACCTCGCCGAGCTCGCACATCCTTCTCTCGAGAAGGTTCCGGCTTCAGAGGCCCGGCGCCTGTACCGTGAGACACGGGCCGCGCTTCGACCTCCGGCGCCTGCGTTGCCTGTCGTCGGCGATCTCAATGCGGAGGGAACGGCGGGGTCGATTCCGCTGCGACTGTATCGACCGTCCAACGGCGTGCTGCCTGCGCTGATCTACTTTCATGGCGGGGGATGGGTTCTTGGAGACCTGGACACGCACGATGCCGTCTGCCGCCAGATCGCCGCCCAGGCCGGCGTCGTCGTCATCGCCGTCGACTATCGCCTTGCCCCGGAGCATCCCTTTCCTGCCGCGGTTGACGACTGCTATGACGCAACGGCCTGGATCTCGGGGAATGCAGTCGCGCTCGGCGTCGACAACACCCGCCTTGCGGTTGGGGGTGACAGCGCCGGCGGCGGACTTGCGACGGTGGTGACGCTGATGGCGCGCAGCGGCGGCCCCTCGCTGAAGTATCAAGTCCTGGTGTATCCCGTCACTGATCTGCGCGCCCAAACCGAGTCCTATTCGAAGTACGCCGACGGCTATCTGCTGACCCGCAACATGATGCATTGGTTCATCGCGCAGTACGCGACGACGGAGGATGACGTGCGCGATTGGCGCGCCTCGCCGCTGCTTGCGCCGTCAGTGGATGGCGTGCCTCCGGCACTTGTGATGACCGCGGGGCTGGATCCGCTGCGGGACGAGGGCGAAGCGTACGCGCGCCGCCTCGAAGAGGCCGGCGTCGCGGTCGACTACATGTGTCTTGGCGGGATGGTCCACGGGTTCCTGACGATGGGCGGGAAGATCGATACGGCAAACCGCGCCGTCTCGCACATCGCGTCAGCGCTGCGTCAGCGTCTCATTCCCTGACCATAACCACGCCAGACCAGCGGCTGCGGCAGCCAGGCTGATCGCCGCAAGCGGCAACGATGAAAGGTCGATGCCGCTGCCGGCGAGCGAGACCCAGACGGCTACGCCCGCGATGACCAGCGCGCCACTCGTCGCCGCGGGGAAGATCACGTCGCCGAATGTCCGATCGATGGACTGTTCGCGCCGCGCCGCGCGCACGACGCGATCGGTGAAGGGCGGAGGAATCGGCACCGTGTCGGCGCCCGCCAGCGCCTGCTCGATCTCCATTGCGATCGCGAATGACGCCTGGCAGGAGGCGCACGCACGCAGGTGCGCAGCGGCCTCGACCGATGGCGACGCCTCTCCGGCCGCCCACAACTCGATCGAATCGCGGATGTCGTCGCAGGTCATCGTGAGCCCTTTGCGATCCCGGGTTCGAGCAGCTCGCGAAGATCGCGCTTCGCACGGTGCAATTGCGTCTTGACCGTGCCAAGTGGAATGTCGCAGGCCGCAGCAATCTCCTGATAACCACGTCCGCCGAAGTAGTGCAGGGAGATGAGGAGGCGCGCCCGCTCGGGCAGCCGCGCAAGCGCCTTCGTCAACCTGTCGCGCAGCTCGAGGTCGCCGAACGAACGATCCACCGACGCCGTTGCCGCCTTCACCGGGGTACCTGCCCTCTCGTCGTCGATCGAGAGCTCGCGGGCGCCACGCGGCCTGTTGTCGGCGCAGACATTCATCACGATGCGGCAGATCCAGGTCGACAGTCGCGCGTCTCCACGGAAGTACGGCAGTCCGCGATGCACTCGAAGGAACACCTCCTGCGCCAGGTCCTCGACGCGGTTCCGATCGGCGATCGAACGGGAAATCATGCTGAATACCAGGCGTTTATACTGATCGACCAGCTCTCTGAACCCCGCCTCGCTGCCGGCCCGGCAGCGCTCAATCAGCTCGCGGTCGCCGGAAGGCTCGTCCAACGGCGTATTAGACCGGCTGCCGCGGCAAATTGTTTCGCCCGCCTTCGCTCTTCGAGCTTCGGCGCGGCAGGCCCAGTTGCTCTTCGAGCTTCGGCGCGGCGGGGCGGTACCTGAAACAAAGCTCATGACCCGCCAGTCTAACGAAGCCAACAGAGGAGGTTTCATGTCGGAGTACTGGATTCCATTGGCAGCAATCACCGGGTGGGCGCTGATTACGCTGTATCGGATGCATGTGGCTGGCAAAGCGCGAGAACAGGTGCATCGCGAGCGGCTCGCCATGATCGAAAAGGGTCTGGTGCCCCCGCCTGAATCAGACCCACAGCAGTTCGAACGGATGATGGACTGGCACCCGAGTCGCCATCGCTCCAGTGATAGCCGGCGCACCGGGATCATCCTGATAGGAGTCGGCGTGGGGCTCTCGGCGATGTTTGCCATCATGGGCACCGGCAGGGCCGTGGGAATTGGCGCGCTCCTGATAGTGATGGGCGCAGCGTTCCTGCTGAACGCGATATTCGAGGCGCGGGCCAAACCATCGCAACCGCAGTCTCCTCAGGAGAAGCAGTGACGACGCGGAAGGTGTGGTTTCTGTCGCTCGGGCTCGCCGGCGTTCTTCAATGCAGCATGGCTGCGTACCATTTCGTCCTGCCCTATCACCAGGGCTGGGCAGAAGGCCATGGCCTGGAAGGTCTGCCGGACTCCATGGTATGGGCCCTCTATACGCTGAATTTCTCGTGGAGTCTGCTTCTGCTCGGCGTGGGCGGCCTGGTCGTGTATGCCGCCTTCGTTGGACCAACCGCTTCGCTATTCACTAGACCTGTCCTACTGACTGTTGGGCTCTTCTGGGCGATTCACGGCACGTACGTCTGGCTCAATCCGATGCCGCTTCCGGACCGCCTCCTATGGCTGCAGATCGTCCTCGTGGCGTTTCCCATAACCGTGGCTCTTCTGCATTGGGTTCCCGTCGTGGCGAATCGGAAACTCGACTTCGCAGCGCAGGTCTGAAGCCTGCTCAGCCGGGGAAGAACACGCGCTGAACAAACCAGTATGTGCCTGCCGCAACCACTACGAGTGAGCCGGCGGACGCCAGGCGCATCCCGGCTATCTCGCTGCGGCGGCGCACCAGCGCCAGCGCCGTGGCGACCACGAGCACGATGA
>DAIRVG010000114.1:0-14465 GCA_036802945.1 Vicinamibacterales bacterium
CGCACTTCATGCCGCCAGGCTTCCTTCAGAAGTTTCAGGCGTGGGCGCCCGACCAGGGCATGTTCCGCCGCTCGATGCAGGTCAAATCGCTCATCGACATAGACGCGCGCCTCCGCCTCATGGATGAGTTCGACGACTACTCGCAGATCATCTCACTGGGGTCGCCGCCAATCGAGACCTTCTGCGGCCCCGACCGGGCCATCGAGCTGGCGCGGATCGGCAACGACGGCCTCGCCGAGATCGTCTCAAAACATCCCAATCGATTCGTCGGGTTCCTGGCGACGCTGCCCCTGAACAGTTCCAACGCGGCTGTCGCCGAGGCGATGCGCGCCACACGGGATCTCGGCGCGGTCGGCCTGCAGATCTACTCGAACGCAGCCGGCCAGCCGCTCGACCACCCGGCATTCGCCCCCCTCTTCGAGTGGGCCCACGGGGCAAACGTCCCGCTCTTCCTGCACCCGGCGCGCAGCGAGCGCTTCGCCGACTACGCAACGGAAGAGAAGTCGATGTTCGAGGTCTGGTGGACACTCGGCTGGCCCTACGAGACCAGCACGGCCATGGCCCGGCTGGTGTTCTCAGGTGCGTTCGATCGATGGCCGAACCTCACGGTCGTCACGCACCATCTGGGCGGCATCATCCCGTACGTCGCAGGGCGCGTCGGGCACGGCTGGGATCAGCTCGGCAAGCGCACGTCGGACCAGGACTACTTCGCATTGCTGAAATCGCTGAAAAAACGCCCGATCGACTACTTCAAGATGTTCTACGCGGACACGGCGGAATTCGGCGCCCTGGCGCCGACGCGGTGCGGCCTCGACTTCTTCGGTGTCGATCACGTGCTCTTCGCCTCCGACTGCCCCTACGAGCCGGAATCGGGGATCTACGTCAGGGAGACCTTCGGGGTGATGCGCCAACTCGGGCTCCCCGACGCAGACCTTGCGAAGATCTGCCACGGCAACGCCATGCGCCTGATGCCTGGGTTGAGACGTCGCGCCTGAGCCAACCCGGCGATGCGACATGAACTGAATCGGCGCGTACCGATGAGAAGTTGATGCAACTGGTGCCACGCGCGGACATCCACCAGGCATTGCAGCAGGTGGCCCTGAGCCTCGTCAAGGCTGCCGAACCGATGTCGCGTCTTGAACTCGTCGCGTTGGCTAATCCTCAATGATGATTTCCTGGCGCAGGGAAAGCGGCCTAAACGCGGGCCCTCCAAGGCACGCTTCCTTCGGAGCGCTATGCCCCAACTGGCGCCGCTCACTTTCGCTGGTCGAGCCTGTGATCTGCCAGGAATCTCGACAGGAGATCAGCGATCCGGACGTTGTTGAGATCCATCATCGGGAAGTGCGTGTTTCCGGTGATCCCGTTCTCGGGGAGCATGATGTTCGTGGCCCGTCCGCCGTGCCGGTTGATGGCCGCGACCATCAGCTTGGCCCGTTCGACGTTGATACGCCGATTGTCCAGAGTGAGGCGTGGACCGACATTGACCGCCTCACCCTTCGACGGGATGTAGTCGCCCCACACAATCTGAATCGGGAACCTGGTCAGCTTCATGAAATCGACCATCGGTACCGCGTTTCCGGCCGGCATCATGGTTCCGTCCATTCTGGCCAGGGGTGGCGGCACCTCGCCATCGGGGAACACCACGTTTCCCGGCTCATAGGACACAATCGCGGCGACCTTGGCGGTCTTGGTGGCCGTAATCCACCCGCGGATGCCAGTCGAGGAATGCGTCAGGACGACCGCGGGACCGATCTCGTCGAGGAGCACGGCAAGGGCATCGGTCTCCACTTGCTCGTTCTCGGGCGCGTTGAATTCGGGGTACTGGATGCGTAGAAACTCATTCAGCGCGGCGGGACTCGCTGGGAACTGTACCCCGGGGTAAAAGTCGGGTGTCGGATCGCCGGGCAGCCACAGGCCGAGTCGCCACGTCGTGAATGACGCCTGATCGTTGTCGGGTCGCGGCGTGTACGTCGTCGTCGCACATCCCTGGCCCGCCCGCCCCGTTCGCGGCAAATCCGTCATGTAGACCTGGAAGCCGCGACCGAGAAAGATGTTGCGAAAACCGTTGCGGCCATCGAACGTCGTATCCCACGTCTTGGTGCTGCTGGCGTGAACCATGACGATCGGGGTTCTGCGCGGATTTCGAGGAATCTGCCACTCGACGTAGCCGTGGTCGCAGTGGAGCGACCCTGCTGACGCCTCTCCGAGGACCTTTCCGCCAAATGGCCTCGCCCCTTGGTTGGTGATCACTAGCGACTGGGCGACGGCGGTGGCCGAGCAGGTGACGGCCAGCATGAACGCCGTCGCGACACGTCTCGCAGAGGAGATTGCTCCCGCACGTGGCGCCACCGCGTTCATTGATTCCTCCTTAGATCGGCGAGCTCCGACGCCTACCGCTCTTGACGATCCAATTGACCGGCCGCGCTCACCTGGCTCGGGGCTGGCGCCCGGGGATGACAAGATCGCCACCAACATCCACGGTCGCTTCCGGCGGGACCCGGATGATGCCAATATTGCCCTCGATACTGATCTTCGTGCCGAACGGCTCCGAGTATTTTTGGAGCCGCTCCAGGATGGAGCGCGCCAGTTCCGGCGAAGGAGTCTCGGGAATGTTCTCTCGCGACCACGGCCTCCTGCCGACGCCCACATCCACAGGATAGATACGAACTTCTACGAGACGGCCGTCCTTGTAGGTTGTGTTTGCCATATAAGCGACGGAAGTCGGCTCATCCTGTAAATACGCCGCCGTCTGTTCTCGCTCCTCGGTGCGAGTCACATTGGCTGGGTTGGGCGGAGAATCGGGCTGGCGCACCAGATCGACGCCAAGGTTCCCCTGATTGTAAAAGATGGGACGGCCCTTATATATTTCGATGCCCTGCATCGAGTGATTGCCGGAACCAAAATACATATCGAGGCCGTTGTCGATCAACTTATGGAGAAACGGCCGCAAGTAGTTCGGGGGATAGTTATCGTGGGAGTACTGCTGGAACGAGTAGCGGTTGTGGTGAACATGCATGTGAAACACGGCGAAGTCGGCGACCTCTTTCGCGTTGCGCACTGCGAGAATTTGCGCCCGCTCATCGGTGGGGTCCAGGTCGTAATGAAGCTCGCCGGGCTTGGCTGAGACCATGTACCTCTGGCCCCACAACATCAGACGCCCAGGGGGCTGGGGAGGCGGCAGGTCGCTCGGAACAACAACGTCAGGCTCGGTTCGACGGGCGAGGACCGAGTCCAGTATGGCTTTCAGCTGATTGAATTGTTCGGCAGTAACCGTATTCCACACAGTCACACCGAGCGGATTCACGCCGGGGCTCGGGCCCGCGCCTCCGACTACGCCGTCGGTGGCGCGGTTGCCGCAGAGATTCGTTCCCGGACACGCCGCGAGAAACGCCACGCGACCTTGGGGAAGCTCCTGAAACACCGGGCGGCGCGCCATAGTGAGGTTGGGTCCCGCTCCGGCCAGCTTTATCCCGAATTCGCCCAGAAGCTCATGGACCTGTAGGCCTTCGCCTGGCGCCAAGAGGTCGAATCCCAAGGCCTGCAGGGTCTTCGCGGTATCCCTGGGTTGCCAACCCTCGGTTCCTTCGAGATTACCGATCGTGGTGTCGGCACTGCGCAGTATGTCTCGGAGCTGGGGACTCATCCGCTCCGCCACAGGGGACCTCCAGAACATGTCTCCGACGGAAGCCACCGTGAACGTACCGGTCATCTTATTTTTTAGTTCCACCCTCAAGTCACGGAACTTGAAATTGTCGGCCGGCGGATCGTGGTGAGGGGGGCCGGATGGATATGGGTTAATTGACTGGGCCGCTGCGGGTGAAGCGAGCAGCGCGGAGGTTACCAGTAATACACAGGCGAGCACGCGAAAAACTCGTATCCACATAACTGCTCCTTCGACCCTTCCTGACAGCGTGCTGGCACGTCTCTGTATTGAGAACACTATCTTCGTGGCGCGTCCGCATCTCCAGAGGCCACGGAAAACAGGTCCTTTCCCTCTGAATTCTTCAGCGTAGCTCCGTTGGCGGTGGTCGATCCGTCCCTGGCGCGGAAACCGGTCACGATGATCTCCATCCCGATGGGAGGGAAATTCTTCCCGATGCCTCGCTTCGCAAGCTGACTCGACGCAGCTGTTTCAATCGCCCAGTTGACAATCTTTCCGGTCGAATCCTTTACGTCGAGGTAGATCCAGCCGTGCGGGTTCACCCTTTCCACTTTCGTGACAACTCCTCGGAGTGTCACCGGCTGATTCGCGTCGAACTCCGCCGCAAACGAGTGGTGGGCAATTGCGGGAGCAGCCGCTGTGACCAGCGATGTCATGGCAATCAATACGAGTGAGTGAACGCGCATTACCGTGTCCTTTCCTAGCGTCAACGACCGACTGCAATCGAATAGCCGGGGTAGCGACCGTGAGTTGAAAGCAAGCGCTTCGACGACTGCTCGCCTTCGTAACATTCTTCGAGCCACAGCTCTTTGTCATCGGACGCATTGCGGACGAGGGCGGCCGCAATCGTCCATGGTCGCGTGAATACCTTCGGATCGTCGATTGTCGCCTGATAGTGGATCGTATTCGCATCAATCAACGTCAGGCGCTCAGTAACGTGAACCGACTCGCTCGCGAAATTGCCGGCGATGTCGAACCAGGTCTTGCCGTTCTGGTTGGCGACGTCAATCACCAGCGTGTTGCCGTCCCACCGACCCCGCGCGTCGCCGTTCCACAGCCGGATGTCCTGGCCGACGTGGGGAACGTCCTTCATGGACACGATGCGATAGCCGTGATCGCCTGAAAGAAACGCGACGTAGTCCGGCGACTGGTGGAGCAGAATCCGGTCGGACATGTAGCCTGTTGTTCGTGGAACACCCGACAGCCGGCACAGCGAATTCGGATCCACATAGGTGGCCGCATTCTTGTTTCTCTGGGGGATGGCCCACGCCTGGTAGGGAATCTTCCCGTCAGCGGGATCCACCACCATGCTTTTCTGCGCGCGGATCATGAAGCTCGCCGGGTGGTCTTCCAGGTCGTACGAGTTCAGCGTCCGGCCCCAGAAGCCACGCAAATCCGGATGTCCGTCAGACGTACGGCGCGGACTGAACGTCGCGGCTCTGGCGATGGCGCACTTGTGAAACTGATCCGGATCCGCACGCAATTCCGCGCAACTCTTTTCGGGGCTCACCGACTGGCCAAAGGCACCAGCCCCCGCCAGCAGCATGACGCTCACCAGAGCGACGCAGAACGCCCCGCTACTGCTGCTCTTCTGCATACGCATAACACTCATACTCCAGAAGCTGGACGTTCTTGTCCTGGCGTCGGTACAGCGGAAAACTGATCTTCCAGGGCCGCGTGAATACTTTCGGATCCTCGATCGTCGCCTCGTATTGCAGGTGATCCGGCCCGGTCGGCGTGTATCTCTCGATAACGTGGAGATTCGCGCTATGAAAGTTCCCGGCCCTGTCGAACCACGTCTTGTCGGTGAAATTCGTCACATCGACGACGAGCGTATTCCCCTCCCAGTGTCCCCGTGAGTCCCCCATCCAGAATTCGATGAGCTCGGGGTCGGGATGCGCGGATCCGTCGAGGTGAATGATGCGATTGATGTGGATGTACTCGTACACAATCGCGATGTATTCGCCCGACTGAAAAATCTGGAACGGGTAGGGCAAATACGTGATCCGCGGCACTCCAGGCATCTGACATTTCGCCTCGGGATCAAGTGACGCGCGCTTTTCGTAGTTGGTTTTCTTTTGCGCGAGTGCCCATGGCTGATACGGAATCTCATTACCTTCGACGATCCCCTGGCCGGCAGGCACGCCGAATTTTCCGCTGTGATCCTGAACGTCCCACGCCGCGGTATTCACCGCCTGCCAAATGCCTTCGAGGTTCGGGTGGCCGTCCGATGTACGTGCCACGGTGGAGGTCTGGGCGCTCACCGGCGGTACCAGCGCATACGCTGGCGCGCCCGCCACGAGCATGAAAATGACGACGCCACGCAGCCGCAGCGCAGCCGTTTTGCGCGATTGGCGAGCCGTCGCAAACGACTGCTCAGAACGCAAGACGGAATCCAAGCTGAAGCGCCCGGGGCTGGTACGCGACGTTCGTGTTCTGCGAGGGCTTCCCGTATTGGCTGTTGCTTTCCTGCGTCGTGTACGCGCCATAGTTCTCATGGTTGAAGAGATTGAACACCTCGAAGATACCGTCAAGGTTTCGGCTCCCCCCAAGGCGAATCCGCTTCTGAAAGCGCAGATCCACGCGATGGATAGGATCACCAACGAGGTTGTTCCGTGGAGCGATCGTACCGTCTGGCCGCAGCCTGGCCGCGCTGATGGATGCGTTCCGTAGATCCCCACCATAGCTTGTGCTATAGCGTTGTCCCGAACCGAAGAAGTACAAACCGCTTAACTGCAAGCCGTATTTCATCTGCCAGATGCTGTTGAACACCGCCCGATGGCGCTGAGCCGTCGCGGCAAGCGTGTATTCGCCACCGACGTCCCGCGCGGCGACGAGTGCCCCAGATCCTGCCCAGGGGCTTTCAGCTTTGAAAACCACCGGCAACGGGCTCGCATCCTTGTAGTCCTCCAACGTATAGGTACCGGAGGCCTGCCACCCGTGACTCATGCGCTTCGTGAAGTTCGTCTGCAGTCCGTGATAGTTCGACCACCCACCGGGTATTCGCATGCTGACTGAGCCCCACGTGGGATAGGGTCGGCGACTGATGTCGGTGAACGGATAGTTCGCTCCGGTCGCTGGATTGTAGGAGAGGTTCGCGTTAATCGTGCCCTGCTCGAGTCGTCCGCCGGTGAACACATAGTCCGCTTCGATCGCCATCGATTCTCCGAGCTGACGCTGCATGCCGACTGAGCCCTGATAGCTGTATTTCTCCTCCATTTCAGGGCCAGGAATCGCCGTGGTGATGTCGCGGCGGAGGCCAGACGCCAACACCTCCTCATACGTGGGAGACGGCCCGTTCCACGGATCCGCGGCAAAGTTGGCTCGCCCGTCATTCAGCCGTTCCGGAATCGCGGCCTGATTGAAAGCCTTGACTGGATGGGGGTTCTGCTCCTCGCCGTAAAACTTGCCGAAGCCGCCGCGCAACACGGTGCGGTCGGTGACGCTAATCGCAAAGCCAAGTCTTGGTGCCAGATTGTTGAGATCGTTGGCACGTTCAGCCGGCAGGAACGGGCCAAGGCCGATACCGTTCTCGTACGAGTTGAGCGCCATGTCGTACCGGACGCCGAGGTTCAGCGTCAGCCGCGAGGTGAGGAACCAATCGTCCTGCGCCCACAGGCCGTAGGTATGCCGAGGATTGACGAAATCGAAATCCCCTACGCCCTGGCGCCAGCGGCGCGAGATCGGAGACAGCGGCGCCAGATTCCACGTTGACACATCGAATTGGTTCGGAAACAGATCCTGAACGTTGGCAGGAACCGGGCCGAGGTTAGCGTCCAGCACACCGATACACGTCCGGCAGACGTAGTAATAAATGTGCTGGTAAATGTACTCGCCGCCCAGCTTCAGATCGTGGCGACCCCGTTTCGAGTACGAACGGGTAAAGTCATCACGAATCGAGTAGGTCGCCTGGTCGAGATCCTGCGGTGTTGACTGGCTACCTCCGATCGTCAGTCCGAGCAGCAGAACCCCTGGCGCACCCCAACCCGGCCCTTTCGCCCCGCCCGAAAGCGAGCCTGGATTTCTGATCTGAGAGTACTGAGCCCACCGGAAGCTCGCATATCCCGCTTTGATTTCGTTCAACGCATGCGTGCCGAACACCTGGGTGAGCGTCGCAAGAAGTTGATCCTGGAATCGATCCGCTCCCTCGGCCGTTGAAGGGGTGGTCGTGGCACCACCCGCGGTCCGATACGGCACGATCTGATTCCACTTGCTGTAACGGACCGACAGACGCCTCTGGGGCGACATCTGCACATCGACGCGCACGCCGCCTTTGTGCTCGCGCCGAGTGCCACTCAGGTCGACATTGAAACGTGGATACGGTGTGTTGAATGTTATCGTCTGCGGCTCGCGCTCGTATTCGTAGTTGCCGAAATAGTGGATTCGATCGCGGCGTATCGGCCCGCCAAACGTCGCGCTGAGCTGCGTGTTCGAATAAGGAAGCACGCGATTCACGATGAAGTCGGCGGCATTGAATCGATCGTCTCGGAAGTACGCCGAGAACGTCCCTGCGTTGGTGTTCGTCCCCGATTTCGTAATCGCGTTGACTTGCACGCCGCTGGAGCGACCCTGTGTGGCGTCGAAACGATTCGCCACAAATTCGAACTCTGCAATCGCGTCACGGCTGTAACGGGGGTTCCCGAACGACGCTCCGACGACGTTCTGCGTCACTTGCTGTCCGTCGAGGTTCAGCTGATACGTCCCCGCGATGCCCGCAGTCGTCGGCGCATCCGTGACGGCATTGGTCCGGCTCCCTGGTGCCAGCATCGAGAGATCCATCCAGTTGCGACCGTTGATCGGCAATTCCTGCATCTGCCGCGAGTCGATGTTGCCCGCCGCCCGCGAGTGCGTCACGTCGACCAGGGGCGCATCTCCGGTAACCGTCACCGTTTCCTCTAACGTCGACGGTCTCATCCGAATGTCTACGACCGCCTGCTGATTCAGCAGAATCTCCAGGCCGTTGCGGGTCATCGTCGCGAAACCGGCGAGCTCCGATGTGAGGCGGAACAATCCCGTTCGCAGTCCAATCCTGTAACGTCCTTCGCCGTCAGTGACCGTCTCGAAGGTATTGCCTGTCGCTTCGTGCACCGCAACGACGGTGACGCCCGGCAAGACGCCACCTGTGGAATCAGTAACCGTTCCGCTGATCGTGGCTTCTTGCGCGTATGCGGCAATCGGCAACACGAGCAGCAGGGTCACCACAACCGAGAGTTGAGTCCAAGCGGATCGGAGCGTCATGCAGCCTCCAGCCAGTCGATTCGCGGGGTGGGGAACCTCAATAACGCAGCGCCAGGCCGCCACACGCAACAAGGGCGTTAGGAGAGGCGCAACGTGTTGAATTCGTGGCGCGAGTCTACGGAAGGGCTTTACTGACTGTCAATAATGAAACGGTTCACGATCTCCGTTCACTCGTGATCACGAAGTCCGCTGGGAGATAATCCTGGGCGCAACGAACGCCGGCGGCCTGATCGACGAGCACGCTGAGCCGGCCAGTTAGAGGGATTCCAGACCCACGCCGCGGGGCAGTCGATCGCCCGTTAGGGAGAATCATGAGCGAAGATGCACACGCCCGACCAACACGCGACGCGCCGGAGCCGTTGTACGACGTAAATGTCCCGACACCCACGCACGCGGAGCGCGCGCGAACATTGGCCGCCCAGATCTCGACCGGGACCCTGTGCACCCTGGCCCTGGAGCCGGAGGGTTATCCCTACGGCTCGTTCGTGACCGTCGCCTTTGACAACGGAAACCCAATCTTCCTTATCAGCGGACTCGCCGAGCACACCAAGAACTTGGAGCGGGATCCTCGCGCGTCGCTGCTGGTGGCCGAGGGAGGCTCTGCAGATCCGCTCGCCAACGGCCGCGTCACCATCCTCGGACCGTGCACGCGCGTCGAAGGGGATTGCGGCAGCGCGCGTGCCGCATTCTTCGCTGCTCATCCGAACTCAAGCTACTACGCTGACTTCCGCGATTTCGCGTTCTGGAAGCTGCATGTAGATCATGTCCGCTACATCGGGGGCTATGGCCGGATGTCGTGGATCAGCAAGGCTGACTGGCGGGCCGCCGAACCGGATCCCCTCGGTCCGTCGGCCGCCGACATGATTGCTCATATGAACGCCGACCACGCCGACGCCATGGTGCTTTACTGCAAGGCCTTTTCAAGAGCGACCGAGATCACGTCCGCGAGCATGACGGGCGTCGACAGGTACGGCTTCGACATGTCGGCGATGACCCCAAAGGGACCACGACCCGTCCGTCTGGCGTTCGGCAAGCCGGTCAGCACGCCGGAGGAAGTGCGCGCCGCTCTCATCTCTATGGTGAAGGACGCCAGATCCAAGCTGGGCTGAGGGGCACGGTAAGCTGCCGCGCATCGCAATCGCAGCTCAAGGTTCTGAACTGCTGCAGCTTGAGTCCCCAGTGGCCTGTTCCATGACGAAACGCAGTTCCTAGGCACGCGGATGACGCGCTGTGTCGATCTGCCCGACCTTCGTTCGACTAGGTAATAGCGAAGTGCCGAGCGATGCAATCAGCACCCACAAGTAACTGTCCGACGACCAAGGAGACGATCACCATGCGATTCATATCGATGATCCGCATCGAAGAGAACACCGGCCAAGTGCCCAGCGAGCAGCTCATGAGCGACATGGGCAAGCTGATAGAGGAGTTGACCCGCACCGGCCGGCTGATAAGCACCGCCGGGCTCCGTCCGACCTCAGAAGGGGTGCGCGTGCGGCTGCGCCGCGGCAAACTGTCGATGTCCGATGGGCCGTTCGTAGAGACAAAGGAAGTGATCGGTGGCTATGCGATCCTCGAGGCGAAGTCGAAGGAGGAGGCGATCGAGCTGACCCAGCGCTTCCTAAAAGTCCACGGGGACGAGTGGGACATCGAGTGCGAAGTGCGCCAACTCGGGCCGGAGTTCGGCTGCGAGGCTTGAGGGCTCAGCGGGGTCCCCATTGTCGGAGTCACGGGAATCGAAGGCGCGTGACGATGTCTTGGAATCTGGAATCGGGGCGGAGAGAGTCGAAACGTGGATCGTCTTTGATCCACACCATGCCGGCGGAGCGCCCATCGATCCCTTTTTCCAGCCATTCGATGGCCTCCTGCGCGTGGCCGAGGCCTGCATGCACGATCGCGATCTGGACAGGTGATACGTACTGTCTCGCTGAAAGCTCCACCAACCGCTGCAATTCCCGCTCAGCGTCGGCCCGCCTTCCAGCGCCGGCCAGAGCGTGCGCCAGCGCCGCGACATAAAGAGGACCGCCGCGCGCGACATGCTGGGCTTGCTGCAATTCCGCAAGAGCCTCCGACGCGCGTCCTTGTTGCTCGTAGGCCTGTCCCAACACGAGGTGCGTCGGCGCGAAATTGGGGTCGAGTTCTAACGTCCTGCGATACTGCTCGATCGCAGCGTCGTACTGACGCGCGAAATGGTAACGCCATCCAAGCCACGCGTTGATGATAGGCGAGAGTGGATCGAGCCGACGAGCACGCTCCGACTCCGTGATGGCCTGGTCATGTCGGCCGATCGCGGAGAGGTAGTCCGCATACCAATGATGCGCGTTCGGGTAATCCGAATCGAGCTCGATGGCCCGCTGAAAGCCTCGCTCGGCCCGAGACCAGTCCCAATCGTAGTTGAAGCGCACCATCGCCAATGACGTGTGAGCCGCCGCCAGCGAGCCGTCTAGCGCGAGCGCCCTTCTCGCCGCTTCGTCAGCTTGAGGGAACGCTTCCTTCGGCGACACATAACCGTACCAGCCCAGCGCGATCCAGGAGTCCGCCAGCCCATCGTAGGCAGCTGCGTACGTGGGTTCATCTCGGATTGCGGATTGAAAATACTCGATCGCCTTCTGGAGATCCTCCTTCGTCCGCTTGTTCCAGAAATATCGACCCTTGATGTAGGCTTCGTAGGCATCAGGATTCAACGCCGCCACGGTCGATCGCTGTGCCGACGCTGCGGGACTGACACTGACGTTGATCTCCTGGGCGATATCCCGCGCGACTTCTCGCTGCAAGAGGAGAATCTCCCGCAGGTCGCGCTCGTAGCTCTCCGCCCAGACGTGTATTTGGTCGCTCGCGCGAACGAGCTGCGCTGAGATCCGGACGCGCTGATTCTCCCGCCGCACGCTTCCCTCCACGAGAAAGTCGACGTGCAGATCCTTGCTGATCTCGTCCGCCCCCTTCTGGGTGTCCTTGTACCGCATCGTCGACGTCCGGGCCAGGACACCGAGGCCCCGCGGATTCACGGTGCTGAGCTGAGTGATCATTTCCTCGGTCAAGCCATCGCTGAAGTATTCCTGTGATGGATCGCCGCTCAAATTTTTGAACGGCAAGACTGCGAGGGCGATGCGGTCCGCCGGCGGCCGGACGCCGGGTCGGTGGACCGCGATATACGCTGCGAGAGCGAACCCGGAAAGACACAGGACCGCAATCCAGGCAGATGGCCACGACCTGCGGGGCGGAACTGCAGGAGGTGCGACGCGGACCACGTCCACTGGCGCGATGAACCGATAGCCGTGCCGGGCGACAGTCTGGATGAAGCGCGGATTCTCCGCCGGGTCACGTAACGCCGCACGCAGCTTCTTGATTGCGTTGTTGAGACTCTGGTCGACAGCGACGAACACGTCGGCCGGCCAGAGCCGTTGGCGCAGCTCCTCGCGTGTGACAGTCTCGCCGGGACGCTCCAGCAGTAGCTCCAGAATGCGAAACGGCTGCTCCTGGAGTCGAACCTTGAGCCCGCTCCTTCGCAACTCAGCAGCGCGGAGGTCGACTTCAAAGGAGCCGAACCGGACGATCTGCGTCGATCGGTTTGTTTCCTCCATGTCGGACTACTGTCGCCCTCGCGGCCCCCTCACACTAACTGACGCATCTCACGAGGTTACATGTCCCTGTAACACACGACGCAAGAGGGTCTTGCGTGGTTATTGAAAAGTCACCGAAGAGGTCAGCCCGCGTCCATTGAAGGTCAGCGTCGGCAACAGCATCATCTATCACGTCACCCGCAGGCGCAAAACAAAACTGAGGTGCTGTATGCAGATGTCGATTGCGCGGGCTCACACATGCAACAGAGCAATTGCGGCGCTTTCACTCCCATCGAAACGGAGGGTTCAGATGAAGACGCACAAACGACCGGTTCGGGCCCTCTGGGGATGGCTTTCGCTCGGACTCGTCTGCCCTGGGACGGTCCTTCTCGTCGCAGGGTGCACGGAGCGCAGCGCTCCGACATCGCCAACGTCGCTCACCACGACCGTTCAATCCGTACATATGGCTCACGATGAAACCACGGGTCCGCCGGTCAGTCATGTCGTGAAGTCAGACGACAAGGGGTACATCGACGGATGGGTCGACGGTGACACGGTGCACCTGTACTACACGAAGTCGTTCTTCTGTGCTGAGCCCCCAGAGAGCGGGGCCAGCAGCGGCTGCGAGCTTGGCGCGGACGCCGAGACACCGCCCAGACCGGGACCGATCCCCACGATCTATGCGATCGCCGCGGTCGGCGGCATCCAGCCCGACCTGTCGACACTTGCGTGTCCTCCCCTGAGCGTCTGCCTCGACCATCCGGCGATGATCGATGCCTCACGCGTGGGCGGACTGCCCAATGGTCCGGCCGTGCCGCACAGTCATATCCTCACTGAGCGGAGGGGCGGGTGGTTCCATACCGTGAACATTCGGGTCCGCGATCTCACGGTGTGGAACGCGATCGCGAAGGCCAAGAGCCTGACGAAGGTCCGCGAGCTGCAGGCCGATCCCGAAGTAGGAGGCAAAGGGCTCATCAGCCAGGACACGCCGACGAACATCTTTTTCTTCATCGCGTCGTGGAGGCCCTAGCAGCGGTGGGCCGCCCGGCCCGAGGTGGTGAGGCGTCATCGTCCCCCAACCCAGAGCCTCGCCACGAACGTGGCGCAGATAACGTCTGGGAAGCACACCGCCCGCGTGGAAGACTGTGGGCAGCCCAGGTGCCGCGGAGCCCCGATTAGTGATACGGGGAACAACAGCACCGGTGACCGGGCGAGAACTTCTATCTTGATACCCGCTTCTCGCTGTGTGGTGTCTAACTACTCCGTATGACACCTCACGCGCACAAGCACTACGGCGCGGACACCGTGTTGAAGGGGTCAGTCCCGCGCCCCAACGCGGACATGAACATCACGCCGATGATCGACGTACTTCTCGTGCTGCTTGTCATCTTCATGGCCGCGCTCCCGCTGTCGCAAAAAGGACTCGATGCCGATCTGCCGCCTGAAACGTCGCCGCCACCCAGGTCGAATGAGTTCGTCGATGACATAGTCGTGGAATACACCGCGAAGAAGACGCTCTCGATCAATCACCAAGAGGTAATGCTGCGCGATCTCGAAGAGAGGCTGCGCACCCTCTACGAGGCACGACGGAACAAGACGATGTTCATCATCGGCGACGGCACGCTCCGCTATGCTGACATCGTGTCGGTGATCGACGCGGCGAAGGGCGCAGGCGTTGAAAGAGTGGGTATTGTGACCGAGGGCATGAGGAAGGGGACGGCGGCGCGGCCGTGAGAGGGCTGACGTTCGCCGGGAGCTATGGAGACCCTACGCCTTAACGGCAGAGAACCGATCTACGCCTCGGCCGTCTCGATGCTTGATCGCCGAAGATCCATGTAGGCGGCACCCAGAAATATGAAGCTATTCGCCGCATGACCTGGTGCGCGAAGCAGCACCGCGGCCCCGGATTCACTCACAGCCAGTGCCGGCAGCCGAGAAAACCAATAGGGTTAGAGGGTCTATCAGGTGACTGACGCCCGCTCGATTGTGATGTCGTGGCGAGACAAAAT
>DAIRVG010000114.1:14565-19162 GCA_036802945.1 Vicinamibacterales bacterium
GGGTCTATCAGGTGACTGACGCCCGCTCGATTGTGATGTCGTGGCGAGACAAAATCCGCTGCATCTCTTCAACGCTATCTGTTGCCGGCTCGGGCGCAAATAGCTCGGCGCGGATACCAACACTCCCCGCAGCCGCAACGTTCGCTTCCACGTCGTCGACAAAGAGCACGGCTTGCGGTGCCAGATTCAGCGACCGGAGGATGTTTGTGAAGTAGCGGGGGTCCGGTTTTGAACAGCCCAACTCACAAGAGTAGAACAGCCGATCAAAAACACTGGAATAGTCCAGCACGTCCGACATGTGCCGTGCCCGATAAGGCTCCTGGTTCGACGCGAGGTAACAAGGCACCCCAGATGCTCTGACCTTCGCAATCAGGCCGGTCATACCGCGATCCACCTCGATGGCCGTCCACGCGCGGAGCGCATCGTTCACGGAGCCGGTGCAGTTCCATCTGACCAACACTTGACCCAATGCCGACAGGAAGTCGCCTCCGCCGTCGTGGCACGGCCGCTCGACTGCGAAAATGTCGCATTTGAATTTTCCTACTGCATCATCAGCGCCGCCTAATAGTGCCCTCCACTGCGCATGGCGGTCGGCGGTTGGGCGCTGCACGACGCCGTCAGCATCAAAGAGAACTGCCTCGACTCGCATCCTGAGAGTCTATCGTGCCAGGACTTTTTATGAATCCTCAGGGTTTAGCGCTCACCGATGGCCCGACGCGTCTGTCCGTCTGGCGTTCACCAACTCGGCAAAGCTGGCCACTGTCGCGACCAGTTCCGTCGACTCGATCGGTTTTGCCAAGTGCGTCTGATAGCCCGCGCGCAACGCGCGGGTTCGATCTTCGGATCGTGCGAACGCGGTCAACGCCACGCCCGGAATGCCGCCCCCATTAGCCACATCCATCTTCCGAATCTGCTCCATCAACTGGTACCCGTCCATTTCGGGCAGGCCAATATCGCTGATCAGGATGTCGGGCCGCGCGTGCACCACCGCTTCCAGGGCTTCTCGGGCGGACGCCGCGCTCACAACGAACGCCCCGTGGCTTTCGAGCAGATTCGTCACGAATTCGGCCGCGTCCGGTTCGTCTTCCACGACGAGGACCCGGATATTCGCCAGCGAGATATCTTCCACGCTCTCATTCCTTGCAGTCGCCAGCGCCGCCGTGCGGACTTCAGCCGGCGCTCCCGTTGGGAGTCCGATCGTGAAGGTGGACCCCTTCCCTTCACCACCACTGGCGGCCTGCACAGTCCCGCCGTGAAACTCCACGAGACTCCTGACGATCGACAGTCCGAGGCCAAGGCCGCCGAATCGGCGGGTTCGCGAGGCGTCAGCCTGCTGAAAACGATCAAACACGTACGGGAGGAAGTCTGGAGGGATGCCGGCGCCGTTGTCCTCCACGATGATTTCCGCCTGCGACCCGGCGCGCCGCAAGACGATACGCACGCGCCCACCGTTGGGGGTGAACTTGAGTGCGTTGGAGAGCAGATTCCAGACTACTTGCTGCAACCGCGCAGGATCGCCGGCCACCGGTCCGATCGAAGTGTCCAATTGGCGTTCAATCTCGACGCCTTTCTGATCGGCGGTGTGCTGAACGATCTCAACGGCCGCGTCGATCACTGACGCCAGATGGACGCTCTGCATGTCGAGGCGGAGCTTCCCCGAGACGATTCGGCTGACGTCGAGCAAGTCTGAGATCAGTTGCGTCTGGAGGCGGGTGTTCCGCGCCACGATGTCGAGACCGCGTGCGACCGTGGCTTGGTCGTTCTGCTTTCTCAACATCATGTCGGTCCACCCGAGAATCGCGTTCAACGGCGTCCTGAGTTCGTGTGACACCATCGCGACGAAATCGTCTTTCAGACGATTGGCGCGCTCGGCCTCTGCGCGCGCCGTGCGCTCCGCAACAAGCAACCGCTCACGCTCCCCTGCCGCAGCCTCGCGCTCGGTTTCCAGTCGCCGACGGTCGCTCACATCATGGAAGACCAAGACGACGCCGACAATGCGCCCGTCGCGGTTTCGGATCGGCGCGCCGCTATCGTCGATGGGCCGCTCCGTGCCGTCCGCCGCAATCAGTATCGTGTGATTGGCGAGCCCAACGATCACGCCGTCCTGGAGCACGCGCGTGACCGGATTCTCGACCACCCGGCGGGTCGTTTCGTTGACGATATTGAATATCTCCGTGCACGCATGGTCGCGGGCGGCATCGATTCGCCAGCCGGTCATATGCTCGGCGATAGGATTCATGAAGACGATCCGGCCGCGCACGTCCGTGGCAATGACCGCATCCCCAATGCTTTCCAGCGTCGTCTCGAACCATTCCCGTTGTTCGGCGATCGCCTCTTCGGCCCTCTGCTGCTCCGTGAAGTCACGGAAGACGAGGACGACCCCGAGGATGCGTCCGTGGTCGTCTCGGATCGGTGCGGCGCTGTCCGTGATAGGGCGCTCCGTGCCATCACGACTGATCAGCACGGTATGGTTGGCCAAGCCCACGACGTGTCCCGAACGAATGACGACACCGGCCGGGTTCTGAACCGGTTGTCGGGTTGTTTCGTTGACGATGTGAAACACGTCGACCAGCGGCTTTCCGGTCGCGTCGCCGTTCGTCCAGCCGGTGAGCGTCTCAGCGACACCATTCATGTACGTGACATGACCGTCCGGATCGGACGCGATAATGCCATCGCCGATGCTGCCAAGCGTCACTCGGAACCACTCCTGCTGCGCGGCCAGCGCCGCAGCCGCTTGCTTTCGCTGCGTAATGTCGCGTGCGGTCTTCGAGACGCCGATGATTGCGCCTGAGGCGTCATGCACTGGCGAGACGGTGAGGGAGATGTCGATTGGGCGTCCGTCTCTGGTCAGCCGCACCGTCTCGAAATGGTCGACCCGGTGGCCCTGGCGGATGCGAGCGAGGATATCGTCCTCCTCACGCTGGCGGTCGTGCGGGATGAGGACCCTGACCGACTGCCCGATCAATTCGCCAGGCTGATAACCAAACAATCGCTCCGCGGCGGCGTTGCATGCTTGGATGATGCCGTCCAGATTCTTTGCGATGATGGCATCGTCTGATGACTCGACGATGGCAGCGAGATAATCCTGCGCGAACGTCCCAGCCCCAAAGTCCTTCGCACGGCCCTGTTTTGTTGAATCCATGCTAGGCCCCGTCCATCCATTGCCGATGCTCCCAATGCTCGGCGCCGCCACAATGACTCAGCAGCCTGCGTGCCAACCGCACCCCTCTTGAGTTGTCTGGTGGCCTTCGTAGCTCATCCCTTTAAGGTGAGGCTTCGGCGCCAAACGGTCCGGTCTGATCGACCGATTCCAGATCATCAAGAGCGACGGATCGTCGCATGTGGTGCCGATTGAGTGTCCGGAGGAATTCAACCCCGGTCTACTTCGAATATGTCCCGACCGGCATCGTGATGGTGAATGTGGTGCTTTCTCCCAGGGTACTCTCGACTTCAATGGACGCTCCGATTGCCCTCGCACAGTCCTGCACGATGGAGAGACCGAGGCCCAGACCCTCGACACCGAGTTCCTTATCTCGGTTCGCATGGCCGCGATAGAACGGCGTGAAGACGTTGTGCACCTGTTCCGGTGTCATGCCGAGACCGTTGTCGCGCACTCGAAAGGTACACGTCGAGTCGTTCACGTGCACGAGGGATACCTCGACGCGCCGCTGCGACTTCGCGGGGTCCGAATACTTGATGGCATTCGACAAAAGGTTCGTGACCACCAATTCAAGCTGGCCGACATCGACTGTCACGTCCGGCAGGTCGGGCGCGACGTCGATCTGAACGTCTCGCTCGCCTGCCGAGTCGCGCAGCTGCCGCGCCGCTTCTTGGGCGACCGTAATCAACGAGATGCGCTGAACACCCGGCTTGGTGTCGTCGGGGGCGGTCAGGCCGCTCATCTTCGTAATCGTCGAAACCAACTCAACCATGCGCAAGGCGCTTCGCTCGACGGCTGCGACGAGACGCTGACGACGCTCGGCATCGGTGTCACCCGAAATTTGGCGTAGGAGTGAGGAGGCCGTTTGTAGAGCGCCGAGGGGCTGACGAAGTTCGTGGCTCACCATGCGGTTGAACCCAATGAGCCGTGCCGTCTGATCGTCGATGGTCTGGGTGTAGCGCTCGACGAAGGTATCGACCGTCGTCTGCGTCAGGATCGCCACCCCCTGGTTGATTCTTCGGAGGCAGCCAATGACCTGCGTTAGATGTGGGGCTAACCGGAGGTCCTCAGCCTGCTCTCCGACAAACGTCTCTAGAATGCTGCGTAGTAACTCATATTCGCGGAGAAGCTGATGAACAGACGCATGCTGTTCGTGACGCAGCTCACCTAGTTCGCGGGCCTTCGCGACCACGAACGTGTTACCGGCGATCTCCTCTTCAGGTGCGGCGACGAATCTGGCGATCTCTTTGATCAGCTCAGGGATGTGATCAAGCAACGCTTCAGAAGGAAAGACCGCCAGTGGCCGTACAGGGATGACGGCCACGAGGCGATCAAGCCACCTGGCAGCAAGTCCGTGGCGCTCAGACTCGATCCTGGCCGCGATGACGGCTGAGAAGTTTTCGTGGGTCGCCGTGGACATGCAGAAGCGCCTTGTGG
>DAIRVG010000115.1:0-19089 GCA_036802945.1 Vicinamibacterales bacterium
CGGGCATGACCAAGGAGATGATCATCTCCTCGAGCGCCCACGAAACACGGGTCGCAATCCTCGAGGACGATCAGGTTGCCGAAATCTTCATCGAACGCGAGCATCAGCGCGGTGTCGCTGGCAATCTCTACAAGGGCCGGGTATCCAAAGTTCTGCCCGGCATGCAGTCGGCGTTTGTTGACCTCGGTCTCGAACGCGACGGGTTCCTCTACGTATCCGACGTCGTAGCGACGTTCGAGGAGTTCGATCGCCTCGAAACGGACGAAGACGATCTGCCTTCGCCTGCCTCCGCGCTCACGGCCAATGGGACCGCTTCGGCGAGGCAAGCCCTGGGTCCTGGTACGCCGGGGAGGGGCGGCGGCCGCCGCGACCGCGAGAAGGGACCCGAGCCCAAAATCGAGGAGCTCCTCAAGGAAGGGCAGGAGATCATCGTCCAGGTCGCGAAGGAGCCGATCGGGACGAAAGGTGCCCGCCTCACGTCGCACGCTACCATGCCCGGCCGCTTCCTGGTGTTCATGCCGACCGTCGACCACGTTGGCGTCTCGCGCAAGATCGACTCGCGCGAGGAGCGCAGCCGGCTTCGGGGCATCGTCCGGGAATTCCGCGAGCTTCACGGCTTCACCGGCGGCGTGATCATCCGCACTGCTGCCGCCAGCCGGCCCAAGGACGACATCGTTTCCGACTTGAGCTACTTCCACAAGGTCTGGATGGAGATCCGTCAGAAGTCCGAGACCTCCCGCGCGCCTGCGGTCGTCTATCGCGAGCAGAGCCTCGTGGCCAAGCTGCTTCGCGACCTGCTGACCGAGGAGTATTCGGCGATCCGCATCGACAACGAGCTGGAATTCCGGCGCGTCTACGAGTTGATCGAGCGCATCATGCCGCCGCTTGCGCCGAAGGTGAAGCTCCACAACAAGGACTATCCGATCTTCGAGGAATACGGCGTCCAGGCGGAGATCGATCGCGCGCTGCGCAGCAAGGTGTGGCTCAAGTCCGGTGGCTCGATCGTCATCAACCAGACCGAGGCGCTCGTTGCGATCGACGTGAACACCGGCCGGTACGTCGGCAAGAAGACGGCCGGCCGCCTCGAGGACACCATCCTCAAGACGAACCTGGAGGCCGTGAAGGAGATCGTCCGGCAGATCCGCCTGCGCGACCTCGGTGGCATCATCGTGCTCGATTTCATCGACATGGAAGAGAAGAAGAACCGGCAGAAGGTCTTTCAGACGGTGGAACAGGAACTGCGGAAGGATCGCTCCCCCTCGAAGGCGCTGCAGGTATCGGACTTCGGCCTTGTGATCATTACGCGCAAGCGCGTGAAGCAGAGCCTCGAGCGCGTGCTGACGGAGCCGTGCCCGTACTGCGCGGGCAGCGCCGTCATCAAGTCGCGCTCGACGATCTGCTACGAGATCCTGTCAGAGGTGAAGAAGATCAGCGGAGACCTGGATGGCGAGAGCCTCGTGCTGCGGGTGAACCCCGACATTGCGCGCGCCCTGAAGGACGAAGAGCGCGCGGTGTTCAAGGAGCTGAAGCAGTCAATCGGCCGCGAGATCGCGGTGAAGCCGGATGTCCAGCTTCACCACGAGCAGTTCGATCTGATGGCTGTTGGATAGGCTCGAATCCTCAATGCACAAAGCAGCATGAATTGTCCTCATCATGAATTGCGGGGGTCACCGCATCGAACTCGGACCTACGGGGCGCCGCTGAGACTATAGCGGCGATTCAGCGCCCACACCCCAAGCAAAACTGCAAAGAGTGCGCGTGTTGATCGCTTGAGTTCGTTATCGTCGCGTGATCGAAATGTTCCCGCTGAATGCGCGCAGCGCGAGCATGGCGCTCGCGTCGCCGAATGCGCCCCGGACCGCGCGGCCGGAACTGACGGCCGCCTGACCCCTCCGTCCAAGCGCATCCTCGCCTCGGCGATCCACCGCGAAATCCGATTGGACCGTACCGCTGAAGGTGCTCGCGCGCAGCTCGAAACCGGTGCTCCCTGCGAGCATGAGCCGGATATCACCGGAGTGCGAGGTGAACTCGTACTGGCCATTTCGCACCAGCTCTCCCGCGAATTCGACGTTCCCGCTGACCGCCTTGGCAGTCATGCGCGTCGCCTGCGCATTCTCCACATGGATGTTTCCGCTCACCACGCCCAGCTGGACCGCCCGCGCTTTGAGGCCGCTGACGGTGATATTGCCGTTCACGGTTTGCGCGACGGCGGCATCATCGGCGGCAGCGTCGGTGATCTCGATGTTGCCGGACACACTTCGCAGCATGCCCAGCCGACGCGTCGCGACTGCGACCACATTGCCGGTGACGGTCTGCGCCCGAAGCTCGCCTCCGATTCTGGTCACTCGTATGTCGCCTGACATTGTCCGTATCGTGACGTTGGCGTCCTCAGGCACCGACACCGTGTAATCCACCGACCCGGGAAAATTGCGTGGCCGCGGGTACATCGTGCGCACCTCGACACGGTTCGCCTGCTCGACGACTTCGATGTCAATCATGCCCAGCAGCGTACGGGCGGCGTTCGGATTCGGACGCTGGACCCGCTTGATCGCCTCGATGGTCACATCGCGTCCGCCCCCGCCGGTGACGACGATGGTCCCAGCGATGTTGGACAAATCGAACGTGCCGCTTTGGTCCAGGTGAGCCGTTTTCGAGAACCGTTCGGTGACGTCGGTCTGCGCGGCGGCCGGCGGCGCCGAGACGGCGGCGGCGAGCACGGCCATCGCAAGGACGCGGGAGACATTGATCATTGATTCACCTGGGCGGCTCCAGCCGCATCATCCGGTCGGTCGCCATCGATCTCGCTCGCGAGCGCGACGGTGTCCTGCAGCAGGGCGACCTTCGTGTCGAGCGCGTCGAGGAGGCTTTCCTGGGCAAGGGTGCTGGCAGGCTCGTCGGACAGCGCCTCGCGGCTTTCGTTGATGGCGCGATCAATCACCGCGAGGTTCTGTCTCAGCACCGCGCGCGTGCCCGGATCGAGATCCGCATCCTGCGCGTCGACAATCTGCTGCAGTCCGGCGATGGCCTGCTCGTAGTGCTGCTCGGCCATCGCGGTGCCGGCGTCCGGCGTCTGCACCGCCGCCGTTGTCTGCGGAGTGCTGCTCTGCCCCTGCTGCCAGTCGAGCCATGCCGCGCCTCCGAGCAGAAGCGCCAGCGCCGCGGCAGCCGCAAGGGTAACTCGCGTAGCAAGCGTGTTCGCCAGCGATCGTGCCCACCACGGCTGCCGCTCTTCCTGCTCTATGGACGAGGCGATCTGCGCCCAGACGCGGGGTGGCGGCGCGTGCTCGTCAAGGGCCGTTGCCGTGCGGCGAATGCTGGTGAAGTCGGCTACCAGCGCCTGGCAGCGGGCGCAGCCCGCCAGATGTGACTCGAAGGCGGCGAGGCGGGCATCCGCCGGATTCGCGTGGTCCGCGGCCCGCGCGCCATCCACGTATTCATCGAGCGCGTCGTCGTAGAGTTCACAGCTCATTGGCTCAGTATCGCCCGCAGCCTCATACGGGCCTTGTGCACCTGCGATTTCGACGTCCCCTCGGAGACGCCGAGGATCTTCGCGACCTCGCGGTGTTCAAATCCTTGCACGTCGTGTAGTAGAAACGCTGCCCGGTATCCCTCTGGCAGGGCGGCGATCGCCCGCTCGAGGTCGACTCGGCTGACGGCCGTCGGCACAATCGGCGCGTGCGCAGCCGGCTCGAACGCGTCCTCCACATCCAGCGACTCGGTGGCCCGGCCCATCTTCGCGCGGCGTCCCCGCAGATGATCGAGGCAATGATTCATCGCCAGGCGGTACAACCAGGTGCCGAGCGTCGATTCCCCTCGAAATCCGGCCAGCTTTCGATGCGCCTGCAGAAACACCTCCTGCAGCAGATCCTCCGCATCCTCGGCGGAGCCGGTCATGCGGAACACGAGGCTGAACAGGCGCCTGGCGTGCTGGCGATACAGCTCCTCGAACGCATCGGCGTCCCCGGCCCGGCATCGCGCCGCCAGCTCGAGGTCGGCGGTTATCACGTCTCCTGGCAGTTTAGACGGGAACAGGGGCGGAGCGAGTTGCCCGGAATGCTTCTTGTATTTCGCAGGCTGGAGGAGGGCACAGGATGTCTACGTTCCGCCGCAAGGCGACCGAGCAGGAAGTCAAAGGTGTTGGACAGAAGGTCAAGGGCGTGGCGCAGGAGATCGTCGGACGCGCAAGTGGCGACAAGGATCTGCGGGCACGAGGCGAGCTGAACCAGGTGGCAGGTCACGTGCGCAGCCGCGCGGCCGAAGCAGGCCGGAAGATCAGCAAGGCCGTAGAGCGCGATAAGCCGCGGGGCCGGCGCTAGCCACGAAGGCCACAAAGACGCTAGGCCACAGAGGACACCAAGAACTAAGTACTTTGTGGTTTTTGTGACCTTTGTGGCCGATTGGGCTTGGTGATCCTGGCGGCGGCCGTTTTCCATCGAACTTCATTGAAGCGCCGCACGCGTGCCACGCCGACCTCGATTCCTTCAGCCCTCAGCAGCTCCCGCTTCAACTGAAGATTCCCGCCGTAGCCACCGAGCGCACCACCCGCGCCGATCACACGATGGCAGGGCGCTCCAGGTTCGGCCCAGTCGCGCATGATGTTGCCGACGGCGCGCCACGCCCGCGGCTGCCCGGCGAGGGCCGCGATGTCACCGTAGGTGGCGACACGTCCCGGTGGAATCCGCCGGACCGCAGAGATGACCCGCCTGCGGAAAGTCGTCACCGGCCGACGACGACCTTCACACGGAAGGTGAAGCCGCCGAGATTGTGTTCGTTGTAGACGCTCGAGACGCCATTCGGATCCTGGCCAAGCGCATTCGGGACAGATGCGAACTGCGCCTCAGCAGCAAGCGCCATCCAATTCTGAAGCGGCATCTCAAGGCCGCCTACCACCTGGTACCCCGTGAACGTCGCGTGCGCGTCATCGGCATCGGTCGAATGCGCCGACGTTTCCGTGTACTTGTGCCATCCGACGCCCCCGCCGACGTATGGGATGAGTTTGGCCGGCGCGGCCGCGCGCGTCGCCGGTTGCCCGGGTCCAGTGTATCGGTATCCTGCGGTTATTTCGAGGGGCGTGATCGTGATGGTCGCAGGCTCATTCAGATCGAAGACCTGTCCCTGAAACGCGAAGACGCGATGACCCGTCCGCCGGAATCGTGACGCCGCTACCGAGACAAACAGGTGCTTCGAGAGACCGAGCTCCACTCCGCCGCCGAACAGAGGTCCGGCCGGACGGCCCAGAATCGCCCTGAAGCTCTGTGTTGCCGAGAAGACCGCGACTCCGACGTCACCGAAACCGCGAAAGGTCAGTTGGCTCGTCGTACTGGGCGGGGGATACGCCCCGCGGCCTTGCGCGTGTGAGGAGCTGGGCGTCAGCACGATCAGCGCCAAAACGGCGGTGCCGTACGCTCGAACGCGGCTCACTTCGCCAACCCCAGTCCGCGCAGCGACGCTCGCGGGTTGATGAGGCCGTAGCCGTACTGATCGTCGCGACCCGACGGACCAAGGTCGGTCGCGAAACTCTCTATGGCCGCCTCGATGGCCGCGGGGCTCGTGATGCCCTGTTGCATCAGCAGCGCGGCCAACCCGGCGACGTGCGGGGTCGCCATCGATGTGCCCTGAAAAAATTGATAGGCGAACGTGTCGAAGCGGGGAGCGCGGTAGCGCGCCGCGCCGTTGAGATACGTGTCGACGCCGCTGAAGTCGTACGTCTGCTGGAGGATTCCACCCATGATGCCGCCGCTGCGCTGATTACCGCCGGGCGCGACGATTTCGATGTACGGTCCGCTGTTCGAGTAGTACGCGCGCAGGCGGTCGCGGCCGACGGACCCGACCGCCACCATGCCCTGGATTTGCGGCGCGAACTCCGCGAGCCGCTCCACGCCGTTTCCCACCTGGAAGTCGTTCCCTGCCGCGACCGCGACGAATGCGCCGTTCCTCACGGCGTACGCAATCGCATCCTGCACGACGGGCGCGGGAGGGCCTTGGCGCCCGATGCTCATGTTGAGCACCCTCGCGCCGTTGTCCACCGCGTACCGAACGCCCCGCGCCACGACATCATCGGTGCCTTCGTACGGGCTGCCGAAGACGTCGTCCCACAGCGAGCTGATCACCTTTACCGGCATGATGCGCACGTTGAACGCCATGCCGGCGACCCCGATGCCGTTATTCGTCGATTGCCCGATGGTCCCCGACACGTGGGTGCCGTGCCCGTCGAGGTCGACGGGGTTCGCGTCGTCCCAGATGAAGTCGCGCGGCGAAACGAAGCGATCGGTTCCGCCGAGGTCCGGGGCTGCGGCGAATGGGATATCGGTAGGGCCCAGCGCTGGGAAACGCGTGCCATCTGTCCACGTCCACGCCGGTATGTTGAAACGCACTACCTGGTTCCTGAAGGCGAGGCCACTGTCGAGCACCGCAACGATCACCGAGGAGCTGGCGCCAGGATTCACGTCCCACGCGTGCTCCATGTCGATGGCTGGGTAGTTCCACTGCATCGAATACAACGGATCGTTCGGCACGAACATCGGGTGCATTCGGTACCGCGCCTGCGCGTACTCGACGTCGGGCTGCGCGGCAAACGCCCGGGCGGCTAGCTCAGGATCGGCTGTGGCCGCAATCGTGACGATGTCGAAATCCGAGTACGGCGGTGCCTCCATCGTCGATGCGCCCGCGCGGGCGAGCATCGCTCGCTGCGACGTCATCGCGGTTCCCGGTTTGAATTTGACGATGATGCTTCCGCGAAGATACGGCAGAGAGCTCGAGCGGCTGACGCGATCGTAGTTGTACGGCCGGGGCTCGCGTGGCGCATTCGCATCACGAACGCCCGTGTCAATGCCGGGAGGAGCCACGTCCGACATCAACGCGCGGAACGCCGGGAGCCCGTTCTGCGCGGTGACGACGGCGCCGATGGCGACGATGGCACACGTCAGCGCGCCGACGAGCTTCGAAAAAGGCATGAAGGGCCTCGGACGGTCTAGGGGCAGGCGGGCCACCTCATTGTATGCGTTACAGATGCGTCAGCGGATCGATTCCGTAGGCAGTGGGATCTAGTGGGGCTTGAACCGACACAGCCGCCCGACCTTCCTCCCCTTCCCAGAGGTTGACCTCGTAGGGGCGCGCGAGGTCGGTGCCGTCGGCGCTTCGAAGAACGCGCACGCGCGGACGATACGGATCGGGAGCGTACGTCTTCAGTACGACAGCGATTTCTCCTGTGCTGAGGCGAACGAGGTTCCCTGCCGGGTAGATGCCGACGAGTTGCGCAAACCGTCGTACGAGGTTCTGGTCGAACTGCGTGCCGTCATTCCGCTGCAGGACTGCCAGGATCCGGTCGGTGGGAAACGCCTCCTGGTAGTGCCGCTGCGACCGCATGGCATCATAGACGTCCGCCACGCCACACAACATCGTGGCCAGGTTCAGCTGGCCGCGAACCACCCCATTCGGATAGCCCGTGCCGTCCAGCCTGAGATGGTGCTCGAACGCGACGATCGGGGTCAGTGCCGGCATCTCCGGCGTCCGGCGGAGGATCTCGGCCCCGTCGACGGTATGGCGCTTCATGATCTCGAACTCGCGGTCGTCGAGCTTGTCCGGCTTGTTCAGGATTTCGGTCGGCGTCTTCACCTTCCCGATGTCGTGCATGAGCGCTGACAGACCGAATTCGCGCAGAAGGGCGCCCTCGATCCCGAGTCCGCGCGCCTGGCCCATGGTGAGAATGGAGACGTTCACCATGTGCGTGAACGTGTAATTGTCGTAGTTCTTCAGCGCGGTGAGCGCAAGGAGTGCCGTCCGGTTTTGCGCGACGGCCTCCGCCAGCGAATCGACGATGCCACGTGAGGCATTCGGATCAGGCTTGCCTTCATTCTGCGCGCCGTCCCAGATTCGCGAGGCCACCGATACTGCATCGTCGTAGAGCCGCCGGAATGTCGCGATGTCGCCCGAAGGCTCGTCGACGCGACGCTCGACCTGAAGCCGCCCCACGCGGATGTGCGGCAATCCCGTCACCGACCCGACCTGCGCGGAATCGGCGCTCGCGAGCGCCTGCACGAGGCGAGTGAGCTCCGCGATCTCGACGCCGCGATCGACGACGATGCGTTCGACGCCTGCCTGCTGAAGCCGCCGCATCAGTTCGCCCATGTTCTCAGCGGCGCGCGGCACCGGTATCTCGCCCACCACGAGGTCGTCACCCACGATGCCAATCGCGATGGAGGCGGAGGAGATGTGAATCTGCGAGAGCGCTTCAGCCAGCGACGTCACGCTTCGCACGACGAGTGGATGACCTGGCGCGTAGAGCTGGGCACCGCGAATCGCCGCCGCGAGACGGCGGACCAGATCGTCGGCGAGACGCGCCCTCTGCACGGCGTTCACGAGACCTCCCTCGGCACTGACGCCACGTATCGCTTTGCGGCGTTCCGCACGCCGCGGGTGCCGTTGGCGGCTGCGTCACGCAGGACGGCCAGCGTTTCCGGCGATCCGAGCCGTTTCAGGGCGGCGGCCGCCGCTTGTCGCAGGGCAGCCGTGCGGAGCGGCGCCCACCATTGACCACGGTAGAGGACAGCACGCAGGGTGTTGGTCGAGGCCGGATGCGCCCCGAGACTCCCGAGGGCTTCGATGATCTGCGCGTGAACAGGAACCAGCTTGCGGCGCGGAGACGTGTGGTCCAGGACGTAGCAGAGGAGCGGAATGGCTTTGTCGTCTCTGAGTCCGATCAGCTGTTGCAGGATCGTGCCTCGTGAGGCGTCGCCGCCCATGAGCGCCTGTTCGAGCACCGCGAACGCCTCATCGGTGCCGATGAGCACGATCGCGCGGATCGATTCGCGCTGCACTTGCGGGTCCGCGTCATCCAGCATCGACGCAAGCTCCGGCAGCGCCTCGCGGCCGCCGAATATGCGGAGCAGGTCGATCGCCGTACGGCGGACGGCCGGATTCGAGGAATTTTTGAGCTGCTCAACCGACTGCCTTCCCGCCGCCCCGAATCCGATCAGCAGCTCTCGCAGTCGCCGGATGGCGCGATTGCTGTCTTCGACTGCCAGCGCGAAGGCAAGCGGGCCCACGACGGATGGGCCGATCGTGTGGCACATCCGGCTGAGCGGCTCGACGCCCGCATCGTCGACCTTCCGCAGATGAAACACGATGTGACGAACGATCTGGCCCTCAGCAAGCTTGTTCAAGACCGATTCGGCGACAGGACGCAGCGCGGCGCGCCCTTCGTCGCCGCGCTCTGCGACCACGTCGTTCAGGAGCGCCTGCGCCGTCGTGACGTCGCCAGACAGTGCGCGGCGTTCGATTTCGGCGGACGCAACCGACGCGATGGTCTGCCATGTCTGCGGATCGTTCTCGATCCGAAGGAGGTCGTGGATCAGCGCGAGATCGAGCTCGCGCAGCGCGACATCGCTGACTGTCGCCAGCCACCCCTGGACGCGTTCAGGCGGATCATCGGACACACGCTCCACTTCGATCGCCTGGGTCCGCGTACCGGACAGCTCGAGCCCATACTCTTCGGAGACGAAGCCCTTGTCCGAGTACGACATGAGCATGCTGGTCGCGCCCTGCCACAGGTCGTCGAAGCCCGGTTCGGTCCCGAGATCTGTCTGTTCCGCGTTGGTCCTGGCCAGATCGAGGAGCCGCTCCTTGCGTTCGGTATCCGGGACCAGTGCTTCGAACGCGAGCGCGAGGCGCTCGGTCGCGCCGCGTTCGGCAACCACGGATTTCGAGACGAACGTCGCAATCGGGTCGTCGCCCATCCGCTGCACGATGGCCGCCGCCAGCGGCTGCTCGCCGGTTTCGGTTTGCTGGCGCGCCTGGTGGAGGATGGACAGCATCATGTCCGGCGTCATGTGGCGCGCGGAGTCGGCGATCGTCTGCAGCACCGCGTCCTGGTCGCCCTGCTGGCGTTGCTTCAGCGCCTCGAGCGCCTTGCTGATCAAGCCGAGCAGGGCGGCCGCGCGCGCCCCGACGCTGGCGCCGGCGCCCGATGCGGACTGAATGCGCTCGATCAGCTCGCCAAATCGCTCGACACTGTCGAGCGCGCCGATCACCCCTTCGAGCGCGCGCTCATCAATCGATCCACCGCCGTCGCCCTGCAGGCAGAACTCGATGATGCGATCCCATGCGGCGCCGTCCACGCCCGTGCGCTCGCGCAGCACCTCCGCGTAGTCGATTTCGCGGATCTCGAAATGCGGCTGCCCCGTCGCGGCCCATGCCTTGGCGATGCCACCGTCTCCCATCAACTCTTCCGAGGTCCGCGACAGGAGCAGCAGGAGCGTTCGCCAGTCGGTCGCATCGGCCTCGTGGTCGACGCGCAACGTGCCCACCAGACGATCGTGCAGCAACCCGGCGAATTCGCCGATGGCGGCATCCGGTTTGGCTGGAGCCCGCCCGTCGATCACGAGCAGCTCGGGCATGACCGTAATCGTGACGTCTCCCGCCGCGGTGATGCGGCGCGATGCATTCACCACGCGTGCGAGCGCGCCCTGGATCGCAGGATGGGTGGCCGGGTAGAGGGACACTGACCGCGCGGCCGCTTTGCACGTCCGAGCGAAATCGGCGAGCGCGGCACTTTGCTCGACGGACATCGCCTCGGTAGGTACTGGAGTCGTCATCGAAATCCCAAATACCAAATCCCACATCCCACATCCCCAGGGACTTGGGGTCCTATTGCACGATCGCTTTCAGAAACCGCGCCGCCTCCATCGCGCTCCCATGTGTGGAGCGTGATGCACGGAGGTATCAGATCCGGAAGGAGGGCGGGCGTCCGGGTCATCGCGGTCTCGATTATTGAATAAAATGCCTGCTCAATGCGCATCGTCGACGTAATCGCGGGAAAGCGCGATGGCCGCCCGCTGTCCCGCGAGGAGATCGAACTCTTCGTCGATGGTGTGACGGCCGGTACCCTACCCGACTACCAGTCGTCAGCGCTGCTGATGGCCATTGTGATCCGCGGTATGACCCACGAGGAAACCGCCTGGCTGACCGACGCGATGGTCCGCTCCGGCGATCGCGTCGATCTGTCGGACATTCCGGGCATCAAGGTCGGCAAACACAGCACGGGCGGGGTCGGCGACAAGGTGTCGATCGTGCTCGCGCCGCTGGCGGCATCCTGCGGGGTTGTGGTGCCAAAGATGTCGGGTCGAGGTCTCGGCCATACCGGCGGCACCCTCGACAAGCTCGAGTCGATCCCTGGTTACCGGATCAACCTCACGATCGACGAATTCAAGCGTGTGCTGCGCGACGTAGGGACGAGCATCATTGGCCAGACCGCCTCGCTGGCGCCGGCCGACAAGAAGCTCTACGCGCTGCGCGACGTCACGGCCACTATCCCCAGCATCCCGCTGATCGCCGCGTCGATCATGAGCAAGAAGCTGGCGGAAGGGAGCAATGCGCTGGTGCTGGACGTGAAGTGCGGCGACGGGGCGTTCATGAAGAACGTGAATGACGCGCGGGCGCTCGCCGAAGCGATGGTGGCCATCGGCGGGCACGCAGGCGTGCGCACCGAGGCGTTTCTCACCGACATGGAGGCACCGCTCGGTTCCACGATCGGCAATGCGCTCGAAATCGTGGAAACCATCGACACGCTGAAGGGTGGCGGATCGGCCGACCTGACCGCGGTCGTGCTGCGGCTTTCCGCGCGGATGTTGATGCTCAGCGGTGTAGAGTCGGACGCGACCGCGGCGGCTGCACGTGTCGCGCAGGCGCTCGCCTCTGGTCGCGCGCTGCAGACGTTCGCCCGGATGATCGACGCGCACGGCGGCGACCCGCGCGTGGTCGACGCCCCGTCGTTGCTGCCGGCCGCGCCAGGGCGCGCACGATTCGAGGCGTCCCGCGCCGGGTTCGTGGTCCGGATGAAGGCGGAGGCGTTGGGGCGCGCCAGCAACGAGCTCGGCGCGGGCCGATCCGCGGTCGGCGATCCGGTCGACCACGCCGTCGGCATCGTCACGCTGGTGAAGCCAGGCGATCGCGTGGAGCGCGGGCAGCCACTGTTGGAGCTCCATCATCGCGATGGGCGGGGACTCGGCGCGGCGCTCGTGCTGTGCGGCGAATCAATATCCATCGGCGATGAAGCGCCTGTGCCACGCGCAAAGTTGCTTGGCGAGGTGCGGTGAGGACTCCATGCAGATCGTGACGGACACGGACACGCCCCAGCTCGGACGCCAGCCCTGGACCACTGCCGACCTGACGGTGCTGGGCGGTCTCGCGCTGGTGGGAGCGGTAGCCATCGGTCTCGGCACCGCCGGGGTGACACGTGTCCAGCCGGTGGCGGGACTCGCGGTCATTCTGGCTCTCGCGTACTGTCTCTCCTCTGCGCGGCGGTCCATCGACTACCGCACGGTCGGGTGGGGTCTCACCCTCCAGTTCGTGTTTGCGCTCATCGTTCTGAAGACGGACGCCGGCCGTCTCGTCTTCCAGACGCTTGGCGGATACATCACGAAGCTGTTGAACTTCACCTACGTAGGCTCCGCATTCGTCTTTGGTCCGCTCGGCGATCCAAAGGTGTGGCCGCGCGCGATGACCAACGTGTTCGGCCCTGAAGGCGTGCAATACGGGACGATCTTCGCCTTCCAGGTCCTGCCCACGATCATCTTCATCGCGGCGCTCTTCGCGATGCTCTACTACTTCGGCGTGATGCAGGTGGTCGTCCGCGTCTTCGCGGTCGTCATGCGCCGCTTCATGCGGGCGAGCGGGGCCGAGTCGCTCAACGTCGCCGCGAGCATCTTCATGGGCCAGACCGAAGCACCGCTCACCATCCGGCCGTTTCTCCCGCGGATGACCGAGTCAGAGCTGATGACGGTAATGACGGCGGGGATGGCGCACATCTCTGGCGGAGTGATGGCGGCGTACATCCTGTTCGGCGTCGAAGCGCAACACCTGCTGACCGCGGTCATCATGACCGCGCCAGGAACGCTGCTGATGGCCAAGCTCTTCGTGCCGGAGACGCGTCAACCGGAGACGATGGGCACCGTCAGGTTGAACGTGGAGCGGACCGACGTCAACGTGATCGATGCCGTGGGACGCGGCACGGGCGAAGGATTGCACCTGGCGTTGAATGTCGGCGCGATGTTGATCTCCTTCCTCGCGCTGATTGCGCTGGTCAACGCGATCCTCGGCCTCGCGGGCCTGAGCATGCAGCAGATCTTCGGCTGGGTGTTTTCCCCGATTGCCTGGAGCCTTGGCGTGCCATGGCGTGACGCCAGCACCATCGGCAACCTGTTAGGGACTCGAATGGTGTTGAACGAGTTCGTGGCGTACGCGCAGCTCGGCACGCTCAAAGCGTCCCTGGATCCGAAGTCCTTCACCATCGCGACCTATGCGCTCTGCGGCTTCGCGAACTTCAGCTCGATCGGAATCCAGATTGGCGGCATCGGTGCGCTCGCGCCCGAGCGGCGTCACGACCTGGCGCGTCTCGGGCTGCGCGCGATGCTCGCCGGCACGTTTGCGAACTTTCTCACCGCGACGATTGCCGGAATGCTGCTGTGAGCGATCTCTCGATGTACGACCGCGTCGAAGCATCGGCGGCGATGGTCCGGAGCCGGTGCAGCGCGCTGCCCGAGACGGCCATCGTCCTGGGCTCAGGGCTCGGCGATTTCGCCGGCACCCTGGCCGACGCCATTACGATGCCGTACGGCGACCTGCCGTATTGGCCTGCGTCGCGAGTCGTGGGCCACGAGGGGCAACTGGTCATTGGCAATGTGGGCGGAACGCGCGTCGCCGCTCTGTCGGGCCGCGTGCATTTCTACGAAGGCCACGACCTCGGCACCATCGTCTTTGCGACGCGCGTGATGGGGCGGATTGGGGTGCGGCGGCTCATCCTGACCAATGCAGCCGGCGGTATCAACACCGGCTTCGCGCAGGGCGCGTTGATGATCATCGACGACCACATCAACATGCTTGGGAGCAACCCGCTGATCGGCATGAACGATGATCGTTTCGGAACGCGCTTTCCTGACATGAGTGAGGTCTATTCGGCACGCCTGAGGCGGATCGCCGACGATGCGGCGCGGGCGAAGGGTGTGCCGGTGTCGCACGGCATCTACATCGCGGTGCATGGTCCGAGTTACGAGACACCCGCGGAGATCAGGTTCTTCCGGACCATCGGCGCCGACGCCGTTGGCATGTCGACGGTCCCGGAAGCGATCGCCGCCCGCCACATGGGGATCGAAGTGCTGGGCATCTCGTGCATCACGAATATGGCGGCGGGTGTGCTCCCGCAACCGCTCGTGCACGACGAGGTCATGGAAACGGCGCGGCGCGTGCGGGGCTCCTTCATCGCGCTGCTCGAGGGGATTGTTGAGCGACTCTAATCTCATCGCCGCCGCGCGCAACGCCCGCCTGAACGCGCATGCGGGGTTTTCACATTTCAAGGTGGGCGCCGCGCTGGAGACCGCCGACGGCACGATCATCGCCGGCTGCAACATCGAGAACGCGACGTACGGCCTGACCATCTGCGCCGAGCGCGTGGCGATGTTCAAGGCACTGTCCGAAGGTCATCGCGAGTTTCGCCGCATCGTGGTTGTCGCGGAGACGGAGGCGCCGACGCCGCCGTGCGGCGCGTGCCGTCAGATCCTCTGGGAGTTCGGCGGGGACATGGAAGTCATTCTCGCCAACCTGACGAAGGAGACGGGAAGGCACCGGCTGAGCGACCTTCTTCCGATTCCATTTGACGCTCGATTGTTGAAGTAATGAAACCACGAAGCACGCGAAGGACACGAAGAGCAAGACTTCTTCGTGACCTTCGTGACCTTCGTGACCTTCGTGGTTGATATCATCAGGAACCGATGCTCCCTACAATCGAATGGAAAGACGACGCGGTCGTGATGATCGACCAGCGAAAGCTCCCCGGCACCGAGATCTACGTCTCGTGCAAAACCGCCCAGGACGTCGCGAAGGCGATCAAAACGATGGTGATTCGTGGCGCACCCGCGATTGGCGTCGCCGCGGCCATGGGCATCGCGCTGGGCATGCGTCGGAGCAAGGCAACCGGGACGAAGCAATTCGCCACGGAATTCCAAAAGGTCTGCGACCTCATGGCGGCGACACGGCCCACCGCAGTCAATCTGTTCTGGGCGATCGAGCGCATGAAGCAGGTTTTTGCCGACGCAGCGCAGGGAGGCTGCTCCGTCGATGAGATCAAACAGCGCCTCGAAGACGAAGCGCGGCGCATTCACGACGCCGACGTGCAGAGCTGCAGGACGATGGGCGCGTTTGGAGCCGTGCTCGTGCCGGACACCGCGCGCATCCTCACGCACTGCAATGCCGGGGCGTTGGCGACGGCCGGGTATGGCACCGCGCTCGGCGTGATCCGCGCGGCGGTGGAGCAGGGAAAGAAAGTCGCCGTGCTTGCCGATGAAACGCGTCCGTTCCTCCAGGGCGCCCGGCTCACCGCGTGGGAGCTCGTGAAAGACGGGATCGACACGACGGTCATCACCGACAACATGGCAGGATCCATGATGCGGCTAGGTCACGTCGACCTGGTCGTGGTCGGCGCCGATCGCATCGCGGCGAACGGAGACGTCGCCAACAAGATCGGCACTTATGGCGTCGCGGTGCTCGCGAAGGAGCACGGCATTCCGTTCTACGTCGCGGCGCCGCTATCGACGATCGATCTCAACACACCGGACGGCTCGCACATCCCGATCGAGGAACGTAACGCTCGCGAGGTGACGCACGTGGGCGCCAATCGGCTCACCCCGGAAGGGGCCCACATCCGCAACCCGGCCTTCGACGTGACTCCAGCGAAGTTCGTTACCGCGATCATTACCGAACGCGGTATCGCGCGGGCGCCATTCCAGGAATCGCTCGCCGCGCTCATGGACAGCGGGCAGCTGACCGCTGGCAGCCGGCAGTGAAGAAGACCGCCGGCTACTTGTGTCAGCTTGTCTCCCACTGCCGGCTGCCTGCTGCCGGCTGCGGGCTGACATGATCGTTCTTGGCATCGAGACGTCGTGCGACGAAACCTCTGCGGCACTCGTCGAAGAGACAGGTGACGAGGCGCGTCCATGGCGGATCCGCTCGAACGTCGTCGCCTCGCAGGTCGATATCCATCGCGAATGGGGCGGTGTTGTCCCCGAGCTGTCAGCGCGGCAGCACATCCGCGACATCTGTGGTGTTGTCGAGAGCGCAATTTCCGACGGGAGGACGCCTCCGATCGACGCGGTCGCGGTCACCCAGGGTCCGGGGCTGGTCGGTTCACTGCTTGTGGGGCTGTCGTTCGCGAAGTCATTCGCCTGGGCGCGCGGCGTGCCCGTCGTGCCGGTTCATCATCTTGCCGGTCATATCGAATCGCTCGTGCTCGAGGGCGGCGAGATGCCGATGCCGGCGATCGTGCTCGTGGTATCAGGCGGTCATACCAGCCTGTATCGCATCATGACCCCAGGATCGTACGAGCTGCTCGGACGTACACGAGACGACGCGGCAGGCGAGGCGTACGACAAAGTCGCCAAGCTGTTGCAGCTGGGCTATCCGGGGGGCCCAGTCGTCGATCGTCTCGCCAGCGGCGGCAACGACCGTTCGGTGCCGTTCCCGAAAATGCGGCTGACGCATGTGGATCGGAATGCGCCGCATCTGCCGGGCCGACGCGATTTCAGCTTCAGCGGGCTGAAGACGTCGGTGCTGCGCCATGTCACCGCACGGCGCGCAGCCCTCGGCCTCGCGGTGTCCGATCCCTTGCCTGAGGTTGAGACAGCAGACATCTGCGCGAGCTTTCAACGCGTCGTCGTCGAGACGCTGCTGGATCGACTCTTCGATGCGGTGGGCTGGTACCAGGCCAGGAGCATCGGCATCGCGGGCGGTGTGTCAGCAAACAGTCGGCTGCGGGCCGACGCCGCGACGCGCGGTCAGGCAAAAAGCCTCCCTGTATTCGTTCCGAGCCTGGCCCTCTCGACGGACAACGCAGCGATGATCGCCGCGGCCGGGCTGCGGCGGTTCCGTCAGGGTATTGCCACTCCCGTCGACGTCAACGCCGAGGCCAGCCTGACGCTATGAAAACTCTGACCGAGTATCTGTGGTTCAACACGAAGAAGCGCCAGGAGTTCATCCGAATCACTGACGAGGTCGCGCAGATTGTGCAGAAGAGCGGTGTAAACGAAGGCATGGTCCTCATTTCCGCGATGCACATCACCGCCGGCGTGTACGTGAATGACTGGGAGGACGGTCTCATTCACGACTTCCAGGTGTGGCTGGAGAAGCTGGCGCCGTCGGGCCTCGACTACCTCCATCACCAGACGGGAGAAGACAACGCCGATGCGCATTTGAAGCGCACGATCATGGGCCACCAGGTCATGCTGCCTATCACGGCCGGGAAGCTCGATCTCGGACCGTGGGAGCAGGTGTTCTACGCCGAGTTCGACGGTCGGCGCCGCAAACGCGTCGTCGTCAAAGTAATTGGCGAATAATGCCGTTCATACTTCTGAGTTCTCTGTTCTCCGTTCGTGTTCACTTTCAGGTTCCGTGCGCCCTGCGGGCGAACATGCACACGAACCGAGAAGAGAGAAGATAGAAGCGTGAACGACCCCGTTCAACCGCGCGCGACCGACACGCGTCAATATCCAGAGCGTCCGATCGTTGGCGTCGGTGCCGTCATCGTCGACGACGGAAAGGTCGTCCTGATCCGACGGCGCTATGAACCGCTGAAGGGCCATTGGAGCCTGCCGGGCGGCATGGTTGAAATCGGAGAGACGCTCGAGGCGGCTCTTGGGCGCGAGATGCTCGAAGAAACCGGGCTTCTGGTCGATGTCGGTCCGGTAATCGAGGTGTTCGATCGCATCACGCGTGACGAGCAACGGCGGGTCCGCTACCACTTCGTCCTCGTCGACTACCTGTGCTGGCCCGTGTCTGGAGAGCTGTGCGCCGGATCGGATGTTGATGCTGCCGTCTGGGCCGATCCTCGGCAGCTTGTCGAGTACGAGCTGACGGACAAGGCCACATCGGTGATCGAGCGCGGCCTCACGCTGGCTCGCGACGCGCCTCGGCCGGTCAGATAAGCGGACCGAAAGGCCCCGCCCACAAGGGGCGCCCTGCGATCGAATAGGCTGGTTTCGATGAACTCACTTCTCACCAGGGACGCCGCGTGGGCGTTGCTGACCGAATGGACGACGAGCGAGGGCCTCCGGAAGCACGCGCTGGCCGTTGAAGCGTCGGTGTGCGGCTACGCGGGTAAGTTCGGCGAGGACGAGGAGGCGTGGAGCGTCGTCGCGCTTCTTCACGATTTCGATTACGAGCGCTACCAGACCGCTGCCGACCATCCGTTTCGCGGATGCGAAGAGCTGCAGCGTCGCGGCTATCCGGAGTGGGTGACGCGGGCGATTCTCTCCCACGCCGACTACTCGGGTGTCGCGCGCGAAAGTCTTCTCGAAAGAACGCTATACGCGTGCGACGAGATGTCCGGGTTTGTCACCGCGGCGTCGCTCGTCCGGCCGTCGAAGAGCGTCCTCGATCTGGAGCCGGCATCGGTGATCAGGCGGATGAAAGACAAGGCGTTCGCGCGGAACGTCTCGCGCGACGACCTGAGGCGCGGCGCCGAGGAGCTGAAGCTGCCGCTGGAGGAACACGTCACCAACGTGATCGCGTTCATGCGACAGCGCGCCGACGCGCTCGGCCTCCGCGGAACGCTGTGAACATCGATCCTTCGGACCGTTCGGATCCTTCGGACCGTTCGGATCGTTCACGTTCCGCGGTCGTTCTCGATCGCGTCAGCGTCTCGTACGGCCGCTACGTGGCGCTGCGGGACGTCACCGCCGAGTTTCCCCCGGGTGCGGTCGGACTGCTCGGGCCAAACGGCGCCGGCAAAAGCACGCTGATCAAGGCGTTACTCGGCCTGCTTCCCCCGGCCAGTGGCCGGATGCAGGTGCTCGGTCACGACGTGCAACGCACGCCGCGCGCCATCCGTGCTCGCGTCGGCTACATGCCGGAAAGCGACGCGCATATTCCAGGAATGAACGCCGTCTCGTTCGTGGCGTACTGCGGCGAACTCGCGGGCCTCCCGCGTGCCAACGCGATGCAGCGCGCGCACGAAGTGCTGTTCTACGTCGGGCTGGGTGAGGCGAGGTACCGCAACCTCGAGACCTACTCGACCGGCATGAAGCAGCGCATCAAGCTGGCGCAGGC
>DAIRVG010000116.1:0-14666 GCA_036802945.1 Vicinamibacterales bacterium
ATTGCAGATGCGGCCGAGAATTTAGACCACCTGGTCACTCCGGAAGACGCGCTGCGCATCGCGATGGCGCGGCAGTAATCGGACCCGGAGCATCGTTGTCACGGTGACGCGGTGCTCCGGCCCGATCGCCCTCCCAGTAGAGGCCGCATTTTCTCCGGCTGAACGTGGAAGCTGGTTGCCGAAAGCGCATAGCTCGCGACTCGGGCAACGTTTAAGAATCGCGAGCGACGATTCACAGCGATGACACGCAGGCGCGTTCGCGGCGGTATCGGCATCCTGGCGATCGTATGTCTCGCGACGGCCTCTACAGGTCAGTCGTCGGCGCGTCAGGCCTTCGCGGATCCTCTGCCGAGTTGGCATGACGGCGCGGCCAAGCAGGCCATCGTCGCGTTCGTCGGGAAAGTTACCACGGTGGGCGGCCCGTCATTCGTGCCGATTCCCGAACGCATCGCGACGTTCGACAACGACGGCACACTGTGGTCCGAACAGCCGCTCTATTTCCAATTCGAGTTCGCGCTGGCCCGTGTGAAGGCGCTGGCCCCAAGCCATCCCGGATGGCGGACGCAACAGCCGTTCAAGGCAGCCCTCGACGGGGACATGAAGACGCTCGCGGCCGGCGGCGAGAAAGGGCTCGTCGAACTCATACTGGCCACGCACACGGGGATGTCGACCGACGACTTCACGGCGTCGGTCATCGAGTGGCTGCGGACGGCGCGGCATCCGACACTGAATCGCCCATTCACCGACCTGGTGTTTCAGCCGATGCTCGAGCTGATGGCCTACCTTCGCACCAACGGCTTCAAGGTCTACATCGTGTCGGGTGGCACCGTCGAGTTCATGCGCGCCTGGACGGAATCTGTTTATCGCGTGCCGCCCGAACAGGTGGTCGGCACCACATTCGAGACGGCATTCCAGATCGATGCGGCCGGACAACCGTTGCTCATGCGGCAGCCAAAGATCGAGTTCATCGACGATGGCCCAGGAAAGCCGGTGGCCATCAACAAGTTCATCGGCCGCCGGCCGATTGCGGCCTTCGGCAACTCCGACGGCGACCTGCAGATGCTGCAATGGACCACCGCTGGGCCCGGGGCGCGATTCGGGCTGATCGTGCATCACACCGACAGCGTTCGCGAATGGGCGTACGACCGTCACTCGCAGATTGGCCATCTCGACAAGGCGCTTGACGAGGCGCCGCAACGTGGCTGGACGGTCGTGGACATGAAGCGCGATTGGAACGTGATCTATCCCTTCCAGAAGTGATCACGAAGAACCATGACTAGAACACTTGCAACGCCAAACAAATGCCGAATTTGCATAGGCGCCGAGTCTGACTCTGCTTAGTCTCAAGGTCTCTGCACGACGAGCCGCTCTCGAGTCGAGGCTGCGTGAGCATGGGCGGGCATGACGGATGTACGGATCCAAGAGGCAGTGTGATGGCAAGACAATCAGATGATTTGAAGAATCCCAGGCAAGAGAACGCGGACGCGAAGACGGGGCGGGCAGATCTTCCGGTACAAGACGTCCCAATCCATGACGCCGGACCGGCGGCGCCGACGACGTTTGGCGGGGAAGTGACGACCGCGACGGATCGCATCAGCCAGGCTGGAATCCCGATGGCGCCAATGTGTGCACCCACCCGCCAGGGAAAGTGACGAACTCGAAATACGGAGAACGTCGAATCGCAGTCCCCGAGCTTGGGATTCCTATTTACCTGAGGTAACTCGGACATGGCCGACGCAAACAAATGCGCACATCCCAGCTGCCAGTGCACGGTGCCCAAGCACGGTACGTACGGAAAGTACTGCAGCGAGTACTGCAAGGAGTCGGACCAGCATACCGAGCTCCGCTGCGGCTGCCAACATCCGGCATGCCGGGCGGCGAGCTAACCTGCAGCCTCGCGACAGGACCGACCGGCGAAACACGTGCGACGGATCATGTGTGAAAGATCCAACGGCGGGTCCGAAAGGACCCGCCTGCTGTCGAGCGGCGTGTTGCGCCACGCGCGACGTCGGGAACGTGGCCAGGGATGACCCCGCCACTCACGACATCCCGTCATCGAGGTCTCGGCACGTCGTGGCCGGAGGTCGCCACCGCTCCGCTCGTCGGGAATTTCTTGAAGATCTTCTCGACCCCGCGGAGAACCCTCTTGTCGCGGCTCTCCGGCGACGAGTGCGTATGCACCCTTTTCACGCCGACACCACGCCAAAGCAGTTCACCGGTGGCAGCGTCCTCGAGATCGATCGTCAACGTTCCGACGATGATGTCCCGGACCTCGATATCCGTGTACCCGAAGCCGCCCCATCCCGGGCCGTAGCCATAGCCGCCCCATCCCCAGCCGTAACCATAGCCGCCCCATCCCCAGCCGTACGGGCTGTACACCGTATAGTCCTTTTGCGTCTCGAAGGTTTGGCGCGTGATCACATAAACATCCGGGTGTTCCTCAACTCTCCTCAGGCCCCGGCTTTCGAGCTGCCAGGTAACGGCTGCTTTGATGCGCTCGTGCACCAACGGGTTGTCGTATGTGGTCGTCTCTGAAGCCGTGGTCTCCTTGGTCGGGCTGTCCTTGAACGCGTATGTTCTCAGGCGCGTGAAGTCCGTGTCGCGGTCGTAGTCGTAGGTGACCTTTTGGGCTATAGCTACGGAGGGCAGCAGCGCGGAAACCGCGAGGCCGATCAATATTCGAGTCATCGTTTTCATGGAGACCTCCCGTTGTGCTGTGATCGCGGGGCGATCACGGTGTTTGTATGAGGGGCAAGAAGCCTGCCTCGGTCGCACGCGCATACGGGGGCCGCGGCGCTCTTGTCGATGCTGAACCGCCAAAAAGCGCGTCGTGACTGCGACGCGTGAACGACGGACATGAACGACAGCTGTCGCGCTCCGGTCGCGAGCGCGCATAGTCAGATCCGGCAGAGGACTGGGGTCTACCTCTTCTATGCAGGGGTCCAGTTGAAACCGAGGATGGTCTGAGCCGATGTCAGCTGGAGCTTCGATCCGTTGGGCGTTGTCGCGGCGCCGACCGCGTCAGAGCGGCGCGCTGAAGAGGCACATAGAAAAAGCATATCTACGAGCGGTTGGGTGCGGACCCAGCCAACCAGCTGCCTGTAAATCCCGCGCGGCGCAGACCCCCGGCGATGTATGGACAGCTCCGCATGAGCCGCCAGATCAACCCTGAACGATGGTTCTCGATCATCAGAATGACCGGCCCCTGATCGAGCGCGAAATGGTTTTGGGAGATCCAGCCGGAACCTCCGGAGGCGTGACCCGGAAACGTCGGGTTGTAACTGCAGACGAGCCCGTATTCGTTCTCGATCTTCGGGTACGTCTCGGAACAGTGCTGCAGAGTGGGAAGCACGATCTCAGGCGCGAACGGCAGCGATGCGACGACGGCCCATGGAGCCAGCGTGCCGTCATCCGGACCATACGGCACGCCTCGCGCGACATATCCAAGGAAGCGCCGTGTGATTCCTCTCACCCTACGCGTCGTCGGCCCCGGGCCGTTACTCGCCGTGACGCCCCACGCGTGCTGGCCATAGTCGCGAAAGCCCCTGGGATTCCGAATTGCGTACTGTTGGTTCACGTAGGTTGCGCGACGGCTGTTCTCGAAGTAGTCACTCGCCCGTCGGCGCATGAAGGCATCCTGGATGCCGCGGAAGTCGATCCAGAGGTGGGAGAGCTGATGCATGAACAGCGGGGCGCCGAAGAGAAATTCGTAGCCGTACAACTTCTTCCAGCGATAGGTCGACGTCCAAGCCAGATAGCTTGTCTCGGGGAGGGGATGCGTCGGCGAGCCAAGGCCGAGCACGTATAGAAGCAGCGCCTCGTTGTATCCCTGCCAGCGAGCTCGCAAGAAGCCGGTTTCGGGCTTCCACCCATGTGAAACGGTCGCATCACCGTTTTGCGCCCACTGCCAATCCACGCGCCGGTACAACGCGTCGGCGAGCCTTCGCAGTTCACGCTCGTCGTCCGTTGCCTGGTCGAAGTAGGCAGCCGCGGTTAACGCGCCAGCGATGAGGATGGTCGTATCAATCGTCGACAGCTCACAGTGCCACGCGCGCCGGCCGGTCGTGACATCGAGGAAATGATAAAAGAAGCCCCGATGACCGGTCGCGTCCGGCATCGGACCTTGCGGAGCCGTCCACAAGAAGCGCAACGTGGCCAGCGTACGCTCCACCGCCTGCGTGCGGGGCACGAACGAGCGCTCCGCCGCTACGGGATAGCTGGAAAGCGCGAATCCCACACCGGCGATGCTGGCAGGTATGGCGTCGGCTGCTGTGTTGTCGGGAATCAGGCCGTTCTCAGGGTTGGTCTCCTCCCAGAAATATCGGAAGGTATTCTGTTGGAGCGTCTGGAGTTGGTCATCGCCGTACGTTAGGGCGACACGCCGGGCAGCGTTCTTCTGGTCGCTCATGCTGGCGCGAGCTCCACGGTGAGGGCGGCGAGACCGCGAGGAGGCAGCTCGATCTCGAGAACGATCCGTTCGTCGCACCCTGTCTACGGACGCGTCTTCCGTGTCAAACGCGATGCATCTCTCACTCAGTGAAATCCTCGACGGAGCGCACGTGTCCGGCCATCATGGGGCGCGCGGCGAGCGCTCGGGTCAACCGCTCGTCAGCAGTAATTACCTGCGTCTTGAGCCTCACCGCGAGCGTCACATACATCGCGTCGTACACCGTTAGGCCCGTGCTGAGTGCCAGAGCATGTGCGTCCTGCATCAAGTTGCGCATCGAGATGCTCTCGACGGCGACACCCGACAGATCAACAGCCAGGCGCTGACCCTCGTCCGCCGTCAACTCGCCGCGTCGAACCTTCTTCCAGATCGCATTACCAGCCTCAGGAAACAGCAGATCCGGCGCGATGTACTCATGCGGCGATGCGAGCCATCGTCGCGCCGCGTCTCCGCGCACCTCCGGGACGAACCATTTGATGACGACGCTCGCGTCGACGACGAACACGCTCAACGAGCGTCCCGGTCCTCTCGTATGAGTGCGGCACTGTCCGACTGGGCAGAACGCCGCAGTCGCTTGAGCCACTGCGCGGAGAGCCGACGGGTTTCGGCAAGGTTGCGCGTGCTCGCCCGCCGGAGGACGTCGTGGATTTCGGCCTGGAGCGACCGTCCGTTGGCCTTCGCGGCGGCCTTGAGGTGCTTCAGCACGTCCTCGTCGAGGTCACGAACCAACACGTTTGCCATCGCGGGCCTCCTTTGACGCATGGTATCATACTGATACCACAGGCCTCAGGATCGCCGACTCACGATCCGGATTTCGCCCGAAGGAAGTGGGCGTTGCGAGTATCCTCCCGTCCATGACGCGCCTCTTCGCCAGTCTTGCCGGCCTGACTGTGTTGCTGATGGCGGTTGGCGTTCGCACGGCCGTTGCCCAGCGCGGCGAGGCGCGCGCCGATACGCAGCGACCCAGCAGCTTTCCCCATCGCATCCTGGCCGCGTGTGATTTCGAAGGACTTACGCCCGATTACGGCTGGTTTGGTCGCGCGGAGACCAATGACCTGCCGCGTTACGCCGGGAACACCACAGCCCTCGCTGCGGCACCGGGACCCTATCAGAACCTCAGTGCCGTGATGACGGGCATCAATCCCGTTCCCGGACCACGCATGGGCAGGGTGAACCAGCTTTTCCTTCGCTACCGCCTCGAAGGCGGAACGGAGGCGACGTTCCAGCACTTCAGCCTTACTCGCGAAGACAACTGGAACATTCGCGTGGCTGGACTGGCGGAGCGCCGTTGGTCAGAGTTGACGTTGAACTTCACCCGCGACGCGCAGCGCAACGACGGCAGCGCAGAGCGATTCGTCGAAGGCGACCGCATGGATGACTTCAAAGTCTTTGCCGGTCTGCCTGATAACGCCGCGAAATACCGCTTGCTCATCGACGACGTGATTTTCTTCGCCAACGATCCGACCTTGCCGCCCGAGCCCGAAGCGTTCCCGAACCGCGTGATCTTTCTCGCTGCATTCGACACCGGGCCCAAGGAGCCGTATTGGCCCGGCGAATTCGAACTGGCGGAAGAACCTCCAACGAACGCGTTCTGGCGGGCGGCGCGTGCCGTGCCACGCAAGGATGGCCAGGGCAAGCTGGTGAGCCTCGTCATTGATCCGGTGCGTCCCGTGGGCGCGCGTACCAAGCTACGTTTCCGTTACCACCTCTCTGGCGCCACCACGATGACGGTGCAGATCTTTGATCTCACCGCGCAGGACAATCGGTACGTGAACGTGACCAACCTCAAGCAGGGTGAATGGACGACGCGATACGTGGATTTCAGCCGTGATTCGCGGCGCAACGACGGAACAGACTCTCCCTTCGCCGCTGGCAACGTGGTGGATGCCATCTTCTTCTTCGTGCAGCCGACGGGCCGGCAACCGGTTGAGCTTTATGTTGACGAAGTCGTGTTGTTTGACGCGGGCAAGTAAATTGGGTGACTCAATTTGCCGAACGCCCGCGCGGCGAGACACACCTGCCAGATGACCACCAGTGATGCCTCTTCTTCGCTAGAACGTTCCCGCTCACGGTCTGCGTGGTCCCTTCGTGTAAAGCGGTTATTTGGGGCGTCCGGTAAATCCTCGAGCGATCATCTCAACCTTGTACAAAGAGCCGGCGCCGGCGACATACAGCGTGCTCTTTCCCGGCCCCCCGAACGCGAGGTTCTGGCAGTCGGCCGGCGGGCATCTGATCGGAATGGTGCCGAGGTGCCGCCCCTGTTCGCTCAGCACCTCGATGCCGCCGCCGGTCGCGACGTAGAGTCGGCCGTCGTTGTCGATCGTCATGCCATCGGCAAACGTTTTGATCCCTCCGAGCCCGTTGTCACGTGTGCTGCGGCCGGTCAGCGAGCCGAAGGCCCGCCGGTTGCGCACGAGGCCGTCTGGCTGGATATCCCAGGCGATGATGTCGGAGCCGTTCGAATCGCTGGAGTACAGCGTCTTCTCATCACGGCTCAACTGGATGCCGTTCGGGCGAATCATCCTGTCTTCGATCCGGATTGCGCGCCCGCCGGGCGGAATGTAGTAGACGGCTGGCGGCAGCCGTGGTTCGAGCGGTTTTCCCAGCCGCTTCGCGAGTACCTCGGCCTGCTGCACCGTGAGCCCTGGATCGTTGAAGTACACGCCGCCGTTCCTGGCAACGATCAGATCGTTGGGCCGGCTGAACGGCCTCCCCTCGTAGGTGTCGGCCAGCACCGCGCGGCTCTCCGGCGGATAGATGACGCCGATTCTCGTCGATCCGTCCCACGCTTGCGCAGAAATGAGACGGCCTCGCGCGTCCTCGGTCACGCCGTGCGATTCGTTCGAGTCCGCGACGAGCACCGACACCTCGTTCGTCCGCGTGTTCATCCGGTGCAGCCGTCGCGCCCCAGGCTCAGAAAAGACCAGTGTTCCGTCCGTGAGTCCGATTGGATCGTCAAGGCCGTCGTATCCCGTCAGGATGCGTTCGATCGGGGTGCCGCCCTTGACCACGCCAGGGATGTCGACCGCGGCACCGGCTACAGCGGGCGCTTGCAGCGCCTGCGCGCGCGCGGCGGCGTGTGTGGCCTGGAACGCCGCGCAGGACACGACAAGGACGAGGGCTGTTCGTTTCATGAGCACACTCTATAGCTTTTTCAACGCAGCCTTCGCGGCGAGGAGACCGGCACCGCCGAGCACTCCGGGGCCTGGATGGGCGCCCGAGCCCGCGAGAAACAAGCCCCGCACCGGCATCTCGTAATGCGCCCAGCCGGGCACCGGCCGCATGAAGAGAATCTGATCTAGCATCATCTCGCCCTGAGTGAGCGCGCCTTCGGTGACTCCAAATGTTTCTTCGATGTCGCGCGGCGTCAGCACCGCACGATGAACGATGCTGGACTCAAATCCCGGAACGGCGCGATTGATCGCGCACGTTGCCTTGTCACCGATTTCGGCTGCTTGCGCCGCATTCCACGCTCCGCGCTTGAGCGAGTACGGGACATATTGCAGCCGCGCGACGACGACATGCTTTCCTGCTGGCGCCAGATGCGGCCAGCGCGCGGAAGGCGAGAAGAACTCGACGTGCGGTTCAGGAGACACTTCTCCGTACTTTGCCGCGTCAGCGGCTTTTTCGAGCGCAACCGTGGATGCGGTGACTGACCGGGGGAACCCATGGGGTTCAACCTCCGTGTCCACGCCGTACATCACGTACGCAGTGGATCCGCGAAGCTTGATGTTCTTCACCGCATGCATGAACTCGGGATCGAGCCACACGGGATCGAGGAGACCAAGAAGCGTGCGCTTCGGATCAGCGGTGGAAAGTACGGTTGCGGAGGTGAATTCGTCACCGTTTTCGAGCACAACGCCTGTCACCGCGTTGTCGCGCACGCTGATTCGGGCGACGCCGGTGCCCAGACGGATGTCCGCGCCCGCGACTCGCGCCGCCTTCTCGGCGGCTGTCGCGAGCGCGTCCGGGCCTTCATGTTTCCACGTGGCGCGCGTGACGAATCCGTCGGGCGCGCCGATCATGTTGTGAATCAGATTGAAGGTCGTGCCAGCGGACCGTGGTCCCTGTCGCAGGTCGCGAATCGCCGCTGCCGCCATCTCGACCTTGGGTTCCTCGCGCTCAAACGTGTCGTCCACGAGATCCTGGATGGACATCGGCATCACGCGGAGAAACTCGATCATGTCCGCGCGGCCGAGCGCTTTCGTCCTGAGAGCGACGCCAAGTAAGGGCAGGAGTTCCGTTGGGGACGTTGTGTCGATGTCCGGCGGCTCCAACTGATACAGCGCGCCAAGCACGCCCGCAAACTTGTGGAGCCGCGCGACGAGCTGCGTCCTGCGCTGTGTGTCTCGTCCTGGCGCTTCGTACGGGCGAACCGCCGTCGTTCTGTCGTGTGCCGATCGTTCGCCGATCACTTTTGCCACGTTCGGTGGGACCCAGCCGGCGTCAGCGTTCAGAGGCGCGCGAAATCCCGGCGCGAATTCAATTGGACGAGTATGGCCACCGATCTTGGGTGCGCGCTCGAGCACGAGTACGGTGCGTCCACGCTTGGCCAGCGCCGCGGCCGCGGTCAGGCCGTTCGGCCCCGCACCGATGACGATCGCGTCGTATCTCACGCGCTGGTTCCCGCCTTCAGGATTTCCATCGCGGCGATGCGGCCGCTCGCGCCCATGATGCCGCCGCCGGGATGCGTTCCCGAGCCGCACTGCCAGAATCCGCGGACCGGCGTGCGATACTTGGCCCACTTCGGCACCGGACGCAGGAAGAACAGCTGGTGCAGCGCGAGCTCTCCCTGGAAGATGTTTCCTTCGCTCAGCCCTGTGATCCGCTCGATGTCCGCCGGTGTGATGACCTGCTTGCCGACGATGATCGACTCGAGATTTGGCGCATAGCACGACAGCGTCTTGATCACGGTGTTGCCGAATGCGTCGCGCTTCGCGTCGTCCCAGCCGCCTGTCACGTCGAAGGGCGCGTACTGCACGAAGATGCTCATCACGTGCTGCCCCGGCGGCGCCATGCCGGGATCGATCATGGACGGAATCACGATGTCCATGTACGGCTGACGCGAGAACTGTCCGTACTTCGCGTCGTCGTACGCATGCTCGAGATACTCGACGGTCGGCGAGATCGAGAATGCACCACGCGCTGCGCGTAACGCGAGGTCGCGGTCGTTCCTGAAGCACGTGAACTCAGGCAGCGTCTTGAGTGCCAGATTGACCTTGCCGCTCGAGCCGCGAAACTTGTACTTGCGGACGCCGTCCACGAGGTCGCTGGGCAACGTCTTCGGGTCGAGCAGCTGCGTGAAGGTGAGGCGCGGATCGAGTCCCGAAATCACGAGCGGCGCGCGCAGCTCGTCGCCGTTGCCGAGCACGACGCCCGACACGTGGCTTCCGGACGTCAGTACCTTCGACACCGGCGCATCCGTTCGAATCTCGGCGCCAAACGCACGCGCCGCCGAGGCGATCGCGTTCGAGATCGCGCCCGTGCCGCCCTTCTGAAATCCCCACGCCCGGAACGCGCCGTCGATTTCGCCCATGTAGTGATGCAGGAGCACATATGCGGTGCCGGGCGATCGCGGTCCCAGGAAAGTGCCGATGATGCCGCTGGCACCCTTCGTCGCCTTGAGGGTGTCGAACTCGAACCATTCGTCGAGATAATCCGCACTGCTCATCGTCATGAGTTTGTACAGTGCATGGAACTTTCCCGAGCCGAGCGACCGGAAGTGTTTGGCGAGCGCGAGCAGCCCCTTCAAGTCACTCGGCGCGAGTGACGATGGATCCGGCGGCACCATGCTGAGGATCGGCTTCACCGCCATGCCCATGTGAACCATGAGCCGGCCGAATTGCGCCATCGCTTCCACGTCGCGCGGCGAGTGACGTCGCAGCTCCGCGCGCGACTCGTCCGCGTCGCCCCAGCCCGCGAAATAGTCGCCGTTGTCCATTGGCGTGACGGTGCTCTCGAGCGGCAGGATCTGCAGGCCGTGCGAGGGCAGGTCGAGCTCGCGGATGATCTCAGGTCGCAGGAGACTGACGACGTAGGAGAAGACCGAGAACTTGAACCCGGGAACGACCTCTTCGGTGACGGCAGCGCCGCCGACAAGCGGACGCCGCTCGAGCACGACGACCTTTTTGCCGGCGCGCGCGAGGTACGCCGCGGCGACGAGGCCGTTGTGTCCGCCGCCGATCACGATCGCGTCGTATCGACTCGTGCCCGACGTCACGCTTTTTTCCGTGGCGGGTCGAAGAACGGCAGCCTGCGGACGGCGCAGCGGGCACGTTTGCGACGATGCTCGACGGTGAACTCGATCTCCACTTGCGTCCCAGGCGTGCCGCTGTCGGCGCTCACGTGGGCAAGGGCGAGATACTTCTTGAGGAGCGGCGACCAGGTGCCGCTGGTCGCATATCCCACCTGCTTGCCACCTCTATATAGAGGATGGCTCGCCCGCCAGGCGATGTTGGAGACGTGCGGCGCCAGGCCGCGTTCCTGGTGCAGCTTTTCGTACGAAACCCAGTCAATCTCGAGGCCCACAAAGCTCCAGGAGGCCCCGCGCCGTTTTTCGTCGTGAAGGGCCGATATCCCATTGAACGGACCCTTCGTATCCGAGACGGTCCAGCCGAGGTTGATCTCGTAAGGCGTGGACAGCTGATCGGGGATCATCGCGTGGTGCGCCGAAAAGTAGTCCACGTCGAGCATGATCAGGCCCGCCTCGATGCGCGCGATATCGAGCGCCCAGATGCCCGCGGGAACGAGGCCGTAGTTTCTGCCGACGTCCATGAGTGCATCCCACACCGCCACACCGTCGGACGCATCGATCCAGAGCTCGTAGCCCAGATCTCCAGTGTAGCCAGTACGCGAGATCGTGATGGGCGTGTCGCGAATCGTCGTGTGAACGAGCCGGAAGTATTTCAGTGACCCAAGATCCGCCGGCGACAATTGCTGCAGGATTGTGGGCGAGAAGGGGCCCTGGAGCGCGAGCGCGCCGGTCTGATACGAAATGTCTTCGACGTTGACGTCCAGACCATGCGAATTGAGATGCAGCCAGCGCGCGTTAGGCTCGGCACTCGTGAGCCGGTACGTCCCCTCGTCGAGGCGCGAGATCGTGCCGTCGTCGATGACCTTGCCGTGCGCGTCACACCATGGCGTATACAGCACTTGGCCGACGGCGCACTTCATCACGTCGCGCGTCACCATGCGATCGAGCAGCCGCGCTGCGTCCTTGCCGGTAATCCGGTACTTGTAGAGCGGCGAGACGTCGATGAGCACTGCGGCATTCCGGATCGAGGCGTACTCGCGATCGGGATGCGGATCGTACGCGGATGCGACCTGATATCCCGCCCAGCGTCGCCAGGTTTGGGCGCGAATCAGGGGCGCGGTGCGCGAGTGGAAAGGAGTGGTGAGGAGCACCGGCGCATTACCCAGTCTGGCAAGTTGCCGTGTGCGCAGCGGTGTCTGCGGCCTGGAACACCGCGCAGAACACGGCGATGACGAGGGCTGTTCGTTTCATCAGCACACTCTATAAGAAACGCGCGAGGACGAGAACGTGAAGGGTTGGAGGATAATCGGTTCCCGTCGCAACAAGCGGCACAACCGGAGGACTCCGATGACCAAGCGCGCGTCTCTATTCGGACTGCTGCTGGCTGCCCTTGCATCGGCCGGCTGTTCTTCCGGTGCGCCCCCCGCCGAGGGCGCGGTTTCGAGAGGTCCTGCCGCAGTGAACACCGCTCGGCTCATTGCGGCCGACGCCGAGCCCGGCGAGTGGATGTCGCACGGGCGGACGTATGGTGAGCAACGGTTCAGCCCGCTCGATCAGATCAACACTGCCACTGTCGGAAAGCTCGGTCTGTCGTGGTTCGCGGATCTCGACTCCCGTCGCGGTCAGGAGGCGACGCCGATCGTCGTCGACGACGTCTTGTACGTGTCTACCGCGTGGAGCAAAGTGAAGGCATATGACGCGGCCAGCGGCAAGCTGTTGTGGGCTTACGACCCGGAGGTGCCGGGCGAATGGGCGGTCAATGCCTGCTGTGATGTGGTCAATCGCGGCGTGGCGGTGTGGGAGGGAAAGGTCTTTGTCGGCTCCTTCGACGGCCGGCTGATCGCACTCGATGCCGCCACGGGTCGCGAGCTGTGGGACGTCAACACCATCGACCGCACCAAGCCGTACACAATCACCGGCGCCCCGCGCGTGGTGAAGGGCAAGGTGATCATCGGAAATGGGGGCGCCGAGTTCGGCGTCCGGGGATACGTGTCGGCGTACGACGCGGATACCGGACAGCTCGCGTGGCGTTTCTATACGGTGCCCGGGAATCCCGCCGACGGTTTCGAGAACCCCATTCTGAAAACGGCCGCGATGACCTGGAGCGGTCAGTGGTGGAAGCTTGGCGGCGGCGGCACCGTGTGGGATTCCATGGCCTACGATCCCGAGCTCGACCTGCTGTTTGTCGGCGTCGGGAACGGTTCGCCGTGGAACCAGCTGATTCGCAGCGAGGGGAAGGGAGACAACCTGTTTCTCGCCTCGATCGTGGCGCTCGACCCCGATGACGGCTCCTACGTGTGGCACTATCAGACGTCACCGGGCGAGAGCTGGGATCACACGGCCACCCAGCACATTATCGTGGCTGACGTGCGGCTGAACGGCCAGGCGCGCCGCGTGGTCATGCAGGCGCCGAAGAACGGCTTCTTCTACGTGCTCGACGCGAAGACGGGCGCACTGATTTCGGCTGAAAAGTTCACCGACATCAGCTGGGCCACGCACGTCGATATGAAGACCGGCCGGCCGGTGGAGACGCCGGAGGCGCGGTTCTACAAGACCGGAAAGCCGTTCGCATCGCTGCAGAACCCCAACGGCGCCCACACGTGGCACCCGATGTCGTTCAGCCCCCAGACCGGTCTCGTCTACATTCCGATCCACAAGCAGAACTACACGTTCGCGCATGAGGCCGCATTCACGCCTTCGCCATTGACCACGAACCTTGGCATCCGCCGGGCTGCGGCGGCGGCGGATCCGGCCGCAGGCGCGGCGGCGCTGCAGGCGACGCTGGCCAGCGTCGGCGGTCCGCTCATCGCGTGGGATCCCGTCCGACAGCGCGAGGTCTGGCGCGCCGAGCGCGAAGGCGCCGCCAATGGCGGCGTGTTGTCCACGGCGGGCGGTCTTGTGTTCCAGGGAACCGGTATGGGAGAGTTGGCGGCGCTCGACGCCAAGAGCGGAATGCGGCTCTGGTCGACCGAGACACAGACCGGGGTGATCGCGCCGCCGATCTCGTACAGGGTGGACAACCTCCAATATGTCGCGATCATGGTCGGCACCGGCGGGTCGTGGGCGATGTCTGGTTCGCAGACGAACGCGAAAGGGAACTCTCTGCCGAATAGGTCCCGTCTTCTCGTCTATGCGCTCGGGGGGGCAGCCCAGCTTCCTGCGGCTCCTCCGCGACCGACGCGAACGCTCGAGCCGCCGCCAGCGACCGCTGCCGCGGCCATGGTCGCGCGCGGCGAGGCCGAGTACCGGACCTACTGCGGCAGATGTCACGGACCGGACACGGCGAACTACGGCATCCTTCCGGACCTGCGCTACAGCGTAGCGCTCCGATCGAAGGAGCGGTGGGCCGCCGTCGTCCTCGACGGCGCGATGAAGGCGGATGGCATGGCGTCGTTCGCGCCGGTCCTCGACGCGAACAAAGCGGAGGCAGTTCGCGCCTTCGTCATCGCGCAGGCGAACGCTGCACGGCAGCGGGACGCCGGCAGATGAACTCTACTTCTTCACGCGGTAGTCGGCGGGCGCCGACGGCCCGTCAGCGGAGCTCCGTTGTCTTTCCCGCGATCGTGATCCGCTCGGCCCGCATTTCGTCTTGAGTGGTTCGATGGGCGTAGCCGACCACGGTTGCCGTGGTACCGACCTTCAGTGCATCGCGTGTCAGTCCGCGATCGGTCATCCGTCCCGTCGGCGCGAGGACGACGAGCCACGTCTTCCCGTTGGCGCCTTCGGCCTGCAACCGTACGGAACCGTGAGGATTCTCGTAACTCGACTCCCGAATCGTACCGGTGACCGTCTGCTCCTTCTCCTCATATCCGGTCCAGCCGTGATGCGCCCACGCCGTTCCGGTCAGAAGGGTCAACGTGGCCATCATCAACGCCCACCTCGTCGTTCCGCGTGTCCTGGTATGCAGCATCGTCCCACTCTCCTTCCAGGGCCATCGTACTCCTCGTGGCACAAGTTTGCCATCGT
>DAIRVG010000116.1:14766-18995 GCA_036802945.1 Vicinamibacterales bacterium
CGCACGCTGACGGAGGCCACAAGATCTTCGAACCGTATCGAGTCGGTGCCTGCCATGTTGTTGCCGATCGTCGCGCGATACCGTTCGGCGTGTAACCGGTTCGCCGCCTGAAGCGCGGACGCCAACTGCGCAGATTGGCCAGCCATTCTGGAGTTCGCCTGATACTCGATGTTGATATCGGCGTTGGGACTCTGGTTCCGCCCCGGAGGCATGCCGTGGTCGAACAACATCATGTCGTGCTGTATCACGCCCAACCATTTCGGTTCCGCTGCCGTGCCCTGGAGCGGCGCCCGTTCGAGCGCATAGGTCCCGCTGCCGTCCATCCCGAATTCCTCGTTGTTCCAGAAGATGAACCTCACCGAGCGATTTGTCCGGACGTCGACCATTCCCAAGACGCGAGCCAATTCCAGCACAATGGCACATCCGGACGCGTCGTCGTCCGAGGCATCGCCGCCGCCACGGCCGTCCATGTGCGCGGAGACGATGTACACCTCTCCGGGTACAGTCGCCCCGGTCTTTGTGGCGTAGATGTTCTCGAGAGGCCCGCCGCCGGACATGAACCGATGCCGCTCCACGTTGGTGTACCCGAAACTCCGCAGTTCTCGTTCAAGCCAGTTGATCGCATCGCGGTTGCGTTGCGTTCCCTGCATTCGATCCCCGAACTGGGACAACCCCTTGATGTGCGCCTTGTAGCGTTCCAGCTCGAGCCGGCCGACGATGGCCGGCACGGCGTCCGAAGGCACGTTGGTCGCCTGGGTGGATAGCCCCACCGCGGCCAGGACGAACATTCCGAGCAAGAACCGCATCGTGCATCACTCCTGGACCGGATGGCTGTCTGAGTAGGGACCTGACTCACATAGTAAACCGTGGATTGCGCGACGGCGGCATTGTCAAGTAACGGGTCTACCTCCGAAGCACGTACCCATTACGGGCGAACGGCATTGCGAGGCTGCTCGGGATGCACTCTCAAATCGACAGAATCGCTCGAAATCCCTACTCGACCCCCAAATCACCCCCAGCGCAAATTCGCGATCGAGGCCTCACCGGCGACGACGTCTATCTCTCAGAAAGAACGGCAACGTCAATGCCTCCAGCTGCAGAGGATGGCGGGATTGAACGGACGGGTGTAGTATTGCCGCCCTCTCGCGTCTCTAGCTCGGTCACGACGAACGGACCTGGGAAATCCCTAAAGGAGGTCGCAGATGACAGCGGCATCGGTTCGAGGGCTCCTGATTGCGGTCGCGATATCGATCCTTGCAGCCCCACTTTCGTACGGTCAGGAAGCCACTTTCACGGGCACGGCCACCGACTCCACCGGCAGCGTGCTGCCGGGCGTCACCATCACCGCCGTTCACGAAGCGAGCGGCAACGTCTTCACGACGGCTACCGACGAGCGCGGCCAGTTTCGCCTGCCGGTGCGCGTCGGCGCCTACGCCATCAAAGCCGAGCTGAGCGGCTTTGCCACGGTCAATCGGACGGCGCAGATCCTCATCGGCCAGACTGCGGCCGTCGACATTCAGTTATCGCCCTCATCCGTGCAGGAAACCGTCACAGTGACCGCCGAAGCGCCGCTCGTGGATACCAGGGGATCGACCGTCGCGGCCAACATCGATCCGCGACAGGTGGAACAGCTGCCGCTCAACGGTCGCAACTGGATGGACCTGACCCTGCTGGCGCCGGGCGCGCGGCGCAATGAAGGCGGCGGGATGGCGCAGTTTCGCCAGGGTTATTCGCAGACCAACGTCGATGGCCAGCAGATCACGATCAACTATCACTCGCAGACCGACACTGAGCAGCCGGGCTTCAGCCGCGATGCCATCGCTGAATTCGAGGTGGTCGCCAACCGCTTCGACGCGACGCAGGGCCGCTCGCAGGGAATGATCGTCAACGCGGTGACCAAGTCGGGAACGAACCTGTTTGCCGGGTCGTTCGGCGGCTACTTCCGCGACGACAGGTTCAACTCGAAAGACTTCATCACCCACACGGTGCTGCCGTACTCGAACCAGCAGGTGAGCACCACCTTCGGCGGCCCGATTCGCAGGGATCGGATCCACTTCTTCGGCGCGTACGAGTACGAACGCGAGCCGAAGACGTATGCCTATTCGAGCCCCTACGCGTTTTTCAATATCAATCAGGAATTCCCGACGCGGATCAACAAAGCGCTGGGACGGCTCGACTATCAGTTCACGCCGCAAAGCCGGCTCAACGTCCGCGTGTCGGGGTACAAGACGATCTTCTATGCCGGCGGCGGTGCGACGAGCCATCCGTCCGCGGGCGGCACGCGCGAGCGTGTAACGCCGCAATACGCGGGCACCTTCACCCACGTGCTCAACACCCGTTCGGTCAACGAAATCAAAGGTGGCGTGACCCAGTATCAACGGCTGGATCAGCCGTCCGTCCGCTGGAAGGGCGGACCCTTTCCCTATCATCCGGTGGGAATCGGGAATGCGCCCGTCATTCAGCTTCCCGGCTATGCGATCGGCGCGAACACGCTCAACATCTGGCAGTACACGCAGAACGTTCGCGACGACTTCACCACGACATGGGACTGGCGCGGCCGTCACGACGTGAAGATCGGTGGCGAGTACTTCCGCTTCCAGGCCGACTTCCGCTGGTGCAACCGCTGCATGGGCGAGATCGACGCGCGCAACGTCACGCTGACGCCGGCGCAGCTGCAGGCGATGTTTCCCGTGTGGAACGACGCCTCCACGTGGAACCTGGCGCCGCTCGCCGCGGCACGACAGGTCTTCTATGCGGTCTCCGATACCGAGCACCGCTACAATATCGTCCGCAACTTGTTCTCAGGGTGGCTGCAGGACGACTGGAAGGTGGGAAACAACCTGACGCTGAACCTCGGCGTGCGGTACGACTGGGACAACAACGCGCACGGCGAGAAGCTGAAGCTGATGCCGTTCCTGCCGGGCAATCTGCCCCACGACAGCAACAACGTGGCGCCGCGCGTTGGCGTCAACGTGCGTCTCGATGATCGCACCTCGCTGCGCGGCGGCTACGGACTGTTCTTCGCGTTTTCGCCGAACGACGGTGTGCAGCAGTCGTACTCGATGATCCACCGGTTCGAGTACCAGATCCTGAATACCGGCCGTCCCGATTTCGCGACCAACTGGTTTGGACCCGGCCCGAGCGGCGAAGGCGAATGGGGCGGCCCCAGGCCGAGTTGGGACGCGTCGCTCGCGCAAGCGTGTGACCTCAATGGCAGCAAGCCAGGTTGCACCCGGCGAGCGATCAATCAGGAGATCACGTATCCCGGTCGGGCGACGCCGTACAGCCATCAGTCGTCCGTTGGGATTCAGCACCAGATTGCCACCGATTCGTCGATCGAAGTGAACTACGTGTACACGCGCGGGCGCGGGGAAGAGGTCGTGCAAAACGCGAACCTTTCGTACAACCCGGCCACGGGCGCCAATTATCCCTTCACCGACATCTCCAGGCGGCCGTTCCCCGACTGGGGAGTGGTACTGCTCGAGTATCTCGGAGGGTATTCGAACTATCACGGCACCGATGTGACGTTCACGAAGCGCTTCAGCCACCGCTGGCAGGCGTCAGCGACCTATACGCTGGGCTTCTTCAAAGACGGCTTGCCCCTACGGCCGCAGTGGTACCTGGGGGCCGATGGCGTCATGGCGCAGCGGCCGGTCGGTTTCCAGCTCGCTCCCGACCTTGGCGGCGACTATGGCTACGCCGGATCGTCGTTCGCAGGCGGCGCCGGCCAGGCCGGCGATCAGCGTCATCGTGTCGGGCTCAACGCGGTGTGGGACGTGGGGCTGGGCCTTCAGGCAAGTGGCATCTACTTCTACGGCTCGGGTGAACGCTTTGCGACCACCACCGGCGTCGATCGCCGCGACGAAGGCGCCACGGCAGCCTCTGAGCAGCGGCTTCGCGCCGACGGCAGCATCCTGCCGCGCGCGGGCATCGTCGGCAGGCCGATCCACCGCGTCGACGCGCGGCTGCAGAAGCGCGTGCACGCCGGGCACCTGACACTCGATGGCTCGTTCGAGGTCTTCAACCTGTTCAATCACGAGAACTTCGGTTCCTACGTGACGAACCAGAGCAACCCGCTTTTCGGGCAGCCGTCGTTCAACGGCAACGGCGCGTATCAGCCGCGGATGCTGCAGCTCGGATTCAGGGTCGGCTTCTGAAATAGTCGGTAGTCGGCAGTGGGCATTGCGCTCGCTGCCGGCTGACTTGCGCTACATTGAGCGCATGGCGAC
>DAIRVG010000117.1:0-1687 GCA_036802945.1 Vicinamibacterales bacterium
ACCGGGTTCGGCTCGCAGTGGCTCGTCCCGTACGAAATCCAGGGTGGGCGCCTGGCACGGATCAACGTACAGTTCGACTTCTAACGATGCACTTTTCGCTCCCACGTAGCCACGGAGACACGAAGGCACGGAGGACTTTCATGTTTATACTCCGTGACTCCGTGACTCCGTGGCCCGTGGAAGTGAAAGGCGTCGCGACCGGCGTGGCGCTCTTACTCGTGCTGGCCTCCCCTGCCGTGGCGCAGTGGCTCAACGTCCCCCAGGCCAACACGCCTCGCACACCGGACGGCAAACCAGATCTCATTGCGCCTGCGCCACGCACGCCGGACGGAAAGCCGGACCTGTCCGGGATCTGGCAGCGGACGCGTGGCGTCCCGCCAACCTCCGGCGGGGCGGACGGCATCGGTGCCGGTGTCGAAGTACTTTTCCAGCCCTGGGCGGAAGCCCTTTACAAGGCTCGCGCGGAGAACAACGGAAAGGGCACGCCAAGCGAGCGGTGCCTACCGCACGGCATCACGAAGGCCGTCTCTGTGCCCGAGCCGTTCAAGATCGTCGAGACGCCTGGCCTCGTCGTGATTCTCCACGAGGAATTCAATCACCATCGCCAGATCTTCACTGACGGGCGCCGCATGCCCGAACGTCGCGTACCCACCTGGCTTGGTTACTCCCGCGGCACCTGGGAGGGCGACACGTTCGTCGTCGACACGACGGGATTCGTCAACGACACGTGGCTCGATTTCCGCGGGCACCCGGCGACCGACGCCCTTCATCTCGTCGAGCGATATCGACGCCGCGACTTCGGACATCTCGAGATTCAGTTCACCATCGACGACCCGAAAGCCTATGTGAAACCGTGGAACGTCACCATGTCGTTCGATCTGCTTCCCGACACGGAGCTGATCGAGCACATCTGCGAGAACGAGCGCGATGCCGCGCACATCGTAGGCAAGTAGTGGCGTCATGAAAAGTGTCCTTGCGCGGTGGATAGCCGGCGGCCTGTCGATCGCGCTCTTAATGTGTGGTGTTGCCGGTGCACAGGCGCCACAAGGGCCGAGGCGGCCGAATGGCAGGCCCGATCTGTCGGGGATCTGGCGAAGCGCCAGCAACCGGTACCTGACGGATCTCTCCGCTGGAAGCGCTCTCCCCTTCCAACCCGGGGCCGCAGCACTGTACAAGGAGCGGCTGGCGAGCAAGGGACAGGGCCGACCCTCCGAGCGGTGCCTGCCCCGCGGCGTGCCGAGCATGATGCTGGCGCGAGACCACCCGTGGAAGGTCGTACAGACGCCGGACGCCATCATCATCCTCTTTCACGACTCACTTCATTACCGGCAGATTTTCACCGACGGCCGCCCCTTTCCCGCGGACCCTTCGCCGAAATGGCTCGGTTATTCGATTGGCCGATGGGATGGCGACACGCTGGTGGCCGAGACGATCGGCCTCATCGACGAGACCTGGTTGGACGATGGCGGCCATCCCCACAGTGACGCGTTGAAAGTCACCGAGCGTTTCCGTCGCCGCACCGCAGGCGCCATGGATGTCGACATCACGATTGACGACGCGAAGGCATACACCAGGCTCTGGACCGTCACTGTGCGTTTCGAGCTGGTTCGAAACGGCGAGCTCGGAGAAGACGTCTGCGCGGTTTCATAACGGTTTTAACCACGAAGGCCACGAAGACGATTAGCCA
>DAIRVG010000117.1:1787-18675 GCA_036802945.1 Vicinamibacterales bacterium
TCGGTAATCAGAACTCTTCACCCGCCTTCAGGACCTTGCTGCAAGGAGGGCGAAGGAGGTGGCCGAGACTGCAGCAGAGTGCCTGCTCACCCCGTCACTTGTTCGATCGATTCAGCTGCACCGCCCCCTCGAGCTCCACCGTTACGAAGGACCCGTAGTTTGAATCGAATCCGCTGGCAGTAATGTCCGCGGTTGCCATGCCTGAACCGAATGGCACGTTGCCACTGGGAATGACCTGGGCCGACCATGCCGTCGGACTCGTCTTGCACGCCACCGATCCCGAAAACGTCCCCGTGGCGAGAGCGAACCGATTCAGCCGCTGGCGAACGACGCCGGCCACGTTCACGGTGGTCTGCGTCGAGCAGGTTGCGGTGCCGCTCAGCCTGATTGCCCCGAAACCGTCCGCGGTTCCCTTTCCATTCACCGTGAATTGGATGGTTAGCTGTGGCGGTGGAGGCGGGTTCACGATGCGGATCTCGCCAAATAGTGCGGGCGCCGCCCCCTCGCAATGCTGTTCGAAGGTGGCATGGAAGCGCTCGACGTATCCGCCGGGTCCATAAACAGCCTCGAGCACCTCGAACCGACCGGTCACCATGTTGCACCCGCGCCCGTCACCAAAGATGTCCAGGCCCGGCGTCGTATCCGTCTGGAATCGGGTGGCTTGCTCGTAGACGCCAGGATCGAGCGATTGTCCGATTGGGGCCTCGAGGCGAAAGAACCAGAAACCGCCGGCGAACGGGAAGACGTTGCCAAATATCCGATTGTTATCCTGACTGATTGACGCGCTGAACGACGCGGTATCTGGTGTGAAGAGCACCGTCTGACCTTGCCCGATATAGTCGCCAGGATCGCTCACAAAGGAGAAAGAGCTTTCATCCTGGGCGATCGCATTGCCGGGGATTGCCAGGTAGAGCCCAAGGATCACAATCAAAGCGGTTGTTCGCATGGTCGCATCTCCAGCGCAAAAGGAATCAGGTACACCTAGGCCGCGTACGCGCCTCAGTCGTCTGCTCCCGCCGTAGCGCGACACAAAGTGGATTGATTCGCGTCTACCTCCAAATAACGCTGTGCTTCGGCATAACTAACAGCATTGGACTTTGTGCTCTACGGCGTCAGAGCAAACGTCCACACCGATCCACCAGCGGGAACTTTCGCCGCCGCGTAGCGATTAGCCAGAACACCACCGCGTCCCGAGGCGACGCTCACATACTGCCGGCCATTGTGTGTGTAGGTGATCGCCGTCGCATTGATGCTCGAGCCCGTCTGGAATTGCCACAGCGTCTTGCCCGTCGCAGTGTCGAGGGCAACGAACTCACCAGTCAGTTTGCCGGAGAACAAGAGTCCGCCACCCGTCGCCAGCATGCCTGCTGAACCAGGCAAATCCGTCAGCGGGACTTCCCATTTCTTCTGACCCGTGATCGGATTGAGCGCGACGAAGTGGCCGAGCACATCGCCGGGTTTCACGTCCGGAATCCTGGCGGTGATCCCCGTGGAGTCCGCACCGAGCACCTGGGGCCTGGGCGCCGCGATCTTCTGGATACGGGGCACATCCCACGTGCTTGCGTACACGAGCCCGGTGTTCGGATCGAACGCGATCGGCACGGCGTTCGTGCCGCGCGACGGCCAGATCTCGACTTCTTCGCCGGCGAAGAATCGCTGATACACATCGGTCAGCACTGGCCGGCCCGTCTTGAGATCGACGTGCGAGGCCCAGTTGACTTTGACATAGGGGTTGGCCGCGATCAGCGAGCAGTTGGTTCGATCCAGGACGTACATGAATCCGTTTTTGTTGGCCTGAATCATCACCTTGCGAAGCTGGCCACCCACCTGCATATCCGCGAGCAGGTTCTCGTCGGTGCCGTCGACGTCGTAGACGTCATTCGGTGTGTACTGGTAGTAGCAGACGATCTCTCCCGTCTTCGGGCGAATCGCAAGCACGCTGGACGAGAACAGGCTGTCGAGACCGGCGCGAGGATGTGGATCGTACGGCTCGGCATTGCCGGTGCCCCAGTAGACCAGGTCGAGCTCCGGATCGTAGGAGCCTGACCGCCACGTGGGACTGCCGCCGTACTTCCACGCATCGGTGTCTTTCGGCCACGTCTCCGATCCAGGTTCGCCGGGCGCTGGAATCGTGTAACGCCGCCACAGTTTCTTCCCGCTGTCAGGATCCCATCCGTCGAGGAACCCGCGCGTCGTCCTCTCTCCACCGGCCATCCCTGAGATCAGCACACCGTTCGCGACGATCGGCGCGCCCGTGGCGTAGTAGCCCTCTTTCCTATCCGCGAATTTCTGATTCCAGACCTCTGCGCCCGTCTTCATGTCGAGCGCGACCAGATGGTTGTCGTACGTCACGCGAAAGAGCTTGCCGTTGTAGATTGTCGCGGCGCCGCGCGTAATCGGCGCGCCTGTCGTGCCTTCCTCGAGCACGACGGGCGTGCGCCAGATCTGTCGGCCGGTTTGGACGTCGAGGGCGAACGTCCACCTGCCGTTGATGATGTACATGACGCCGTTGTAGATCGTCGGCGAGGCCAGCTCGCCCTGGTCGTTCATCAGGCTGGTGGTCCAGAGAGGCACCAGTTTCTTGACGTTGGACGTATTGATCTGCTTCAGCGGGCTGTAGCTCTGTCGTGCGTAGCCCATGCTCTGCGTCGTCACGTTGGCCGTGTTCTTCCCGTCGTTGAGGAGATCGTCCGTGGTCTGGGCCAGTCCTGTGATGGCGGAAAGAGCTACCAGCGGTGCGAGCAGGCGGAGTCCTCTCATGTCGTTCTCTCCTCGTTTCGGTACTGAACGGTCGATGCGTATTTAACCACCCTACTGCTTCTTCTTCGATAGTTTCCTGGCGGATTTGTTTCGAGGAGTCGCAATGTCCAGGGCGAGGCATGTTGTCCGGGAGCCGCCGTCGTGTTTCCAACGATCGAGGTCCGGAACGAGGGACCACAGCGCACAATTTCCGAGCAGCGGAGGTCAAATACAGTTAGAGGGCTACGCTGCGCCCGCCAGGAGGTCCGGCGGAGTTGAACTGCTTTGTTATCATGCCGTTCGCACAAGAATTCGACGACGTGTACGTCGCCATCAAGACGGGGGTACTCGACGGCCCGATGATCAAGTTCGGATCGCCGAAATGTATGGGATTTCTTGATGGATCTGTCTATCTGATGGATCTACACCCTATTGTAAAGACACCAGGATGGGAATAAGCCCCCGCCCGCTGGTCATCGCCCGAAGTGCCTTTCCGAGAACCGCACCGCTGGTGCGCCCGGGATCGCGACCTGCCATGGCATGACCGACAACGGGCGAGGTGACAAGCAGATCCCCGGCGGCTACCGGTGAAAGCGAAGCGTCCACCTTGCAGTACACCTTGCCGACCAGTGCAACCGCCGGACGCTTGACGAACTCCCTTCTTCGATTCAGGACAATTCCGGGCCGGCAGGGCCCATTTCCCGATATGACGCCCGCGACTCGACGGTCGTAGGCGACGCCGCTCGGCGCCAGGCGCTCCTCGTCGTCTATGACAAGCACGGTACCGGGTTCAGCCAGTGTGGGGTCCACAACATCGAACTCCTCGGCACAGTCGCCGTTCGACAGCGAAATGTCGCCGATATCACCGTCAACGTCGATCGTCGTGTTTCCTTCGGCATTCCTCACCTGAATCCTTCCCGCGTTTCCCTGACCACCAACGTGGATCGTGCCGGCGATTCCGTCCAGGTGAATCACGTCGACGCCTTTTGCGTCGAAGAGAGCGATGCCACCCCCCCAGTCATGGCCGAAAACGCGAATGACCCCGCCGTCACCGCTCATCTCGATCCTCGTCCGCCCCTGAGCGTCGAGGATCGATATGTCGCCATGGTTCTCCTTGGCGCCAACGGTGATCGCGGCTCCGCTCGCCTCCATCCGGATTACCGCACGATCCTTGCTGTCGTAGATGGTGAACTTCCCTGCGCCGCCATCAAGATCGATGGTGGCGGTGCTGGAAGTCATCCGCAGTGCCGGGGGTTCGCCGACGAGGTACAGCGTTGCGGCGCCCGGCGGGCTCGTTGGTCCCGGATACGCCTCGACGACGACTCGCCGTTGGCCATCCGCGTTTCTCAATGTCAGATTGGCTGAAAAGGTACCACCCTGTTCAACCGATCCCCCGGACATGACGGCCTCGCCCGCTCCCTGGGTCTGCGCGGAGAACCGCCCGTCCTTCAGAGAGACGACGCCTCCCCTCGGTCCCTGGCCTTGTCCATAGTCAATCAGGACCGGAGCGTCGAGAATGACGTACTCCGTGCCCTCGGGGGAGAGGGCAATCGCAACACGATCGAACTTCTCACCCATGTGAGCGTCTCCTCGTTGAAGCTCAGGGTCTGAGTCCCTCAACCGGTTGAAGCTTTTGCGCCACGAACGTGGTCGTGACCGCTTTCAGCATCCGTAATCTGCCGTCGTCGAATGTTCCTTGAATCCAGGTCGGACGCGCGCCAGGCCCCCGGATGGAACGGATCAGGAATTCCACGCGCCTCCCGACTGCGTGCGCCGTGCCGGCGAGGATCAGCTCACCGTGGGGGCGATAGAACTGGACATTGATTCGACCCCGCTGATTCGTCGGAGAGGTCAATATGAGGTTGGTGACGGTATAGTGCCCGGTCTCCTGGTCCCTGCCTGCGATTACGCCCAGAAATGCCCTCTGCTCCAGAATCCGCGCGGCGGCCCCTTCACCAATCACGTCCCGGTTGAATAGAACCATTGAGAGGCGGTGCCATCGGCGAATGGAATGCACGGTGCGCTCATCGAATTCGATGCCGAACGGCCGGGTCCCGAGCGAGCGCAGGCAATCCTCGGCGTCGTCGTAATCAGCTCGCGTAATGTGGACTGGAAAGGCGGCGCCATCCGGCAGCTCCAGGTAATCGTCAGCGTCGGGGGCAGGCCACTCGCTCCCGTTCTCGCGCAGGCCCAGACGGTGCGAAAGAAGTTTCGCCGCAAACGCCGCTTGCGATGATGCCACGCCGGTTGCCTGTTCCTTGACGTTCAACACGAGATCGAGAGCTGATCTATCACCGATGCGTCCGAGCGCCGTCATGATGACCGCGAGAATCCGTTCATCACGGATATGACTGTTCCGAATGAGGATCTCCACAGCCGCGTGCGCGCCAATCCTGCCCAGATGCGCGGCCGCCAGGACGCGAATACCAACGGTCTCCTGCTCATTCTGGAGCACTGACCCGAGATCGCGATGTGCGTTCGGAAAGCCAGAGGCAACCAGCAAAGCCATGGCTTGCGACCGCGGAATGTTCGTACCCCTGCCTGCCACGGCTTCGCGGACGCGCCTCAAGCTGATCGTCGTTTCGCGTCGCGGCCGCCTCGGGTTGCGAACCATTCAGCAACTACCCTTGACAAAGCAGTGCGATCGCATCGTGCTTCCCTGCACCGAATTGAGCTGCACGGCATCCTCAGGCTGAATCCCGTATTCTTTTACGGTCCCGCCTTGCGTCATCAGATTGTATGGAAGGGACTCGTGTCCCAACCCCAGATAATGACCTACTTCGTGCGCCAGCGTGCGTGCAGTTCTTGCGGGACTGGTCTCGATGGAGACAACGCAGCCGGTCATATAGAATAAATCGTACGTCTTGTCGCACGAACCGTTTGTATCCGAGCGACCGAGCACATCAAACTCGTCTCCCCACTTCAGTACGAAGAACACATCGATCGCGTCGTTGAACACCGTGTATTTGTCGGTGATCTCCTTGGCGTTGTCATCGAGCAGCTCACTGAGAAAGATATTCATGGTCTGCGCCTGCGCTTCGGTGATGTAGTAACGCCTCACGCGGCCGATGCCGAGCCTGACAGCTGAGACCGCGTAGATTGCCCGCATCCTCTGCACAGCCCGATCGAGCTCCCTTTCGTGCGCGTCCGTAAAATTCTCGATGCCGACGCGAATCAAGTTGACGTGCACATGTTTGCCTTGCAGAAGACGAGCCTGCTCGCTCAGGGATGCCGGCCCGTGACCAAAGAACGCGTATCCGAAAAAGTCCCGGACGATACGGATGTTGCCGGATACGCCGATGCAGTTGGCGAGCTGCTTTATGGAGATCATGTCGTCTCCTCGAGAGTCAGGAGCCGAACGCGCCGAACAGAATCGGAGCAGACCGTTTATCTGTGCGACCGGCGGTCGTTGCGGCTGCAGTCCCTCCCGGAATCCATGCCGCAGGAGTGAATCGAGAATCGCGCCCCGGCTGGTGATGACGTGGACCGGCACGTCCCACGGCGCATCCTGCCCCGACATCATCGCGGGACATAAGAGCTATTACTCGGGATTTCCGTTTTGGGCGTCCGGATCAGCGCGTTTTATACACCCATTCCTTGTCCGGACGGCCAGATTTCTTCGTCGCATGTTCGGCCAACTCTCACGCGCCGCAACCTCGAGCGGCATCGACGTCCGGAAGTCGTTTCCAAAAACATCTTTGCCGACACTCGTCGGACGCGAGACTACGACGTTGGAGCGGTCGTGTCCGCCGTTCGACGGGTAACTTTCGATGTTTGAGGGCTCGTCTCCCCGTGCAGACGACCACTGAGACAGCGAAGTCCCTTCGTCAAACGGCGCACACGACGACTCTAACCTCCAACTCGCATCCTCTGAACGTTCATTGGACCGCTCCAACCGCGAAGTCGCGCGGTCCAACGGCGCACTCGGCCGCTCACACTGCGAAGTGCGATCCAACAGGGCGCTCGACCGCTCACACAGCGTACCTGTGCGCTCCACCACCGACGCGAGGCCGATAGCAAAGAGCCGGGGCGGAAATCGCGCCGGGGCACGTCCGTTGCCCTTCCGATGACGATGGTAAGATCCGGCCTTCCGCCGGATCCTTGATCATCGAAGGAATTCGGCGATGACGCCTTACGAGATGGAAGAGCAGCTCACAAATCTCGACGCACGGGCCACGGGGATTGAGCACATCCTGCTAACACTCGCGACCAAGGACGACCTGCGCGTGCGAACGGAGGCCTTGCAGGAAGACCTACACCTGGCGACAGCGGCGCTGCAGCACGAAATGGCGAAGCTCGCGACGAAGGACGAACTGAACGCAGGGCTCGAAAACGCGAAGCGCTATACGCTGATGCTCAACGAAGCGACGCGCGACGACATCCGCCTGCTGGCGGAACACCTGCTCGCGATGCGGTCTCAGCTGGACGGCATGCGATCTCAACTGGATCGGATCGAAGGAAGGCGGACCTGATTCGCTCGCGCCTTGATCGTGTTCGTTCCTTATCGCTTCAAGACGGTTGCTGCAGCCGGCAAGTTTTCGGTAGGCGACGCCCTATCGGCGCTTAGTTGGGACGCTGAGGGATGCGGAGCTGCCGCCGCCGATGCTTCGCTTCCTCCTCGGCGACAAGGCAAGCCTTGAGTATGCGGACGTATCTTCTCAGCGCGCGCAGTTCGCGAAGGAGATTCGCCGTGCGCTTGCGGCTCAGCATGTGGTCACCGCTGAGGCGACCGCGTGGCATAGCGAGCGCACTATACGCCTCGGCGATCGCGGCAACAAGTAGCCAGTCTGTATTGTGACGGCAATTAGCGAACGCCGACCTGCGTTCGTCTCGCGTGGGCTGGACGAAGGCGAAGAAGCCGCAGGCCGCGAGGAACCTTAACGGGTGCGGTTACGCACCGGCGTGAACAGCCGTCGTAGAGGATTTATGACGTATTTGCGGAACATGCGCCAGCCCATGGAGATGTCGAGGCCGTCGGTTGTCATGGCCCATGCTAGCGCCAATTACGTCCGTGAACGCCACAACATTTCTTCGTGCACAAGGGTCACACACCGCGATATCGCTGCTCTACCGGACGCTGGCACGCACGCCAATTTGGACCGTGCGGCCGGGACCGAAATGGGTTCCGCTGAACGGATTCCCGAAGTTGTACGCCCATCGGTCGCCCGTGACGTTCATCGCAGCGACGCGCAGCTCGAGATCGATACGCCGACCTCGGCGGAGTCGCTGGACCAGTGACACGTCAAAGATCTGTCGTGGCTTCACGCGTCCACGATCGAAATCCGCCAGCTCGGCGCCCGGCCGCTCGCGGAGTTCGTCGAGTTCGTCCTCGTCGACTTCCAGTGGGGTACCGCTCTCGTAACGCCCGGTGACCGCCAGCGATGACCCGCTGCGTTGCGAATCGTATGTCACACCAAAGGCGCCGACGTTCCGCTGGTCGTGGTCGGGGGTGAACGGTGTCCCGGTGCCTATCTCGATGACCTGGTCCTCGAGAAACAGGCCCCCGGTAATGGGACCAAACTGGACGACTCGCGAATTCGCGTAGCTCAGATACCCCGACCACCCGCGCTGTCGCGGGACTTCCAGGCGCACATCGATACCTGATGCACGACCCTTCGCAACGGTGTTCGGAACGATGATCGTCGTCCCCAGCAGGACATTCGGATCCGCCACGTTCTGAACACGACGCCGCCAGTATGAGACGTCCAAGCGCAGGCTGCTGGCCAACACCTGATTGACAGCGAGCTCGACCGCCGTCTGGCGCTCGGGAAACAGCTCGGCTCCACCTCTTGTCTCTTCGGCAAACGGCGACAATCCCCTGGCCTGTTCCGACGATGCCAAAAGAAGGTTTTCGGGTTGCGGCGGCTGAAAAAAACGACCGAATGAGCCGCGCACGATCGTCTGGGTTGACGGCCATCTATACGACGCCCCGACTCTCGGACTCCGTTGCGAAGCTCGGGTCATCAGTCGACTCCAGTCCGCACGAAGCCCGAGATCGAGCGTCAATCGATCGGTCGCTCGAACGGAGTCTTGCAGGTACAAGGAATACAGCGCTGGATTCGCCGCGTCGTGGAATCGGAACGGCCGGTCCACGGTGTGGCGGAGCACCTCGTCGCTCAAACCCGCTTCTTCGGCCGCGTCTCGATCCCTGACTTCAAATGAAAAGTCCTCTCGTAGCGAGAGACGGGACACTTCGGCGCCAAGCTTCACGAGATGACGACCTCGGTGATGCGTGACACTTCCCAGGATGCCCATCCGCCGCAGATCTCGATTCGCGTGCGTGAACAGCGGCGTGTCCTGAGGACTGCCGAGGAGTGCCGATGATCCAAACCGATGATAGCCGGCGACCTGGGAGATCGTGTTCGCGGACCACGAGCCTTGCCACGATACGGTCTGCCACAGGTTGCGGAGTCGCTGCCGCTGATTCTGTCCAGCCTCCTCTTGCGCTTCTCCGTGGGGCACATCGAAATCGGATCGACCGAATCCAGCGACCGTTGTGAGCGTGCTCGACGGAGAGACATTCCATCCGAACTGCCCGCCACCGCTCGATGTGCCACCGTTGTTGTGGAGATTGTCGGGATGCACCGGATCGAGAAACCTCGATGATGCGAGACCTGCGACGCCAAGAGTCAATGCAGTTGCACGGCTCAGCGGTCCGCCCGCGACGGTCGAGAAATCGCGGGCATCGTCACTGCCGACGCTAAAGTCCACGTTTCCTAACCACGTGTCTGCGGCTCTGCCGGTGGACCTTACCTCAATGACACCGCCCGACTTGAATCCGAACTCCGGCGGAACGTAGCCCATGAGAACGTTCACGGATTCGATCATGGCCGGATCAGGCGCCACGCCGAACAGTCCGTCCAGCCGCTCGTACACCGGCACGCCGTCGATGACGTACAAGAATCCGTCGTCGACGCCTCGCATATGAAGCAGCCCGTTATCTTCGGTCGCCCACCCTGGTGTGGTCGCGATCGCGTCCTGCAGGGCCCTGCTGCGAATACGCGCCGGAGCGCGTCTGACAGCCTCTCCCGCGAGGGTCACGCGAGTCGTGATCGAGGAGGGATCCAGCTGCTCAGCGCGCACGACGACCTGTTCGGCTGCAACAGCGGACAGGTGCAGTTCGACATGAATGGCCAGCGCGCCACCGACTGTCAGTGTCTGCACGAATGCATGGAGGGGAGGCGCGTCGGCGCGGACGGAGTAGGTGCCGGGCGCCACGTTCACGAATTGAAACTGACCCGCATCTGACGCAACGGACTGCAGCGGACTGCCCAGGCCGTCAAGCAGTGTTACGGTGGCACCGTCAATCGACCGGCCATCGGGACCAACAACCGTACCGTGAATCGTTCCTTGCTGCAGTTGAGCGCGCGCATCGATCGGGGAGAACAACGACAGGGTGCACAGCAGGTAAGCGCGCCAAGTTCCCATCCTTACTTCCTCACTTCGAGGGAACAGGGGGCGTCGCCGTGGAGTCAGGTTCGACGGTCGCAGGATCGGGCTGCGTAAGCGTGCGCAGGTCGAAGCGTCGGAAGCCTGAATAGGTCGCCACTGCCACGATGACCTCTGCGTTCTTGCGGTCCGGGCGGTCGTAGCGTTCACGCATCTCGACCGGCACCCGGAAGCCGAGCGATGGCTCCAGACCGTAGGTGACGGTGATGGTTGCGCGGTCGCGCAACTGTCGTGTTCCACCGAGAATCATCTCTGAGCGAACCACGGCTCCCGTGTCCGGTTCGATCCAAAAGCGGCCGTGTGCGGGAAGGTCGCGCCCCGTTCTCGTCCCGCTGAACGTCGGGCCTCTGATTTCCTCATAGCTGACGACCCAGGTTTGCGTGCCTTCGATCTGCTCCTCGCCCGCTTTTTGATAGCGGATTCTGCCGCGGTCCTTCGGTCGCAGCAGCCGTAGCGCGAAGGTCGGCACGTTGATCGTTCGGTAGACGTCGCCCAGGTTGAAGCGTGCGTTCTCTTCAGCCATCGCCATCGCGCGATCGTAGACGGCTGCGCGTGGCCCCGCGAACAGCTGTCTGAACCTGTCCGCACGATCGCTAACCGGCATACCGTCAACCTCGTACACGTCGCGCAGCGCAAACCAGTCCTCCTGTGGCGGGAGTTGGACAATGAGGTAGTCGGAGCGCAGCACGCGATCGATTTGCGACTCTCCAAAGCGATCGAGCCGTTGCTGGTAGTGCTCGCTTGCCATGACACTCGAGAGCTCGTGGTCCTCGTAGACCACGACGTACTCATGGGCTCGCCGCATCACGTCGGCGAAGGTGTCGCTCTGAGCGGCTCCAACCGTCACCAGCAGCGCTGCGATGACTGTGATAGCGCTCGCGAGATCCCTCGCGTGACCGCCAAGGCGTTCGACCGACATCTTCCCTCTTGACTGCCGTCTGCGCTCGCTCCTGGCTGGACCGACCCTCACGAGCACATTCATGATGATCCAATCCCTGTAACCCCGTCGTGTCAAGGAATAGGACGCGAGCCGCCTCACAGCGCCTCAGCCCCATCAGCATGACGAAAAAGGGTTCGGCGACGAGTGCCCGACTGCATCCCTGTGGTCTTGTCGCCGGCTCCGCTCTCACGAGAAGATTGGCCCGGATCCAGGTCTCCGGCCTCTCCGGCCGCAGGATTCGTGCACCAACGCCGGTGACGAGGCCGCCTGGACGAATCGGCTTAAGATACGGCGACCTGTTCTGCGAGAAACGGCATGCACTACGAAGGAGACGCGTTCATCAGTTACGCCCACTTGGACAACAAGGGGTTGAGCGAAGGACAAAAAGGCTGGGTCGCGAACTTCCAGCGCGCGCTCGAGACTCGAGTCGCGCAGCTCGTTGGTCGAGAGGCCCAGGTCTGGTGGGATCCGGAGCTGCATGGAAACGAGATCTTCTCCGACATTCTTATCGAGCGGCTCCGGAGCGTCGCGTCGCTTGTGTCCATCCTGTCGCCCGCGTACGTGAACTCGAAATGGGGACGGCGGGAGCTGACCGAGTTCTGCAAGGCGGCCGAGCAGAGCGGCAGTCTGCAAGTCAGCGACAAGGCACGGCTGTTCAAGGTGCTGAAGACACCGGTCCCTCTCGACCAGCACCCACCCGAGCTGCAGCCGTTTCTCGGATACGAGTTCTTCAAAGTGGATCCGGAGACCGGCCGGATCCGCGAGCTCTCCGAGATGTTCGGCGACGACGCACAACGCGACTTCTGGATGAAGCTCGACGACCTCGCACATGACATATCTGGATTGCTGCAGTTACTCCACGCAGAACGCGCCGCGTCATTCGTGCAGCCTGAACTCACCGGCGCCATCTTCCTCGCCGAGACCACAAGCGACTTGAGGGCCGAGCGTGACGCCGTGAAGCGAGGTCTGCAGCAGCATGGCTACACAGTGCTCCCTGCGCGCACGTTGCCAACGGCGGCCTCCGAGGTCGCGGCGATGGTACGTGAGGAGCTGGCGTCGTGCCGGATGTCGATCCATATGTTCGGAAAGACCTACGGGCTGGTTCCCGAGGGTGCCGACGAGTCGTTGCTCGAGATTCAGAACGATCTGGCTGCCGCGCGCGCGGCGGCGGGAGCGTTTTCCCGTCTGCTCTGGATTCCACCCGGGCTGAGTGTGAGCGACGAACGGCAGCGAAAAGTGCTCCAGGATGTGCGCATGGACCAGCGGTCTCACGAGGGCACAGACCTGATCGAAAACACGCTCGAAAACCTGCAAACCGCGATCACCGCGCGGCTGGCGGCCGCACCAAAGGCGCCGCGAGCGACCCCGACCGTTACCGGTGCAGCGCTGCTCTATCTCATCTACGACCAGCGCGACGCTCAGGCCGCAACAGCATGGGCGGACTTGCTGTTCAAGGATTTCGAGATCGTTCATCCGATCTTTGATGGCGACGAGAAGGACATCCGCGAGTTTCACGAAGACTCCCTGCGAACCTGCGACGGCGTGCTCATCCTGTTCGGCGCCGCGAACGACGCGTGGCTTCGGCGGAAGCTCACCGACATTCAGAAGAGCCCGGGCTACGGTCGCTCGAAGGCGCCGCCCGACGTCGCCATCTGCTTCATACCGCCGCATACACCGACAAAGGCGAACTTCAAGACGCACTACGCAACCGTGATCCCCCAATTCGACGGCTGCACTCCCGAGCCGCTCGCGCCTTTCGTCGCGATCGTGAAGGCCAGGGTGGCAGGGTCGCCGGGGTGACGTGGGCGTGACTTTGATCAACCCTTTCCCCGGTCTTCGTCCCTTCGAGCCGGACGAGGACCATCTCTTTTTTGGTCGCGAGAACGAGGTCGACGAGCTGCTGCGCCGGCTTCGATCCAATCGATTCCTGTCGGTCGTCGGCACGTCTGGCTGCGGCAAGTCTTCGTTGATTCGATGCGGCCTGATCCCGTCTCTTCACGGCGGCTCGATGGCGAAGGCGGGATCGAGCTGGCGCGTGTCGATCTTCAGGCCCGGAGAAGACCCGATCGGTCACCTCGCCACCGCACTCGCGCCGCCGGACGTGATCGGGACGACCGAGGGGACGCTTGGGTGTGTCCTCATCGATGCGGCGCTGCGCCGCGGAACGCGAGGGCTCATCGACGCGGTGCAGCTGGCCAGAATCCCACCCGGGGATAACGTCCTCGTGGTCGTCGACCAGTTCGAGGAGCTGTTCCGGTTCGAACGGAGCCGCCAGCACCCGCGGGCCCGCGACGAGGCCATCGCCTTCGTCAAGCTGCTCCTCGACGCCAGCGGCCAGACCGATGTTCCCATTTACGTGGTCCTGACCATGCGATCCGATTTCATCGGCGACTGCATGGAGTATCCGGGTCTGCCCGAGGCGTTCAATGCGAGTCAGTATCTCGTCCCGCGCCTGACGCGCGATGAGCTGCGGTCGGCGATCACGGGTCCCGTCGCCGTGGCCGGCGGAGAGATCGCCCCTCGGCTCGTGCAGCGACTCCTGAATGACGTCGGCAACGACCAGGATCGGCTGCCGGTACTACAGCACGCGCTCATGCGAACGTGGGATCTCTGGGCGCGGCGGCCGGAGCCCAGAGGGCCGATCGACCTGGCCGACTATGAGGCGGTGGGGACTCTGCGGGACGCACTGTCTCGACACGCCGAAGAGGCGTATCTCGAGACCGGATCCGATCGCGCCCGACTAATCGCGGAACGGATCTTCCGGGCGCTGACCGATCTCGTGGCCGATCCGCGCGGCGTCCGGCGTCCCTGTTCCATCGCGGAGCTCACGGCGATCACCGAAGCATCCGAGGCCGAAGTCGTCGACGTCATCGAGGTCTTTCGACGGCCGGGGCGATCATTCCTGATGCCGCCGGCTCCGACCCCTCTCACGTCCCGTGTCATCGTGGACATTTCGCACGAGAGTCTCATGCGCTGCTGGACTCGCCTGATAGGGTGGGCCGAGAACGAGCGCGTGTCGGCTGTCCGGTACCTCCGTCTGACGAAGGCGGCCGCCTGGTTCGAGGAAGGGTCCGCAGGACTGTGGCGGGATCCCGAACTCGAGCTGGGGCTGAAGTGGCGGCGCGAGAGCCGGCCAACCGAGGCGTGGGCTCGACGATACGACGAGTCCTTCCCGCGCGCGATGCGATTTCTCGACCGCAGCGAGAGCGAGCGGGATCGGCTCGCCGCCGAACGGAGGGCCGAACGGCTGCGACAGTGGCGACAGCTGCAGTGGGTTGCCGTGATGCTCGCGGTGTTGCTGGCCGTCGTCGCGACGATGGCCTACGTGGCGCGACGGGAAAACGATCGAGCGCGCGTCGAGAACCTCAGGGCCGAGGAGAACCTGCGCCTGGCGCGCGCGGCTGTCGACGAGTCGTTGGTGGTGGCCGAGCGCGAGCCGTCACTCCTTGGGGTCGATGTGCCGGCGATCGTCGGGTTTCGGCGCGAGCTGCTCGAGAAGGCTCAGGGGTTCTACCTGGAGTTCATAAAGCAGTCACCAGCCAACGCCGATATCCGTGCTGAAATGGCGCTCGCCCATCTCCGTCTGGGGAACATCAACCGTGCGCTCGGTGCGAGCGGGCTGGGAGCTGACGACTATCGCAGCGCGATCGAGCGGTTCGAAGCGCTGGCGCGCGAGTATCCGGGACGTATTGACTATCGCCAGGCTCTGGCGAACGCCTACAACTGGCTCGGTGAGTCGCTCCGGCGAGGCGGCGACCGGTACGCCGAGGCCAAAGCGGCCTACGACAGCGCGCTGCGGCTGCACGAGGAGCTGCGGCGCGCGCGTCCTGCCGAGGCCGTCCACCAGCAGGATCTCGCGAGGACGTACTACAACCGCGGGATTCTGTACGCCGATCATGAGGGCCGCGACGGTGCAACAACGCAGCTGGCCGAGAACGATTTTCGCGAAGGGATTCGCCTGCTCGAGTCGTTGGCCGGCGGCGGCGCGAACCCGTCAGCGGCGCAGGAGCTGGGTCGCGCCTATAACAATCTCGCCAGCCTGCTCGCCGCCGGCGACGGTCGCCTCGCGGACGCGAGACAGCTCTACTCGCGGGCCATCGGCATCCACGAGGGTTTGACCGCCAAGGACCCCGCCAATCGAGAGTACGCAATGGAGCTCGTACAGTTCTACAACAACGACGCCGACGTGCTGCGCGAGCTGGGGGAAATCGACCTGGCCTGGCGGCGCAGTGGACAAGCACTGGAGGGTATCGAGAGTCTGTCGCGCCCAGCGCCCTCGGTTGGGATCGAACGGGCCGATAACCTGAATCTTCGCGGGCGAATCGCGCAGGGGCGTTCGATTCCGGAGGCGTTGGCTCTCTATCGACAGTCGTTCGAGATGTATCAGCGGGTCGAAGGGGATGGGCAGGCCAGACAGTTTCCCGAGTTTCACCAGCGTATGGGCGACCTCCTGGTGAACGTTGCCGCCCTCGCGATGGAGAATCGTGCCGAGGGCGGCCGTCTGCTGTCACAGCTGTTAGAGTTTTACCTCGGGCTCGTTGATCATGCTGCGACTTCAGGCACCGCCGCCGAGGCTCGAGGTGTGCTGGATAATATCGCCCGTGTCGTTCCCGAGTTGAGCGACGAGCAAGCGACCCATGTGCGGACCGTACTGCAGCCGTTGCAGGCCGGGCTCGAACAGAGGGCGGGCGCCAGGTGACAACGTGAGAGGCTATTCGACATGAGCAAAGCTGTGGAGAGAACGATGAGAACACTGCTGGCATTGAGCGTGGTCGGGATCCTGCTGCCTGGCATGGCCAGCGGTCAGCAGAGCCCCGAAGGGACGACCCCCGGCGTGGTTGCGAGCCCTCGCGTGGAGATGCAGGAGCTCAAGGCGGCTGCGCCGTCGGGCAGTCCGTTGCTGCAGCAGACACCTGCGGCACCGCGCCCAGTTCCGACCAGGCGACGACGCGGCAGCATGGTTGGGTACATCGAGGACGCGACGATCGAGTCGAAGGTGCGTCTGAGATTCGACACGGCGTCCCACGACACCGTTCCCGATCGGGCAGAGTTCTTCTATGCGAAGTGCGGGTGCTACAGTGGTCTTCCCGCGAACGATCCCGCCTTCGATCCAGACGCGCCAGGCCCGCGCCCGGGAGCCGCCAACGATGTGAACTTCCGGCAGCTGTTTCTGGAGGGTGAGTTCGCGGTCGATCCGCGTGTATCGATCTTCGGGCAGATTCCAATTCGATGGCTCCTGCCGCAGTCGTTCATTCCAGGCACGGGCGGAAGCTTCCCCAACCAGACCGGATTCGGAGACGTGCGTCTCGGCGTCAAGTTGGGAGCGGTCGACTCGGACGTTGCGGCGCTCACGGCCAAAGTGCAGCTCTACCTGCCGACCGGCGATGCGGCGAAGGGTCTCGGCACGGATCACGCCAGCGTCGAGCCGGCAGTGCTCTACCAGCAGCAACTATCCAACATCGTCACGCTCGAATCGGAGGTCGGCGTCTGGCTGCCGATCGGAGGCGCGGCCCCGGTCCCGACCCACGCCGACGGCAAGTTTGCAGGTACTGTCCTCTTCTACGGCATTGGCCCGAGCTTCACCGTGTACGAAACCGACCGCGTGCAGGTCGCTCCCGTCATTGAGCTGGTGGGTTGGCGCGTGCGGGACGGCAATCAAACCTCGGCAGAGGGTTCCGACGCGAGCGGCACGAATATCGTCAACTTGAAAATTGGCGCGCGCGCCATATTCGGTCAGGGCTCCGTCTACGCGGGTTACGG
>DAIRVG010000118.1:0-18614 GCA_036802945.1 Vicinamibacterales bacterium
GTCAGCGGCCGACGTTGAGAATGACGCCGCCGTAAACGCGGTGCCCGTATCGCGTTTCCTGCCCGAAGAAGTCCGGGGCATCGTCCTTCGCCCGAACCGCGACGAAGCGATAGTCTCCGCGGAGCCCCCACCGTCCGGCGTACCAGTTGAGACCGCCACCGACGTTCCCCGTCAGGAATGTCTCGGTGTTGTTGATCCCAAGACCGGGTCTTTCGAACGCGCTCAAACCGCCGATGCCGCCCGTGACGTAGGGCACCACGGAACTCCGATTCGGAGCGTAGAGCACGAGGTTCCCGCTGTAGTTGAGCAAATTGGGCGTCTTGAGATTCGCGGTCGCTCCACCAAGCTGCAGGTCCTGCGCGATGCCCAGCGCGCCGCTGACTTCACCCTCGATGCCGACGTATCGATTGAAGTTGACCGCAAGCCCGGCGCCCAGATCGTAATTGCCGAAGCTTGGTCCTTGTGAGTTCTTCCCCTCAGTGAAGAACGTCGCGCCACCAGGAATGATCGTCACCTGTACGGCGCCCGGCCCAGGCGTTGCCTCCTGTGCGTAGACCTCACCCGATCCCATCAATCCCACTGCTGTAAGAAGTACTGCGATCCAACGTGTCATGACTGATCTCCTCCGTTTGGAGCACGGACTGTTCTCGAGTCGGGCGCAACGTGATTGCTGCTGCTCGACTCACCCACTTACGACGACTGGATCGGAAAAAAAGGTTCGCGGTCCGCATCGCGTTCCGTGTTTTGCGACAAACGTCTGAGACTTTTGGACGACGCAGTCATCGGTCATGCGGGCAGCTTGAAGGAGGAGATCGAAGGACAAACAGACGCGCGCAATTTCAGAACTATTCAGCGGTTCCAGAAGGACACCATCGATAGCCCCCTCCTATCCTTCCAGCTCACAGAAGAGGGGACATGGACTTCGCAATCCGAAAACGACGTGCGCGTTATCAACTGATTCACCTCGGCCGGGTGCTCGTTCTCGCAGGTGGACTCTCGGCCGCCCCGTGCCTGGCCGAGGCTCAGACGGGCCAATCGGGGATCACGTCACCCACACCCGACACCGTCCCAACAGGTGTCCTCGAGCTTCGCGGGCAACTGGGCGGATCGATCAACAACCTCGGCGTGCAGCAGTCGTTCGACCTGTCGTGGCGAAGATCGCTGTCGGCATCGCCTCGTCCGATCCTGTCCGAGGCGCATGTGGCGGTCGGTGGATCGACCGCATTCACGCCGGCGCACGTTCGTGGGGGTGTGTGGGTGGAACTCGCGCCGGTGTCGATGTTCGTCGTTCGTATCGGCGCCGAGCCCGCGCACTACTTCGGCACGTTCGATTCCCTCACCAGCTTCGACAGCCGGCGCGACGCCTTCGATACCGACAGCCGTCGCGAGCGCGGCGGCGCGGTATCCGGAACCGCCACGCGTGTGTACGTCACCCCGACGCTTCAGTTCCGCGTCGGACGGTTCCTCGGCGCCACCAGCGCGGACCTCGAATGGTGGTCGTCAGATGCTGCGGGACCATTCTTCTACGAACCCACGCGCGACACGCTGCTCGATGTGAGCGGCGATCGGTTGACGACGCTGACGAACGCTGTGCTCTACGAGCACCCGCTGGCGGCCGGGGGCCAGATCTCTGCCGGGTTGACGCACGCCCTGACGCTAGTCACCCACGATTCGCTCAACGAGATTCAGCGAGTAGGCGTTGTGGCGATCAGACGCTTCGACGGCCGAGTGTTGGGATTCGCGAGGCCGAGCGTGACCGCCACGGTCTCGCGCTATCTGGACGACCCGTCGAAACGCGGCGAATGGAGCGGCGCATTGGCCATCGGGTTCTCGCTGCATCGCAAGTGATGTCGCGCTGAAGCAGGGACGCCAATCGTTTCTGCTCGCTCGTCGCGAGCGCTCTCACCACGCGCGCCGTCATTGCAGCCGGCGGCGCGCATCGACCCACAACGTGCTGCTTCCTTTTTCACTGTGAGGGTAACGTCATGATCACGACTGTACGCACATCCACGTCTGTCACCCATTGGACGGTTCTCGGCTGTCTGGCTCTGGTGCTCGCAACGCCAGGGTGGGTCGCAGCGCAATCGCGGTACTCCGGTATCGTCGTCTTCGGCACCAGCTTGTCCGATCCGGGTAACGCGTTCGCGTTGGTCGGCGACCACAGCACACCCCCGGACTTCGATCTGAACCCGCTTCTGATTCCAAGCGCACCGTACGCACGCGGCGGCCATCACTTCAGCAACGGCGCGACCTGGATCGAGCAGTTTGCGAGGTCGGTCGGCCTGGAAGGCAGCGTCCGGCCGGCTTTGGCGACAACGAATACGCGGGCCGCCAACTATGCGGTTGGCGCCGCCAGGGCCTACGACGACAGCGTCAACTTCAACCTCGGTCGGCAAGTGGACGCGTTCCTTCTCCGCTCCGAAGGCACCGCGTCGCCCCAGGCGCTCTACGTGATCGAGATGGGCAGCAATGACATCCGTGATGCTTTCCAGATCTATGCGACCGGCGGCAATGGCGGTCCCGTTCTCGCGCAGGCCCTCGGTTCGATCGCGGCGAACGTCCGGAAATTGTACGGTGCGGGTGCCAGAGAGTTTCTCGTCTGGGTGGCGCCGAACGTTGCGCTGACGCCCGCCATTCGCACGCTCGGCCCGGCCGCGGGTGCGCTGGCGACATCGCTGACACAGGCGTTCAACGGCGGTCTCGAGCAGGTTCTGGGTCAGCTGTCATTCGAGCTTCCTGGAATCACGTTCGCGCGACTCGACGCGTATCAGATCCTGGACTCGATCGTCGCGAATCCTCCGGCGTTCGATCTGACGACCGTGACCACGGCGTGCGTGACGCCCAATGCCGCGCCGTTCACCTGCACCGACGTTGATGCGTTCCTGTTCTGGGACGGAATCCATCCGACGAAAGCCGGCCACGCGATACTCGCGCGAGAGGTGTCCTACGTCCTACCATAACCCGCCAGCCCCTGGCCCGGCAGTCCGATGGCTGCCGGGTCGTTCGTGTTTCGATCACTCCGCACCTAGATCCCTTCTCATCTGGCCGTAGAGCACTCCGCATCACGCGGCGCGGCTGCGAAGAATCGCAAGTACCGGGGCCCACTCGGCAGGTGTGCCGAGGACGATGGTCGATATTAACGGCCTCCCGCAGTTGACGGAATCGCCGGTATGCGACCCGCCCGCCCTCATGATCTGGGATGGGGCGCGACTGGACAGACCCCCCGACTGGACAGTTCGATCGGAGAGTCCTGATTTATGGCGGGATTCTGGCCGTAGTCATGCGCAAACGGGCGTCGACGGCCGCGCATGGCGCCAGCCGTCAGTAGCCGCGTCACACCTCCGGCACGGCGAGCACGGCGACCGGTGGGTCGGAGTCACGAGCAGGGATCGAAGCCGGCGAGGTCGTTGTCCACAAACAACGCGGTGCGGTCAATCGGGCCGCGGCGGCGCCCGCACGGGACGCGGATCTGGGATCTCGGTGGGCAGGCCGAGGTGTCGAAGCATCCGCTGGATCACGGCGGCCCGCTCGATGAGCGCGATCAGTCGAAACCGCCCGCCACAGCGGGGGCACGCCAACACGTCATACCCGAACGTGCGGCCATCAGCGACGCTCATTGAACAGCCCGCGCGCGACGCGCCCGCGCGGTCTCGGGCGTGTCAGCCTCAGGAGTCGGCGTGGGGCCCTCGTTCACGCCGGCAGTGCCGCCATCGTCCGATATAAGGTTCTGCTGGAGGCGCTCTGATACGATCGCCCGGCCTCGGCTCCAAGCTGTGCCCCGCTACCACTTCAGCAATTTCATTGTGTCGCCGCGACGACGGCTCCTTGTCCGTGACGGGCGCGAGCTGCCGCTCATCCCGCGCTACTTCGACCTCCTCGTCTTCCTGATCGAGCGCCGTCACGAGGCGCTGCACCGCCGCGATATCTTCGATCGCGTCTGGAACGATGTCGTCGTCTCCGACAGCGCGCTGAGTCAGGCGATCCGCACGATTCGCCGCACGCTCGGCGACGACTCGCGCGAGCCGCGCTTCATTCGCACCGTGTCTCGCCGCGGGTATCGATTCGTCTTCGCCGACGTCGTCGAAGAGGAGGACGACGCGGCGTGGGTATCTCCGAACACGAACTCGCAGGCGTTGCCAGAGACCCGCGCCACAGCTTCTGATGCGTTCGAACCGCTGCTCGAACGTGCGACCCGAGTGGCGCACGGCGCCAACGAAGAGGAGGAGCAGCGTGAAGCCGCCGAGTTGCTCCATGCACTTGGAACGTCTGAGGCGCTGAGGCGCCTTGGCACCCGCCCCGGCCACGCGCTCGCGCGTGCGCTCCTGCGCGATACACGCTGGGACTCTCCGGACGCGTCTCAGGTCCCGGTCCTTGGCGCCCCGGCGCTGATCGCGGTCGCACGCGCGCTGATTGGCCTTCGGCTGCGGCGCGTAGCGCGAATGGTGGCCGTGCGATGGGCAGGCGCGTCGCTTGGCGGTGGCCTGGCGGGCGTCGTCGCCGGCGCAGTGGGAGGGCTAATCCTCGTTGCCGCACCTGGAAGCCCGGCGCCGATCGCGGTCGCCGCGGTGTTGGCGGTCATTGGTGGAAGCTGCGGCGCGATCGGCGGCGCCGGTGTCGGCGCCGGGTTGTCGGTGGCGGAAGCCGTTGCCCGATCGCGAAGGAATATCGCGTTGGTCTGCGGTGCCGCCCTGGGTGGCGGCTTCGTCGGTTCGGCCGTCCAATGGATCGGTCGATGGAGCCTTGCGGCACTCGTGGGTTTGACCCTCGACATCGGTGGGAGCCTGGAGGGTCTCGTCATCGGGGCAGCCGCCGGGGTGGGCTACGCCGTCGCGACGCCCCGAACCGAAGGCGGTCTGGCTGCTCCGCGAGGCCGAAAGCGACTCAACGCGGCGGCGTTGACCGCTGCCTTGTGCGGGCTGGCAGCACTAGCCCTCACGCTCACGGGACGGCCGCTTGTTGGCGGCACAGTCCACGCAATCGCCCGGGCGGCGCAGGGCTCGCAGGTCAGCCTCGCACCACTCGGCCGGCTGATCGGCGAACCGGACTTCGGGCCTGTTTCCCAGGCGGTTATCGGATCCGGTGAAGGAGCGTTGTTCGGTCTTGGCCTCGCTCTCGGCCTCATGCGCCGTCCAACGACCTAGCCAGAAAATTCTCACTTCAACGGGCCACGGAGGCACGGAGCCCACGGAGTCCAAACATAGGGATTCCTCCGTGTCTTCGTGTCTCCGTTGCTACGTCGGAGTGAAAACTTCGTTAGCCTCACTCACATCTCAGGCAATGCTCACGGATCGCTGAAGACTTCGAGCGCCTCCACATTCGATGCTTCCGCCATGGAGGTATCCCGATGGAGACACTCGCATCCAGTGCGACCTACCGGCACACGAGAATCCGAATTGCCACTCAACACCCGACCGAGTTCATCGATCTGACACGGCAGATAGAAGCGCTTGTTGCCCAGGCTGCCATCCAGGCGGGCCTGGTCAACATCCAGAGCCTGCATACGACGGCGGCGATTGTCGTCAACGAACACGAACCGCTGCTGCTTGATGACTTTGCGGCGCTGCTCGAGCGCTCGGCGCCGCGGCATGGACCGTATCAGCACGATGACGTCCACCTCCGCGCGGTCAACCTCCTCCCGGGCGAGCGACCAAATGGCCATTCGCACTGCCGAGCCCTGCTGCTCAGCCCGTCAGCATGTCTCAACGTGGCCCACGGCCGCGTGCAGCTTGGACGGTGGCAGCGCATCTTCCTCGCGGAACTCGATGGGCCCCGGACGCGCGAAGTCTCGGTGCTGCTGATTGGGGTGGGAGAGGCATGAAGGTCAAGCTGATCCTGCCGGCCCTTACCGAGGCAACGGGCCCGTTCTGGAGGCCGATCAAGTACTCGCTGTTTCCGCCGCTGGGACTTGCCACGCTCGCTGGGTACTTGAGCGACGACGATGACGTCGAGATTCAGGATGAACATGTCGAGCGGCTGCACCTTGACGACGCGCCCGACCTCGTCGTCATTCAGGTCTACATCACGTCGGCGTACCGTGCCTATCGCCTGGCGGATCACTATCGGCGTCGCGGTGTGCACGTCGCGCTGGGTGGCTTGCACGTCACGTCGCTGCCCGAGGAAGCCTCTCAGCACGCGGACACCATCTTCCTTGGACCTGGCGAGGACACGTGGCCGCAGTTCCTTTCAGACTTTCGCCGCGGCGTTCCTGATCGCGTGTATCGGTCGCGCGCGCGAACGCTCGCAGGCATTCCGCCAATCCGGCGCGATCTGATCAAGCGCCGGCTCTATCTCGTGCCCAACTCGATTGTCGTGTCGCGCGGATGTCCGCACGTGTGCGACTTCTGTTACAAGGAGGCGTTCTTCGAAGGCGGGCGATCGTTCTATACACAGACCGTCGATGCGGCACTCGCCGAGATTGAGCGCCTGCCGGGCCGGCACCTCTATTTTCTCGACGACCATCTCTTCGGCGATCGCCGCTTCGCCACTGCGCTCTTCGACGGTATGCGCGGCATGGGACGTCTCTGGCAGGCTGCCGGAACCGTCAATGCCGTGCTCGCGCCCGACCTCCTCGAGCGTGCCGTCGAGGCCGGCCTTCGCAGCCTGTTCGTCGGATTCGAATCACTCACGCCCGCGAACCTGGTCGAGCAGCGGAAATATCAGAACCTTCGCCGCGATTACGGCGCGGCGATTCGGCGTCTGCACGACGCCGGCGTGATGATCAACGGAAGCTTCGTCTTCGGGATGGATGCCGACGATAGCTCCGTGTTCGAACGGACGGTGGAGTGGGCAATCGAGCACGGGATCGAGACCGCGACATTCCACATTCTCACGCCCTACCCGAGCACTGCGCTCTATCAGCGACTGGCGGCCCAGGGGCGCATCACGATTCACGACTGGGATCAGTACGACACGCGTCACACGGTGTTTCGTCCTGCGCTGATGTCGCCCGGCGAGCTCGAGCGCGGGTACTGGCGCGCCTATCGGGATTTCTATCGATGGGGATCCATCGCGCGAGGCGCATCAGCGCATGCCAACGTCGTCGCCGGCCTGCGACATCTGGCGTACGCCGCTGGCTGGAAGAAGTTCGAGCCGCTCTGGGACCTGGTGATCCGCGCCAAGCGCGCAGGAATGATGCTCCCGGTGCTTGAAACGATCCTCAGCGAATTTGGCCGGCGTTCGCCTGAATCGATCAGGCCCGAACGTCCCTCCCCGGCAACCCCACCGATACCAATAATCGAGATTCAACGCAGCGCAGCGATGGAGCCGGATTAGAGGTATACAGTGATGGCCCGTTGGATTCGACGCCGAAGGAGGATCGATGCGACTCCAGCTATTCCGCGCACTAGTCTGCCTGGCCTGTCTGGTCGCGGCGTCAAATGCGCCGGCGCAGTTCGGCCACCCGCTCAAAGGTTCGTGGAGCGGTGATTGGGGGCCCAACAAGGAGCAACGCACTCGGGTCCTGCTACAGATGCAATGGGACGGCAAGGCGATCACCGGCGCCATCAACCCGGGGCCGAACGCTCTAACGTTGACGAAAGCGACGCTCGACGCGGCGACCTGGATGGTGCATCTCGAAGCCGAGAGGAAAGAGGGCGCCGCTAAGCCAAGTCAAGCCGTCATCGACGGCAAGCTCGAGAACATCGGCGCCTACCGCCGCGTGCTCAGCGGCACCTGGACACAAAACGGCCAGAAGGGCCAATTCAGGCTGGTCCTGAATTAGCGCGACCCGAAGACAGGCTGGCCGAAATCGTCGGTCAGCCGCCGCTGGTACCTGTTGTTCTCCTGGCAGATGTATTCCGTCAGCTCCGCGTTCGGCCGCCACGGAATGTCCCATGTCACGGTCCACGGCTTCAAATACGCGCCGGGATCGTCAATCGAGGCCTCGTAGTGCAGCGTCGCCTTGTTGGGCCGCGTGAACTTCTCCACGACGTGCAGCATGTCTGTGTGCGGGTGGCCGTAGTAATCGAGCCAGCTGTTCTCGTTGAAGCCGACGACGTCGACGACGAGCGTGTCCCCCTCCCAGCGGCCGACGGAATGACCGAGGTAGGTCGGGTTCAGCTCGTCACCCTGCGGGTGCGGACGTCCATCCATGTAGATCTCGCGCCAGATGTGCGTCGCACCCTCGAAGATCATGAGGATGCGCTTGTGATCCGGCTGCTGGATGATCTCCATCGGATACGGTGTGGCCATCATGCGCGGCCCGCCTGGAGGCAGGCAGTAGCCCTCGGGGTCGTACTTCGAGTTGTTCTGCGAGTTGTAGTCGTAGATGGCGCGTGACCACGGCTGGAACGGTACGTCGGGTTCGGCCTTCGAGCCGGCGCGCGCACCGCCTGTTGCGCCCTCCCCACCACCGAGCGGACCGCCTGCCGCGCCACGCGCGCCAGCCCCCGCGGCGCGCGCCGCCGCCGCGCGTTGCACCGCCGTCGTTCCGTCCGAGCCCGGAATGCGCATGCCCATGTTCTGGATGTACGGAACGTTCCACACACCCTTCTCGCCGGACACGCGGCCGAGGTTCGGCGTCCCGTCCGCGAGACGCGGTGTGGTTTCAGTGGGACGCGACCCGGCAGGGCCCTGAGCCCTCGCGATCCAGAACGCCACGATCACCAACGTCGCGATGATCGCGGCGCGCGCAGTGTTGGTCATCATTTGGCCACCAAGGTGGCCAACGCGAGTCACGGCGTCTCTCCCTGGCTCGAGTTCGCGAACAGCCGCTTACCGTTGCTGGCGAGAACGACCGAACGCGCGTTGCCGTAAGGCGTGCGGTCCCTGGCGAGGCTGCCTTCGACAGTGACTACGTCGCCGATCTTCAGCGTGTTGCGCGTCCATCCATTGCGCATCAGCCCGTTGGGGCTGCCCATCTCGAAGGCCCAGTTCGTCACCTTCTTCGTGGCGTCATCGGTGATGTCGAGATAGAACAAGGTGTGCGGGTTCTGCCACTCGACCTTCGTGACCACGCCGGTGAGTTTGAATGTCTTGTTGGCGTCAAACTCCGCCGAGAAGGAGTGGTGCGCGACAACCGGAACGACAGCCAGCAACAGACCGATGCCGACTGCCACAAAGGGCTGCGTTCTCATCGACATCCTCCAATGGACCCGTCGCGCCAAAGCCCGAAGGGCGAAGGCGGACTACATGTATATTCGTCGCGTCCGAGTGATTTCGGCATGCATCTTCGTCGCAGCACTCGGCCCTGTCAAGCCGACGGCGTCCGTGGGAGGCATCGCGGAAGCGATTGTCCTGACGGCCAAGACTGGCGATAATCGGGCACCCTTTTGGCACCGCTCGGGCTGATGTTCTCAGGAGGCTCGAATATGGCGAAGTCGAAGAAGACGGATAGCCCCGTTACACGCCGTGGTTTCCTGAAGGGAGCGGCAACCGCCGCCGCAGGCGCTGCGGCGCTGACCAACGTTGCCGTCACGAGTGCGGGCGCCGGGCAGGGTGGCAGCGCCGCACTGGATTCGGCTCCCCCGCCTTCACCCGGGCAGGTCGAGCGCGACGCCGGCAACGTGCGTCCGCCAGTGGCGCTTCCGCCCGGCGAGCGCGCCGTCGTCCGTCCCGGGTCGGATCTGATGGTCCAGGTCCTCCGAGATCTCGGCATCGAGTACATCGCAGGAAATCCCGGGTCGAGCTTCGAAGGGCTGCAGGAGTCGATCATCAACTACGGCAACCCGCCCAACAGGATGCCGGAATTCATCACCGCGCTTCACGAGGAGTCGGCGGTGACGATGGCGCATGGGTATGGCAAGGCGACGGCCAGGCCGATGTGCGCCCTGCTCCACGGCACGATTGGTGTGCAGCATGCTGCGATGTCGATCTACCAGGCGTACTACGACCGCACGCCGGCGCTGCTTCTCGCCGGTCGCGATCTTGGGTTCATCGCGGCACACAGCGCGAACGATATGGCCGGCATGGTGCGCAGCTTCACGAAATGGGACGCCCAGCCCAGGACGCTCGCCGAATCGCTCACCGCCATCCAGCGCGCCTACAACGAGTCGATCACGCCGCCGTGCGGTCCGACTCTGGTCGTTATCGATATCGAGTTGCAGAAGGAGGAGGCTCGGGACCTGAGAGTCCCGGCGTACACCGCACCCAAGGTGCCGGGCGTCGATGCAAACCAGGCGCGCGAGATCGCGAAGGCGCTTCTCGACGCGCAGAATCCTCGGATTGCGGTCGGCCGCCTGCGGACGCCTGACGGCGTGCGGCTCGCCGTACAGCTTGCGGAGCTTGTCGGCGCGTCAACCAGTACGAGCGCGACGCAGGGACCCATGAGTTTCCCGCAGCGGCATCCGCTCTGCGGCCCCGGCGCGAGCACGGCGTACGACTACACACTCGGCCTCGAAGCGCCCGCCGCGCAGGTGTCGTTGGCCGGTCCCACCCTTTCCACTCTCTTGAGCCGCGACACGACGAACATCGGGTTCGGTGGAATCGCGCCGGGTGTGAGCCGCGCGGGCGCCGGCGGCGCGCCTCGTGGACGCACGATTGAGATCGACGCCGAAGCCAGCCTGCCCTTCCTCGTCGAGGAGACTCGCCGCCAGATGACACCGGAGAGGCGGAGACTGATTCAGGAGCGCGCCACGAAGCACAGGGCCGCCAACGAGCAGGCGCGCATGGAGGAATTGCGGAGCGCGCTCGAGCAGAAGCGTGCCGGGTGGGACGCCAGCCCGATCAGCACCGCGCGGATCTACGCGGAGCTGTGGCCGCTCATCGCGGACGAGGATTGGATCCTGTCGTCGCCCAGCAGTTTCTCCGGCGGCCACAACGCGCAGCTCTGGGATCACAACAAGCCGTACAGCTATCTGGGCGGACAGGGCGCCGGCGGGATGGGGTACGGCGCACCGGCGTCGGTGGGCGCAGCGCTGGCCGCAAAGAGCCGCGGCCAGATCGTGATCAACGTCCAGACCGACGGCGACCTCAATTACGCGCCCGGCGTGCTGTGGACCGCGGTGCATCATGAGCTCCCGATGTTGACCGTCATGCACAACAACCGCGCGTGGCACCAGGAGCTGATGTTCGTGGAATACATGTGCGGCGTACGCGGGCGCGGCGGCGATCGCGGCCACATCGGCACGACGCTGCGCGACCCCAATATCGATTACCGGATGATGGCCGGCGGCTACGGTATGGCAGGCGAGGGGCCGATTACCGACCCGACAAAGCTGGGTGCGGCGTTGAAACGCGGCCTCGCGTCGGCGAAGCGCGGTCAGCCGTACCTGATTGACGTAATCACGCAGCCACGATGATGGGCACCCAACTCGGAGCTCACTTGGGTATAGGAGAGCACACGTGAGAAGCAGGACTCGGATCGCGTTCACGCTTGCGGCTGCAATGGTGTTGCTCGCGTTGCAGATCGTTCCGACGCGTGCCCAGGCGCCCGCCAGTCCAGTGACCGGGAATCCAGCGAACGGTAAGAAGCTCTACGAAGCGTACTCGTGCTACGGGTGTCACGGGTTCAATGGCGAGACCGGCGCGCGGGCGTTTGTCTCGAACCGGAACGCGAACCTGGCGACCGAGTCGAGCTTCATCGCCTTCCTGCGGGCGCGCGCGAACCTGGCGCCGACGCAGCCCTCGACCCGCATGCCGAACTACTCGGCGGCGACGTTGCCCGACGCGCAGGCAAAGGACATCTACGCGTACATCAGGACGTTCAAGAGCCACGCGCCGCCCGTCGACCAGATTCCGGTGTTCAGCCAGATTCTCACGGAGGCGCAGAAGCCGTACAAGCCGTAGGATTACAGGTCGATTCCCGGCGGCCGCGTGGTTCGGCTATAGCCTGACGCAGCCAAATGGAGCGGCGCGCTATGGCCGTCGCGGATTGGGTTTTATCAGAAACTCGTCGGGATTGACGACCCCCTCGTAACACGCCGATTCCCACACCTCTTCATTCGGCCTCCGACTTTGCTCGGCACGCATCGTCCAGGGCCGCGTGAAGACGGTCGGATCGTCTACCGTCGCCTCGTAGATCATCCGATCAGCGCTGGGGAACGTGAAGCGTTCGACGATGTGCGCGTTGTCGCTGAAGAAGTCGCCGGTATAGGTGAGGCGCGCGCCAATGATATTGGTGGTGTCGACGACCAGCATATTCCCCTCCCAGCGGCCGCGCCCGTCGCCCATCCAGAGCTTGACGTTCGATGCGACATGCGGGCGACCGTCGAGCGGAATCACCCGGTACGCGTGATACTCCGACCAGATGAACATGATCTGTCCGGGAGTCTGCACGATCTTGTATGTCGGGACGATCGTGTACAGCCGCGGCACGCCCGAGAGCAGGCACCGGTGCTGGGTATCGATGTGTTCGGGCTTGGTCGGCCGGTCGTAATCGAGTGCCTGCTGATTCCGTAACGCCGCCGCCCACGGCTGGTACGGCACCAGGCCGTCGGGAGGATCGATAATCCGGCTGGGCTGACGCACATTCTGTTTTTCGAAGTCCTGCGCCTGGCTTATCGGATTGGTCAGAGACACCGACCCGGCCAGAACGGCGCCCCAGATGCCCTGGACGTTCGGCTGCCCATCCGACAGACGGCCGAGCGGCGCCGGGTTCTTCCCCGACTCCTCGCGTGCCTGACCCTGAACAGGCGCCGTCATCGACAGGAGTACGGCGACCCCGAGAGACGCGATCGTGCATTCGGTTCTCATCGCGGCACCCTCATTGAAGGATAGGGATAGAGGCTCTGCAGGTCGAAGCCGTAACATTCGTAGTCGAACAGCTGGAACGCCTTCTCCTTGTGGCGATACAGGATCATGCTCATGTTCCAGGGCCGCGTGAACACTTTCGAATCCTCGACCCTCACATCGTACTGGATGTGATCGGGGCCGATCGGCGTATAGCGCTCGACAAGGTGCAGCGCATCGCTGTGGAAGTTGCCGGCCCTGTCGAACCAGGTCTGATCGTTGAAGTGGACGATATCGGCGACGAGCGTGTCACCGTCCCAGCGGCCGCGCGAGTCTCCGAGCCACCAGTCGATGGGACCCTTCGGATGCGCACCCGTCATGAAGGTGTAGCGAACGGCATGCACGTATTCGTACATCATGATGATTTCATCGGGTGTCTGAACGATCTGAAACGGAAATGGCATGTAGTTGAGGCGCGGAACGCCCGGCAGGTAGCACTTCGCCTCGGGGTCCAGCGTGGCGCGCTTTTCGTAGTTCTCTTTCTTCTTGGCCAGTGCCCACGGCTGATATGGAATCTCGTTGCCTTCGACGACCCCAGGACCGCCGGGCACACCTTTCTGCGCCGCGTGGGCCTGGATGTCCCACGACGCCGTGTTCATCACCTGCCAGATTCCAGACAAGTCCGGCTTGCCGTCGGCGGTGCGTGGGATGGCCACAGGAGCTGAAGCCTGGGCGCTGCTATCGGATGGGCAAACAAGGCATAAGGGCGTCGCCAGTACGAGAAGAATCTGGAACCGGAGCCGCATATATCCCTCCTCCAGACCGCTGGAACCCTTCGCCCCTCTGGCAGCACTCACGAACGACACGCGGATAATCGGCCCTCGGCCTTCGGCATGTCAACGGCTATAGGTGGGTCGGCTCGTTGCCCCCCGTCCGAGCCACCTAAATCGCACGCGCAAGCTGTGCCACAATGCGCCGAAGCGTTGCAGGCGGAACAGGCCGCCTTTGGTTGGACGACCTGTGGATCTCGTCGAGGCTCTATGAAATCAATGAAGCTGGCCGTCGTCGCCGCGGGATTGTGCCTCATTCCCCAATCATTGGTACAGCCGATCCAGGCGGCGAGCCCTGTCGTCGGTATCCTGCAAACCGAGCTGCGTCGCAATTTCTCCGTCCTCAACAAGGAACAGACGCCCGCCTATTTCCTGGGTTATACGGTGCACGACGAGCGATCGTCCACCCTCATCGCGTCATTGGGAGCCCTGGAGCGCACCGACGAGAGTCGCGGCCGATTCGCCACCGTGGAAGTGCGCGTGGGCGAGTACGCGCTCGACAACACCCATCCGCTTCGAGGCGACGGCGGGGGCGTGAATCCGCGCACCGGCCGCATCTCGCTTCCGCTCACGGACGACGACAAGCCGATTCAGCTCGCACTCTGGCGTGCCACCGATCGCGCGTTCAAGCAGGCGACCGAACAGCTCACGCGCGTGACCACGAACGTCGCGGCGAAGGTCAAGGACGAATTTCCCGCCGCAGACTTTTCACGCGAGCAACCACAGACGTATGCGGGCGATCCGGCTGACTACACGCTCGACAGGAAAGAGTGGGAAGCGCGTCTGAGGCGCCTATCTGCGCCGTTTGCAGAAGACCCGTTGATCTTTCGCAGCAGCGTGTCGCTCTCGGTCGAGGTCGACAACCGCTACTACGTCAACAGCGAGGGGACCAATCTGGCCACCGGCGAGCTGCAGTGTCGTCTGTTCATCCAGGCGATGACGAAGGCCGAGGACGGGATGGAACTGCCGCTCTACGCGAGCTACTTCTCGCGCACGATCGACGGACTGCCAAACGAAAAGAAACTCATCGCTGATGTTCGCGAGATGATGACGTTGTTCGCGGCGCTGCGGCAGGCGCCGATCGTCGACCCGTATTCGGGGCCGGCAATCCTCTCGGGTCGAGCGGCCGGCGTCTTCTTCCACGAAATCTTCGGCCACCGGGTCGAGGGTCATCGGCAGCGTAACGCAGACGACGGCCAGACGTTCGGGAGCAAAGTCAACGAGGCTGTCCTCCCGACGTTCCTCAGCGTGGTGTTCGATCCCACGCTGAAGACCCGCGGGAACATCGAGCTCATGGGCCACTACCAGTACGACGATGAGGGCGTCCCGGGGCGACGCGTCACCCTCGTCGACCGCGGCATCCTGAAAACGTTTCTGCTGGGACGCGCGCCTCTACCGGCGTTTCCGCAGTCGAATGGTCACGGTCGCGCCGAGTCGGGGTTCGTGCCGGTCTCACGCCAATCGAACCTGGTCGTGCAGGCGAGCCGCACAGTGACGTCGGCCGCACTCCTGACGATGTTGAAGGACGAGGCTCGCAGGCAGGGCAAGCCGTTCGGCCTGCTCTTCGATAACATCGAAGGCGGCTTTACGGTGACAGGCCGGAACAATCCGAACGCGTTCAACGTGATGCCGAACGTCGTGTATCGCGTGTACACCGATAACCGGGCACCGGAACTCGTACGGGGGGTGGATCTCATCGGCACGCCGCTGGCGGCCTTCGGGAAGTTCATCGCGGCGAGCGACAAGGTGGACGTGTTCAACGGGGTGTGCGGCGCCGAGAGCGGCAGCGTGCCCGTGTCGGCGTCGTCTCCAGAACTGCTGATCAGCGAGGTTGAGGTGCAGAAAAAGTTGCAGTCGCAGGAGACACTTCCGATTTTGCCGTCTCCCCGGCAGACCGCGGGCGGCGGGAGGACGTTCTGATGTCGACGCCCGGCCTTCACCGAGGATCTGGGCGGACGCTGGCAGTCGCTGCCGTCCTCGTGCTCATTCTCCCATTTGCGCAACCGCCGCAAGCCCAGGACTCGCCGATCTTCACCGCGATGCAAGACGAGATGGCGCGATCGATGCGCGATCTCCGCCTCGCGGATCAGCCGTCGCCGTATTACATCGAGTACGAAGTGCGAGATCGGGTGGCGACGCGCGTGACCGCGCGGCTGGGCGCGCTTGTCGAGGACCTGAACCTCCATAACCGGACGCTCCGTGTGACGGTGCGTGTCGGCGACTATGCCTTCGACAGTTCGCTGTTCAACGCGCCTATCGCGGGGTCGGGCGTGCTGCAACTGTCGGCTGACGGCAGCACGGCCCTGCCGCTCGACGACAGCTACGGCTCGATGCGCCGTCAGATGTGGCTGGCCACCGACACCGCGTACAAACGTGCGGTCGGCGTGTTCGCGCGAAAAAAGGCCGCGTTTCAGAATCGCGCCGCCGGCGAGGAGCTTCCCGACTTCTCACGCGAGCAGCCTGTGGAGACGCTGTTGCCAGGGCTGACGCCGATCGTTGTGAATCGCGCCTGGCCCGAGCGGGCGAAAGCAATCTCCGCCGTCTTCCTTGGGCCCGCGATGAAGACGATCGACAACTCCGAGGTATCGGAGGCCGACACGCGCGGCACCCGCTACTACTTGAACAGCGAAGGGTTCAAGGTGGTCGCGCCGATTCAGGTCGCGTCGATTCACGTGTCCGCCGACGCGCGGGCTGACGATGGAATGGCGGTGCGGGAAAGCTTCACGCTTGTCGAGAAGCGTCTGGAGGATCTGCCGGCCATGCCCGACATCCTCAATCGCACGCAGGAGATGGTGGCGCGATTGAGCGCAGCGCGCGTGGCGCCGATCGGCGAGGAATACACCGGGCCGGTGCTGCTTGAAGGACAAGCGAGCGCGGAGATCGTGGCCCAGACGCTGGTGCAGGCGGTACTGGCGCGGCGTCCGCCCGAAACCGCTGGCGGCCGCGGTGGAGGTCGGGGTGGTGGAGGCGGCGGTCAGGTCACGCCGTTTCTGTCGCGCATCGGCCTGCGCGTGTTGACCGATGCGTTCTCGCTGAGCGACATGGCGTCTTTAACCGAATTCGACGGCCGGCCAGTGGCGGGCGCGTACCAGGTCGACGACTTCGGCATTCGTCCAAAAGACGTCACGCTTGTCGAAAAGGGGAGGTTGGTGACGCTGATTGCCGGGCGCGCGCCACTTCGCGGGCTGCTCCAGTCGAATGGCCACACCCGCAGCGGCGATGTGCAGGCCGGCGTCATCTCGATGCAGAGCTCGGAAGCAGTCCCCGCGGCGGAATTGAAACAGAGGTACCTCGATCTGCTGAAGGCGCAGGGCAAGGATTTCGGGTACATCGTGCGCGGCGTCGCCACGCCGGCCGAGGCGCCCGGCGGCGGCCCAGGGACCGGCCCGATGATTTTCTCGATCGTGCGGGTGTCGCTCGACGGGCGGGAAGTGGCCGTTCGGGGGCTGCGTTTCGGCGCAATTGCACCGGCGGTGTTCAGAGATCTCCTCGACGCCTCGCGCGAGCGAACCCTCTATAGCTTCCGCCCCACCGTGAATGACGCAGTGTCGGTCATCGTCCCGAACCTGATTTTCGAAGAGTTGGAGATCCAGCGCGCGCGCGAGATTATTCAGAAGCCGCCAAGCGTGCCGTCCCCACTGACTGACTAAGGGCGGACTGGCTAGAGCCCGTCGACTCAGGATCTCTCCGATAAGAAGAGCGCATCACGAAGTCCGGCTCGTGGTGGCCGGGGACAGATTCACTCCGTCCCCGGACCTGCGGTTGCCAATCGATCATCGCGCTGGCAGGCCGTGCAGCGGTTCACCGCCGCTGCTGGCTAGTTGTCCTCCGCTTCAGCGACAGGACAGCAGCGGTACTCCTGGGACTTCTCGAGCAGCTCGATCTGCTTCGCCAGCAGCTTGTTCTGCAGATCCAACCGCTGCAGCTCGAGCCCGATCTTCTTCTCGAGCTCGGGCTCGCATGCGCTGCAGTCGTCCAAACAGGCCTTGACGACCACTCCAGCGGTGGGGATCGACGTCCGTCGCTCGTACCCCACTTCGGCCTTCACTTTGGGGCTCACGACGCCGCCCACCTTGTCGAGGAGACCTTGCTTGACGAGCTGCTCGTCGACGAAGGCCAGGGCCTTTTCGCGCAGTGCATCCGCAAGGGGAGCCTGGTCGCCTGGCGCGGCAACGGCGGCGGTACGCACCGAGGCGAGGACGCCAGCAGTGTCGCTGCCGCGCGGCAGCTGCGCGAGCGCCTGCACCTGGACCTTCCTGTCGCTTTCGATGGAGCGGTCCAGCGTTGCGACACGCTGTAGGTTCGTCGCCGGCAACTCCTGGGGGATGGTCGCCAGCTGGCCCAACGGGCGGAAGGGATTCGCCGGCACGGGCATCGGCGCCGCCGCATCGAGCACCCGCCGCTCAACCGAGACGAGCTCGAACTTGATCGTCTCTGTCTTGTTGAGGCGATAGAAGAGGAACGTCACGGCGTGGCACTGGTTATGGTTGGTGAACTCGCGCGACGACGCCTCGAAGTGGTCTTCGCTTTCACCCTGCGTGTGCGTCCGCGACGACACTTCGCCGATGCTCACCGAATGCGCCCGGCGCGTGGCTTCCACCGACTGGTTGTCCGACATCTCCGCATGCGCGCGATGCTCGCGCAGATAGTCGCTTGCGCTCGAGCCGCTATGGCTGCCTCGAGCGTTCGTATCGGCACTCGCTGAAAAGAAGCCGAGGGACCCGCTCGCGTCACCGTGGAAGTCCCACTTGCCTTGCTCCGAGTAGTTGTCGCGTCCCCGATCCACGACGTTCTCGTCGCTCATGAACGCCCGCAGGGCGCGCAGACGGTACTGCTCCTCGCTGATCTGCTCGCTGCGATAGCTCAGTTTCGATTCCGAGTCGAAGCTGAACCGGCTTCGCCGATCGGTGGTCGCCAGTCGCACCTTCTCCCCGGGGAGCAGCGTCGTCGTGTAGGCGATATCACCGAGCGCGAGTGGGCCCGAGCAGCGGGTGAAGCGCGTGTGAATGACAACTTCGACCTTGACGGGCTGTTCCTGAGGCCCACGGACGGGCGACGGAAAGACCAGACGTCGACGAAAGTCGAGCACGTCGCAGATCGGCGCCGTGTCGAGCTCCGGGCAACACGGAATGTCTTCGAACTTCGTGAGTGTGGTGTTAGCGGGCATGGCTGTGCCTC
>DAIRVG010000119.1:0-8956 GCA_036802945.1 Vicinamibacterales bacterium
GGGGACCCTGGCGCTGTCGGCGGGTAACACAACGGCGTCCCGGGCATCTTCGCGCGGCAGCGCCGCGCCGATGGCGAGGCCTCTGGGGAGTACGACCGGCATATCCTTGCTGCTGTGGACGGCAAGATCGATCTCGCCCGCGAGGAGCGCGTCCTCGATTTCCTTCACGAAGAGACGCTTGCCGCCGATTTCCGCGATCGTTGCCTCCGCCAGGCGATCCCCCGAGGTCTTGATCACGACGATCTCGCACTCAATGCCCGGGTTGGCGCGTAAGAGTGCAGAGACCGTATTGGCTTGAAACAACGCGAGCTGGCTGCCGCGGGTCCCGAGCTTCAGCCTCGCCCCTCGACCGGGCTCTGTCATCGGCCGCGCCGCTCCCCAGAATCCGATTCTGACGACGACGGACGGGACTCTTCGCTGCCGACCGGGTCGTGCAGTTTGAACAGCCGGTTGACGGCTTCCGTGTAGGCCGCCTGCGTTTCCTCATCTGGCAGCGCCTTGAGCTGCTCGGTGGGTTCGAGCAGCAGCTTCTCCACAATCAGACGGGTGATCTCGTCGACACGCGCGCGTGCATCCGGCGGCAACGAGCCCAGCTTGCCTTCCAGGCGCTGCAATTCGGCGCGGCGGATGGCCTCGAATCGCTGTCTGAGCGCCACGACCGTGGGGGCCGCGCCGCGCGACCGCTGCCACGCCATGAACTTGGTGACTTCCTCGTTGACGATCGTTTCCGCGTGCTCGACTTCCGCGGCCCGGCGCGACAGGTTCTCCTGCACGATCGTCTGCAGGTCGTCGATGTTGTAGAGAAACACCTGCTCGATGTCGCCCACGGCAGGCTCGACATCGCGCGGCACCGCGACGTCGATGATGAACAGCGGGCTGCTGCGCCGGCGCCCCTGCACGGCCTCGAGTTGTGCGCGCGTGACGATGGGTCTCTGCGATCCGGTGGCGGTGAGGACAATGTCGGCGGCCCCGAGCGCCTGGATCATCCCGTCCCACGGGACGGCCCTCCCGCCGACCTCGGCGGCGAGGGCCTCAGCATGCGCGTGTGTGCGGCTGGTGATGACGATGTCCCCGACGCCCTGGCTGCGCAGGTGCTGCGCGGTCAGTGAGCTGATCTCACCGGCGCCAACCACGAGGACGTGACGCCCCTGGAGGCGGCCGAAGATCTTGCGCGCAAGCGCGACCGCCGCGAAACTCACCGACACCGCCCCTTCGCCCAGCGCCGTTTCCGTCCGCACGCGTTTGCCGACGCCGAACGACCAGCGGAAGACGTTGCTCAGCACCGGCCCGACGCAGCGCTTGTCCGCCGCCGATTGGAACGCGTCCTTCACCTGCCCGAGAATCTGCGGTTCGCCGACGACCAGTGAATCGAGCCCGGCCGCCACGCGAAACAAGTGAGCAACCGCAGCACTGTTCTCCAGCGCGAACAGGTGGGGCTGAAATGTCTGCGGAGGCACGTGATGGTAGTCGCTGAGAAACGACACCAGCTCATCCCGCGCCCGGGCGGGATCCGTGCTCGCCACGTAGATTTCCGATCGGTTGCACGTGGAGAGCACCACGGACTCGGCCATCGACGGGCGCGCGGTGACCGCCTCCACCGCGGCGCCAAGGTCCCGGCTGGAGAAATCCAGGCGCTCCCGCAGGTCGACTGGCGCTGTCCGATGGCTCACGCCGAGAAGGAAGAAATACACGTCAGTAGAATGTGTGACTCGTCGTCACGAAGTAATTGATCGCCAGAAGGTTCAGCATCACGAACGTAAAGCCGAGCGCCGACAGCCGCGCGGCGCGTCGCCCCGTCCATCCAAGCGTGCGTCGCGCGAACACCGCGAAGGAGTACACCGCCCACGTCAGAATCGCCACGAAGATCTTCGGATCGTCGAGCGACATGGCCTGCAGGTTCGGACTACCGGGTGAAAGCGCGCGCGCCTGTGCCGTCCACACGACGCCGACGATGACGCCAACCGTCAGGAAAAGCCAGCCAACCGTGACGGCGCGTGAATTCATGACGTCGAGAATCTGGAGTGACGGCAGCCGCGTGTAGAAGTAGCCCAGATGCTTCTTCTTGATCTCCTTGAACTGCAGCATGTAGGTCACGCCCAGCATGCCGGCCAGCGCGAAGCTCGCATAGGCGAAGAGGAGCGAAGAAACGTGGACCCAGAACCACGGGCTGTCGAGCACGGGATCCACGTACTCCGTCCCGGGATAGATCGCCGGAATTGCCTGCAGGGCGACCACCACCGGAAGGATGAACACGCCCATCGAACGTTCGTCGGTGGTGAGCTCGAGATACAGGTACGACAGCGTGAGCAGCCAGACAAATGTCGAGACGGCGCGCGACGGGTTCGCAAACGGCACATGGCGCACCTCCATCGTCTGCATGCCGATGACGAAGGTGTGGACGAGCGCACCGAATAGAAGGAGCGTGGTGGCCGTGCGGCCGACCGAGGGATCCCGCCGCGCGAAATGAATCGCGTACGCGACCCCGGCGGCCGCGTACAGGATCAGCGGGAGCGTGTTCAACGCGATGTCGGAGCGTAGTAGCCCCGCTTGGTGCGCGGCGTGACGTTGGGCTTGTCGATCTGGACGACGATGCGGCGCCATGCGCCGTCACGCTTGCTGTTCCTCGAGGAATACCCCAGGGTGTACTGGCTCGCGAGCTCGTCGGCGATCTCCGAGTACACACCGTTGAGGTCGTCGATCTTTGCCGGGAAGAACGCGCGGCCGCCCGTTTCCTGCGCGAGCTGGCGCATGACGAACTCCGCCTCGTGGAAACCCTTGCTCTGGGTATCCGTGCCGCGCAGCGCGATCGTGAAGATCGCGGTTTCGCTTCGCTTGGCGAGCTCCAGCACCTCGTCGAAGGAGATCAGGCTTGACGTGTCCTCGCCATCGGAAAACAGCACGAGCGCCTGGCGCCGGACGTCCTCTTCGCCCTGGGCGCGGATCTTGGCCAGCTCCTTGAGCGAGATGTAGATGGCGTTGTAGAGCGACGTCGAGCCGCCGGCCGTCGTCTGCTGAATCGCGGATTCGAGCTCGTTCTGCTTGGCGGTGAACGCCTGACGGATCTCCACGCGGCTGTCAAAGTCGATGACCTGCGCGAGGTCGCTCGGCTTCAGCCGATGCACGAAGTTCGTGGCCGCGGTCTGTAGCGTTGGCAGCTTGTCTTCCATGCTGGCGCTGCTGTCGAGCAGCAGGGACATCGCGATCGACTGCTGCTTGCGCGTGAAGAACGACAGGTCCTGCTTCACGCCATCCTCGAACACCGAGAAGTTCTTCTCGTCGAGATCGATGACGTAGTGGTTCGCGGGGTCCATCGCGGTCACGTTGAGCGACACGATGTCGACTGCTGCCTTGAACGTCCCCTGCGCCGACGGAGTGGAGGTGAGCGCGGCAGTTAATACGACGACGAGAAGGACGACAGCACGTTTCACTTCGCGTTCCTCATTCCGCGCTCCAGTGTGCCTCGCATGGTCACCCCGGGACGCCGTGCGCTGACTTCGATTTTCTCCGGCGGGATCAGCGAGTCGGGCCGGCCATAGACGACTTTGTACTGGGACGAGAGCTCACGGCCCAGCCGTTCGAGCGCCTGCTGCACGGCGCTCGCGACGAGGAGGGTCACCCGCTGGCCGCCGCTCACGCGCGTCGTTTCCGATAAGACGCGCGCGCGGTTCCGCAGGTCGTCATCATCCGTCGCCGCGAACATCCCGATCGTGATGGCGTGAATAGACGCGCCCGCCTGCTTGACCTCGTCCGCGACCTGTTTGTACTGGCGATTGGCGTAGTCGCCACCGTCGGTGATTACCGGGACGATGACGGCGCGCGTCGTCTCACGCTTCTCCAGCCCGCGCGAGACCTCGTAGATGGCGTCGAGCAGCGTGGTGCCGGACTGCGAGCGCGGCCACAGGAGGCCAATTCCATCCTGCAGGCGTTTCGTGTTGGACGTGTAGTCGACGAGAATCGTCGGCCGATCGGCCAGTCCCACTATGGCGATCTGGTTACCCATCGTCATCTTCGCAATGAAGGACGTGAGGCCCTCGCGGATCCGCGGCAGAGCGCCTTCCGACGCGGCGCCAGTGTCGACGAGGACCGCGATGTCCATCGAATCCACCGCGCGAGACACGCGCAGCACCTCACGGGCGGCGCCGTCCTCGCGAATGACGAAATCGGCGGGGCCCAGTGCTGCGTCCACCGGCTCGCCTTTCTCGTCGACGGCGCTGACGTACATGGTCCGCTCGCGCGGACTCTGCGCGCGCAGTGGTAGGTGCGTGGCGGCAAACGCGAAGGCGAGAGCCAGAGCCACAGCGCAGGCCCGCTGAAGCCGGAAAGTTGTGCGCATGGATCGTCTGAAAACGCGCGGCGATCGGTAAAGGCAGTATAGGACCCGCGAAAGACGAGCGTCAAGCCGTCGAGCGGTGGTGAAACTGTTGAAATGATTGAACTTCTGACGCTGCGTGAACCATTTCACAAAGTTGGCTATACTCTTGGGTGGTCGACACGCGGAAGAGACGCGCCTGTGCGTCGCGCTCGGCAGGGGCCGGGGTCGAGTGTTTCAGCCCACGGTTAGCGCGCGCGGCGGGGAGATGGCCAAGAAAAACCGCAGTTTCCCATTCTCGCGGTCTGCGAAGTCCCTTCAGGAGAACGCCAGCAATGCCGGCGCTGCCGCAGGCGCCAGCTACACGCTGGTCGGCGCCATCATCCTGCTTGGCGGGATCGGGTACGCGGTCGACCGATGGCAGGGCAGTGCACCCTGGGGGTTGCTAATCGGCTTGATGCTCGGAATCGTCGTCGGCTTCTACGAGCTGGTGAAGACCTTCTGGCCGCGATGAAAGGTCGACCTGAAGGTCGGCCTCTACAATGGATGATTGCGGTCAGCGTCCTGTCGTGGGTCATTGTTGCCGGCGTAGCGGGCGGTCGCGCTAACCCCGAAGCGCTCTACGGAATGGCGGGTCCGCTCGCGGTCGCGGCTGTGAGCTGGATCATTACGAAACGAACGTACACCGCGGCTCCCGAGCGCCTGATGGGCGTGTTGATCACGGGCATGGCGATCAAGGCGGTGTTTTTCGGTGCGTACGTCGTCGTCATGCTGCGAATACTCGCGCTGCGCCCGGGGCCGTTCATCGCGAGCTTCACGAGTTACTTCATCGCGCTGCATATGATGGAGGCGCTGTTCATGCGGCGCCTCTTTGCGAACGCGAACTGAGAGTCGATGCTGCTGCAACCACCACCCGAAGCCTCGCAGGCCGTCGGCGAGGCCGCTGAGGGCGCCAGAGAAGGCTTCAACGCCGGCGAAGTCATCATCGAGCACGTTTCCAACACGAGCCTCGACCATCCACTGATCCATCTGCCACGCGTCTTCGGCATCGACATGTCGGTGACCAAGCACGTGTTGATGCTCTGGATCGTCGCCGCCATCCTGTTCTTCGGCCTTACGTGGCTTGTGCGGCGCTACCTAGGGCAGGAGCGGCTGATCCCCGGCCGTGTTACGAGCCTGCTCGAGATCGCCATCGAGTTCGTGCGCGATTCCATCGTCGAGCCGAACGTCGGTCACAAATGGGTGGCCGCCTGGACCCCGCTGCTCCTCACGTTGTTTCTTTTCATTCTGACCGCGAATCTCATCGGCGTGATTCCCGTGTTCGACGTGCTCGAGCTGCTCAATTCGACCGTGATCCACGCGTCACCCGATTCGTTCTTCTCGCGTGTGCTGCATGGCGGCGTCACCGCCACGGGCAACTACAACGTGACCGCGGCGCTCGCGACGATCTCGTTTTTCGCGATTATCGTCGCCGGCTCGCGCGCGCACGGGTTCGTTCAGCACTGGAAGAACATGGTGCCGAAAGGGCTGCCCTGGCCGATCTACATCCTGCTGATTCCGATCGAGATCCTGGGCATGTTCGTCAGGCCGTTCGCGCTCACGATGCGACTTGCAGCCAACATGACGGGCGGCCACATCTCGATCCTCGCGCTGCTCTCGCTGATTTTCATCTTCACGCAGGTGTTCGGCCACGCGATCGCCGGCATCGGGGTCGGCATGGTGCTGTCGCTGCCGATCGGCGTAGGCCTGACTGCGCTCGAGCTGATCGTGATCCTCGTTCAGGCATACGTTTTTACGCTGTTGACGGCCGTGTTCATCGGCATGGCCATCCACGCTCACCACTGAGCACCCACACGGAGGAGTAGACGAATGGATTTAGCACTCGCGTACATGGGGGCCGGCATCGGATTCGGGCTGACCGTAATCGGTGCGGGTCTGGGCATCGGAAGACTCGCGGCGGCGATCGCCGAAGGCGTCGCCCGCCAGCCGAGCGCTTCGGCGCAGATCACCGGCGCGGCCTACCTGCCCCTCTTCCTGCTGGAAGGCGTCGCAATTCTCGCCGAGGTGTTCGGGCTGCTGATCGTCTTCAAATAGGCAGGAAAGGACGTCGCGATGAACAACCCGCTGGTCCAGCCCGATCCCGGGCTGTACATCTGGACCATCCTCACATTTCTCATCCTTGTGGGGCTGCTCGCGAAGTTCGCGTGGGGGCCGCTGCTGAAGGCGCTCGAAGGCCGCGCGCAGTCGATCCGCCAGGCGCTCGACGACGCGCGGCAGGCCAAGCAGGAGCTCCAGCAGCTGCACGTCGAGTCGGCGAAGCTGCTCGCTCAGGCACGCGCGGAGGCCGCGGAGATCATCTCGCGGAGCCGGTCCGACTCCGACCGGTTCAGGGAGGAGATGAAGGAGAAGGCGCGGACCGAGGCGGCCGGGCTGATGCGCAACGCGGAGCGCCAGATCGAGCTGGAGACGACGCGCGCCCTGCAGCAAATCCGCCAGGAGGCGATCGACATCTCGATCAACATTGCCTCGAAGCTCCTCCAGCGGAACGTATCGAAGGAAGACAACGAACGCCTGATCGAAGAGACCTTCAAGCAGCTCGAAACGACGCGCGCCGCTCGCTAACCAGAGCGTGCTACCTTCACCCCCACAAGCCACGGAGACACGAAGGCACGGAGAATAAAGGCTCCGTGTCTCCGTGACTCCGTGGCCCGTCTCAACATGCCTTCCCCGCGTCGCCGGTACCTGATCGCCATCGTCGCCGCGCTGGCTGGCCTGGCGCTGTTCGCCTACGCGGTGCGCCGCGCCGGCGTTGCCGAGATCCTCGACGGCATCCAGCGCGTGGGATGGGGACTGCTGGCCATCCTCGCGCTTGCCGGTCTCCGGTTTCTCATCCGCGCGGAATGCTGGCGATGGTGCCTGCCACCGGCGACGTCGTTTCCATTGCGGCGCGCGCTTGCGGCGTTTCTCGCAGGTGACGCCGTCGGCAACGTCACCCCACTCGGCCTGCTCGCCAGTGAGCCCACCAAGATTCTTCTGACGCGGCACCACCTCGCGACGCGCGAAGCGGTGTCGTCGCTCGCCGTCGAGAACCTCGTCTACGCGGCGTCGGTGATCGCGATGGTGGCCGTCGGCCTCGTTGTCGTCGCCGCAACCGTGCCGCTGCCACGCGTCTGGCTCACGACGATCGTGGCCGCGCTGACGGCGATGGGCGTCGGGGGAGTCGTCGTCTTCCGCGCGATGCGGGGTACATGGGATTCGCGGCGCGGGCCCCGTCCTCGCTGGCGGGAGCGGCTGGCCGCAGTCCGCGAGGAGGTGCTGCGGTTCTCGGGCGGCTATCCGCGGCGGTTATGGCGGGTCTTCGCGCTCGACCTGGCGTTTCACGCGCTCGCCGTCCTCGAAGTCTTCCTCACGCTTCAGTGGGTGCTCGGCGATCGCAGCCCGACGCTGCCGCAAGCAATCGCGTTCGAGGCACTCAACCGCGTGATCACTGTCGCGTTCAAGTTCGTGCCGTTCCGCGTCGGTGTCGATGAAGTGTCCTCAGGGGCGCTCGCGCCGCTACTGGCGGTCAATCCGGCAGCTGGCGTCGCGCTCGCAGTCGTTCGGAAGGTCAGAAACCTGTTCTGGGCCGCGATCGGGCTGATTCTGGTTGCCGCTCATCCCGCGGGTGACGCTGCGCCGGCGAAGAGCACGGTCAAGATCACGTAGACCGTCTTTGTGTCCTTGGTGGCTAGCGTCCGCGGCCGAGCAGCGCGAGCGATGGATCGCCGCGGAACCGGCGGCGCGCGTCCGATCGGAGCGCCTCGGCGCGCGCTTTTTCGCCCACGATCGTCAGGAGCCGCGCGGCCATGGAATATCCCTCGGGCGTCGGAGCCGCCTCAACGAGGTCGCCGATGATCTGCTCGGCCGCCTGGTCGCGGTTCGACGCGCGATACAGCATCGCCAGGCTTGCGTAGGTTCCGATGTTCTGCGGAAACTCGCGTAGCTCCTCCTGGAATTCCGCTTCGGCGTCGGCGTACCGGTCCAGCCGCGCAAACGAGTTTCCCAGATAGAAGTGCAACTCGGCGAGCGCGCCGTTTCCCGGCTTCAACGCAACCTGCGCCTCCTGGAACGCGGCAAGGGCCTCTTCGTACTTCGCGTCGTCATAGAGGAGTCGTCCGCGGACAAACTGCGGCAGCGGCAGCTGTGGGTCGGCCTTCTGCGCCGCGAGCGCCTGCGCGTTCGCGGCGTCACGATCTTCGCGCGCGAGCGCGACCCGGGCGGCGATTTCGTGGGCACCCGCCTTCAGTCGCGGATCGCTGCCAGCGTCTGCCAATTCAACGGCGCGATCGGCGTGCCTCGTCGCATCGTCGACGCGACGCGCACGCAGCATCGTGGAGGCAAGCGCGATCGGCAGTTGCGGATCATCCGGTCGCAATGCCGTAATGGCAGCGAACGTTTTCGCGGCTTCATCGAGACGGCCCGTGCGCGCGAGCAGCACACCGACCTGGTACTGCACGCTCGCGAGATCCGGATGCTTCGACGCAATGGCGCGCAGGCGATCGAGCGCCGCCGAATATCGCTTCTGCGCGATCATTGCTACCGCAGCGCGATGCGACGCAACCAACTCTGCCTGTGCTTCCGCATTCATGGTCGGTGCGAGAGGTGCGA
>DAIRVG010000119.1:9056-18608 GCA_036802945.1 Vicinamibacterales bacterium
CCTGTGCTTCCGCATTCATGGTCGGTGCGAGAGGTGCGACGGGTGCGAGAGGTGCCACCTGACGGAGACCCTGCAGGTAGCCGAATGCCGCGAGTCGATCTTCGTCCGCCTGCGCGGGCGGCGTCGGCGGTTCAATCGCCCGCCCCTGCATCAGGCGGTCGAGGGACGCCTTCAGGGCCTCAACGCGTGCCGGGTCGGCCTCGGGAGCATCGGCAACCAGGCGTTGCAACTGGTCATCGTTGCCGCGCACGATTCGATACGCGCCGGTCGACAGAGAAAACGCAGGGAGGCCGTCGAATCGGAACTGCGGAGCGAGCAGCTCGGCGTAGATCGGTTGATCGGGAACGAAACCGCTCGTCTTGTCGAGAATCGCGCGCAGCGACCGTCCGCGAAGGCCCGATGGCATCGGCGCGCGCACGAGATCGAGCAACGTTGGCAACACGTCGATGTGCTGCACCGGCTGCAGAACATGGCGTCCGCCTCCCGTTTCACCGGGTTGCTTCACGATCAACGGCACTCGCAGCGACGCGTCGTTCAGCGACGCGGCGGACCCGGCGTCGCCGTGATCGGCGGTCAGGAAGATCGTTGAATCGTTGTAGCGTTTCGTCCGCTTCAGCTCGTCGACGATCCGGCCAACGACGGCGTCCGCGGATCCCGCGTTGACTTCGAGGAAGAGGAAGTACCGCTGACTGGTTTGCGTCTTCAGCCACTGGTCGGCCACGTCGAAGGTTGCGAGGCCCTCGCGCTCAGGCAGCCCTCCCTCTTCGAGCGGCAGGTCGGGGATCTCAGCGTCGTAGAACGAGAAACCCTGCGCGATTCCCGTGGCGCGGCGGAGCAGGAAAGAAGAGACGGCCGCGCCGGTATTGAAGCCGCGATTGCGCAGCAGCTCCGCGATAGTGCGCGCCTGGTCCTTCAGTGCATACCCCCCCTCGTCTCGGACACCGTTGTCGAAGGGAAGCTGGCCTGACAGAAGCGCCGCGTGCGAGGGAAGCGTCTGCGGGGAATGGGTGTAGGCACGCTCGAAGACGATGCCGTCGGCCGCGAGCGCATCGATAGCGGGAGTTGTGCCCGGACGCGCGCCGTACGCCGCCAGCCGATCGGCTCGCAAGCCGTCAACCGAGATCAGAACGATGGGACCCTGGTGAGGTGGAGATTCGCGCGCGAACCGCCAGCCGGTGAACGCGGCGCCGGCGACGGCCAGCGTGAAGAGCGTGACGATCAGCGTGACCTGCCACCGTTTTCGCGCGGCGGGCGTACGATTCGCCATGTGGTACTCCGGGAGGACTGCGCCCCCCGGTTATTTCCTGATCTCTTGAAGGTGTGCGGTTGCTTCGGCGGCCGCAGGACTCTTCGGGTCCGCCGCAATCACGTCCTGGAACGCCTTCGCCGCGGCATCTGCGTTGCCTGCGGCCACCTGTGTGACGCCCATCTCGATCCGCGCGCGCACGTTCGTTTCATCGCTCTTCAGCATGTCGCCGTAGGCCGCGATCGCGCGGGCAAGCAGCGCCTGGCGTGCGGCGGAATCCTTTTCCTGCTGCGCTTTCTCGCGATAGAGAGTGGCCAGCATCAGACTTACGCTGGTGAGCCGCGCGTTCTTGGCCTGGATCGACTGATACGCGGCGATCGCGTCGTCGTAGCGACCCGCTTTTCGCAGCGCCTCCGCCCCGTTCACATCGTCACCAATCGACTTGGCGAGTGCTCCCGGCATTGGGCCGGGGTCTCGCTGCAGAATGAGGGCGAGCACCGGACTGTTCCCCGCGCTGACGGCCGCCTGTCCATCAAGCGGCAGGAAGTTCGGCGCTTCCACCACGATCTTCCACGGCCCGCTGCGCAACCCGATCATCGCGAAACGTCCTTTGTCATCGGTCGTCGAGGTAATCCGCGCGGCGGCTATTTCGCTTGAAGCGCGGACGGTCGCCCCCTTGATGGCCTTGCCATCGGGGTCCTTGACGGTGCCGGTCACGCGTCCGGCCTGTGCCGCGGCCGACGCCGCGACGGCGAGCGTGACGGCCCCAAAGAGAATGAGCTGAAGGCGTCGCATGATGGCTCCTGCTTCCCGGATCTTATAGCAGAACAACTGACGGTCAACCGGCGTTCGTTTGGCGGCGAATTTCAGTAAAGGCGATACAGCATCAGGTAAATCACGACGCCGGTAACCGACACGTACAGCCAGAGCGGGAGCGTCCAGCGGGCGATCTTCACGTGCCGCTCGTACTGTGCCCGTAGCCCGCGAGCCGCCGTGATCAGCGCGAGTGGCAGGATGGTCGTTGCCAGGGAAACGTGAGTAACGAGGATCAAAAAATAGACGTACCGCACAGCTCCTACGCCTGAAAACGGTCGCGAGCCGGTGTTCAGGTGGTAGATGACGTACGAAATCAGAAACAGCGTGGACGCCCCGAGCGCCGCGAGCATGCATCCCTTGTGCGGCGTGATCCGGCCGCGGCGGATGAACAGATATCCCGCGATGAGAAACGCCGCCGATGTCGCGTTCAGTGTGGCGTTGAGCGCGGGGAGGTCAGTGATCTGGATCACGGCAAGTGAAAAGTAAGCAGGAAGCGGGGCGAGCTGATGCAGGCGATTCGCTTCGGTCCGCGACGCCCGCCGGGATTCATGAGCGCAGAAAAAGCAATCAGCTCTACAACCAAAGGCGGTCGATCACCAGCGCCCCCCAGAGGAGTGGCAAATACGTGATCGAGTACAGAAACAGGTGACGTGCCGTCCTGGTGGTGCGGTCGCGCGCGAAGAGGGCCGACAACGCGATGAGACCGAAACCAAGCACCGTGGCAACGATGCTGTAGGGGGCGCCAGCGATACCCACGAGCGCCGGTAGAAGGCTCACGGGCCACAGCGCGGCGGCGTAAAGAAGCGCCTGCTGTCCCGTGCGCCGTCCGTCGGGCTCGAGCACCGGAAGGAGCGGGATGCCGGCGCGCGAGTAATCCTCGCGATACAGCCAGGCAATCGCCAGGAAATGCGGCATCTGCCAGAGGAACACGATCCCGAAGAGCACGAACGCCGGCATGGAGATTGTTCCGGTGGCCGCGGCCCAGCCGATGACGGGCGGAAGAGCGCCAGGAACAGCTCCGATAAGCGTGGCCAGCGAGGTTCGCTTCTTCAGCGGCGTGTAGATCAGCACATAGCTGACAAGCGTGGCTGCAGCGACGGCGGCGGAAATCAGGTTGACCTGCCACCCCAACTCGATCAGGCCGACGGCCGAGAGCAATGTCCCGAACAGCGTCCCGTCAAAAGCCCGCAGGCGCCCGTCCGGAATCGGGCGCGTCTGCGTCCGGCGCATGAGCCCGTCGGTTTCGCGCTCCCACACCTGGTTGAGCGCGGCGGCACCGCCCGCCACGAGAGCCGTTCCAACGAGCCCATGGAGGAGGATTGCCGCCGAAACTCCCTCTGGCGCTCCGATGTACATACCGCCGAGGGTCGTGAAGAGGACGAGGAAATTGAGTCGTGGCTTGGTCAGCGTGACGAAGTCACTAGTGCGGTGGACCGGCTTCACATCCGCGGCCGCGACGACTGAGGACACGACCGCCGCCTGTGCGCCGGTCTTCATGCGCGGGCCCCGCCGTACCCGGTGGTGGCATCGCGGACGTCACCCGACTGTGCTCTGCGAGCTTCCGACTCCGCGCGGGGCGCTTCGTCGGACAGGTCGTCGGGCAGGAAGGCCCGCGCCACATGGGCGAACCGCGACCGATGGGCGCGCAGCGTCAGCACCAGCGAGGTGACGAGCACGAGGGCGCCGTTGACGACGTGCAGCGAGTTGATGATGAACGGCTTGTTACCCAGCACCGTGATCGCGCCCAGCGTGATCTGCAGGACGAGCAGCACCAGCAGCAGAATCGCCGGCCTGCGCAGTTCCGCCCGGCGAGCATGGTGAAAGAACACGTGACCTGTCGTCGCGCCGATGAGCACGGTCACTGTGGCCGCGCCGACGCGATGGGCGAAATGAATGGCAATCTTCGAGTCCCAGTACGGCGGAATGACATGACCAAACGAGAGCGGGAAGTCCGGGATTGCGAGCCCCGCTCCCGTATGTCTCATCGTGGCGCCAATCAGAATCTGCACGTAGATCAGCGCGGTCGTTGCGATCGCGATGTGCTGGAGTGTGCGATCGTCCGGGGTTTCTTCCCCCTTCCCCCTACCCCCTTCCCCCCTCTGTTTCGCATAAGCTCGCCGCCATCCCGTCGAAGTGGCGAGCGCAATTGTCACAGTCAGACAGAAGAGGATTTGCGCAAGGCTGGCGTGTGCGATCGAGATCGCGTCCGGCAGGTACCAGAGCACGGTAATGCCGCCGAGAATCCCCTGGAGAATGACGGCGCCAAGCGCCAGGTATCCGAGCCTCCGGACCCACGGCCGCGGTTCCGTGCGCCCAAGCCAGACGGCCAGGACAACGATCAGAAACCCGACGGTGCTCGCGATCAGCCGATGCGTGTGCTCGTAAAAGATCCCGCCGACCATCTTGCTCATCGGAAACGCAAACATGAACCAGCCGTAGGTATTCGGCCAGTCGGGGACCGAGAGGCCCGAGCCCGTGCTCGTGACGAGCCCGCCGGCGAAAATCAAGACGGCCGTGGAAGCCGCAACGAGCGCGGCGAAGAGCCAGAGCATTTACGCGCCTTTGAACGTGAACGCGATGTCTTTGGTTTCCTTCGCCCCGATCGTGACCATCTGCGTCTGCGTGCCCAGCTTCTCGTGCCACGCTTCGATCGTATAAGTCCCGGGCGGCAGGCCTTTGAGTGAGAACGTCCCGTCCGGGCCGGTCACGGAATAGTACGGATGCTCGAGGACCCCGACCCACGCGTTCATCCAGCTGTGGACGTCGCACTTGAAGGGCACCATCACTTCAGTCGTGCTGAAGGTGTGCGTCATCTTCATGCCCTGGATCGGCTGGCCGGCGTTGAATTCCTTGTTCGCTTTCGCCAGGCCGTGGACGTTGTGGAGCGTGTTGTCGCTGTTGGTGATCTGCATCGGCTGACCGACCTGAATGCCTATCACGTGCGGCGTGTAGTGGCAGCCCTTCTGATCGAGCATGACGGGCTCGGACGGCGCCGCGAACTTACGGTCGCCCAGTCCATCCTTGACGTAGACGAACACGTTCCCCATGGCGCCATTGGCCCCGACTATCTGGGTTTCCGTCGTGAGACCCGAGTTCGCGGTCTCGCAGTACGGATCCGAGCTCAATTTGATCGGCTGCGGTGCCGGCGGCGTGCCTTCAAACGTCACCTTGCCGCTCACGTTGCCGGTCGTTTCCGGATCGATCGGAGCAGCCGCCGGGGCGGTTGTTCCGGAGCTTGCGGGCGCGGTGCTTTCATTGGCTCCGCCGCCGCAGGAAATGAGGAGCATTGCCGCCGCGCACGCCACCGCGCACGACAACCTGTCAGACAATCGACTCATTCGAGGGTCTCCAAACTGTTGATTATGTCACGCGCCGCCGGCTTCCCGGACCTTGCGGAACACGCGATCCTGCATCCACTTGATATCCCACCACTCAACGGGATTGACCGCTGTGCCGTTGACGAGCACGGTGAAATGCAAGTGGTCGCCGGCTGCGAGGCCGGTCATCCCGCTCAGGCCAAGGACCTGCCCTTTCTCCACCTTGTCTCCCACCTTCACACCGATCGACGAGAGGTGGCCGTAGAGCGTCTGCACGCCGAGGCCATGATCGATGATCACGCAGTTGCCGTAGATACCGAGATACCCGGCATGGACGAGCACGCCGCGCTGCGCGGCGAGGATCGGCACGTGCTGGGTGACGGCGAGATCGAAGCCGAGGTGCACCTGGCGATCGATCTCCTTCCCCATGAACGTATAGGTCCGGAAGTCCGCGAACCTCGCCTCGACCGCGGCGTTGCCGAGCGGCTGGAACGGTTCTTTCCACATCATTTCCGGCGCGGTCTTCTTCGCCAGCGCCGCGATGGTCTGCGCGTTCTGCCGACGCAAATCGCTGTTGATGTGGACGAACGTCTGCACGACATCGTCCGGCGCCGTCGACAGCTGCATCTCGGGCGTATTCGCGACGATGGGCGGCACCACGCGCGCGACCCAGTTGTCGATCGGAATCGTGCTGCGCGAGAACGGCTTCGTGAACGCCATGTGATCAACGGCCGCGAGCGCGGTGTTGCCGGCGGGATCGGTCGCGAACACCGAGATCGGCGTGTTCACGTCCTGGTCGTACGACAGCGCGAAGAACGCGACATGCAGCGCCGGATCGTTCTGGACGCCGATGGCAGTGGCGGGGAAGCCGGGATACGTGCGATCGCCCACCCGAACGCCTGATTCGACGTCGGCGGGCGTCGCGCGATAGACGACGAACTCCGCGCCACCGAGATTGACGTAGTGGAACGTCGACAGGATGGACGCCTGCGGCGGCTCGAGGCGCACCTGCACGTCGCGAGTGGCCTCGGTTGACGCGTTCCGCATTCCGTAGAGCACGGGCCTCGCCGTGCGCACGATGATCCGCGCAGGGCCCTGCTGGAGGGCCGGGATCGCGCTCTTGCCGATCGGCCGCATCACGTACAAGCGATCGGCCGCGTCCTGCTTTGTTGTTGCCTCCGTCGGTTGCTCGATGCTGAAAACCGGATACGACTTGCCGCCCTGCTCGATCGCGACCTCGAGTTGCGAAAACTGCCCTTGCGGCGCTTGGACCATCAGCTCCAATGTGCTCGATTGGCCCACGAAGCGATCGGGTTGCCGGAACTCAACTGTTGGACCAGGCTGGCGGCCCGCCCAGATCCACGCGGCGCCACCGCAGATGACCGCGAGAAGGATCAGGAAGGCGAGGAACTTGCCGAGTGTTCGCACCTAGTCATGATACTGCCCGTGGTAACATTTTCAGGTTCCCGCAGGGCGCGCCGGATCGTCCAGGGGTCAGGACACATGGTTCTCAGCCACGGGACCGGTGCGTAAACGGTTCGCGATGGCGGTATCGTCTAACGGTTAGGACGGATGGTTCTCAACCATCAAATCGGGGTTCGATTCCCCGTACCGCTACCAGAAATCGATTTCGAGAAATTCCTGTCTAGGAAGTCACCAGCTGGCCGACTCTCAAGCAATTAACCGTCCGGAGAGAATCGGTAGGCTAGTGTGCACTTGTGAATAGCTGCCGGGAACATCGGCGAGATACGCTCGCTCAGAGGAGCATGATCATGAGTGCAAGCCATAAACCCACCGACACACATCTGCGTCAACATCGGGTGAAAAAGCGGAACAAGCTGCGCGCGCGGATCGCGGCAGCACCGGCGACCGGACGGGCTGCGCTCGAAGCAAAAGTGCAGCGAACGTATTCACTATCCCACTCGATGATGAAAGAGAAGCTGCCTCCAGCTGTGGTCTAGCCCCGTGAGTGCTCAGACTCATAGCTGAGCGGTCGCTAGGCGTCTCCCTCGGCAGACGATCCCGCAGAAATTCGCATTCCCGCCAATTGCCTGGAGTCCTGATAACTGGGTCTGGACCGCAGGATCACGCGGCGATGCCTCCAAATTCGACGTTCTCGAGGGAACACCTTTTGTCATAACCCCGTCCGGTACCAGACCTAGTTCGCGGTCTCCTCAGCGGCCGCGTTATTCATTACGCTAGTCGACGCCACCCAGGGTCTCGGGTACCTGACCTGGGCTAGGATGCTGCCTTCGGCGATGTCGTCATCTACCCGTCCTGTCGACTCGTTGCGACCAACGGATCTGGTGACGCACTCGGTCTGGGAATTCGTTTCCGACGATGATCCAAATGAAACGCATGTCCATCCGGTCGCGGAGCGTCCAACCAATTCATTGGAAAATCGGGTTGTAGGTGCCGAGGTGGAACTCGCGAACGGATCTCGGGTGTGGGCCTTACTAGGAAACATCGACGTCAATGATGCTCGGCGGACGCGTCACTTTCTCACGGTGTCAGTGTTCGTACGGGAAGAGTGGTTTCACTTAGCCCGCTATCACGACGTCGATTGTGAGGTGCGAGGTCCGGCACAGTTGGCAATGGCATTGGGACTCGGCATCGACGACATCTTCCCGATTCGGTACAACATCGGCCCGTGGGTATCTGCTGCAGCGGACTCTGTTGTCGGGAGGGTCGACGCCGAGCCGCTCGAGCGGCTCTCGCGCACAGAGTTGATTAGTTTGGCGCTATATAGCGAGGCCGGCTGAGCAGCATTGGAGCCGGTATACGTCACGTGAATCACGCGGCGATGCCGACAAATTCGACGTTCTCAGGGGAACACCCTTTCTCATAACCCCGTACCGGTACCAGAAAATCCGATTGGACGAATAGGGCGCGCGCTCGGGTGCATCAGACGCTCCGCGTGACGCCAGCGATGGAGGCTGGCGTCCGAATCACGTTTGGACGGTTGAGGAAATCATCGCGCTACCGTCATAGCTGGGGTTTGAGGAAGGGACTGGCTGGCGTGAGCGGACATCTTTCGAGTTGGCTTGTTGTACTCGCCATTGTCGCTTTTTGGGGATGGGTCTTGCGGCGGGGGTTCAAAACGACGAACCGGCGCAACAAGCGGGTCTTCATCGGCTGTGCGCTCCTCGTATTCCTGGTATTGCTGTGGAACGTTTTCCGTTCGCTGACCTCCCCAAACTGACCCACTACCGCGCGCTCGGCCGAGTGGTCGCCGAACTCGGCAGGCGTATACTCCGTCGTCATGTCCGTAGACGAATATCGACGCCTCAAGCAAACCTTCGATGACGATACTGCCTTCGAGGGCCTTCTTCGCGAAGAGAGGGTGGCGGATCATTTTCGATCGCGCGGCTACGAAGTGCTCAGCGAGAACGACGAACAAACGCGAGCAATGTTTGGAATTCCGAAGGGCGGAAAAGCGGCCGACATCGTAGTTCGAGTTTCGCCGCATCGAGCGATTGTCGCGGAGGTGAAGGGCCGGAATGGAGTCGATGACGCTCTGGTTCAACTCGACGCGACACTGAGGCCGGTCCGCGCACGGTTTCCGTTTGTTGAGTGCAAGGTATTTACTTCCATTCGTCCGCCTACCGGAGATACGTTCACGATGCGCGGCGGCAACTTCTCACCTCTGGGCTACCGCGCCGTCAGACTCTTCCACTCAGGGTTTCCAGGCGAATGGCCCCTTTGGCGAATCAATTTTGACGGGAGCACAGCAGTTGTGCGGCTGGGCACTGAGATCGTCAACGTCGTGTTCGGCCTGTAGCGACGCAACTGGGAATTGGCGTCTTCGCAGACGTGAACCACGTAGGCTACGGTTCCGGCCCGACTGGCTCAGCAGCGCAGTAGCGATTCTCTATGCGGCGACCCCGGCGAACAGGACGTTCCAACCTTTGTCATAACCCCGTACCGCTACCAGAAAATCCCAAATCCCAAATCCCAAATCCCAAGATCCAATTCCCAAATTCCGATTGCCGATGTGCACGGCGGTATTCAGCTGGGTCAGGTGAGTTGCCGAGCCCTGGTGCAGGCGTTCATCAACAGGGCCAGGGCGTACAAGGGGACATGCCAACCTTCCTCATAACCCGTACCGGTGCCAACCTCGGTCCAAGAACCGTGAGCGCGACCAGGTTACTCTCTACGGTAGCGACATCAAGC
>DAIRVG010000120.1:0-18525 GCA_036802945.1 Vicinamibacterales bacterium
GTAAGAGTCATCAGACATGACGTGGTCCGTATCGTGCGATGCGCGTCACACGGCGCCCCCTTCAGGACGTGCGAGGCCCGAGGCGCAGCCGCGCCATCACCTTGCGCGGGTCCACCGCTGGATGGAACCGCCGCGCCGCGGGAAGCTGCAGGTACAGGATCGAGGTCGCGGCCAAGAGACCCAGAGGCCACGAGTGGATTCGGATCGCACGCAGGATCTCGCACGATAGAAAGACGTAGACCGAGAATCGCGCCCGCTCGTGACGGCGCAGCATCAACGCGCCGACCACCGGCGCAATGGCGAAGTAGACGAACGCGTCCCAGGGCTGGTGGCTACCGAAGTTGAGCCAACGCGTGTCGAAGTGCAACGCCAAGAAATGAAGCGCCGGGCTGGTCAGCAGCACGACGGTCAGCAACCAGAGTCCAGCCGGTCGTCGCACTTCGTCCGCGGTCTCAGGTTCCATCGGGGGAGTGTACGCGAGACACGCTTGCCTCACACGCGGCGATGCTAATCCATGTTCGCCAGCTGCGCGAGGATCGCGTCAATGGGTGCCTTCGCGCACGTGAACATCGGCGTGTCCCGCTGCGTATAGAGGCTCGCCTCCGTGTAACGCAGCCGCCCCACCAGATCGACGAACTCCTGCGGGTAGTCCGAGTCGAACGCGACCACGAAGTCCTGATCGTCGATGCCGTAGCTGTAGCTCGAGTTCAGGCTGACGCCCTTGAACGGCGCGGAGGCGGCGATATGCTCGTCCATCATCCCCTGCCGCGCGTGGGGCGAAAGGCGGTACCACGACCGCGTCTTCGTGAAGGGGTACACGAACAGGAACTTCCCCTGGCCCGGCAGCAGCTCGAGGCCCTCCCCGGCGCCCTTCAGACGGTTGACGTACTGCGACCGGCGCTGCAGCGAAAGGAAGCTGTGCACCTGCGACAGGTAGACGCCCAGCTGCGACCGTCTGATCGTCGCCTCCATCGACTGGAAGCACAGCGGGTCGAACGCGATCTGCCAGAGCATGAAGTCTACGCCCGCGCGCAGGCCCACTAGCGAGTAGGTGCGGAGGATCAGGTCCTCCGAAGACTCCCACTTCCGCACCAGTTCGATGAACTCGGTCCCCGCCGCCCGCCGCTCGTCCGCGGGGAGCCGCCGGAACACCGGGTCGAGCCGGTAGAACGAATAGTTCAGGAACTGGCGGCGTTGCCTGTCCGGGCTCTTGCCCGTGACGATCCCGGTCGGGTCGAGGTCGACGGAGGGGCCGCGGCGGGGCGGCGGGCCCGTGTCCCCGGGAGAGTGCTCCATGGTCATACCTGCTTGGCGGCCAGCTGAAAGTCGCGCGAACACGGCGCCTGGACGCGCTCATGAACGGCCTCGCTCGCCACATGACGAGGCAACGTATGATCCTGCCATGGATTGTCAGGCGTGTGAAGCCCTGGCTGGCGGCCCGTGCGACATCGCGGTTCATCCTTCTGATGCGACGATACGACAAAGTCCCGCCCATGGAGGGCCACGCGTAATTTTTCTTATGCTGTCTGGATTCTTACTCTTTCCCCCGCAGGCCTCCACGCTCGCTCCCGAGATAGGCAACCTCTATTTCGGCGTGGTGGCGATCACCGCGTTCTTTGCGCTGCTTGTCGTCATCTTCGTCGTGTACTTCGCGATCAAGTACCGCGACGACACCGGCGAGAAAGTAGGCGCCCCGATCCACGGGTCGATTCCTCTTGAGCTCGGGTGGTCGCTGATCCCATTCGTCATCTCGATCGGCATCTTCGTGTGGGCCTCGATCGTCTTCTTCCACTCGTAAGTGCGCCTGATCAGACGCTGGAGATCTTGCTGACGCTGACCATGTCCGACTATCTGTCGCGGGCTGGTTCACCGCCCCCGGCGGCTCGACGGCTGCCGGCGCTATTCAACAGTCTCTCTAGACCACCTCAGCCGGTGCCTCCCGCCGAGTCTGGTCAGAACACTTCGCCGAAGTAGCTCCAGATCCAGTCGCGCGCCCGTTCATCGAGCGGGCGTGTGCGCCAGCTGTCCAAGTCAAGTCTCTTCGAGCGTGTCAGGTCCTGCTCGAAATCCTTGAGCAGCCGCGCCGCCAGTGCACGGTCGAACACCGCGACATTCAGCTCGTCGTTCAGCTCCAGCGACCGGTTATCGAAGTTGGCGGAGCCGAACACGCTGAGCACACCGTCGACCACCATCACCTTCGCATGCATCATGGTCGGCTGGTATTCGGCGATTTCGATTCCATCCTCGAGCATCGATTCATACAAACCCCGGCTGGCGTACTTGACCGCCTTCGCGTCGGTCTTGTCGCCCTCGACGAGCAGCCGCACCTGCACGCCACGGCGCCGCGCCTCGTGAAGGCTCCACTGCGAGGATTCGTCGGTGATCAGGTATGGCGTCTCGATGTCGATCGAGCGTCGCGCTGCGCCGATCGCAAGCAGGTAGAGCAGCTTCAGCTCGTTGGCGCCCGTCTGCGGCGCGCTCCAGACGACGATCGAACGAGTCGGTCCAACCGCCGGCGCAAGGTCCGGCTCCACTTCAGGATCAACGACCCCGCCGGTCACGATCCAGTTCTGATTGAAGGCGGCTTCGACGTCCGTGACCGCGGGTCCGTGGATCTCGACCTGCGTGTCGCGCCACCTCGGAAAGTCCTTCGTATCGTACGCCCACTGGTCCGCGATGCCCATGCCGCCGACAAACGCGACCTCCCCGTCGATGATGAGCGCCTTGCGGTGAGTGCGGTAATTGATCTCTTCGATCTGAAAACCCACGAGCGGATTGACCCACCCGATGCGAGCGCCGGCGTCCTCGAGCCGCTTGATGTCGTCCGCCGACATCTTCTTGGAGCCGACTGCGTCCAGCACCAGCCTCACCTTGACGCCGCGGCGCGCGGCTGCCTCGAGCGCATCCGTGAACTGCGTGCCGATCTTGCCCTGCTCGTAGATGTACGTCTCGAGGCCCACGCGCTCTTTCGCGTGCTCGATGGCTGCAATCATCGCGGGAAACGCCTGGTCCCCGTTCGTGAGCACGACATAGGAATCGTGTGCGGTGAGACGGTGGCCGAGAAGAGTTGCGAGATACTGCGGAAAGCGCGCGTCGTCAGCGTCGAGTGGACTCCTGATGCGCAGCGTCTCCTGATCCTGGGCGATCAGCAGACCAGCCGCGATAACGATCAGGACTATCAGGACGCCCGCGAGGATCCGGTGATGGCGCGACCAGTGGTACCGCTGAGCTGCGTGCCTCGACCCCATATCGTGGCCGAAGAACTTTGCAATTTGAACGCCGGATGTTTTCGAGCTCGACAAAGGGAACGCGTGTCAGGCGCGCTCTTCCCAGATCCGGGCCAGGTTGACGATGACATCGACCGCCTTTTCCATGTCCTGCACCGACACCCACTCGAGCCGGGAGTGGAAGTTGTGCTCGCCGGCAAAGATGTTCGGCGTCGGCAGGCCCATGAACGACAGCTTTGATCCATCCGTGCCGCCTCTGATTGGCCCTTCCCGCACGGTCATCCCCGCACGCCGAATCGCCTCGCGCGCGTAGTCTACGACCTGCGGGTGTTTGTCGAGCACCTCCCGCATGTTGCGGTACTGCTCTTCGATCGCGATCTCGACACGCGCGCCGTGCTCGGCGGCCGTCTCGTGCGCGAGCCGCTCGAGCATCAGCGCCTTCTCTTTGAGCGCGGCGGTCTTGAAGTCGCGAATGATCAACCTCACAGATGTCGTTTCCCCGCCTCCTTGCAGCACGTACGGGTGGACGAAGCCCTCGTATCCGTCGGTCGTTTCGGGCGCCATGTCTCGCGGCAGCCGGCAGATGAAGGCGGCCGCGACCTTGATTGCGTTCACGAGCCGGTCCTTCGCGTACCCGGGGTGCGTATTGAAGCCGACAAAGGTGAGCGTTATCGCGTCCGCCGAAAAGCTCTCGAACTCCAGGTCGCCTCTGGTGCTCCCATCCATCGTGTAGGCGTACGTCGCACCAAACGCCGCAACGTCGAAGAACTTCGTTCCGCGGCCGATTTCCTCGTCCGGCGTGAAGGCGACCTTGATCGGACCATGCGCGATTTCGGGATGCGCCAGGAGGTATTCCGCCGCGGTGACGATCTCCGCCACGCCGGCCTTGTTGTCGGCGCCAAGAAGTGTCGTGCCCGACGCCGTGACGATATCGTCGCCGATGCGATCGGCGAGGGGAGCACATTCTGAAAGGCGGAGAATCGCGGACGGATCGTCAGGCAGCACGAGATCGCGGCCGTCGTAACGCCGGTGGACGATCGGTCGCACGTTCGCGCCGCTGACTTCCGGAGATGTGTCGACGTGGGAGATAAAACCGATTGCCGGCACGGCGGCGCTTGATGTGGTGGCCGGAACAGTCGCGGTCACGTAGCCGTGCGAATCAATGGCCGCGTCGGCCAGGCCGAGCGACCGGAGCTCATCTGCGAGAGCGCGCAGCAGAACGAGCTGTTTGTCAGTGCTCGGGAACGTCTGCGACGTTTCGTCGGACTGCGTATCGTACCGGACGTAGCGAAGAAATCGATCAAGAACGGCGCTCATCCGCGGGCCTCCGGTTTGACTTCCGCCCGCGCGATGGCGTATCCATGCGGTGCATTCCAATCATAAGGATATGAGGAGTATGCGAACATCAACATCCTGTGGCAGATGGCCGGGAGCTATCACACGACCATTAAGGATGCGCCGGTGATGGCGCCGGTTCCTGTCTCCGCGCCAAAGGCGCCCGCGAAGAGTACGAACTGACCCACGCGTCGCGGCTCCAGGACGTCATCGCGCGCTACTGGGGGTACACGACCTTCAGGCCCCTCCAGCTCGAAGCGATGGAGGCGATCCTCGAGAGGCGCGACTCGGTGACGGTGCTGCCGACGGGCGGCGGCAAATCACTCTGCTTCCAGGCGCCGGCCCTCGTAGCGCCGGGGCTGGCGGTGGTCGTCTCGCCGCTCATCTCCCTGATGAAAGACCAGGTTGATACCCTGGTCGGCAACGGCGTCCCTGCCGCCCTGTATAACAGCTCGCTTTCGTCGGACGAAAAAGCCGCCGTCGTGTCGGGTCTTCGCGCGGGACGCTACAGGCTCTTATACGTCTCTCCCGAACGGCTGGTGGGAGAAGGAAGCGACAGCTTTCTCGACCTGCTGTCGTCCTGCCACGTGGGCTTCGTCGCGGTCGATGAAGCTCACTGCATAAGCCAGTGGGGGCACGATTTCAGGCCGGAGTATCGGCAGCTTGGCCGGCTCCGGCAGCTCCTGCCCGGTGTCAGCCTTCACGCGTATACCGCCACCGCCACCGCGCGTGTCCGGCGCGATATCGCCAATCAACTTGCGCTGAACGTTCCGCTCGAGCTCGTTGGCTCGTTCGATCGGCCGAACCTCCTCTATCGTGCGCTTCCACGGGGGACCCTGAAGCGCCAGCTGCAGGAGATCCTCGAGCGTCATCGCCGCGAGGCTGGGATCATCTACTGCACCTCGCGGCGTGAAGTCGACGCGCTCGCGGCATGGCTGACCGGCATCGGTGTTCCCGCGCTGCCGTACCACGCGGGCCTGTCTGACGCAGAACGCTCCCGCAACCAGGACGCGTTCATCAGCGAGCGTGTGGACATCATCGTGGCGACCGTTGCCTTCGGCATGGGGATCGATCGCTCCAACGTGCGCTTCGTCGTGCACGCCGGCGCACCCCGCTCGCTCGAACACTACCAGCAGGAGTCGGGACGCGCGGGGCGCGACGGCCTCGAGGCCGAGTGCGTGCTGATTTACTCGAGCGCCGACTTCATGAAGTGGCGCGTGATGCTTCAGCAGAACGGCGAGCTCACGGACGCCGCCGTCGCCCTTCTCCGGCAGATGGAGCGGTACGCGGCAAGCGTCGGCTGTCGGCACCGGCTCCTCGCCGAGTATTTCGGCGACCACTATCCACCCGCTGGATGCGCCGCATGCGATTTCTGTCTGGACGAGCTCGAGCCGGCAAGCGAGCCCGTGGTGCTCGCCCGCAAGATTCTGTCGTGCGTAATGCGAGTGGGTCAGCGATTCGGCGCGACCCACGTTGCCAGCGTCCTTCGCGGGCACGCCAGCGAGCAGGTCGTCGCGAGGGGGCACGCGAAACTGAGCACGTTCGGCCTGCTATCCGAGGCGTCCGTCGCGGAGGTTCGTGGATACATCGAGCAACTCGTCGGCCTGGATCTCCTCCGGTTGAATGGCGACGAGTATCCCGTGCTCGGTCTGACTGCGAGAGGGATCGAGCTCCTCAAGAACGACGCGAGCTATCCGGGACTGGCGCTGGCCCGGCAGCGGCCGCCGCGCAAGGAGGCGCCGCGTGCGCGCTCTCGCGTCGAAGCCGAATCGTGGGAAGGCGTCGATGGCGCGCTGTTCGAGCGGCTGCGCGCCGTGCGTCTCGAGATCGCGCGGTCGCGGGGTGTCCCGCCGTACGTGATCTTCCACGACGTGACCCTTCGTGAAATGGCGCGGGTACGTCCATCCACACTCGAGGCGTTGCTGACGGTCAAAGGCATCGGCGCACGCAAGGCAGACGATCTCGGCGATCTGTTTCTCGCGGCCATCCGCGGGCACGCGTCGTAACCGACCGTCCGGCGTTATGAAAGTCCAGGACAGGCGCCAATAGATGCCGATCGCAACGCTCGATCGCGTGTCCGTCGCGTACGGGCATCTGCCTCTCCTTGCCGATGCAAGCCTTCAGATCGAGCCGCGCGAGCGCGTGTGCGTGATCGGACGCAACGGCACCGGCAAGTCAACGCTCCTGCAAATCATCAGCAGCGATGTGCCGCCGGAGGGCGGGACGGTCTGGCGGCAGCCGGGCCTGCGCATCGGCAGGCTGGCGCAGGATGTGCCGCTGTCCGATCCGCGTCCCGTCTTCGACATTGTCTCTGAAGGGCTGGGCGATCTCGGTGACCTGGTCGCCGCGTACCACCATGCGGCCGTGCAGGTCTCGGAGGGAAAAGGGGGTGGCGCCCTCGAGACACTCGGACGGCTGCAACAGGAGCTCGAAGAGCGCGATGGATGGCGTCTCGAGCAACGCGTGGAAATGGTGCTTGCGAGGCTCGGCCTGTCCCCGGATGCACCCGTGCAGACACTGTCCGGCGGGTGGCGCCGCCGCGTGCTGCTTGCGCGCGCGCTGGTAGGCCAGCCGGACCTCCTGCTGCTGGACGAACCGACCAATCACCTCGACATCGAGACGATGACGTGGCTCGAGACGTTTCTCGCCGACTATCCCGGCGCCGTCGTCTTTGTGACGCACGATCGTGTGTTTCTCCAGAACGTCGCGACGCGAATCGTCGAACTCGATCGCGCCCGGTTGACGTCATGGCCCGGCGACTACGCAACCTTCGTCACGAAGAAGGAGGAGTGGCTGGCGAATGAAGCCGTACAGAACGAGAAGTTCGACAAACGCCTTGCGGAAGAGGAGGCGTGGCTGCGGCAGGGCGTCAAGGCACGGCGGACTCGAAACGAGGGACGCGTCCGCGCGCTCATGGCGATGCGGGCGGAGCGTGCCGCACGACGCGCACGTATGGGCGCTGTTCGTCTTCAGGTCGAGATGGCCGAGCGGTCTGGACAAATGGTGTTCGAAACCGAGCACGTCACGAAGAGTTATGGCGGCGATCCGGTCGTTCGCGACGCGACCTTTCGCGTGATGCGTGGCGACCGCATTGGCCTCATCGGATCAAATGGCTCCGGGAAGACGACCATGCTGCGGCTGTTGATGGGGGAGCTCGTGCCGGACGCCGGCGAAGTCACGCGCGGCGCCAACGTTCAGATCGCGCTCTACGATCAGCAGCGCGAACAGCTCGATCTCGATCGGACAGTCTTCGACACGATTGGCGACGGCAACGACACCGTCGTCGTCAATGGCGAGCCGCAGCATGTGCACGGCTATCTCAAACAATTCCTCTTCGCCCCCGAGCGCGCCGCTTCTCCGGTGAGGTCTTTGTCAGGCGGTGAGCGCAATCGCCTGCTGCTCGCGCGGCTCTTCACCCGGCCTGCGAACGTCCTGGTCCTCGACGAGCCGACCAACGATCTCGATATCGAGACCCTCGAGCTGCTCGAGACGCTGCTGATCGACTGGCCCGGCACGCTGCTGCTCGTGAGCCACGATCGCGCGTTCATCGACAACGTTGTGACAAGTACCCTGGTTTTCGAAGACGGCGGGAGCGTGAAGGAGTACGTCGGCGGATACGAGGACTGGCTTCGTCAAAGGCCCGATCCGCGGCCCGGACTCGCGGCTCCCACGCCTGGAGGCCGGATCCTTTCGGATCCGGCGCCTTCAAAAAAGCTCACCTATCGCGAGCAGCAGGAGCTGAAACAGCTGCCGGCGCGAATCGAGGTGCTGGAGGTCGAGCAGCAGGAGCTCAACGCGAAAGTCGCGGGGCCGGATTTCTACAGAGAGTCCGGCGAGGCAATCAGGCAGACGCTCGCCCGGCTGGAATCGCTGCACGAGCTGCTCCTCGAAGCCTACGCGCGATGGGACGAGCTCGATTCGAGGAGCGGCTAGCGACCGCGAGGGCATGACAATGCCCGCCCTACAACCGCCTGCTACAATGAAAGATTCATGATCTCAGTCAGCGGCGTGTCCATGCGGTTCGGGTCGAAAGTGCTCTTCGACGACGTGACGACGATGTTCTCCGTGGGGCGGCGGTACGGGCTCACCGGCCCGAACGGCGCCGGTAAGTCCACGTTCATGAAGCTGCTCACCGGGGAGCTCGACCCCCAGCGCGGAACGGTGACGCGCCCGCCAAAGCTTGGGGTGCTCCGGCAGGACCATTTCGCGTTCGACAGCTACCGCGTCATCGACACCGTGATTATGGGCAACCAGCGGCTCTGGACCGCGCTGGCCGAGCGTGACGCCCTGTACGAGAAGCCAGACATGTCCAACGAGGACGGCATGCGGCTGGGCGAACTCGAGGGGATCGTCGGCGACGAGGACGGCTACACGGCCGAGAGCGATGCCGCAGTGCTCCTCCAGGGCCTCGACATCCCTGATGCGCTGCACGAGCGCACGATGGGCGAGCTGCAGGGCGGTCAGAAAGTCCGCGTCCTGCTGGCGCAGGCGCTGTACGGCAATCCTGCGGCGCTGCTCCTCGATGAGCCGACGAACCACCTGGACCTCGACTCGATCCACTGGGTCGAGGAGTTCCTGGGGCGGTACGAAGGCACGCTGATCGTGATCTCGCACGACCGGCACTTTCTGAACAACGTCTGCACCCACATTGCAGACATCGATTACCAGACGATCATCACGTATACCGGCGGCTACGACGATATGGTCGTGGCGAAGACACAAATCCGGTCAACGCTCGAAGCGCAGAACGAGCAGCGCGATAAGAAGATCGCCCAGCTCAATGACTTCATCGCGAGGTTCGGCGCCGGCACGCGCGCGAGCCAGGTGACGTCCCGGCGCAAGGAAGTCGAGCGGCTCCAGACGACCGAGCTCGCGCGTTCCAATATTCAGCGTCCGTTCATCAAGTTCTCGATGAAGCGTCCGTCCGGCAAGGTGGCGCTCGAATGCAGCGGCGTGGCGAAAGCCTACGGTGGAACGCCCATCTTCTCGGGCTTCGATGTTGTGCTCAATCGCGGAGAGAAGGTCGTCCTCGTCGGTCGTAACGGCGTCGGTAAGACGACGCTCCTCAAGGCGCTGATGGCGGACGCCCCAGACCTGCCGCTCTCTCCCGACGACCGTGATTCGGGTAAGGTCCGCTGGGGTCACGAGGTGTCGCTTGGCTACTTCCCGCAGGATTCCACAGGCGAGATCGAGAAGGGGATGACGGCCGTGGAATGGCTGCATCGCTTCGATCCCGACGCGTCACGGCAGGAGATCCACGGACTGCTCGGGCAGATGCTGTTCAGCGGCGAAGAAGGGCTCAAGCCGACTGACGCCCTTTCAGGCGGCGAGACGGCGCGCCTCCTGTTCTGCCGGATCATGCTGCAGAAGCCAAACGTGCTCGTGCTCGATGAGCCGACGAACCATCTCGATCTTGAATCCATCAACGCGTTGAATGTGGCTCTCCAGCGTTACGAGGGCACCGTTCTCCTGGTGACTCATGACCAGGACCTTCTGGAAGAAGTTGGAACGCGGGTCTGGCAGTTCGAAAACGGACGAATTCGCGACTTCAAGGGAAGTTACGAAGAGTACGCCGCGGCGCTCGCCTAAATCGCGTCGATCAAGAGCAGCCCTTCCGGGTGTTTACCGGCGACAGCGGCCCCGCCAACAGCCTTCCGTGTCGACTGGATCAAGGCCGTGGGTTTTCGACCTCGCACATGTGCCGATCTCGCGCAAATTGTTCGGCGATGTTTCGATTCGGAACACGCACCGGGGATTTTTCAGGAAGCAATTCCGGCTAAATATCTAAGCGCAAAGAGGTTGTCGAAGCGACCTTCTCTGGTTCTCCGTTTGCTCAAGCTTCGACACATACCCATGATCTCCGTACAGCCATCGAGCGCCGCACCGTCCCCGACCGCCGTATCGGCATCTTCACGAGGTCACCTGACCCTTGTACGGGCAGCCACGCCAGACGAGCATGAAGCGATTGCCGAGTCGGGGTCCGATCGGCGCGCGCATCGGCGAATGGTCGTGTCGGAGCTCTCGTGGCTCAATCACGTCAAGCTCAAATATGGCCCGCAAGTCTCATTGATCGATCTGTCGTCACGCGGAGCGCAAATCGAGACCAGCAGTTACCCGCTGCAACCCGGCAGCACCGTGGTCATCGAGATTGCCGTGGGGGAGCGCTCGTGCGCAGTCCCCGCCCAGGTCCTTCGCTGCCACATCGCAGGTCTTGCGCCTCATGCCAAGTATCGCGGCGCGCTGCTCTTCAAGCGTCCCTTCGACTTTCCTGAACCGTCCTCTGTCGAGGATGCGGGCGAGGTCGATTGCAACCCTTTCCACGAGTACGCAAGGCTCAATCTCGCGCTGAAGCGGGTGTCCGGAGCTGGCGACCAACTCGCGGCCACGAGCGCCGGCAGTGCCTTGACGCCAATTGGGGCTCGCGCGCTGGACGCGGCCTTCTCGATGATCGAAGCGGCTCGAGGGCGCGCGTCCGGTGCCCAATTCACGGGAGAAATGGGTCGGTTGCTGCGCGTGATCACGCGATCAGTGGAGAACGCGGCGGCCTCTGAGGCGATCGCGAGGGAAATGATTGAGAGGCTGCGGCGCGCCGTTCCGTCGATGGCTGTGCGCGTCATAGAGGCTGGCGCAGGCGGGACGATTCGGGACGATGCTGTCTTTTTCCAGTTGCCGTCGGACGGCGACGGCGCAGCTGCCCGGCTTGTGGTTGAGTTTCCAGCGGACTGCGGATTGGAGGATTGGCACCTCCAGCTCCTGCAGGGCGCCGCCCACTTGATCGGTGTCACAAGAAATCTCGCGTCGGACTGCCAAAGCTCGACGCTGGTTGCGCCGGAGCAGGACATCACTGTGAGCCAGGACCCTGCGCCCGTTGATTCGCGCGGGTGGAATCGTCTTGTCGTGCGGTATCTGGACGGCAGACTCCTCAAAGGCTTCGGCCGCGACTTTCAGCCGACCAGAGGAATGATTGATCTGTGGTCCGAGCCTGACGCAGCGGAAACAAGGATCACGATCCCGCTCGCGCAACTGAAGGCCGTATTTTTCGTCCACGATTTCGAGGGCGACGCGGCGTACGTTGGAAAGCCATCGGCTGAGGATGGACGTGCGGTTGGCCGTCGCATCACGATCACCTTTGTGGACGGCGAAGTTGTGCGAGGAACAACACTGAGCTACAGCCAGAGTGGTCCGGGCTTCTTCGTCTCACCGCTCGATAGCAAGACGAACAACCTGAAGATGTTCGTTCTGGCGGGCGCAATCCGGCACGTGCAGTTTCGCTGATTCAGGGCTGGCTGCGACGATCAGAGTTCTCGCAGCGCCGTCGCGATCGGTAGCCGCGAGGCCCGGATCGCGGGCATGAGCCCGCCGACCAGTCCCATCACCAGCGCGTAACTCAGGCCCTGAATCAGGAGCGTTCGCGTCACCGCGAACGCGAAGGCGACCTGGCTGAACGTCTGGAAGTTCATCGTCGATGTCTGGTACCCGTTGAACGCCAGGTAGGCCGTTGCCCCGCCGAGGATGCCACCGAGTGCCGCAAGCGCCAGCGATTCGGCCAACACCGAAATGAGCACCGCTCCGGCATTGAAGCCGAGCGCGCGCAGCGTCGCAATCTCCCGCGTACGCGTTGACACGGCGGTGTACATCGTCAGGATTGCGCCGAACACCGCGCCGATGCCCATCAGGACGGCAACCGTGTACCCGATGCCGTTAATCAATCCCGTCATGACCTGCGACTGCTGCGCGTAGTACTCGGTCTCGCGGCGCACCTGGACGTTCAGCTGCGGGTTTGCGGTCAGCCAGTTCTTGAACGTGTCGAATGAGGCCGGAGAGTCGAGCGCGGCGACGACCGACTGGTAGGAGTTGCCGCGCTGGTAGATGCCTTGGATCAGCCGGCTGTCGCACCAGATTTCCGACTCCGATACGGATCCGCGGGATTCGAAGATCCCGACGATCTTGATCTTGAGATTGCCGGACGTGAATTCAGAGCCCAGGTCGATACCGGCGAATTGACCGTTGGCCGAGCGGCCGACGATCGCCTCATTGGTCCCGAACTGAAACATGCGGCCTTCGACGAGGTGTACTTCGTCGCGGACCTGAAGCGCGATCGGCTCGACTCCGCGCAGCGGCACGTTCGCGGGCGTGCCGGTCGATCGTTTGTTCAAATCGACGAGCACGTACAGTTCCGCGGAGGCTGCCGGACGGTTGTTGTCGCGCCGCAGGCCGGGCGCTTCCTTGATGATGTCGGCTTCGGCCCCGCTGAATCCGCTGGTCATCTCCGAGTCGGCGCCGCCTCGCATCACGAGCGCGCGATTTGGCGATCCCGCATTCGCCATGGCGGCGCGAAAGCCCTCGCCGATCGACAGCACCGCGACGAACACGATCACGACACCGGCGATGCCGATCACCGCAACGGCGGACGAACTGAGGCGACGCGGGATTGTCCGGACGCTCAACGCCGAGATGATCACTGTCTGCGAGAGCCATCGGAACACGTCAGGTTCTCCGGAGCGCGTCGGTGATGCGCAGGCGCATCGCGGTCATCGCGGGCAGCGCGCCGGCGACGAAGCCGAGCGCACAGCACAGACCCAGCCCGATGACGACGTGGCTACCGCGCATGACGAAGACGGGCAGCAGCGCGTTGTTGAAGCTGCCACGGCCCACGACCACCCACATGAGGGCCAGAGCCAGTCCCCCGCCGATCAGCGCGAGAAACATCGATTCAGCGAGAACGAGTACCAGGATGAGCGGGTTCGAGAACCCGAGCGTCTTCAGGACGGCGATCTCGCTCGTCCGTTCGCGCACCGCTTGCGCCATGGTGTTGGCGAGGACGAGCAGAAACAACGTGAAAAGGACCGCCGCGAGAATCGCGATGATCATCGCCTTGATGTTGCCAACCTGGTTGACGAATCCCTGGAGGAATGCCTTCTCTGTCGACGTCTTCGTTTCCGCCGATGAATTCGCAAACTGCGAGTCGAGGCGAGCCGCGATCTCCGCGGAATGCGACGGATCGTCGATCCTGACGATGTACCAGCCGACCTGGCCGAAGGCGCCGCGGCGGTTTTCGTCGAGGTACTCGTAGTGAAAGAAGAAGTTCGTCTTGTCGAAGTCCCTGTCGCCGTCGTAGATCGCGTCGATGTTGAAGAACCACGTCTGGCCTTCCTTCGGTTGCCAGATCGTTGCCTGGAGCGGGACCTTGTCGCCGATCTTCCAGCCGTACTTCTCCGCCGAGGCTTTGCCCACGATCGCGCCCTGGCGATCCTTGATCCAGGCCTGCATCTGGTCCTCAGGCACGCGTGCTTCCGGGTAGAGAGAGAAGTACTCCGGGCCGACGGCCATCACCGCGAACTCGTTCGACTTGTCCTGGTACGAGCCGCCGAACCACGTGGCGGTGCTGACCCCGTTGACCCCCGGCGTCGTCGCGATTGGCTGCTGATACGAGATGGGCAGGAGCTGAATCAGGCTGACCTTGTGCATCAGCATCAGGCGGTTCGCGCCCGCCATGTCGACACCCATGGAGAACGCTGTCTGCACCACCATGAGGAAGCTATAGAGGACGAGCGCGATGAAAACGGACGCGAGCGTAAAGATGGTCCTGACCTTGCGGCGCATCAGGTTGCGCCAGATCAACGGGAGGTATCTCATACCACTGCCTCCATCAGCGTGCCCTTCTCGAGGTGCAACACCTGAGTGGCGCGGTCGGCCGCGTGCGGATCGTGCGTGACCATGATGATCGTCTTGCCGTGCTCGCGGTTGAGCGCCTGCAGGAGATCCAGAACTTCATCCCCCGCCTTTCGATCGAGATCGCCCGTGGGCTCGTCGCACAGCAGGAGCGTCGGATCGGTCACGATCGCACGCGCGATGCCGACGCGCTGCTCCTGACCGCCGGACAGCTGCCGCGGATAGTGCTTCGCGCGGTCGCTCAAGCCGACGACCTTGAGCGCGATCGAGACGTGCCTGCGGCGCTCCGCCTTGGACAGTTTCGTGAGCAGCAGTGGCAATTCAACGTTGCGCTCTGCGGTCAGCACCGGCAGCAGGTTATAGAGCTGAAACACGAAGCCGATGTTCTCTGAGCGCCAGCGCGCGAGCGCGGCGGCACTCAGGCCGCTGATGTCGATGCCACCGACCTCGATCGAGCCTTCCGTCGGCGAATCAAGGCCGCCAATCAGGTTCAACAGGGTCGTCTTGCCGGAACCGGACGGACCCATGAGCGCGAGGAACCCACCGTTCGCGACGTTCACGTTCACGCCCTGCAGGACGTCGATTCGTTCTGTGCCGCGCCGGAATGCCTTGTGGACGTTGTGAGCTCGAACCAGTACTTCCGTGTTCATTTCACGACTATTTTGGACGCGGCCGTCAGTTCCGCGGGAGGCGACACTACCACACGATCGCCTGGCTGGAGTCCCGCGATGACTTCAACGCGGTCGCCGTCGGCGTCGCCCAGCCTGACTGCACGGCGCTCGACGCCGTCCCCGCGCACGACGAAGGCGAAGCTGTTGCTGCCTTCCGTCTTGATCGTGGCCCTTGGCGCAAGGGTCGTCGACTGCGCGACGGGCGTGGCCGATTCGTCCGCGTCACGCAGGAACGACACTTTGATCGCCATGTCCGGCAGGATTCGCGGATCCAGTTCATTGAAGCCGATGCGGACGAGGACCGTGGCCTTCTGGCGGTCCGCGGTCGGGACGGTGGTGATCACGCGCGACGGGATCATCCAATCGGGGTACGCATCGAGCACCGCAACCACTTCCTGGCCCGGCTTCACGCGGCTGATGTAGCTCTCGTTGACGTCGACTTCGATCTCCAGCGAGTTCATGTCGACGATGGTGCAGATGCCGGTGCGGGTGAAGCCGCCGCCGGCCGAGACCGGCGACACCATCTCGCCAGGCTGCGCGTCCTTCGAAACCGCGACGCCGCCGAACGGCGCCCGTATGACGTAGTTGCTCAACTCAGCCTGCTCCACTTGAATCTGACGCTCGGTGACGGAAATCTGTTCTCGGAGAGCGGCAATGTGCGCTTCGATGGAATCCGCGTCGGCCTTCGCCTGATCGACCTGAGACTGCGACACGATCCGGTCCGTGAGCAACTGCGTCACCCGGCGCTCGGCCAGGCGCGCCTGTTCGAGCCGCACTTCATTCTCGCGAAGTCCGCGCCGCGCGGCCTCCGCCTGGGCCTCCGCGAGCGCCAGCGCCGCCCGTGGTCCCGACGCGTCCAGCCGGGCAAGGACCTGGCCCTCCTTGACCATCATCCCCTCTTCGACGTTCACCTCGATGACCTTGCCCGTGATCTTCGATGAGACCGTTGCGCGACGTCTCGCGGTCACGTACCCGGATGCGTTCAGCACGGCGCCCTGCGTGCCGGCGGCGCGCATCGAGACCGTTGCGACCTGTACCTCGATGGGGCGCTCCCGGGTAAACCACCGCCACCCCGCGAACCCGCCCCCTGACAGCAGGATCAGCAGCCCAATCCACAGAATCCATCGCCCGGCACCCGGGCGTTCAGGTTCGCGTTCGATGCGCAGAGCGGCCAGATCGTGTGTGAGATCAGTCATGGAAAGCGATCAAACTAGTATAGTAAGGCTGCTTAGTACTTCGGCACTTCATCTTCATTTCCGTAGCGCTTCGGTATACAGTCCCCCGGTACTACCGCCTCCTCGGTACTATTCGCTTCGTCCCGCATTTTTTTGGAGGGCTTCACATGACGCGTTGTCTGACGTCCCAGTTCGTCCTGGCCATGCTCATCTGCGCCGGGCCCGCCTTCGCGCAGGCCAAAGCCACCGCGCAGAACGTGCCGGAGATTCCCTATGATTCGGTTCCGAACTTTCTGAAAATGCCACCCGGACTGTATCTGGGTGAGGCCATCGGCGTGTCGACCAATTCCAAAGGCCACGTCTTCGTTTACACGCGCAGCGCCAATACGCGGCTGTTTGAATTCGATCAAAACGGCGCCTACGTCCGTGAGATTGGCGAAGGCGCGTACAACTTCGAGTTTGCGCACAGCGTCCGCGTCGACTCGCAGGACAACATCTGGGTCGTCGACGAAGGCACCAACACCGTCGTCAGGTTCAATCCGGAAGGGCACGTCACGATGGTCCTCGGGCGAAGACCGCCAGCCGTCCTTGGCATGGCCGCCGCGCCGCCCGGCCCGGCGCCGCCGCCCGCAAAGTACACGTTCGGCCGGCCAACCGACGTCGCCTGGGATCCGCAGGGGAACATCTTCGTCTCCGATGGCTACGTGAACCACCGCGTCGTCAAGTTCGACAAGAACGGCCGCTTCGTCAAGCAGGTGGGCAGCCAGATTCCCGGGTCGGAGCCAAGCCAGTTCAGCACGCCCCACGGGATCGCTGTCGACTTGAACGGCAACGTGTACGTCGCCGACCGCGCGAACAACAGAATGCAGGTGTTCGACAACAACCTGGTGCTGCGCAACATCTACGACAACATCGGCGTGTCGTGGACGGTCTGCATCTCGCCAGGTCCGCACCAGTATCTGTTCAGCTCGAACTCGAACCCGAATGGCAATACGCCCGGCTCGTGGGACATCACCGGTGAAATCTACAAGATGGAGCTTGACGGCACGATCATCGGGAAGTTCGGTCACGCCGGCAAACAGCTTGGCGGCTTCCAGGTGGTGCACATGATGGACTGCCGTAACCCCGATCAGATCATCGTCGCCGAGATCGAATCGTGGCGCGTGCAGAAGCTGATGCTGAAGCCAACGACCGGCGCCCCGGTCAAGCCGACGACAACGGCAGCGAGATAAGGGAGGCAATCATGAAACGTACACTCCAGATTTCGCTCGCGGCGGCCCTGCTTGCCGGTGTCTCACTGAGCGCACAGCTTGTGGTTCCTGAACTCGCGTACGAGGCCGCGATCGAACCGCTGAAGCTTCCGGCGAACCTGAACTTCGGCGAGGTTGCCGGCGTGGCGACCAACTCGAAAGGTGACGTGTTCGTCTACACGCGAACGGGTCATCCGACGCTCTCGCTTGGCACCGCCCGCCCGTTTGCGCACGGCGGCTCGCGGATGTTCCGGTTCGACAAGACCGGCAAGTACGTCGGCGAGATCGGCCAGGGCGTCTACGCGTTCCTGTTCGCCGAGAAGGTAAAGGTCGATCCGCAGGACAACATCTGGGTCGTCGATCAGATGTCGAACACGATTATGGAGTTCGACCCTGAGGGACGGCTCGTGATGCTGCTCGGACGGAAGGCGGAGGCCGAAGCCGTGCCGGCTCGTGGCGCGGCACCGCCTGCGGCGCCAGCGGGTGGTCCTGCGGGTGGTCCCGCCCCGCAGGCGCAGGGAGGCGCACGTGCGGGTGGCGCTCCGGCGCCGCCTCAAGGTGGACGCGGTGGCGGCGGCGGTGACGCCGAAGCACCGGCCGGTGGCCGCGGACGCGGTGGGCCTCCGGGAGCTGGCGGACAACAGGACGTCTTCAATCGCCCGACCGACGTCGCATGGGATGCGGCGGGCAACATATACGTCGCGGACGGGCTCGGAACGAACTCGCGCATCGCGAAGTTCGACAAGAACGGAAAGTTCGTTCGCTCGTGGGGCCAGACCGGCACCGCGCCAGGCCAGTTCCGCCAGCCGCGGAGCATCGCGATCGATGCGCAGGGCCTCGTCTACGTCGCCGACGCCGGCAACCGCCGCATCCAGGTGTTCGACGGCGACGGAAACCTGAAGGGGCGATTCCTGAACGTCGGTACGCCGCGCGCCATCTGCATCACGTCGGGCCCTCGGCAGGTGATGTATGTGTCGAACTCGAATGTCCCTGAGGACATCGATGTCGAAGGCGAGATCTACAAAGTCGATTTGACCGGCAAGCTGCTCGGCAAGTTCGGCAGGGCGGGCCGTCTCGCGAAAGAGTTCAACGGCGTCAACCAGCTTGAGTGCCGAAGCGAGAACGAGCTCTGGGCCGCCGAGATCGGCAACTGGCGCGTGTCGAAGGTGACGTTGCGCGCTAACGCTACGAACTA
>DAIRVG010000121.1:0-5714 GCA_036802945.1 Vicinamibacterales bacterium
TCGCTCAGTCGAAATGCAGCGCGGCATCGATGTTTGCGCGGTTGCAGACGGGCGTGAAAGAGGATGTCCGGCGACGGAACGGCCTCGGCCGGTTAGGCCGGGACGACGGGTGGACCTTCGAGTTCCACGTCGACGGCGAGGAATTCGAGGTCTCGCGCGTCGAGGCGTCGGGAGTTACGGAGTCCATCGACTCCACCCTCGCGCTCGTCAGATTCGAGCGCGCCGGACGTCGCATTCACGTCCACGGCGACGGCGTTGACGTCGAATTCACTGCGGTCGTCTCACTCGACGTGGCCGGGGTGTGTCGGCTCGTGGTGGGCGAGGCGATGTACTCGGAGTGGGAGATCAGAAGAATGGCGCTCGAGCAGCTGTTCTTCGAAGAGGAAGAGGTTTCAGACTGAGGTAACAACGCCCAACTTCCAATCCCCAATTCCCAAGGAGCTTGTTAGTCACCGATCGCCTTGGGAGTTGGGAGTTGGAGTTTGGGAGTTGATTCCTTCTACTGCCAGGCCGAGTAGACGGGCTTTCCGATTAAGTACGCCGGGTTCGCGCCGGCGCGCGGCCGGAACTTCTGGAAACGCCCGGCGTCGACCTCTGCCACGTAGAAGTTGCCTTCCTGATCGGTGCTCATGCCGTGCACGCCCCATAACGTGCCTGGGAAATCAGCGACGGTTCCCCACGCATACAGTAAATGCCCGTCGAGGTCGTACTTCAGCATTTTGTGGGTGTTGCGATCGAAGGCCGCCACAGTGCGATCCGCGCCGATCTGCACGAAGTGAAGGCTCGAGGGACTGACGGCGATCTTCCACTCGGAAAGGTATTTGCCATCCGCGTCGAAGATCTGGATGCGGTGGTTGTCGCGATCGTTGACGAACACACGCCCCGTCGGGATGTCGACGGCGACACCGTGCACGTTGTTCATGTAGCCGGGTCGCGTTTCCTTTCCTGATTCGCCTGCCTTGCCGAAATCCAGCAGGAACTTGCCCTGCGCGTCGAACTTCGCGACGCGTGTGCCGTTGTACCCGTCGGCCACGTAGAAGCTCCCGTCGGGAATCCACGCGATGAACGTCGGCCGGTTGAAGTGCGTGCCGTCGGCTCCGGGGACCCTCGGCGTGCCGATGGTCTGGACGAGTTGCTTGCCGTCGTTCGTGAACTTGTAGATCGCGTGGGTGTGGTCATCGACGATCCACACGTGTTTCTGCGGGTCGTACGGGCTGACGTAGACGGAGTGCGGACGTCTGAACATGTTGTCCCACTGCGTCCACTGTTCGATGATGTTGCCTTGCGCGTCGACCACGACGAGCGCGTGCTCCCAGCGGGCGTCGACGCCGAGCTCTTTGTACGGAGGCGACGCGCCTCGCCACTGCTCCATCCCCTTCTCGGGATCCTGGCCCGACCCTCCTGCTCCCGGAGGCGCCGCGGTATTCGCGTTGCGCCACGGCAGTCCGGCGATTGGGAACTGCACGTTCGGGCCGACCTCGCCGAACAGTCTCGTCCTCGGACGCGGGATACTCGGCAGTTCTCCGCTATTGAGCAGATACACGCGATTCGGGCTCTCGGCGAAGATGCCCCTGGCCCCTCCATAGGTCCACTTCTCGTGTCCGGGAAGCGTGCTGAGATCTTTCGGCCACCCCTCGACGACCTCGTACGGGCCGGAGATATCCTGCGCGCCGATGGCATCCGGCACAGAGGCAAACCCCGAACTCGTAGACGCACTCGCGGCTTCTCTTACGGACGGCATGAACCGGCCGCCCAACGGAACGCCGGCGGCCAGACCGACCGCCAGCGCCAACACCATCGTTACTGTCTTGCTCATGACACTCCTCCCCGCCAGCGGACTATATAGCAGGACCCACGCGGGATCTCGACGCGTTCAAGCCGTGCTACCATCCGCGACCGCTGGAGGTCGGCATGCGTCATCGACTCGCCGTGCTGCTCACGATTGGGGCTGTCCTCAGCGGTTCGGTCGCGTCCGCTCAGGCCCCTGACCTGTCGGGCAACTGGATCCGCGGCGCGCGCATCGCCTTTGGACCGTGGGACTTCACCGAGGCGGGTCAACGAAAGTTCGAATCCTACGATTTCAAGAAGGACGACCCGGCCTACGGGTGCATCGGCGCGAGCTGGACGCGAGTCTGGCTGAATCCGAACGTCCTCGTCCGCATTACACAAGCTGCCGGCCAGGTCCGTCTGCAATATGAATGGATGGACATTGATCGGCGTATTCCGGTGATCGACTCCACCGCGGCAAATCCGAAGCGGTCGGCGATCATTCCGAAGATGCCGGCACTCGGACATTCCGCCGCCTGGTATGACGGTGACACGTTGGTCATCGACACGGTTGATGTCGCGCCTGGCTACGTGTCGACGATGGAAGAGTGGGCTGGCATGCCGCAGAGCAGGCGCATGCACACGGTGGAGCGGCTGCATCGCTCGGGAGACGTCCTCACCATCGAGACGACGCACGTTGACCCGACCTACTACCGGAAGCCGCTGGTCGTGACGATCGAGTACCGCAAGACCGATTGGGAGCTGATGGAGTACGGGTGCACACCAGAGGATGCGGCGATCGTCGCGCCACGCTGATCTGGAGGCCGCTATGAATCTCAAAACTGTCGCGGTCGAATTGGCGCTCGTCGCCGTCGCAGCCGCCGAAGGCGTCAGCGCGCACCATTCCGTGCCCGTCAACTTCGATCAGTCACGCACGGTCACCATCGAAGGCGTGCTGACCGAAATCGCGTGGCGGAATCCGCACGCGCGTTTCCGGATGAACGTCATGGGTCAGGACGGTTCAACGATTGAATGGCTCGTCGAGATGGGTGCCACCAATACCATGAAGCGCGCGGGCTTCCCGATGGAGCGCTTCAAGATCGGCGACCACATCACCATCATCGGGCACCCCGGCCGCCGCGACCGCAGCGTGCTTCTGCGTGAAACGATTCTCGCCGACGGGACCCGAATGAATCCGGAGATGCGGCCCGATCCTGTCGGCAGCGCGAACTAGAGGGACCCGGCGCTCACGTGGGTTCGTGATTTGGCAACGGGCCGCGACGTACTACACCAACTCGAAAGGTGAGACGTTCTGCCCCGAACTAGGGCACACTGTGGCATTCGATTGGGCGCGTCTTAACACCCTCTACGGCACGCCGCAGACCTTTGCGGCGAAGGTTGCACAGTCGGTCGATAAGCTGGTGCGCGAGCGGTGGCTGACGGAATCGGACGGCCGAAAGATCAAGGCGGACGTGCTCGTCCCCGCCACGGCGTCACGCTGACCAGGTTTGACATTCGAAGGTCGAATGCGGAAATCAACTCACTCACGTTTTGAGGAGGCACGATGATGAGCCGTTCGAACATCGCCCGTTTGCTTCGTTACCGGCCGGCAACCGCCATCCGAGCCTTGCTCCTGGTGACGGCTGTTGCCGGGAGTCTTGTGGCCGGATACGTGGTGTTCGGCGTGAGCGGATGGGTGGCCGCGACGCCGGCGACCGCGCAGACCGTCGCTTTCCCTGGAACGGCCAGTCTGTCAGGAACAGTCACGTCGACTGCCCCGTTCAAAGCCGCGCAGGTCTCCGTGCGCAACGTGGACAAGCGGATTCTGTACATGGTGTACACGAATGCGGGACAGTTTCGAGCGACGCCGTTGTTTCCTGGAAACTACGAAATCAGCGTCGCGACGAAAGGCTTCGAGTCCGACGTTCAGAAGGTGGTCCTGAAGGCCGGAGACAATCCGAAACTGACCCTCTCGCTCCGCTCGTCTACCGGGGCCTCAGCGCGTACGCTGATCAACGCGCTCGAGACCGAAGCGAGCACGGACACGCTGGTGCGGGAGGAGCAGAGCTACGACGAGGTGTACCCACCGGGACCGGGGCGCGAGGTGGCCGAACGAACGTGCATGGTCTGCCACGGCGAAAACTTCCTCTCTTCCAGACCGGGAGGCGTGGCCGCCTGGAACACTCGCATCGATTTCATGCAGGGCAAAACGCTCTTCGACCGCCCTGCCGGCGCGTATGCCGAAGGGCTCCTCAGCTTCAGGGCCTCGGCGCTGCGTTTCTCGCGGGAGGATCGTGAGGTCCTGCTGGCGTACCTGGTGAAGAACTTTGGTAATGACAAGAAGCCTCGCGCCGTCCGGATCGATCAGGAAATGGCCGTCGACGAAGCGAAGCTCGGCAAGGCGATGTACGTCGAGTATTACCTGACTCCGGACGCAGCAGGCGAGGCGACGAATTCGCCGGAATTCAACACGCTCAAGGGTACATTTGTCGGCAGGCGTGTCGGTCAGGACGTGCGCTTCGACAAGGACGGCAACGTCTGGCTGACAGATCGCGGGTATCCACATCGATTGGTGAAACTGGATCCGCGCACGGGCGTGCAAAAGGCGTTCGTCCTGCCAGACCCCAAGAACGGCATTCACGAGGTGAACATCGATCGGAGCGGCATGATCTGGCTGCCGGAACACTCGGGCGTGCAGTCATCGAACACGAAGCGTCTGCTTGGATTCAATCCGAAGACGGAGAAATTCGAGCATCTCATTCCACTCGATCCCGACAACGTCGTCAGAAATCCGATCAAGTGGACGCAGTCGCTGGCCTTCGATTCCAAGGACAACATTTACGTCGGCTGGATCATGGGCGGTGCGCTGAGCAAGTACGACCGGGAGACCCGGAAGGTATCCGTATTTCCACTCCCGACCCACAACGCCATCGTGTACGGCGTCGTCGCGGACCGGAACGATAACATCTGGATGGCGCTGTGGGACTCGGGCAACATCGTGAAGTTCGATACGCGCAACAACGAGTGGACCACCTTTACGCCACCGACGTACCCCGGACACGTCCGACGGCTGAATGTGGATGCGCAAAACAACATCTGGTTCGGCATCTGGTCGGCAGGGAAGCGCCCTGGGAAGCTGGTCAAGCTGGACCAGACCGTCGGCAAGATGACCGAGTACACCATTCCACGGCAGAACGCGCAGCCGTACGACGTGGCTCAGGACGCGGAGGGCAACATCTGGAGCGCCGATGCCGGCGGAAGCCATGCGGCGTTGTGGAAGTTCAATCCTCGAGACGCGACGTTTACGTGGTACCCGAAACCGCAGAAGACGGCGGACACGCCGAAAATACAGGTCACGAAGGACGGGGCGATCTGGTATTCACCGCGAGGGAGCCAGAACGCGCCCGCCATCGGCGTGTTGTATCCCGACATGGAGAAGATCGCGAACCTGGGTGCGTACTATCTGAATGGCCCGCCCGGGAATGTGTTCAAGCCTTGAGCGCTTTCTACGATCCCTTGCTGTAGGTCAGCGTCGCGTTGGTGGAGGGTCCCGGTTGCTCGGTCGCCCGAACAATGGTCAACCCTCCGCCGCTGAGGCTCAACACGTCCCTCAACTGGTTCAGGGCCGTGTTCCACGTGAAGAGGATCAGTTTGTTTCCGTCCCAGCGTGCCTTCGTCCTCCACTTGACGATCGCCGTGGAACCAGACTGAGTCGACGACGGAGCCTCCCAGATCGTGTCGCTGCCATCCAGCTTGTACACAACGGTCAGCTGGCCGCCATATTGCGCGCTCGCGACCGTGATCTCGCTCGCGCTCTGTTTGACGACGATCGTCGGCGACGGGACGCCCCAGCCTGCCGAGCCTGGATAGTTTGCAGGGGTGCTCGCAGTGAACTTCCAGCTTCCCGAGAAGTCCGGCTTTGCCTGGGCCCGGGCAACCCCGGGGAG
>DAIRVG010000121.1:5814-18507 GCA_036802945.1 Vicinamibacterales bacterium
GGATTCGCGCCCGGCTTCGGGCGGTACTTCTGCGTGCGTCCCCCGAAGACCTCGGAGAGATAGAGGTTGCCGTCCGAGTCGGCAGAGATCTGATGCATCGCCCACGTATACCCGGGTCTGGTGCCAAACTGCCCGAACGAGTACTCGACGTGCCCGGAGAGATCGAACTTGACGATCTTGTCGGTGAGGCTGTCGACGGCCCAAACGTGCTCGTCGGCGCTCATCAACATGCTGTGCGGTGCGATGCCCGGCCACTCCTCGAGGAACTTGCCATTCACGTCGAACACCTGGATGCGGCGGTTCCCCCGGTCGGAGACAAAGACGCGCGCCGGTGATCCGCCGACGGCGATCCCGTGCGGCGTGTTGAACTGGCCTGGTCCCGTGCCGCGGGTGCCCCATTTCAGCAGCGGCTTTCCGGTCTTGTCGAACTTCACCACGCGCGTGTTTCCGTAGCCGTCTGCGACGAAGAAGGTGCCGTCCGGCAGCCAGTCGATCATGGTCGGGCGACGGAAGCGCGTGAGGTCGTCGTTCTCGCCGAATTCATCCAGCACGCCGATCGTCTGCACCAGCGTCTTGCCGTCGTGCGTGAACCGGAAGATCACGTGTCGCATGTCGTCGACCACCCAGACGTGTCGCTCCGGGTCGTACGGGCTGATGTAGACCTGGTGCGGCCCGCGGCCCCATTCGAAAAGCTTGTCCCACTGATTCCACGCCTCGATCAACTTCCCGTTGCCGTCGACCACGACGATGCAGTTCACCATGTTGGCGATCGGCTGCGTCGCCGCCATCTGGTTGAAGAATCCCCAATTGCCGGGAAAATTATTCGGGACGCTCGCCGGAAGCTTCAGCTCGCCGCGGTTTGCCAGATAGATTCGATTCGGTGACTCCGCGAACACACCACCTTGCGAGCCCCAGATGTAGCCCGGCTTCGGGTACGGATGGGCCCATTGCGGCCAGTTTGGATCGGGGATCTCGTATTGCCCGGCGATGTCGCCAACTCCGCCCTTGGCAGCAATGAAGTCGCCACTTCTCTGCTGGAGCGAAGCGGGAGGGCTGACCAATGTGAAGCCGAACACGACGACCAACCAGGCGGTCAGGGAAAGGATAAGCTTGCGCATTCGGACCCTCCTCGGCGGTGTGAGAACTGGAGTTTAGCCCAAGCTTTTCAAGTGAAGAAGATTTTCTTGACCGTCCGTCAAGGCGCATGCTATAGACCGCGGACCACCGTTCATCACCTGCAAGTTGTAGAGCACGGTGCCAATAGGGAATCAGGGGGGTTTTGAGATGCGCGCCCGAGTTCTCGTGCCGTTGGCTGCTGTGACACTCGTGATGGTGTTCGGGCTCTGCGCGCAGGTGCGCGCCGGTCAGACCCCGTCCGGTACGAAATCGTTCGATCCGACGACCACCAATACAGACGCGGCCATCAAAGCGGCGACCGACGCGGCAAGAGCCGCGGCCGCGGCCGCTAATTGGACCCCGCCCCGTACTCCGTGGGGCGATCCTGATCTCCAGGGATATTACCTAAGCCTCAGTTATACGCCTCTCGAACGTCCCGCTGACGTCCAGGGAAAGGCGTTTTATACGGAGTCGGAAGCGATCGCCGCGTTCAGGAAAGCGGTCGAGGCCGACGCTGAAGTCGATCCGCGCACCGTTCATTACGATTGGAAAGAGTACGGGATGGACGCCTGGCAAAGCCCGGTCAGGCCGAACCTGCGTACGGCGCTGATTATCGATCCGGCAGATGGGAAGATTCCCGCCTTGACGCCGGAGGCGCAGAGGCGAGTGGCCGCCGCACGGAGGGATAGAGGCGACACCGTGTCGACCCGCGGTCTGTACGAGCGTTGCGTGACTGGGAACCAGGGACCTCCACGCGTGCCTGGCAACCACGATGCCGAATCCCAGATCATCCAGGCACCCGGATATGTGATCCTGCTCCTCCAGTCGAACAGCGACGTTCGCATCATTCCTCTCGATGGCCGTCCCCACCTCCCATCCGGCGTCCGCCAGTGGTTGGGGGACGCCCGCGGTCGCTGGGAGGGCAATACGCTGGTCATCGAGACCACTAATTTTCACCCCGAGCGGGAATGGCGCGGATCTGCGGGAAATTTGCACCTGGTTGAACGTCTGAGGCGCGTGGATCCAAAGACGATTGAGTACACTTTCACGGTTACCGACCCGACGACCTGGACGAGACCGTGGACAGCGGAAGTCCACTGGCCGAAGATCGAGCCGGGGATGTACGAGTTCGCCTGCCACGAACAGAACTATGGCCTCATCAACGTCGTGAAGGGCCAGCAGATTCGCGCACGCGAAGCTGCGGCGCAGGGCGGACAACCCGTGCGAGAGACGCCAGACGCGAACCGTTGAGGGTCGTAACGGACTTTTTGTGAGTGCTGCTCGTTGTCAACCAGGAAGGGAGCCGATGGGACCTGTGCGGATTGCGTCGTGGGTGGTGTGGGGCCTCGTATTCTTGTTTCTGCCGGTTACCGCATGGGCGCAGAGCAGCGTAACTGGAGTCGTCCGCGACACATCCGGTGGCGTGCTCCCCGGGGTCACCGTCGAAGCGGCCAGCCCAGCCTTGATCGAGAAGGTTCGTTCGGTTGTGACCGACGCTCAGGGCCTCTTCCGCATCGTCGATCTCCGTCCAGGGCCCTACACCGTTACCTTCAGCCTGGCGGGTTTCACCCCAGTCAGGCGCACCGGCATTGAGCTGCGGGCAGAATTCACGGCCACCGTGGACGTCGAGCTTGGAGTCGGTACGCTCGCGGAAACGATTACCGTGTCGGGCGAGGCTCCGCTCGTCGACACTCGGAGCGCTCGCGCGCAAACGCAGTACGCGGCCGAGACCCTGGAGTCGCTCCCGGGTAACGGACGCCTCTCGACATTGATCGCGGTCCTGCCCGGGGCGGTGTTGAACAACGAAGGCGACCGCGCGTCGGGCGCGTTGAGCGACCGATCGCAGACCCGTTTCGCGATCCATGGCGCACCGAACGCGCAGCCGGTCATCGACGGCATGAATACCGAGATGGCCGCCTCGAATACCGGCGTGTTCGTCTGGAATGGCGCCACCTTTCAGGAAGTGGTGGCCGAGACGAGCGGAATAGGAGCGGACCGCGATACTGGCGGTGTGCAGCTCAACATGATCCCGAAGGACGGCGGCAACGTGTTCTCGGGGTTGGCCAACATTGCGTACACCGGCCCGGACCTGCAGAGCAACAACATCGGCGACGCACTGATCGCCCGCGGCCTCAATAGCGCGACCCAGGGGTTGGCGTCGATCAAGAAGTTCGTCGAGGCCTCGGGCGGGCTGGGTGGACCGATCAAGGAGAACAGGCTGTGGTTCTTCGGCGCGGCTCGAAAGAGTGTCACGCAACAGTACGCCGCGGGCATCTACTGGAATGCGGTCAAGCAGCCAGAAAGCATGCTGTACGTGCCGGACCTCAGTCGGCCCGCCCATAGCAACGACTTTTACCGGGACTACAGTCTTCGCCTCACGTTGCAGGCCGCCGAGAAACACAAGGTCGTGGTCTCCGGATCGTTCCAACACAACTGCAATTGCGTGTACGCGTTGTTCCGGCCGCAGGGCGGGCCCCTGGTCACTCCTGAAGCGGCCACCGAGCACGAGTACGAACCGGACTTCAACCTGACCAGCACGTGGACGTATCCGGTGACGAACCGGATGCTCATCACGGTTGCGGGCGGAGCGAACCACATCTTGCAGCAGAACAAGCGTGGTGAAGGTGTCGACGTCAACAGCATCCAGGTCACGGAACAGTCGCTGGACTTGAAGTACGGCGCGGCGTACGCACCCACGGCCGGTGGCGCGTCCTATTCGACCCTCCCCCGCCGGCAATACCACCAGCAGTTCGCGGTCACGTATGTCACCGGGTCGCACAACTTCAAGAGCGGCCTGAACGTCCGCGAGGTCAGGACCGGCGACAACGACAAATTCGGCTCGGATCTGTTCATGGCCAATCGGGCGATCAGCTACACGTTCAACAACCAGCGTCCAGTGTCGCTGCAGCTCATGGCGTCGCCGAGTCATTTCGAAGAATCGGCGAACGACATCGCCCTCTACGCGCAGGATCAGTGGACGATCCGGCGAATGACGGTCAACCTCGGGCTTCGCTACAACGACGTGGACATGTCGAGTCCGGAGCTCGTGTCACCCGCCGGATTTTTCGTGGGCGAGCGGCGCATCCCGGCGGCAAAGCACATCCCGCACTGGCGGAATCTCAGCCCGCGCCTCGGCGGCGCCTACGATCTGTTTGGCACTGGCAAGACCGCCATCAAGGGTTCCATTGGCCGCTATCCCGACATCATCCGCGTTTCACCGGCCAATCCCGTAAGTCTGTTCTCGCTCACCACGAACCGGTCGTGGAACGACACCACGTTCGGAGCCGGTGACCGCCGAAGCGGCAACTTTGCTCCCGATTGTGAGTTGCTGAACCCGGTCGCCAACGGCGAATGCGGACCGTGGTCGGATCAGAACTTCGGCCGACAGCGGCTGTCGACCCGCAACGCGCCCGATTCGCTGCAGGGCTTCAACGACCAGTTCCACAACTGGCAGGCGTCGGTCAACGTCCAGCACGAGCTCACGCAGGGCCTCGCGCTGAACGCCGGATACTTCCGTACCTGGTACCGCGGCTACCTGGTCATGAACAACGAGGCTGTTCCGGCCAGCGGCTACGACTCCTACTGCATCACGGCGCCTAGCGATTCCCGGCTACCCGGCGGCGGCGGAAATCGGATTTGCGGCCTGTACGATATCAAACCCGAATTCTTCGGCCGGGTCGACAATCTCGTGACCCAGTCGTCGAACTACGGCGACGGGCAGAAGCAGGTGTACAACGGCCTCGATCTGTCGCTCAGCGGACGATTCGGGCAGGGCGCGCAATTCTCCGGCGGCCTCAGCGTGGGCCGCACGGTCACCGACAACTGCTATGTCAACGACAATGCCTCGCTGATCGCGCTCGGACCGACTGGCGCTCCAACGACCACTCCAGCGCAGGTGTTCCTCAACGTGCCCGCGTTGCCGGCGACGTCGGCGGCGCCGAGAAACGCGGAGTTCTGCCACGTGGCGCCGCCATGGTTGTCAGGCACGCAGTTCAAGTTCCTGGCGGTGTATCCGCTGCCATGGGATCTCGAGACCAGCGCGATATTCCAGAACAGTCCCGGCATCCCTCTCACCGCGAGCTACGTGATCACCAACGCGCAGATCAGGGACGCGATTGGCCGCAACCTGGCGGCGTGCCCGAGCCAGGCGATCGCCACGTGCACGGCGACGGTGCGAACCGAGTTGATTCCGCCGAACACGATGTTCGAGCCGCGTCTCACACAGGTGGACGTGCGGCTGTCGCGTGTGTTCCGGCTCGGAGGGACGAAACGGCTGCGAGGCAGCCTGGATGTTTACAACATCTTCAACGCGAGCAGCGTGCTCAGCGTGACGCCCACGTACGGTACGTCGTGGCTGAACGCTGCGCAGGTTTTAAGTCCACGGTTGTTGAGAGTCGGCGCGCAGCTCGATTTCTGAGCGTCAAGCGCGTAAAGGGTGGAGGGACATGATGCGCATTGGGTTGAGGACGTTGACAGCGGTTTCGGCGGTCATCGCCGTGGTGGCTGTATTCTGGGCGGCGGCAGTCCCCGGCCAGGGCCAGGCGCCGGCAGCAGGGCGGACGGAGGATGGCAAGCCGAACCTGAACGGGATCTGGCAGGCCTTCACGACGGCCAATTGGGACATAGAGGCGCATCATGCCGACGCGGGACCTCGATCTGACATCATGGGCGCCTGGGGGGCACAGCCTGGAGGGATGAGTATCGTCGAGGGTGGTACCATTCCCTATAAGCCCGAAGCGCTGAAGGTGAAGCAGGAGAAGTTCAAGAATCGGATGAACGTCAAGGTCACCAACGATCCGCATCGGTTTGACACCGGCGATCCGGAGCTCCAGTGCTACCGCCCGGGGGTGCCGCGCGCGAACTATATGCCGTTTCCGTTTCAGATTTTTCAGAACCGGGAACAGATCCTGATGGTGTACGAATACAAAGGCGCCATCCGGACGATCTTCATGGACAAGCATCAGGAGGCGCCGGTCGACTCCTGGATGGGATGGTCCAACGGCCGCTGGGAAGGGGATTCGCTGGTGGTTGACGTGAAAGGCTTCAACGGCAACACGTGGTTCGATCGGGCGGGGAATTTCGCCACCGATACGCTCCATGTGGTGGAACGGTGGACGCCCAGGGGCGCCAACCATCTCAATTACGAAGCTACCATCGAAGACCCGGCCGTCTTCACACGGCCGTGGAAGGTCAGTTTCCCGGTCTATCGTCGCCTGGAGCCGGGCGTCCAACTGCTCGAGTTCAACTGCGTGCCGTTCGTGGAAGAGATGATGTACACGCCGCTTGGGCTCTATAATCCCCCTAATCGATCTGCACGGTGAACTGAGGAGTGATGCACATGCGGAATCGGATGCTTCTGATATCGAGCGCTCTTATCCTTGTGATGGTGGTTGCCGCGTCGATGGCGGTGCTGGTTGCGCAAGCCCCGTCTGGCACCAAGGCGCTCCCGTCGACGACCACCGACACGGAGGCGGCGGTCAAGGCGGCCGCGGACGCCTTCAAAGCGGCTAACGCCCTCAAGGCATACACCGTCCCGAAGACGCCATGGGGCGATCCCGATTTGCGCGGCGTCTGGAATACCGCGACCTACACGCGGCTGCAGCGTCCCGAGGCACTGGGCAACAAGGCGTTCTACACGGAAGAGGAAGCGATCGCCGAGTACAAAAAGGCCGCGGAGTCCGACGCGGAGGTCGATCCGCGAACGGTTCACTACGATTGGAAAGAGTACGCGATGGACGCGTGGCAGGGGGGCACGACACCGAACCTGCGCACGTCGCTCATCGTCGATCCCGAGAATGGACGGCTGCCTCCGATCGTGCAGGAGGCGCAGCAGCGGCGCGCGGCTGCGGCCGCCGCCGCGAAGCAGCGAGACCCGGCCGCCGGCGTGAAGACGTTCGGCAATCTGTACACGCGATGCGTCCTGGGCCTCGGCGCCCTCCCGCTCGTCCGCGGGGGTAACCCTGGAGCGGATTCGGCAGCGGCCGCGGCCGGTGTCACGGCGGAGGCGTTCTTCTTCCAGAGCCCTGGATATCTGACCATCGTCATGCAGTCGAACAACGACGTGCGCATCATCCCGGTGAACAGCCGCCCGCACGTTCCGGAACAGGTTCGGCAATGGCTGGGCGATTCCCGCGGCCGATGGGAGGGCAACACGCTGGTCGTCGAAACGACGAACTTCAACGCGAAGACTCCGGCGAACAATTTCCTCGGCTCCACCGATGCGTTGCAGATCGTCGAACGTTTCACACGGGTCGGCCCGAATACGATGCGCTACCAGTACACCGTCACCGACCCGAAGACGTGGACGAGGCCCTGGTCGGTCGATGCAACGATGCCGAGAATCGATCCGTCGTTGATCTATGAATTCGCCTGCCACGAGCAGAACTACGGGTTGATCAACGTCGTGACAGGCACGCAGATCCGGGAGCGCGAAGGGACTCGCGATATGCGCGGTGGCACCTTCGCGGCGCCGCCCGACTAATCATGTCGATATGAAACCACGCGAACGCACAAATAACGAAGGAGAGCGCCAGATGCGGATGACACTTAAGTTCCTCGGCGTGATTGCTGCCCTCGGTCTGCTGCTGGCCGCCGTGCCAGCAGGTGCGCATCACTCATTTGCCGCGGCGTTTGACGAGAACAACCCGGTCAACCTGCAGGGGACGGTCACCAAGGTCGAACTGGTGAATCCGCACGCCTGGATCTGGCTCGACGTCAAGGCGCCCGACGGCACGGTCACGAACTGGGGCATTGAAGGTGGTCCTCCCACCAACCTCTTGAGAAACGGCATCACCAAGACCAGCTTGGCCGTGGGAACCGAGATCAAGCTGTTCGGTTACCGGGCGAAGAGCGGCGAGCCCAAGGGCGTCGGCGTGTTCGTCGAGTACCTCGATGGCCGCAAGGTCTTCATGGGCGGCTCGGCTCCCGGCGCTGACGGCCAGACGGCCCCGAAGAAGTAGGACCAACCTGCGGAACTCGGTTGGGTAGGGGCCGGGGCGGCCTGGGTGGACCTTTTTCGTTTCTTCGAGTGGCTCGGCAACACGTCGTGGAGCATCGCGCTCCACGAGTCCCGCTATGTGTTTCTGCTCGTCCTGATGATTCACGTTCTGACGTTGAGCGTGTTCGTCGGGACCGCGGCGATGATCGACCTGCGGCTCCTGGGCAAGACGATGACGCGTGTGCCCGTCTCGCAGGTCGTGTCGCGGCTTCTGCCGTGGAGCGAAGCAGGCTTCCTCGTGATGGTCGTCACCGGGGCTCTTCTTTTCTATGCCGCGCCGGTTGCCCGGTACGAGAACGTTTTCTTTCGGCTCAAAATGGCGGCGCTCCTCATCGCTGTCATTAACGTCTGGGTGTTCCGCCGCACGATCTATCGCCGGGTCGATGACTGGGATCTCGATCCTGTCCCGCCGCGCAGCGTGCGAATGGTGGGCTCCCTGTCGCTGATATTGTTGGCCATCATCATCACCGCGGGCCGCATGATGGCATATCAGGACTACTGGTTCGGCTGAAGGGCGCACGCCCGTTCGAATGTCTGTCCTAGAGTTCTGCCGGTGGGTGCAGTATTCGGCGCCGCTCGTCGCGATGCGGCAGTCACCATGGCTCTTTCCGGTCATTGCGACCATTCATCTCATGGGACTGTCGCTGATTGGCGGAGCCGTCCTGGTGGTCGACTTGCGTCTCCTGGGGCTGGGGTTGCGCCGTCAGCCCGTTGCGGGGCTGGCGCACGACGCGGAGCGATGGCTGCTCCGCGGTCTGGTGGTGACGGTGTCCACCGGAATCCTGCTGTTCATGTGTTTCGCCACTAAGTACTACTACCTCACGTTTTTCTGGGTGAAGATGGCCGCGTTGATCCTGGTGATCGTGTTCACGGCGTCGGTTCATCGACGAGTCGCCCTGGCGAACGAAGGAGACGTGAGTCCGATGCGGTGCAAGCTCGTTGCGCTCGTCTCACTCTCTTTGTGGACCATCGTGGCCGTCGGAGGGCGCTATATCGGATTTCCCTGACAAGAGGAGGTTCTCATGGTCCGCTGCGTCGGCGTTCGAGGAGTCATTGTGGTCGCCTGTGTGCTCCTCGCATCTGCGTTTGGATTCGCATTCGCGCAGGCACCTCCGAGTCGAGCCGGGGCGGCGCAACAGCCGCGCGTGTACGCGAACATGCTGCAGGTGATGCGCGGCGTCCTGTACCCTGCCTCCAACGTGATTTTTACCGCCCAGAGCGACGACCCGGCGGGGTTCAAGCCGGCAGTGAGGCCCTCCACATCGTCCGATCCGTTCACGAGCGCGTATGGCGGATGGGAGGCCGTCGAGAACAGCGGCATGGCGCTGGCCGAGTCTGCCAATCTCCTGATCATTCCGCGCGTGTGCGGCAACGGGAAGCCCGCGCCGGTTCAGAATGCCGACTGGCAGATGTGGGTTCAGGAGCTCCGCGATGCCGGGATGGCGGTCTACAAGGCGGGACAGGCGAAGAATGAGGACGTGGTCCTCCAGGCCGCAGATATGCTGGGCACGGCCTGCCTGCATTGCCACGCCAAATACCGCAATGTGCCTGGAGGGATCCCGAATCGGTGCTGAGCGTGGGGCCAAGAGCACAAAGACGTACGTTAACCACGAAGTTCACGAAAAGCGCGAAGGCCACGAAACTCGAATCCTATTTCTAGTTCGTGTTCTTCGTGACACTCGTGACCTTCGTGGTTACGTACGGCTTCGTGTCCTTGACACTCTTGACCCTACCGCGTCGACACTGCCGCTTCGGCGACGACGGGATTGTTCAGCGCGCCGATGCCTTCAATGTCGCATTTCGCGATGTCGCCAGCGCGCATCCAGCGTGGATCGGCGCGCTCGATGTTGGTCCCTGCCGGACTGCCGCCGGCGATCACGTCGCCTGGATTCAACGTGATGATGTTCGACGCAAACGACAACAGCTCATAGATGTTGTGGCTCATGCGATCGGTGTTCGAGTCCTGCATCACCATGCCGTTGAGGTACATCGTGTGCCGCGTGTGCATCGGATCCTTGATGAACTCCTTCGGCACGATGTAGGGCCCGAGCGGACCGAACGTGTCGTGGTTCTTGCCGATCAGCCAGTCGGAGCCGCCCATCTTGCGATCGCCGCGGCCGGCCCGATCCGAGACGTCATGATGGGCGGTGTAGCCGAAGATATAGTCGGCCGCCCTGTCGATCGGCACGTAGTGGGCGGGTTTGGCGATCACGGTGGCGAACTCGCACTCGAAATCGATCTGGACGCGTCCCCTCGGAACGACGATCGGATCGTTGGCCCCGATGATGATGGTCGGCGACTTCTGGAACAGATACGGATTGTCGCGCGTGTCGCCCGGCTTTCGCTCCCAGATCCCCGGCGCCGTCTGCGCCGCCGGCGCTGGTGCCGCACCTCGTCCGCCCGCGGCCCCGCCCCCACCCGCGCGTGCCTGATTCGTCGCAATCCCCGTCTCGTGCTCCACGTAGTTGCCGCCGGCGTTCAGCTGCACTGACGGCCGCACTGGAGGCAGGACCTTCACCGCGCTGACGGCATAGGCGTACGGCGGCGCGGTGGACGCGCTCGACACGGTCCTCGCGATCGCCCCGAGCCGCGGTTTCCATTCCGCGTCGTACCGCGTGATGAGCTGTTTCATGTCCGCGGGTGCGGTGAGCTTTGGCGCCGAACCGTTCGACGTCTCGTACGCGGCGTTCGCGCGAGCGATGTCAACGATCTGCGCATCGCGGAGCACCAAACCAAGGAATGTCCGTCCGCCCTGCTCGAAGGTACCGAGCTTGTACGGGACTGCCGCCCCGCCAGCCTGCGCGTCAAGCCCCGCCGAGGCGATGACGGCCACTGCGAGCGCAAGCACCAGCGCCACGAACATCTGTTTCAATGCCATATTTTCCTCCATCATCCAAGGCGGACCTGAAGGTCCGCCTCTACGTCGGTCTTCGTTACTTCTCTGACTGCAGCTTCGCCGGCGCCGGCCTGGCGAATCTTGCCGCGTCGATCGGTGCGTTCGGTTGAATGTCCGTGAGCTGTAGCGTCATCTGCATGTAGGTTTGCGTCATGGTTCGCGTGAACGGAACCTTCACACCTACACCCGGCAGCTCTCGATAATCGGCGTAGTCTATTTGTGTCGGAACGAACGCCACGGGCGTGGCGGTGAACCGCAGCAGCCGCACGAGCAAGCCGTTGTTGTCGAAATAGAGCTGGACGGGGGCGCCGTTGCTGGTGGCCTGGAGGACGATGACGTCCTTGTCGTCAAGAATCGTACGGCCACCGCGCCATTGCGAGTACCCCTGACGGAGCCCTGCCGGAAAGTTCGCCAGCGCCTCGAGCCGCGCCCGATCGAGATTGCCGCCTGTCAGCGTCAGCAGCGGGAGCGGCTGCTCCGGCCCCGCGATCCACGCGTTCTTGCCGTCGAACACTCTCGTGCTGGCGCCGATGGTGAGATGCACGACCACCGTTTGCTGCGCCGGCGACTTCGCGTAGAGCTCGATTGGCACCGTGCTTCTGTCCGTATCGAACCCGGAATAGGTTCCCTTAGCCGCATAGCTCGTGAGCCTGGAAAGCCGATCCGCGCCGCCGATCGCCTGCAGGTATCGATCGAACACCTGGTTCACGTTGACGCTCGCGTCCGTCAGAAAGTCGCGCTCGTCGGGATCCAGCACCGGCTCGCCGTACTGCACCATGAAGCTCGGGTCGGCTCTCGGCGTGTTGCTCCCCCCGTGGCAGGTGAAGCAGGTGACGCGCGGCCGCCCGCCGAAGTACTGCTTGTTGAGCGCGTTCATCATTTCGATCATCTGCCGTGCGCGCCGCAGCCGCGGCGTAGGCGTCGCAAACGCCGACTTGTCGAGCGCCGCGTTCGACGCGTGACAGAAGGTGCAGTCGTTGCCCATCGAGCTGGCGAACGTCCCCATCACCTCGAAGAAGGTGTCGACCGGGATGCCGCGCAGCAACGTCACGGTCTTGAAGACCTCTTCCACCATCGGCACACGTTCGCCCGCACCCTGAGGGGCCGATCCCGTCTGACCTCCTTGCGCTGAAGCGCCGCGTACACCGGCTGCGGCCACCAGGCACACCACGGCCACCGCCGTGGCGCACGCAAACACTCTCGCTCCGAATCTCATAGGTACTCCTCCGCGGATGCGGGCAGGAAGCGCCAAAGTCTGCCGAAGCATACCGTAATCAACTCCCAACTCCGCAACTCCGAATTCCGAATGGCGGGGGCGCAGCCGGTCGTGCGGATCTCCTTGTGGTCCGGGCCGAGTGCGGGCGTATAATCCGGGCAATTTTGCGGGCGGCGCGGGTTGATCCGGCAGTTCCCGATTCGAGAGCGCCCGGCGAAAAGGAGGACGACATGAGACTCCCGTGGAGCGTGGCGTTGTTGGTCGTGATAGCGGCGTCAGTCGGGCAGGCTCAAATGCCATCGACGACCAGTGTGGCGGCTCCCGGTGGGGCTATCGTGATCACCGCGCTCGGCCATGCCAGCGTGCAAATCGAGCAGGGTGGCAAGGTCGTCATCGTCGATCCGGTCGGTGGGATGGCGGATCTGTCCAAGGCCAAGCCGGCCGATCTCATCCTCGTGACCGACATTC
>DAIRVG010000122.1:0-18499 GCA_036802945.1 Vicinamibacterales bacterium
CGCGGTCCGGCGAGCCGCGTGGCCGGTCCCCTACAACTAGACTCCGGAGGCGTCACGTGTCGCAGTACAGGACGTACGGCAAGGTCCAGATCGAAGGCACCCAAGACTACGTCGCGGGCGTGACAGGCTGCCTGGATGTCATCGATTCAATCCCTGACGGGAGGAAGCTCCTGCAATACATTTGCGCCAAGGCGCACGCAGTGACCATGCAGGACACCACGAGCGGAAACGCGTGCGCGGCGCAGGAGTGGTCCGCGTTTCCCCTCATGCTGCTTGCGCTCAAGGACAAGCAAGTCGTGAACTTCAAGTCCGAGCTGAGCGTCGCGATCTACAAGGCCAAAACCGGCGGGCTCACACTGGAGCACCTCGCCCGTCAGCTGTCGACGGGCGAGGTGATTCATGCGCTGCACAACTCGTCGGGGATCAACATGGCCCTGGCGAAGAAAAACAACGAGAACATCGAGGAGCTCATCACCACCGGAATGCCACCCTATAACTTCGAGGAGTTGTCCGACAATAAGATGCGCACACAATGGCCGTCGCACCTGCATCTTCGACAGGATTACTAGAGCGCCTGGTCTGTCTATGTAGGGTAGTGATCCCGTGGCACCAGATCGCATCGGCAGGTATGAAATCCAGCGCCGCCTCGGCACCGGCGGGATGGGTTCGCTATATCTCGCGCGCGACCCTGGCCTGGATCGACTCGTCGCGATCAAGCTGCTGAAGGACGACTTCCAGGACGACCAGGACCTTCGGGAGCGATTCGCGCGGGAGGCCCGTTCAGTCGCCCGCCTTCGGCATCCGAACATCGTCATTGTCTTCGACGTAGGCGAGGACGAGGGTCGTCCGTTCATGGCGATGGAGTACATCGCCGGCGAGACGCTCACCCACGTTCTCCGTCGAGACCCACCCCTTCCACTCGCCCGGCGCCTGGGACTCATGGAGGAGCTGTGCGCAGGGCTCGCGCACGCGCACGGCGCCGGCATCGTCCATCGCGACATCAAGCCGGCCAACCTCATGCTCGACGGTGAAGGTGTCCTGAAGATTCTCGACTTCGGGATCGCGCGGCTTGCCAATTCCGGCATGACGCAGGACGGCATGATGATGGGTTCCGTCAACTACATGTCGCCGGAACAGATCGTCGGCCGTGGTGTCGATCACCGGACGGATATTTTTGCCACTGGTGCCGTTCTGTATGAAGCGATCGCTCTCGCGCAGGCGTTCCCTGGCGCGATCGACTCTGGTGTCCTCCACAGCATTCTGGAGAAAGGCCCGATCCCCCTCGACCAGCGCGTGCCCGGTGTCGAGCCTGAGCTTGTCCGCATCGTGCGGCAGGCCCTCGAACGGGAACCCGAGAAGCGCTACGACGACGTGAACGTGATGCGACGGGATATCGGCCGCGTGCGGCGTCGGTTGCTGGAGGACGGCCATGAATCCGGAGCTGACTTTCCACACGACCGTACCATCGTGGCGCGTCCGAAGACCGCGACGCCCGGGACCGGTCGTCCAAGTGACAGCGATCGTCGCAGGAAGATGGATCCGGAGCGATTTGCTGAAGTGCGACGCCAGCAGGTCGAGGAACATCTCCGGTTCAGCCGCGAGGCGTTTGCGAAGGGAGACTATGACGCTGCGCTCCAGCATGCCGAACGCGCTGCCACTGTAGATTCCGACAGCCGCCTTGCGTTCGACCTGATCGATCAGTCGAGATTCGCAATCGAAGCCAAGGCCATACGCCAGCTCCTCTCCAACGCATCACGACTGCTCTCCGAAGGTCGCCTGGAAGACGCGGCCGCGCTGGCCGATGAGGCGTCGGCCACGATCCCCGATATGGAGGGTGCGGACGAGCTCCGCAACGAGATGCGCCGGGTCTCAGACGAGATCTCCGCAGAACGCGAGCGCCAGAAGCGCATCGATACTTCTCTCGCGCGTGCAAGGGCTTCCATTGAGGAAGGAGGCTACGAGACAGCGCTTCGTGCCGTGTACGAGGTGTTAGCGCTTGATCCCGAGCGGCCGGAAGCGCGTGACCTCGAGCAGATCGCAAAATCCCGGCTGCAGGCACAGCGTCAGCACGAACAGGCCAGGCGCAGCGCGTATGACCGCTTGAAAGCTGCTCGAACGCTTGCCGACGAGAACAAGTTCGACGAGGCCGTTAACGCTATCAATGCCGTGGTGCCGCCTTCCGATACCGTGCGGCTCGCAGCGGCGGAAGCGCTCACGTCAGTCAGGACCCTTCAGCGCAGGCGCGCCACTGATGCAATCGTGGCGAAAGCACAGACGGCGTTCTCGGAGGGGCTGTTCGAGCAGGCTGTCTCCCAGATCGATGCGATTGCTGCCGAAGATCTGACTGACGACGCCCGGTCCCTGCGGACGACGGCGGTGCAAAAGCTCACTGAACAGCGTGAGCTGGTTCAACGGCGCCAGGCGCTCGAAGCCGCTATTGCTGCAACTCAGACGTTGATCTCGGAAGGCAGTATCGCCAAGGCGTATGAGCGTCTTCAGGACGCCGTGGGGACCGGTCTCGACGATGAGCGAATCGCAGCGCTACGACGACAGATCGTTGATCTGGCGGCGGCGGCGGAGGCGAGACGGCGAGAAGAAGCCCGGGAACGCGCCGCGGCGAAGAGGGTTGAAGCGGCCCGCCAGCTTTTTGAGAGCGGTGATCGCCGTGCCGCGGTGGCGCTGCTCGAGCGCGACGCATCCGGCCACGGGCTGGTCGCAGCGGCGCTGACCGAGATGCGCGAAACCCTGGCGGCTGAGGAAGAGCGTGTCCGCCGGGAAGCCGAACTGCGCCGCCAGGAACAGGAAGCCAGACAACAGGCTGAGATCGAGGCGGCTCGGCTGCTGGAGCTCGAGCGGCAAGCCGAGGAGAAGCTGCGGCGCGACGAAGAGCGCCGACTGGAAGAGGAGCGACGGGCCGCACAGGAGGCATTAGAGAAAAAGCGCCTCGAGGACAAGCGGCAAGCGGAGGAAAAGAAACGGCGCGACGAGGAACGTCGACTTGAAGAGGAACGGAAGGCCGCGCACCAAGCGGCAGAGGCAAAACGCCTCGAGGAAGAACGGTTACGTGAAGCGGAGCAGCGTGAACAACTCCGGCGTGAACTCGCTAAACAACTGGCGCTTGCGCGCGAGCGGCTTGACCAAGGCAACCTGACCGGCGCGAGCGAAGCAGCCACGACGGCCCTGACCCTCGATCCGCAGAACTCCGTCGCGCTGAAGATCCGCAATGACATCGACGAGGAGACGCAGCGGCGCGACGCGGAAGCGGCGCGTCAGGAGGCAGCGCGCAGGGAGGAGGTTCGCCGGCAGGCGGAAGAAGCTCGACGACGAGATGAAGAAGAGCGACAACGAGAGTTGGAAGCGCGCCGACTGGAACAGCAGGTCACCAAAATACTCAAGAAAGTCCGCAAGGTGCCCGAGCATGAGGCGGCGCTCGGCTTATTGAACGAAGCGCTGACGCTCGCTCCCGGTGACCCACGCATCCAGACGCTGTTGCGGGAGCGCAACGCCGCCCTCGAGAACCTTCGCGCCGAAGAGCAGCGTCGTGCAGAAGCCCGCGAAAAGGCAGCAGCTGAGGAGGCCGCGCAACGCGAGCGGGAACGACTGGCGCGCGAGGCGCAAGCGGTCCGCGAGCGCCAGGACAGAGAAGCGCGAGAGCGCCGCGAGCGCGAAGAAAGAGAAGCGCGAGCGCGGCACGCGCAGGAAGAGGAAGCCGCGCTCACTGCAGAGCTCGAGGCCAGGCGACAGGCTGATGCGGCCGCTACGTTGGTCGTGGCCGCACCACATTCTCCACAGGAGACGGCTCTACGTGGTGCTGCGCAGGAGAGAGTCGGCGAAACGATCCTGCGACCGCCGCAACCTGCGCCTCGTCGCGCCAACGTTGCGTATCTTGGCATCGCTGCAGGGATCCTGATCGCGGTTGCCGTCGGCGTGATGCTGTTCCAGGGTCCGACGCCGACGGGTCCCGCTCCTGGGGGCGAGACGCCGTCATCCCCGGCCGTCCCGCCGCCGGTGCAAACCCCGGCGCCGACAGTGCCAACACCGGTGCTGCCGGTGCCAACACCGGTGCCGACCGTGCCGACACCGGTGCCGACCGGTCCAACACCGGTGCCGACCGTGCCAACACCGGTGCCGACGGTGCCGACACCCGTGCCGACCGTGCCAACACCGGTGCCAACGCCCGTGCCGACTGTGCCGACACCTGGGCCAACGGTGCCGACACCCGTGCCGCCGGTGCCGACGCCCGTGCCGACGCCGACACCCGTGCCGCCGGTACCGACGCCCGTGCCGACGGTGTCGCCATCACCGAACGAGATACCGCCACGAATCGACGAGCGTGCTGCCATCGAACAGACGTTCCGTGCCTACGAAGGCGCGTGGGGCAGCCTTGATGCCGAGGCGGTTCGTCGCGTGCAGGACTTCACCGGCCCCGACATGGCTCGGGTACGCGCGAGCATGGATGCGGCGCGCCAATTCCAGGTGTCCGTCCAGATTCAGGACGTCAGCCTCGCGGCGGATGGCCGTCACGCAACCGTGACGGCCCGCGTCCGCCGCTTGTTGATTCCCAAGAGCGCCGCCAGGCCTGCCGACACGACAGTGACGAACACGTTCACCATGGAGAAACGCGGCGACGCCTGGGTCATCGTCACGCTCAAGTGAGGATCGAATGTCCGCGGCGACTCATTTCAGAAAGCGTAATCGAGCCCGACGACCGGAGTGATTTTCGGGCGCAGTCCGCCGTCCGACAGTGGAAACAGGACGTTCGCCGTCAGCAGCAGGTTCGTCGCCACGTTGATTTTGGCACCAACCGCTCCAAGGAGCAGATTCAGGTTCTTTTTCCCCGTAATGTTCAACTGAGACCGAGTGGCGGTTTGTACGGGCGCGGCGTCACTCGTGCGAAACGGGAACGATGAATTCGACGTCTCGAACCGCGTCATCTGCCGCAGCGTCCGCCCGATCATATCCGCCGCAATCGTAACCCGCCTCGTCGCGGCCCAATCAAAGCCGCCGGTATACAAGATTTCATCCGGGACGCTGAGGTCGATGTTGGGGTCTGAGATGTTCGCGATCGCGGGGCCCCCGACAACGTCCGGCACGTGCAGATCGGTGACGTCGCTGCTGACCGACCCGTTCGAAAAGACGTATCCAACATTCACGTGCGGGGCAAAGCTGTATTGAGACGCCCCAGCGATCAGCATCACCCGCGTTTGCAGGCCTCCCGTGCCGAGCAGTTGCTCCTCATCGCCGGTCGGAAGTCGGAAATCGACCTCAGCGGCGAGGGAGCCCGGCACGAACAGATATTTCCCCCTGACAAGCACGTCGCCGATTCCCGACGCGCTGCCACCTCTGATGGGCAGGGTCTTCACCGTTGCGCCGGCCCCATCCCAACTATGAATGAGCGCCTGTGACGGATCCGCGGTCGAGACCCGAAGGATGGTGGAACGGCCGCCGACTTGGAGGTCCGTGCGAACGATCGGGATGGCAACGCCGACTTCCAGATCGTTCGTGATACCCACGTTCGCGAACGCAACGGTCGTATCGGTTTTTACGTTGAGTGAAAGTCGCGTCTCGACGAGATCGCCTTCAAAAAACGGGAGCGTGTTTCCTGCGGCGGGTGGATTGTTGGCCCCGGCGGGGCAACAGTCGTTGTGCTGCAGGATAAACGCAATCTGCTCGCCTTCCAGAGGCACGTCCTCGAACGAGTCGTATGCCACGTGCTGATACTGAACGCCGGCATTGACCTTACCGCGACCGATGGTCAGCGCCCGCTCGGCGAAAGATGGCCCGAAGCTCGGACTGGCTGGCGTGATCGCGCCTGTCGCCGGATCCAACGTATATGTAAATCCGCCAGACGATGTGCCGAGCGGGAACGTACTGAGCTGGGTCACGAGAGCCTTCTGCAGCTCGAACGGCGCCGCCTGCTGACTCAGTCCTGGAAGGAAGTGCACTTCATGAGGATTACCTGGAGACCCGGTGCCGGAAGTCATGCGCACGGCCTCTGTAAAAAAATCGACGAGAATCCTCGCCAGCGGAACGTCCTGGGCTTGTGCGCTCGCGGGTATACCAAGCGCGAAGGAGCAGACCAGCAGTAATGCGCGCGACCTGAACATGAGAGCTCTCCTTGTTGAATCCGGAACCCGATTGGGCAACGCCGCGAATCTACCTGAACCTTGGTGACGTGCGCAACGCGCATTTCGTAACCCCTGAGGCCTTCCGTCGGAAATCCGCCAACCCCGTTCCCCGGTCGGAAACGCAGCAGACACCATCGATCCAGCCCGCAGAAGCGCGCGGTGTTCGATTTGGCCTCCAGCGGCGTTGATTACAGCAGCCGCCGCCCGAGCGATCTGCCAGAGGCTCGGGGGGGCGTGGCTCTAATGGAGTGCCCGATGAACCGACTGCTGGTCTTCCCGCTCGCGTGCGCGCTCTTGCTGACGATGGCGTGCGGCAAGATTGATTTGCCGACGTCGCCGACGAATGTCAGCGCGTCCTGCGAACTGACGCTCAACCCGGCAGCCATGGCAACGCCACCAACCGGAGGGAGCTTTTACACCGGCGTCGCCGGCCCATGCGCCTGGGACGCGGAAAGCGCCGACAGTTGGATCTCGGTTACATACGGAAAGGGCACAGGTGTTGGAACGGTGACCTATAACGTCGCCGAAAATACTGGGGCCACGGCGCGTGAAGGTCACGTACGGATCGGCGGCCAGGTTCTGGTGGTGACGCAGGCGGGAGTGGACTGCAGCGTCGCTGTGGAGCCCACGATCTCCGTTCCGGTGTCGGGAGGAACGTTCGAGATCAAGATCGCCACAAACCCTCAATGCGCGTGGACCGCATCAGCGAGCGAACCCTGGCTGGTGCTCGCGACGTCGAGTGGGAAGGGACCACAGTCACTTTCCCTCAGGGTGTCTGAGAATACGAGCGCATCGGAGCGAAACGCTCAGATTCGGGTTGCCGAGCACACGATCGCCATCCACCAGGCGGCCGCGCCGCCACCCCCCGTGACGCCTGCACCGCCCGCGCCTCCGACACTGCCTGCGCCGCCCGCGCCTCCGGCCAAGCCTGATCCACCGGCGCAGCCGTGCACGTACACCGTTGACCCGAGGAGCCAGGGAGTCACGTCGAAAGGAGGCGAGTTTACGATTGCCGTCGCTACTGGCGCCGACTGCGAGTGGTCCGCTTCTTCCACGGTTTCGTGGATCAGCATTCGATCGGGAAGCGGCGCCGGTAATGGTCGCGTTTCGTACGGAATCAGCGCGAACGATGGCGCCAAGCGCGAAGGGCAGATTCGAATTGGTCAGTCCTCCGTTTCCATTTCACAGGACGGCATCGAGCGAACAGCCGATGTGTGCTCGCTGTCGCTGAGTCCGTTGGCGCAGAAAATCCCGGTCGAGGGTGGCGTGTTCGCGATCAAGGTGGCAATCAACTCAGGCTGCAAGTGGTCCGTCGACAAAGCCCCATCGTGGATCGCCTTCAGGTCCAGCTCTGGTACGGGACCCGCCGAAGTCGTTTACGCAGTGGAGAAGTTCGACGTGGCGCGGACCGCCGTCATTGTCATCAACGGGCAGACAGTCAGCGTGTCGCAGGGGCTTCGGTGACGCGCGAGCTCGAACTGATCACGGTCGCTGGCGTGTGCGCGTGGCCGTTGCGGCCCACGAAATGTCAAACGCGGCCGGGTTCGGATGCCGAATATAATCAGCGCGCGTTCGAGTTTGAATAGTCCCGCCGGAGCCTACATGTACCAGATGCGTCCCTTACCTGTGTCGGTGATTCTCTGTGTGTTGTTCGTGTGCTCGTGGCGCGCTAACGCGCAGACATCAACCTCCACGACGGGGCTGACACCACGACAAGTGCTGGTACAGCTGACCAATGCCGCCGGCGACGGCGGCGGCGTCACGAATGTTGGCGAAGTGATCGCCGACCTGGTGGGGCTCGAAGTGTCGACGGCCCCCATTGGATCGTCAGCCGGAGGGTTCACCTTCACATTTGATCCCGTCACACGTGCGTTTACAAGAGCGGCGCCTTCTTTCGGCCCCATGTTCGGCGAGCGCGCGATTACTGCCGGCGAGGGACGTGCGAGCGTCGGTGTCAATTTCATTCACACGACGTATGACGCGATCGACGGTGTGGACATACGCGACGGGTCCCTTCACACGGTCGTACTACGCAGCGGGTCCACGCCGCTGTTCACCGGCGCCGCCCGGTTGAACATCACGACCGATACGCTGGTACTGTTCACGAACATCGCCCTGAACAGCTGGTTCGATGCCGGCCTCGCCGTTCCTTACGTCAACCTTCGCATCGACGGCACGCACGACATCGCCGATCGGGCAGCTGCAGGCAATGCGTCAGCGGCCGGATTGGGTGATGTGGCACTGCGCGCTAAAATTCGTCTCTATCCACACGAACAGGGTGGCGTGGCGCTGGGCGTGGATCTGCGCGTTCCCACCGGCGATACGGACGCGATGCTGGGAACCGGCATCACACGAACACTTGTCAGCGGTATCTGGTCAACCACCGTGGGCACACTCGCACCACATGCGTCCTTTGGATTCGAATATTGGAGCAATCCCTTTCAGGCGTACGACCCGCTCCAGCAGTCCTCTGTCGATGCAGGTCGTCATGGCTACGCCTACGACGCTGGAGTCGAATGGGCGCCGACGGATCGGCTGACGGTGAATGGCGAATTCATGGGGCGGACGATTCGGAACGGCGGCAGGCTCGGGTATCGCGACCTGCCGCTGCGGGGCAATGCGTTCGGCCTCACGTCGGCTTCGATCGCGACGGTGGATCCGCGAGGACTGCATCGAGCGTCCGTGGCCGGCGGCATCAAGTGGAACTTCACCGGGACCGCGCTGCTCACGGCAAACGTCATGCTGCCGCTGAACGACGCAGGCCTTCGCGATCGCTTGACGCCGATCATTGGCCTGGACTGGGGGTTCTGATCATGAGCAAGCGATGTGCGGCGGCCTTTTTCCTTGCAGCTCTGCTCGTGTCACCGACCGCCGCACAGGCGCAGATTGATGACACCTCGTGGGGTATTACCGCTGGGGTCAGTCCTCAATGGACCGTGCCCGGGTCCTTGCTGGCTGGTCTCTTCGACGCTCAGACGCTCGATGTGAAAGGACCGGAGTTTCGTATCGGCGTGATACGCGGGACCACCCTTGGGGGCGAGTGGGGCGTATCGCTGATCCACAAGCGGCTTGCCAAGACATCGACGCTGGAGGTCGATGGCACAAATAGCGTTCTCAGCGTGGTTGCGCAGGACGCGGAGCTGATTGGCGTTGAAGTCCACCGGTTCTTTCCGTTCGCCCGTGCGGGAACCCATGTGCAGATAGGTGTGAACCTCGGGGGCGGTGTCGCGCAGCTTCGTGGTTTTGTGACCGGCACGTATCAAGGCACAGCCACGACAAGTTTCACGCTTCCATTCCCCGACGCGTTTGTGGTGGCAGGGCGGCAAATCGACTGGATTCCCCTTGGGCGCGCTGAATTGGCGGCGGCAGCATTGGTGGGTGAGCGGCTCAAAGTGCGGGTCAGCGGCGGGTTCAACATGCCCGGCATTCAGGTCGTCAGCGTATCGTTTTCATATCTTCTCGGACAGGATCGATAGTGATGGGGACCAACATCGCGAGCTCGGCGCAGACCGTCGCCCTTCGACTTGCACTTGCAGCGGCTGTCATGACAGGAGCGGCTGCGTGCAGCCCGGGAACGTTGCCGGGGGCGCCCAGTTCGATTCTGGTCGGCGGCGGAGCAGGTCGATACAACGGAGCGATTACCTATCGCCGCGTTGGGGGAACGTTCACCATCTCGGAAGGATCTCAGACATTCAATCTGTCGATGGTCCTCCGACAGGTCGACCAGATCACAGGCCGCTTCGAATCCGCGGAGAGCAGCGGAAGCGTCCAGGGAGTCCTCACTGGAGATCTCGCGGCGGGAAGTTTCCTCGCAACGATCTTCGTGGCGACTCAGGCCCGGCAAGCCAATGGAACCGCGGTGACATGCGAGGGTCGGGGCCAGATCACCGGCACACTGTCCGGACGGAACATGTCCTGGACCGCGAGTTCGATTACATATGACAACTGCCCGGGTCTCTCTACGAGCTCAGCGGCGCAAGCCGTCGCCGTGAGCCCGGTGCCTGGAGACTTTGCCGGTCGCGCCAACGTGATCATCACCATCGTCGGCGGGGCCACGGTTCTCCGTACAACGTGCCCCGCAGGGGGCGCCGGCTATCGATTCACCGTAGACATGGCGGAAACGACGGGAATCGATGTGACGTTCGATTCGAGCTTTCTCGTCGAGGAGCGTCGCAACTTCGGTGCGCTCACGTCCTCGACGCCAGATATGCCCTTCAGGGAAATGAAGGGCGGCACCCGGCGATCGTACGAGGCGTGCAGCGCGACGCCCGGCACGTATCAGGCGTTCTTCAGCGGATCCGATGCGAACGGCAATCGCTTCCGAGTCGGCACTCCGCTCGTGACATTCGCGCCATAGTGCTCCGACTCAGCGCCGAGGTGTCGTGTCCATTGTTCCTGCGCTCTCGATCAGCCACCCGTCGCCCAGCTTTCGGAGTACGAAGAGCTCCTGAACCGACTGAGGCTGCGCAGGTTGCGCTGTTTTTGGCTGGCAGGTATACGTCGTTCGAACAGTCACGGTTGCATAGGTCGGGTCGTCCTTGTTCAACGCCAACTGCATATTGCCGAACGTCGCGTCGTAATCACGACAATCGCGAGTAAAGGCCCTCTCAAGTCCCTGCCGCGACTCGCGCGGCAAGGATGGATACACCGCAAGAAGCGACTTCACGCTTCGCTCCCGGTATGCATTCTGATATCTGGTCAAGGTCTGCAGGATTCCAGGACGCTCTCGGTCCTCGGCGCTGACGGGCGTGACCACTGCAGCAGTGACCGGCGCCGCGTTGTTCGCGGGCGGAGCCGCCGGTGGCGCGACAGCGGGAATAGGCGCCGGAATGCTGGGCGCCGTCTGAACCGGAGGGGGGTTGTTGGCCACTGTTGGCGGAGCCGCGGCGATCGCCGGCTCTGGCGAAGATGGTCGACTGGCGGGGACAGCTGCGGCCCTCGCTTCGCTCATCGCACGTTCGTAACTCATCGTTGCTGCGAGAGCCTGCGTGCCAGCTTCGACAAACTCGCTTTTACTCAGGGCCTGTTCAGCACGGGTCCTGAGCTGATGGGCGGCGGCGAAGGTCCGCGGCGAGAGTTCTTGCGCCCTCTGACCTCCCGCGGCGTTTTCAGCGGAAACCATGCCTCGGATTGCCGACTGTGCAATGCTTTGAGCGAGTCGACGTACGCGATCGTCGTCTGTCGTAGCGAGCACGGGATCGACGAGCCTGAGCGCACCGGCAAGGTTGCCCTGCTCGTAAGCGGCAGTGATCCGATTCAACCGGTCCTGCAGCAATGTATCGGCGTTGCTTGTTGCGGTTGGGGCGGTCTCCGCGGGGACGGGTTCCGGTGTAACGACAACCGGCGCGGGAGCGGGTGAACTGGCGCCGGTTGCCAATGGCCGCGCCGCCTCCGACGAAGGTTGACCGCGCGTCAACCAGAAGGTCGTCGCGACAACCGCAAGGACGATGAACGCGGCGATCGATGCGGCAACGACGATACGCCGCCGCGAGTACCCGCCTGTCGGACGCTCTTCCCGAACCGACGTCACTCGCGGAGTGTGCCGGGAGGGTTCGACTCGGACGTCACGGCGCAGCACCGTCGACGCGACTGGATTCGCGCTCGTTCCCACGCCTTCGACGCGCGACAGCAGGTCAAGCGCGGTTGAATTGTCCGAATCGACAGCGAGTGTCTGTTGAATCAGTCCGAGCGTGCCGGCGATATCACCCTGCGAGAACTTCAGTTCGGCGTCGACAAGCTGCTTTCGAACCATCCGTTCCCGATCGTGTCTTTCCCGTGACTCCCGATCCCGCTGCTCTTTCGCCCGCTGAAGCTCGCCGAGCAGCTGCAGCGCTTCCCGATCGGCGGGATCGAGCATCAGCGCGTCCTCGCAGGCGGCGATCGCGCCCTCGAGATCCTGCGCTGCGTACGACCGGCGAGCCGCATTCTTGTGCGTCGCGATTTGGAGTGAGCGGCGTTCGAGCAGCGCCTTGCGCGCGGAGGACGACGACTCCGGTGCGTTGGATGCTCTGCTGATCAAGCGGGTCGCGACCGGTTCGAGCTCGAGCTGCGGATCTATCGCGCGGCGAACCTCTCGGAGCGCGACACGTGTTTCTTCGAGGCTGGAGAACCGATCCTCAGGCTGCCTGGCCAGCGCGCGCATGACGATCGATTCCAGGCCGATTGGCATGTTCGCGCAGAGTTCGGCCAGCGGGACGGGATCCTCCTGCGAACGTCCGTACCCGGGCGCGTTGTCCAAGGTCCGGCTGAATGCCTGCTGAAACGAGAGCAGCTCATACGCGACCGCCCCGACGGCGAACATGTCGCTGCGGTAGTCAACCGGGAGCCCGAGGAGCTGCTCCGGCGACATGTAGTTGAGCGTCCCCATCATCGCGCCGTCCATGGTCATCCCGGATCCTTCGACTCGCGCGATTCCGAAATCCACGATGCGGACCACACCGTGATGATCGACCATTAGGTTGGCTGGCTTGATATCCCGATGAACGATCCCGGCGCAATGAGCGTGATAGAGACCGGCGCACACCTGTTCGATGTGGAACAGTTTTTCAGCAAGCGTCAGCGGTTGCCGGCCTTTGATGATTTCCTCGAACGATCTGCCATCGACATACTCCATCGCCATGAACGGCTGGTGATCGTGCTGGCCGACTTCGTACACGGTGACAAGGTTTTCATGGCGCAGGCCTGCGGCTGCTCTCGCTTCACGCAGGAACCGCTGGAGCAGCTCCTCGTCAAGCAACGCGTCACGCAGCACCTTGATGGCGACGGAGCGATTGAGGTCCGGATCGCGAGCCAGATAGACGGTCCCCATGCCGCCGCGACCCAGCCGCCTGATGACCTCGTACTTGTCGAACTTCAGTGGGTGATTCATCAAACCGATTCAACCTGGAGACCGCTATCATAACGCCGTCAGCGATCATCAGATACCGCAAGCTGAGTGGATTCAGCTAGTTATGGTGCGAGCGGTTTGAGGGGCGACCCTATTTGACCTGGAAGCCCGAGATCGGCTCCACGGATGTCAGTCGATGGATGGATTCAGAGTTCGCCAAGGTCACCTGACGCGCACAGGCGCGTCGAACCGGACGCGGAGTATCGAGCTCTCAGGAACGTCAACCTGCTTTCCCTCCGTCGCGGCCACCGTGCCGCCACCGCCCATCAGAACGCCAGCGATCGCGCCCTTCCCTCCGCCCAGAATGCCGCCGAGGATTGCACCTATCGCGCTGCCCACGGCGATGCGGCCGGTCTCTCCCTTGAGACCACGTCCCTTTATCTCCTGGACGCTTCCACGAATCTGGTACGACCTCGAGTCGATGGTGAGTTGGTCGAAGCTGATCGTGAGATTCGAGGTGCGGTTTGTCCGAGTTGCTGGTTGCACTGACGACACGATGCCTCGAAGAACCGAGCCTGCGGGAATAACGGTACGCTCGTTCAGGCTGAACGCCTCCACTGTCACGGCTTCAAAGCGATCCTCAACCGAAGCCGTCCCCGAGTTGAGTCGGCTCGTCAGCCGCACGTCGAGCTCAGTCCCGGCCGGAATCTCGACCATCGTGGCTGCTTCGACGGCCTGGCGCTTGCGCTCTTCGAGCTGCGCTGCCTCGGCAGCCTTGCGATCTTCTGCCTGCCGGGCCCGCAGTGCATCCGCTTCAGCAAGCTGTCTTTCGCTCTGGCGCCGCTCCCGTTCGGCTTCCGCGGCGGCGGCACGAGCTCGCTCGACCTGGAGTCGTGCTTCCTCCCGTCGCCGTTCCTCGGCGGCGAGCTGCGCCTCGAGCCGTTGTGCTTCGAGGGCTTTCGCCTCCTCGGAGCCGCGTCGCTGTTCATCGCGGTACGCGAGTTCTTCGGCGGAACCCTCGACCAGGACTCGCGTCCCTGTATAGAACTCGCGCGGCGTGCCGAAGCGAGCGATGGCGTTGTCTTCGAGTGTGAATTCAGTCTGCCACTCGCCGGCGTTCAGTCTGGAGAGCGCGCTGCCTGTTACTGGTTGAATAGCACCCGTTGACAGCCGAGGGGCAAGAAAGACAATGTCCCCGTCTTTCCTCGACTCAACAAACGTGTCAGCCTTGGCCACGAGCCGGGCCTGGAATCGTGTTCGGATGACAGGGGTTGCTTCGTTGCCACGATCTACGGTGGTCACCTGGAAACTGGTCAGCTTGATGTACGCCGGTAGCTCGGACGTCAGGCGGGAGACAAGTAACTTCGGATCCGGCCCCGCGCTCGATCCTGCTGGCCACATGAACCATGCGATCCCACCAAGAATGAGGAGCACGCCGACTGCGCCGGCAGCGACGACGCCGGCGTTAATCCCGGCTCGTTCACGCTGCGGCGTCTGTGATTGTGAGCCTGGTGTCCACGCCGAAGCCTCGGGGATTGCCCTGGAGGAATGAGGCTCGGGCGCGCGAGCTGGCAGCACGGCGCCGCAGGAACCGCAGAACTTGTTCCCAGTAGCGGATTCAGAGCCACAGGAAGGGCAAAGTGACATCGCGTTCCTCCAAGAGCAGGCCTGCTAGCGACGTGACTGGCGTGTGTCGACTTCGACGGCCGACACGCGTCCCGTTGAGGTGATGGACGAGGGGGAGCCTACCGCCGCCACGTGTCAACGTCAAGGCCGAGGTTCAACAGTTAGTAACGATAATCCCCAGGAATTCGAACATCGTGATCTGAACTACCTCGCGCTCTTGAGATGCAGATGAACCGAGCGCTCGAGATCGTAGGCAAATCCGGGCGTTCGTGTGTCCAGCATCTGGTATTGCGTGAGGAGCATGGCGAAACCGTGAGCAAGCTCGGTGTCTTCCAGCTTGACGGCCAGCACGGGTTTGCCGAGTGCGTCTGCGTATTTGACTTCTCTTCGCACGTAGCGCGACCCCACCGCTCCCGGACTGAGACACAACAACACCAGCGACGCCGCTGAAAGGCGATCTTCGAGCCACGCGTCCCATTCAACGGCGCCAGGAATGTTGCGGTCGTACCACACCGGCACATCCCAGCCCTGCAGTAGCTGGATCAGCGGAAGCACTTTCTCTGAGTCTCCATGCTGATAGCTGATGAAGATGTAGTTTCCGGGCATATCGGACGGCTGGGGCGGCAGCGGACCCGTCGTCGCGATTGGCCTGTCAAGCACCCCCTCGTCAGCGGCAGGAAGCGGAAAATCAAGGGCGGACGGCCACCACGTCAACACATCCAGGATTTCTTTCGGCTGCAGGGCGCTTGAGCAGAGCTCATCGATGCTGAAATCCTCGCTTGCACTGCGAAAAACACCAGCGGCCACCACATCGGAGTAGCGATCTTTTTTCAACGAGAGGTCCGGCGGATCGACACGGAGGTCGGGGAAGCCCGCGCGAAACGAACGGCGAATAAAGGCAGTCAGCCACTGGGCGGCTTCCGGATCAGCGACTCCGACAAATTCTTCGTGGACCGCGATCGCCGTGCTCAACCCCGCTGCGAGGGCCTTCTGGGCTTCGACGAGTTCTGGGGAAATGCCCGGCAGATCAGCGGCGTGCTCAGCGTTGATCCGTGCCTCCCTGATCTGATCCCTGCGCGCGGAGAATCGCTGTACCTGAACCTGATAGCCGAACGAATAGCCGAGCGCCGCCGCTTCTCTGAGGACACGAGTCAACAGAGATCGCACCCTGAAGTTGCACGCGAACCAGATGCTGCCCGCGCGCATGCCGCAGCTGTTGACGTTGGCCTGCAGGGGAGGGAAGGAGAAGGCCCATTCGTCGAAGCTTTCACGGGCAGGCGGAAGGGCGATCGAGCCCGGGCTGATGCGGTCGAGACGTGTGAATGCCGCAAGGACATGGCGCAACGCCGGTTCCTTGGAGGCGGGCGCAAGCACGGAGTACACGGCTTCGGGCGCGCCCCGAGTGGGGAGGTTCACCCGTAGCGCGACACGTGCGGATTCCAGTTCGACCAGTCCACCCACGACACCGGTGAGCCGCTCCGCGCACTCATTCCAGTTGTCGCCGTGCAATGGCGCGAGGTAGCGCAGGCGTACCAGACCCTGAACGAAATCATCGGCACCGTCGGAAAAGCGGGCAAGGTACACGCTTAGGGGCTCAGGACGTTCGTCGCAGACGGTTCAGCAACCCCTTGCTCTTGCCGCGCGCCGCGGTTGGCTCCTTGCGATCCAGCGCACTCTGGCGACTCTCCCGCACGATCTCGAAATCAATCTCCTGGTCGATTTCGTGGACACGCATCACGTCCTTGATGATGCGGATCAGCACCACATGCACCCATTCGAGGAGGAAGTTGGCGTCTGTGACGTCGTATTCGTTCGGGGAGTGCCACGAAGTTGACACGGCGAGGGCGCGAGTCAGCCGACCGGATTCAGGATCGACGCCGATGCCCACCGACTTATGCGCCCACATGCCCGCATTCACGTGCGCATCCCAGCCCACGTACAGATCGTTCCCGTACGAATACACGTGCACGAACACGATGCCGCGGCCAAGTTGCGCCACGATCTGCCGTCTCTCCACCCGGCCATCTATCCCGTGGTAGGAGATGTCCTCATCGCCAATCCGCGCGCTTTGACCCATGGCGATTCCCGGAGACGCGCGTCCGCCCCCTTCAGCCTCGCCTTTGAGGGACTGCAGAATCTCCTGCCGGATTTCCGGAGTCTTGCCGGCGATGTCGCGGATCACCGCCTGCCACGAGTCGAGACGAATAAGGCGCCGCGGTTCGTCCCTGGGCTTTCCGGTCGACACGCTGAGCATGCGTCCCCGCTCATCGCGGGTGATCCACCACCAGAAGCCCCGAATAGCCGTCGCGATGCCGGTGAGCCACCGCAGTTCCTTGACGCCGGTCAATTTGTTCCGCGGACGCCAGAGTTGAAGCGGCCATTTCCGCGCACGTTGCGGCTTCACCCAGAGGCGGGTTGTCTGGCCGGCGAGGTACACACACGTACTCCGGATCGCCTCGGGACCGAGCTCGATGATGTGATCGTACTTTTTTTCGCGGCCTTCGTTGGTCGCGAATGTGAGGACCATCTCGGGATCAAAACGGTGGAACTCCCGCGGGACGATGGTGATAACGGCGGCGGCCCGGCTCGAGTAGCCAGGGCGACCAGGGGTGGGCTGGTCGATCTCTACTCTCGTCCAGATGTCGCTCTCAAGCGGCGGAGACTTGAAGAGCTCCGCGCGAATCCCTTCCGCTTTGCAGACGTTCGCAAATGCGTCGTGAACCGTGTCTCGAACCGCCTGGGCACGCCCGACGCTTGTGTCGCCAGACCGATGGACCATCGTTACCGACGGCACGAGACGTGACGCGTTGCCCACGACGAATTTGTGTCTCATCCAAACCAGCATCAAGGCCCCGAATAGCAGGGTCACAGACGCGCTGACAACGGAGGCGGCGAAACTCGACGTCTCTTGCTCCGCAAAGTCGTCGGAAAACCCGGAAGACAAAGGTGATCTGCAGTCCGTTACATCCGTGCCTGGGGCGCACAAGGTTGGTTCGTCACACGCGCCGTCTCTCGCGTACTGACACGAGTCGTCAGCAGACTGCACGAGCTGACGAAGCACCTCGTCAGGACTGGGCGCTTGCGCGTGTGTGCCCGCGTTCATGCACGACACAAGGAGCGCCACGCGCAACACATTGCGCACCGCAGGCGGTGTTGATCGAGCGGACATGTTTCTTTCGGAGGGGCTCATCCTCGCCGCGTGAAGGGCGGGGTGTCAACAGCAGACTTTGTATCTGTGTGCAGAATGCGCGAGTAGCGGGCGGGTCGACCGACGCGGTGAATGACTCTTCTCTCTGAGATCTGCCACTGCTGAGCTAGCGAGACCGCGAGGGGGGCTTTGCGGAGCACAGCTCGCGCCATGCGCAGAACACAAAGGCCCGCTGCGCGCGGGCGCAGCGGACCTTCGATCGTTGGCGTGCACCCTTCGCCTATGCCGGCGCGATCACTTGGTGACTTGCCCGCGGATTTCGCCGCCGCCGTTGGCAGCCGTGTGCACGTTGACGTACCAGCGGCCAGCCATAAGATCGGCAGCCTGCGCATCCGTAAGCATGGCGCTGCCCTTGGCAGGACTGGTGGGTTTCTGTCCGATCAGCAGTGCGACCCCTGCATTCTTACCCGGTTCGGCGGGACCGTGAAAGTGCGCGGCCGTCGCCGGGCCGGTGAGACCGTCGAAGGTGATCGTCCAGGTCAAACTCTTGCTCTCGGTGTCGTACGTGAGGTCGGCCGTCCCCCTGCCCTTGCTGTCGTTCGGCGTCACCTCTTGGGCTGCGTCCATAGTGGCTTTGAACTTAAGCATTTCGGCATACGCGGAGGAGGCTGTGCTCAAAAAAGCGCCCAGCGCGAAGACCACGAATCCGCTGCGAACGATCCTGGCGTGCATGAGAATCTCCCTTCGGTTGTTAACGTCGATTGCGATCTT
>DAIRVG010000123.1:0-18389 GCA_036802945.1 Vicinamibacterales bacterium
TCACGCCGGCGGCGCGGCGTGCAGTTTCCCTCCGTCTACTTTGCGCGGCCCTTGTAACCGGACGTCAGCATCTGAACCTTCCACGCGGCGTTGCGACCGACGATGTAGAGCGTCTTCTTGTCCGGACCCGAGAAGGCGAGGTTCTGCGGAGCGCGTGACAGGGGAATCGTGCCCAGGTGCTGCCCCTTCGGGTTAAACACCTGTACGCCGATGCCGGTTGCCGCATAGATGCGGCCGTCGTTGTCGACGGCAAGACCGTCGGCGCCGCTCACGAAGCCAGCCTCCGTCTTCTGCACGCCCTCGTACTTGGCGAAATTGCGCCTGGACCCAAGAGTTCCGTCGGGTTTGACGTCCATGGCGATGAGATACTCGCCGCGCGTGTCGTTGACGTAGATCGTCTTCTCGTCGGGGCTCATCTGAATGCCGTTGGGATTCGTAATGCCGTCGGCCACCTTCACGGCCTTGCCGCTGTTCGGAGCGATGTAGTACACGGCCGGCACGAACGGCGTCGCCGGCGGGGCGCTTCCCCTCGCCTGCGCGATCGGTCCCGGCACCGTGAAGTACGCGCCGCCGTTTCTGGCGACGACGAGATCGTTCGGGTTGCCCTCGAAGTCGTCGGCAAGCGTCGCCTCGCTCCCCTTGGGAGCGATCACGCCGATTTGGACGTGCGCAGGCCCCCTCTGCACCGAGAGCAGCCGGCCCTTCGAGTCGAACGCAAGGGCGTTCGAGCCGTTCGTGTTCTCGAGATACACCGAGACCTTGCCGTCCTTGTCGATCCGCGTGATCCGGTTCGCGCCCCCCTCGGTGAAGGCGACGGTGCCGTCGGGAAGCGCGATCGGTCCCTCAGTACCCTGAAAGTCGTCTTTGATGACGATGACCTTCGTCCCCGCCTTAACCACGCCGGGAATGTCCGGCGCGACAGTGTCGGTGGCCGGCGGTGCCGGAGCCTGGCCTGGGCCCTGACCAAATGCCGGCGCGGCACACACCGCGCCCAGGAAGAAAACCGCAACACGAATCTTCATGGTTCCGCTCCTCTGAAGTGCAATAAGGACGAGCGTCAGCTGCGAAGCAAATCTGGCCCAACGCCAATCAACTTTGCAACTAAAAACGTCCTATTCGTCCTTCCGCCCGCGGTCCGTTTCGCACCTACGGCAGCGGAATATCGACAGCGATCCACACCGCCGGAACGTTGCCCGTGTTCTCGGCCCAGTGCGTCGTGGCACGCCCCTCGGCAAATCCACCGCCTGCATTCGCAACGTTGTCTGGCTTGCCTTCCGAGTGATACGTCACCTGACCCTGGAGGAAGTAGGTAATCGCAGGCCGGTCCACATGGTTGTGAAGACCAAGGACTCCGCCCGGTTGGAGCGTGACCTTGCGCATGCGCAATGTGCGGCCCTTCGTGGAAGCCAACTCCGTCGTCAAGTCCAACGTTCGCAGGAGCTCGTCGCTCTGACCGACGTTCTCCTTGGGAATCTGACGCTGCCCGGCCGCATATCCGGCCATGAACACGAGGGGCAGGAAAACGGCCACAACGATCACGATCTGATGGCGCTTCATAAATGCTCCTGGAATCTGATGTTCAGGCGTGAAGTCTACTTCCCAATCTCCGGATCCCGGATCCCGGATCCCGGATCCCCGACCCCTAGTTCTCACGCGTCGCCCCGGACCGCCGTCTCGCCAGCGACACGACCGCGGCGATCAGCTCCGAGGGATCGATGGGCTTGGCGAGGTGCATCTCGAATCCTGTCCGCAGCGCCCTGGCACGATCTTCCGAGCGCGCATACGCGGTCAACGCCGCGGCCGGGATGTGCTTCTTCTCATTCGTCAGCGTCCTGACGCGCTGAATCAACTCGAAGCCGTCCATGCCGGGCATGCCGAGATCGGAGATGAGCACGTCAGGCCACTGTTCCTCGAGCACGGCAAGCGCGGCTGGCGCAGAGGCAGCGGTAAACACTTGTGCTCCAGCGGTCTCCAGGATTTCGCGGACCAGAGTCAGAGCATCCGCATCGTCGTCCACAGCAAGCACGCGGACGTCCGACAGGGCGTGATCGTGCATCGGCGTGACACGAACCTGCGTACGCGGATGAACCCGCGGCTCGGCGTCGACCACCACGGCGGAATGGACGATCATGACGGGCAGCTCGATACGGAACGTCGCGCCCTTCCCTTCCCCGCCGCTGAGCGCGTGGATCGTTCCGCCGTGGAGCTCCACGATCTGGCGCGCAATGGCCAGGCCCAGCCCAAGACCGCCGTGTGCGCGCGTGGTCGTACTGTCGGCCTGGCGGAAGCGCTCGAACAGGTGCGGGAGAAAATCCTCGCGGATACCGACACCTGAGTCGCTGACGGAGATCTCGATGTGCGAGTTGACGCGCTGCAGCCGAACCTGGACGCGCCCGCCGCGCGGCGTGAACTTGACCGCGTTCGAGAGCAGGTTCCACATGACCTGCTGCAACCGCTCCGGGTCCCCTGATACCGGGCCGATATCCGGTTCGACGATCGACTGAATGCGCACCCCCTTTGCCTCCGCGGCGGGCATCACAGTCGCGAGGGCGTCGTGCATGACAACCGGAAGGTCGAGCGATTGGACGTTGAGGCGGATCTTGCCGGCGGCGATGCGTGAGACGTCGAGCACATCCTCGACGATCTGTGTCAGTGACGTCGCGTTGCGCTCCAGCGTGTCGAGCGCGTTGTTCCTCTTGTCATCCTTCAGCATGCCGGCGCGCAGCATGCGCGCGTAGCCGAGAATCGCGTTGAGCGGCGTCCGAAGCTCGTGCGACAGCGTCGCGAGGAACTCGTCTTTCATCCGGTTCGCCGCCTGCAACTGCTCGTACGACCGCGCGTTGTCGAGCGCCAGCGCCGCCCTCGACGCCACGTCCTGGAGGAACCGGATGGCGTCGTCGTCGTACTGGCGGCCTGACTCCGCGGTCGCGAACGTCAGCGCTCCGAGCGTGCTCCCGTGCACCATGAGCGGCAGACACACGTACGAGACCAGGCCCAGGCTGCGTACGAGCCGCAGCAGCTCATCGTCGCCGGCGGCAGCCGCCACGAGCACCTCGTCGCTGATCATCGGCACGATTGCCGGCTTCCCCGTCCGGATGACCGCCACCGCGCTGGCGAATGCAAGCGGATCCGCAGATCGCTCGTGGATCTGTCCAGCGAGGGCGACCTTGTTTGGGTCGATGTGCTTGATCGTCACGCGCTCGATCTGACCGTTGGTCGTGACAGCATCGACGACGCACCAGTCCGAGAGCTCCGGCACTGACAGCGTCGCCAGCTCCGTGAGCCGGTCGGTGTAGTTCATCGTGCCGGAAAACGACGTGGTGAGGCGTGCGAGGAAAATGCCCTGTCGACGCGCGCGATCGGTGATCGCCTGGGCTCGCAGCCGCATCGAGATGTCTCGCGCGATCTTCGATGCGCCGATCACCGTGCCCTCCGCGTTGCGGATCGGCGAGACGCTCAGCGAGATGTGCACGAGGGCGCCGCTCTTGCGGAGGCGAACGGTCTCGTAGTGATCCACGCTGAGCCCTTGCCTGATACTGGCAAGCACCGCGTCTTCCTCGTGCTGCCGGTCGTGAGGAATGATCGTGCGGATCGACCGACCGATCATTTCTTTTGCGGTATACCCGAACATCTCTTCCGCCGCGTGGTTCCACGATGTGACGATGCTATTGAGGTCCTTGCTGATGATCGCGTCGTCGGACGAGCTAACGATCGCGGCGAACAGCGATTGAAGGGGCAGGGACTCGGGGAAGATGTCGTCGGTCACACATCGCGATCTTAACTGGTGACCGGGTGCCGAAACGCGATGCAGCCGAGCTTGCGCTTATCCTGACACTCGGCTTTCGATTTCGAACCGCTCGACGTCGTCGAAGTAGCGGGCGGCGAGCGCGCGGCTTGCGGGGTTCGTGTACACCTCCGCCACCGGCCGATCGAGCAGATCGGCGACGATTGCCGCAACTTCCCCAGGTGTTTGCGGTTTCATGGGCGATCCGATCGGCCCGGCGGGCGTCGCGCTCACGCTTCCGCGGGCGTGGCGCGCAAAGTCGGTCGTCACAAGTCCCGGCATGACCACCGTGACATGAATGCCGGGATGCGTGCGCTGCAGGTCGACGCGCAGGTTGGCGGTCAGCGTGTTGAGCGCGGCTTTCGCCGCGCTGTACGCCGAGCGCGGCGTCGCCACCGGCACGCGCGCCAGAAAGGATGAGATGTTCACGATGTGGCCGGTCCCGCGCGCCATGAAATGAGGAGCAATGACCTGCATCCCGTACAACGCCGACTTGACGTTGACGTCGATCATTTCGTCCAGGTCGTCATCGGTGAGCTCGAGCACCGGGCGAACGATTCCCTTGCCGGCGTTGTTGATCCAGACGTCGACACGGCCGAAGGCGCGCATCGCCTCGTCGCGAATCCTCTCTACATCGGCGCGGCGGGTCATGTCGGCCGTCACGATCTGCGTCCGCGTGCCCACCTGGCTCGCCACGCGCTCGAGCGCATCAGCCGCACGCGCGGCGAGGACAAGGGAATCTCCGCGACGTCCCAGCTCTACCGCAATGGCTTCGCCGATGCCTGCGCTCGCGCCGGTCACGACAACGATTCTGTTCATGTGAGGCTATTGTGCCACCCACGCCACAAAGAGGGATTACCCGACAACCGGAATAGATTTCTCGGTGTCTCGGTGGTACGTCGCAGTGAAATTCGCTCCAGCTAGGGAGTGCGGTCGCTGTGACCGATCAGCTTCGCCGCCGCAACGACGGCCGATCGGACTTCGATCAGGTCGTTGCGATGCGGATCATCGGGCGGCGTGTCGGCGAGCATCAGTTCGATGAAGCCGAGGATGACCATTAGATGATTGCTCAATCGATGAATCGCCGCCGGGTCGAGCGTTATCGATCCACGGGCGGGCATGTCTGCACACAATTTTTTGCTACGTCATCATTATGTGGTTGGATGTTGAGCAAAGCTGTCGGTATCGAACCGTCACGATGTCAGACAAAGACCTACACCCGGAGACTTGAGCTGCACATCGTGCTAAACGTGTAGGAGCTTGGAAGCGCCCCTGTCCCCCAGCATGGACCTCGAAGCCGAGCTCTCCCGCCTCGAGAAGGCCGGCATGAGCGCCGAGGCGCTGCGCGCACTCTCTGAGCGCCTCGAACAGCTGCGCGAGGAGGAACGCACGCGCATTTCGCGCGAGCTGCACGACGAGCTCGGCCAGTTGCTCACCTGCATCAAGCTCGATTTCGTCGCGACCGTCAGGCGCCTGCGCGAGCTCAAGACACCGGGCGACGTCGTCGATCGGCTGCAGTCAGCAGTTGGACAAATCGACCTCGGCATCGCGATGGTGCGCCGCATCGCCACCGGGCTGCGCCCTCCGGGACTCGATCACCGCGACCTGGCCGGAGCGATCGAGTACGAGGCGCGACGCATGTCGTCGATCGCCGGCGTCGACATGCCGGTCGCCGCGCGCGTCACGCACGCGGTCGACAGCGAAGTCGCGACGGTGGCCTTCCGCGTGTTCGAGGAGGCACTGACGAATGCGGTGCGACACGCCAAAGCGACGTGCATTGCCACGACGGTCGGCACGACCGCCCGCCAGCGCCTCATTCTGTACGTCAGCGACAACGGTGTCGGCATTCCGCGGGCACGCCTGAATCGCGGCCCCTCGCTCGGGCTGCTGGGGATGAGCGAACGCGCGCGTAAGCTGGATGGGACATTGCGCGTCACCAGCCGGTCGGGCCACGGGACCCGCGTCCTCCTCGTGCTGCCGCTCACCAGGCCTTCGCGATGATCCGCGAGGTCAAGGCGGAGCCGGTCGGGCGCGAATCGGAAGCAACGATCGCCCGGCCCTCCTCACTGCGCATCATGCTGGTGGACGACCATCCGATCGTACGCCGCGGCCTGCGCGACATCCTCGTCGACGCGTTTGCCGGCGCCGTCATTCACGAGGTCGGGTGCGGGCGTGACGCCATCGCACTGACTCACTCGCAGCTGTGGCACGTGATGGTGCTCGATCTGTCGCTGCCGGACGGAAGCGGCCTCGATGTGCTCAAGCGCGTTCGCGAGCTTCGCCCGCGACTGCCCGTGCTGATTCTCAGCATGCACGCCGCCGATCAGTTCGCGCGCCGCGCGATCGCCGCGGGCGCATCCGGCTACCTGACCAAGGACGCCGCGGATTCAGAGCTCGTCACGGCTGTGTCACGCCTCGCGCGTGGCGGCAAGTACTTCGGCCCTGAAGTGCTGGAACGCGTGGCGCTCGGCCTGCACCCGGACCGCGAGGATCGTCCGCACGAGCGCTTGTCGGATCGCGAATATCAGGTGTTGAGAATGATTGGGGGCGGCAAGACCGTGTCGGAAATTGCGACGGAGCTCGGATTGAGCGTCAAGACGGTAAGCACCTACCGAGCGCGTGTCCTCGAGAAGATGAAGATGCGCACGAACGCAGAGCTTACGCACTACGCGGTGCGACACGGTATCGCGGAATAAGGCGTTCCTACACGTCGCGTCGCTAAAATACTTCCTCCGGCGTCTGAGTCGTTCCCTTGGACGGAGCCGTTTCCGGAAGGTCGACCCCGCCCGGCGCGGTCAGGAAATCGGCTAGTCTCCTTCCGTGCGGCGCTCACGCGCCGCTCCGCCGCCTTCCAGCTCATGCGCGCGCTTCGTGGCCTCGTCCTCCCATGCCCGCCTATGCGAACCGTGGCAGACCTTTTGATGCGCCCCCGTGATGCGCGTATGGTCAGGTCAACCGTACCCGCTTGGTGTGACTTGGACTCGGGGTCAGCTTCGCCATCTTCTCAATCGCACACCACGTTCGCGCATCGGACCAGGCCGACTTGGCTGACGATATGGCTCTGCAAGTGATCCAATGACGGACGGAACGCGGACGGCTGTGGAAAAGACCCGTGAGCGCGCCCCGGATCTCGCACGCGATACCGGCCGCGTCATCGTCGAGCGCGTGTGGCCCGAAATCGATGGTGGCCGTTTTCCGATCAAGCGCACCGTCGGCGAGCGCGTCACGGTGAGCGCCGACATCTTCGCCGACGGTCACGATCTCATCGCGGGCGTCGTGAAATATCGGTATCGCGGACCCGAAGGGTCCGCGCCGCAGCAACCCAGACAGGGTAGGGGCGGGTCTTCAGACCCGCCCTCGCCAGACCCGCCCTCGGCTGACGAATGGCAAGAAACCCCGCTCACGCCGCTCGACAACGATCGGTGGGAGGGCGCCTTCACGGTCACCGAGCTTGGCGCGTACGAGTACACCCTCGACGCGTGGATCGATCGATTCGGCTCGTGGCTGAAAGGACTGGGTGCGAAGGCCGAAGCCGGCCAGGACGTATCGAGCGAGCTGCTCGAGGGCGCAGAGCTGATTCAACAGGCGGTGGGCCGGCACGTTTCGCCGGGTCCGAAAGAACCCGGCCTACCGAGCAGGGAAACAGACGCCGTAGGGCAGGTCGTTTCCGCCTTCGCCGAGGCTACGGCGGACCGCCGTAGCTCGCACGCGAGCGGAGGCAGGTTGGACCCGCCGGCAGACAATCTGCGCCTGCTCGAAATCGCCGACGTTCTGCGCAGCAATCAGCCACCGCTCGCGCGCCTCCAGGCGGCTCGCGATCCGTCGTTACGCGCACTCATGGACGCGCGGCCGGATCGCAGCGCGTCAACCACCTACGAGCGCGCGCTCACCGTCGTCGTCGATCCAATCCGCGCCAGGTTCGGCGCGTGGTATGAGATGTTTCCGCGCTCGTGCACCAGCGATCCACGGCGGAGTGGCACATTCCGCGAAGCCGAGTCGAGGCTGCCGGACATCGCCGCGATGGGATTCGATGTCGTCTATCTGCCTCCAGTGCATCCAATCGGCACAACGCATCGGAAGGGACGAAACAACTCGCTGATCGCGCTGCCCGACGACCCTGGCAGCCCCTGGGCCATCGGATCGCGCGACGGCGGGCACACGGCCATCGACCCGGGACTCGGGACGATCGACGATTTCGATCGGTTCGTCGACCTTGCGAATCGTCTTGGTCTGGAGGTCGCGCTCGACATCGCGTTCCAGGCATCGCCGGATCATCCGTGGGTCGAGGAGCACCCTGCGTGGTTCAGGCACCGTCCCGACGGCTCGATCAAGTACGCCGAGAATCCGCCAAAGAAATACCAGGACATCTACCCGTTCGATCTCGAAAATGCCGATTGGCAGTCCCTGTGGGCCGCGCTGCGGGACGTGCTCCGTTTCTGGATTGCGCACGGGGTGCGCATCTTCCGCGTCGATAACCCGCACACGAAGGCGCTACGCTTCTGGGAATGGGCAATTGCGGAGATTCGCCGCGAACAGCCTGACGCGATCTTCCTCGCGGAGGCGTTCACGCGGCCAAAGGTCATGCGATACCTCGCGAAAGCGGGCTTCACGCAGTCGTACACATATTTCACGTGGCGCAACTCCCCATATGAGCTGCGTGAGTACCTGACCGAACTGACCAGGACAGAGCTGCAGGAGTACATGCGTCCGAACTTCTTCGCCAACACCCCGGACATCCTGCATGAATACTTGCAGACAGGCGGACGGCCGGCATTCGAGGTAAGGCTGATCCTGGCCGCTACGCTCGCGGCCAATTACGGGATCTACAGCGGCTTTGAACTGTGCGAGAACGCGCCCATCAAGCCGGGGTCGGAAGAGTATTTCGATTCGGAAAAGTACCAAATCAAACCGCGCGACTGGAACCAGGCGGGAACGCTTCGCGAGCTGATCGCGCGTGTGAACCAGATCCGCCATGACTACGCGGCGCTCCAGCAAAACGCCACGCTGGCGTTTCATTCGACCGATAATCCGCACTTTCTCTTCTTCAGCAAGACCAATCAGTGTTCAGGGGGTTCAAGGGGTTCGGGCGCACGCGTGTTTATTGTGGTGAGTACCGACCCGCATTGGACCCAGCAGGGCTGGGTGCAAATGCCAATCTGGGAAACGGGCATCACGGGGCGCGAGCGTTACGTGGTCGAAGACTTGCTCGACGGCGGGCGCTACACGTGGCGGGGCGAGTGGAACTACGTCAAGCTCGATCCAAGCGAGCGGGTCGCGCACATATTTGTGATTCGCGATTGGTGATTGGTGAATCATGACTGAAAGGTCGAAATCACAAATCGCACATCAAGAATCACCAATGGATCCGGAGTGGTACAAAGACGCCCTCATCTACGAGGTGCACGTCCGTGCGTTCTACGACAGCAACGGTGACGGCGTCGGTGATTTTGCGGGACTGAGGCAGAAGCTTCCGTACCTTAAGGACCTCGGCGTTACGTGCCTGTGGCTGCTTCCCTTCTACCCATCGCCGCTCAAAGACGACGGGTATGACATTGCGGATTACACGTCGATCAATCCGATCTACGGATCGCTGGACGACTTCAGGCGCTTCATCGACGAAGCGCACGCGCGCCACATCAGAGTGCTCACGGAGCTCGTCATCAACCACACATCCGATCAGCATCCCTGGTTTCAGCGCGCGCGGCACGCACCAAAGGGATCTCCCGAGCGAGATTGGTACGTCTGGAGTGACACCGAAGACAAATACGCGGACACGCGGGTCATCTTCATCGACACCGAGAAATCCAACTGGACGTTCGATCCGGTCGCCGGGCAGTTCTACTGGCATCGGTTCTTCTCGCATCAGCCCGACCTGAACCTCGACAACCCCGAGGTCCTCGAGGCGGTCATCGATGTCATGCGGTTCTGGCTCGACCTCGGCGTCGACGCGTTGCGCCTCGACGCCATCCCGTACCTGATTGAGCGCGAAGGCACGATCAACGAGAACCTTCCGGAAACGCACACGGTGCTGAAACAGATCCGGCGCGAGCTGGATGCGCAGTACGAGGGACGCGTGCTGTTGGCGGAAGCCAACCAGTGGCCGTCCGATGTGCGCGCCTACTTCGGGGAGGGCGACGAGTGCCACATGGCGTTCCACTTCCCGCTCATGCCACGCATGTTCATGGGCCTTCGTCAGGAGGAGCGTCATCCGATCGTCGAGATCATGAACCAGACGCCGGAGCTCCCCGAACCCTGCCAGTGGGCGATTTTTCTCCGCAACCACGACGAGCTGACGCTCGAAATGGTGACCGACGAAGAACGCGACTACATGTACGCGCAGTACGCCGCCGACCCGCAGATGCGGCTGAACCTTGGCATCCGGCGCCGCCTCGCGCCGCTCATGGAGAACAGCCGGCCGCGGATCGAGCTGATGAATAGTCTGCTCTTCTCGATGCCCGGGACGCCCGTGATCTACTACGGCGATGAAATCGCGATGGGCGACAACGTCTATCTCGGCGATCGCAACGGCGTGCGCACGCCGATGCAGTGGAGCAGCGATCGCAACGGCGGCTTCTCGCGCTGCGATCCGGGACGCCTCTTTCTACCCGCGATCATGGACCCGGTCTACGGCTACGACGCGATCAACGTTGAAGCGCAGGAACGGGCACCGTTCTCCCTGCTCCACTGGATGAAGCGGATGATCGCGCTGCGTAAGCAGCACCCGGTGTTCGGGCGCGGGTCCCTCGACTTCGTCTCCACGGCGAATCGCAAGGTGCTGACCTACGTCCGCCGGTACGGCAACGACATCGTCCTCTGCGTCGCAAACCTCGCGCGGACGGTTCAGCCGGTTGAGATTCCGCTGCATGAGTTCTACGGGCTGACGCCCGTGGAGATGCTCGGACAAACAGAGTTCCCGCGGATCGGGGAGAGCCCGTATTTCGTGACGCTCGCACCGTACGGCTTCTACTGGTTCCAGCTGCAGGAGGTCGTCAAACCGATCACCTCACGGACCGTGCCACTGCCTGAAGAGCCGGCGGCAGTTCCCGCGCTTTTCGCGGGCGTCGTCTGGGATTCGGTCCTCGACGGCAGCATGCGCATAATCATCGAGAAGCAGGCGCTCATCGCATTCCTGCGGCGCCAGCGCTGGTTCGGCGGCAAAGCGCGCGAGCTGGCGCGGGCACGCTTCGTCGATTGGGCCACACTCCAGCGGGGCCAGCATCCGGCGTTCCTGACGGTGGTCGAAGCCGAGTACGCCGACGGTGGACACGAGCGGTACGCGTTGCCCCTCGCAATGTCGAGCGGCACTGACGCGGACGCGATCGAGCGGCATTATCCGGGCGCCGTGCTCGCGCGCATCACAGGCGCGCGCAAAGGCGTGCTGTACGACGGAATTTTTGATGACGCCACATGCTCGACCCTGCTCGCCTCAATCCAGGAGAAACGTAGGCTCCAGGCGCGGCACGGGACGGTCGAAGCGGACATCATTCATCCGGGACTACATGGTGCGGCTGTCGACACCCTGACGCCGATCACGCGGTCTGCCTCGGATCAGAGCAACACGTCAGTGATGTTCGGCAAGCGTCTGGTCCTGAAACTGTTCCGGCGAATCGAATCCGGTCCCAATCCTGACGTCGAGATCGGAGAGTACCTGACCCGGCGCCATTTCGCCCGCGTGCCGCCGCTGGTTGGAACGATCTCGTATGTGCCCGCGGATGGGAGCTCCGGGATCCGGGATCCGGGATCCGGGATCCGGGATGCCGCGGTCGCAATGCTGCAGGAGTTCGTCTGGAACCAGGGCAACGGATGGCAGGTCACCATCGAAGAGCTCGGACGTTATTTCGAACGCGTGGCGAGTATGCCCGTGCCGCCCGACGCCTCACCTGACGCCGCGCGCGATTGGGCCTTCGGGAAGACGGCGGAGCCGCCGCCGACGGTCGCCGAGGCGATCCGCGCGTACCTGGCGATCGCGGGTGTCCTCGGACGACGAACAGGCGAGCTGCACATGGAGCTGGCGGCCGGCACCGGTCCAGCGTTCGTGCCGGAACCGTATACCGCGGCGGACGCGAAGGCCACCGCCGATGCGATGAATCGAATGGCCAACGAGCAACTCAATCTGCTCGAGATGTCCCTCCCGCGGCTCGACAACCCGCATCGCGAGCTTGCAGTGCAGGTGTTGGAACAGCGTGACGTGTTTATGCGGCAATTCGATGACCTGCGCCAGTTGACGGGCGGCGGCGCCCGCATCAGGTGTCACGGTGACTATCACCTTGGACAGGTGCTCGTCACCGAAGGTGACGTAGTGATCCTCGATTTCGAAGGCGAGCCGGCTCGTCCGCTTGCCGAGCGGCGACGGAAATGTTCGCCGTTGCGGGACGTGGCAGGCATGCTCCGCTCGTTCAGTTACACAGCGTTGACGGCAGTCGGGGCGGCAACGCAGACGCGACCGGAGGACGCGCGGCGGCTGACGCCGTGGGCCACTCTCTGGGAGACGTGGGTGTCAGCTGCGTTCCTCCGCGGGTATCTCGCCGCGACACATGGAGGCGCCTTTTTGCCATCAAAACCGCAGACACTCGAAACACTTCTGCAAGCCTACGTCGTCGACAAGGCGCTGTACGAGCTCGGATACGAGCTGAACAACCGCCCTGAGTGGATCCACATCCCACTTGCGGGGATGCTGCAGCTGCGATCGGGAGTAACTGCTGGGCGGCCATCGTAAGCCCGCCCGCGGACTCCGAAGGGTCCGCGCCGCCGGATCAGTAGTGTTAGGCCTCCGGCTTGCAGACCCGCGAGGCGCGCGGGTCTCATAACGGCGGCGCGGGCCTTGAAGGCCCGCGTCCGCGGTCCGCGCCGCATCGACTCAGCACGCAGACGGACACAGGAGGACGCGCATGGCCATGGAGAGCATCGAGGAACTCTACGAGCACGAACTGAAAGACATGCTGGGGGCTGAGCACTCATTGCTCGACGCGCTGGAGCAGATGGCGAGCGAGAGCTCTGACCGGGAGATCAAAAAAGCCTACACGCAGCATCGCAAGGAGACGCAGGGACAGATCAAACGGCTCGAGAAGATCTTCAAGGCGCTCGGCCGGAAGCCCGAAGCCGAAACGTGCCCTGGCATCGAGGGGCTCATCAAAGAGAAGAAGGCCTTCATGCGCGAGAAGCCGACCGAGGAACTGCTCGAGTTCTACAACCTCGGGGCTGGGCAGAAGGCCGAACGATATGAGATTACGGCGTACGAAAATCTCATCGACATGGCGGAGAAGCTCGGCATGCCCGATGCTGTTGAGCTGCTCGAGGAAAACCTCCAGGAGGAGGAGGCGGCGCTTAACAAACTGAAGACGATTGCCTCGGAATTCGAAGTAGCCGATGAGGCTGAAGACTCCGAGGAGACGGAAGAGGAAGAAACGACTTCGTCACGCCGGTGACACGCGTCAGCGTAACTATCGACCGGGTGTCCCTCGGCGGGGCGCCCGTTCGAGTAGAATGACTTACTCGCCGCTTGGGAGTACCTGCCGTGGCCAACAAGAACACTTCAGAACCCGGCAACAGCTCGAATCGCAGCCGCACTCGCGCAACCGCGAAGCCCGCGGCGCAGCGACGGCCGGCCACAACCGTATCGTCATCGCGAGTGCAGTCGAGCATCGACATTGCCACTCAGATCGATTCTGCGACGGATATGCAGGCCGCGAGCGCCGACCAGGTCAATCCGGCCTACGACGAAATCGCCGAGGCTGCCTATCATCGCTTTCTGAGCCGCGGCGGCCAGGACGGTGGTGATGTCGACGATTGGATCGAAGCTGAGCGCGACCTGCGCGAGCGTCGCTCGCGCTAGGAAAACCCCAATCCCAGATCCCTGGGCTTCCCCTTTGCAGGCCAGGTCTGAATGGCTAGAGCTCTCTGGAAAGGCGCCATCGCCTTCGGACTCGTCAATATCCCCGTCGAGCTCCATACCGCTGTCCGCGATTCCCGCCCGCGCTTCCGCATGCTCCACGCCGAAGACAAGTCCCCGGTGCGATTCGAGCGGGTCTGCGCACGCGAAGGGAAGCCGGTCGCCTGGGATGAGCTCGTGAAGGGGTACGAATACGAGAAGGGTCGCTTCGTCGTCCTCTCGAAAGAGGACTTCCGCAGTGCGGCCCTCGAGAAGAGCCGGACTGTCGACATCCGGAGCTTCGTCAAGCCCGAAGAGATCGACGATCGATTCTTCGAGACCTCGTACTTCCTCGTTCCCGCGAAGGGTGGCGAGCGTGCGTACGCGCTTCTGCGAGAAGCGATCAGGGAGACCCGACTCGCCGGTATCGCCACGATCGTCCTCCGGGACGCACAGCATCTTGCGGCGCTGGAAGTCGTCGGCGAGGCGATGGTGCTCACGTTAATGCGCTACGCCGAGGAGCTCGTCGATGTCCGGGAATATCACTTCCCCACGGTCAAGGACATCCGGAAGCCCGAGTTGCAGATGGCTCGCACGCTCGTCGAAAACCTTGCCGACCAGTGGGACCCCTCGCAGTACACCGACGAGTACCGCAAGAACCTGATGAAGATCATCAAGGCGAAGATGAAGGGCAAGCGGCCGCATCTGGTCGAGCACGTCGAACCGCAGAACGCCGAGGTCGTCGACCTGATGGAGCGGCTGCGGCAATCGCTTCAAGGCGCTGGAAGCGCCGCTCCAAAGCGATCCGCGCGGACGAAGAAAACTCCCGCTCGCGGCAAGCACCGGCGCCATGCCGCGTGACAGGAATACAAAATTCAAACGGCAAAATGCGATGGCTGTCAACCCCAGGCGCTGCCGGCGTGTGGCGTCTGGATCGTGTAGTGTTGGCACCTTGTCGTATGTGCAGTTTGTAGTGTTTGCACGTTGAATTTTGCATCTTATTGAATGACATGAAATACGAATGCCTTGTCGGGGGATGGACCGACCCGCGCGGTTCGCGCCCGTTCTTCGGCTCGCTCCTGCTCGGTGTCTACGACAAGGACCAGCGGCTGCAGTATGTCGGGCAGGCCGGCGCCGGATTCACCGATGCGGAGCTGGGCCGCGTGTGGAAACAGCTGCACGCGCTGAAGACAAAAAACTGCCGGTTTGCGACCGTCCCGCGCACGAGCCGGCGCCCGCACTGGGTAAAACCGAAGCTCGTTGTCGATGTACGATTCACCGGCTGGACGAAAGGCGGGAAGCTGCGTCGTCCCACCTACGAAGGACTCAGGACGGATGCCAAGCGTGAGCGCGCCCACCAGGAGCACCGTTCAATCGCTGCTGAAACAGCTCGATGAGATCGAGCAGGGCGCAGGCGGCGGCGTTCTGCAGCTACCCGGCGGCGATCGTCTCGAGGTCTCGAATCTCGGAAAACCGTTCTGGCCGAAGCTAAAGCTGACGAAGGGTGACCTCTTTCGCCATTACGTCCGTGTCGCGCCCCTGATTCTTCCGGTACTCGCCGATCGGCCCCTCGTGATGAAGCGGTATCCGAACGGGATCGCCGCCAGCCCCTTCTATCAGCACCGCGCGCCCGACAAGGTCCCGCCCGGCGTGCGCATCGAGAACGTGACCACCGGAACCGAAACGCGCCCACACCTGGTGGGCGGCTCGCTCATCACACTGCTCTACACCGCTCAGCTCGCGTCCATCTCGCAGGACCCGTGGTTCTCCCGCGTGGGGTCCGCCAACATGATCGACCACGCAGCCATCGACCTCGATCCGCCCGACGGCCTTCCGTACGCGCGCGTGCTCGACGTGGCTCTGTGGGTCCGCGACGAGCTCGCCACGCTGAAGGTGCCCGGGTTCGCGAAGACGTCGGGTGCAGGCGGTCTGCACATCTACGTACCGATGCCGCCCGCGACGCCCTACGCGGCCGGATTCGTCTTCGCGCAGATCGTCGCGACGATGGTCGCCAGCAAGCACCCGAAGCTGGCGACGATCGAACGATCGCTGAAGACGCGCGGGCGACGGATCTACGTCGACTACATGCAGAACGCGCTCGGCAAGACGCTCGCCAGCGCCTACAGCGCGCGCGCCAGCGACTTCGCCGGGGTCTCGACCCCGATCACGTGGGATGACGTCGAAGCGGGGGTGTCGCCGAAGGACTTCACGATCGGGAACTTCGCGGAGCGAATCAAGAGCGCCGGAGATCCATGGGCGGGACTGAGAACTGCCAAGGCGCCTGACTTGAAGGCTGTGTTGAAATCAACCACGAAGTCCACGAAAAGCACGAAGAAATAAAATCCTACCTTCGCGTCCTTCGAATCCTTCGAATAATCTCCGTGACCTTTGTGGTTTAGAAGGTGAACCGCGCTTCTCCGATAATCTGGCGCTTCACGATGTCACCGAAGATGTGCTGCTGCACCTCGGTGTTGCCCAGATTGTTTATCTTGAGACTTGTCACGAGCTTCTGACCAAGCCAGCGTACGCCGACGGCCCCGTTGACCATGGTGTACGGCTTCGTCGTGCCCGCGAACCGCACATCGAGGACATCCTGCCAGTACGCCGAATCGGTGTGATTGACCGACATGTTGCCAAGGAAACGCTGGAAGCTGAAATCGAAGCCAGCGTTGAAGCGGTTCTTCGGCGGCCAGTTGATGTCGTTGATACCCGTACCGGGGGCGAAGTCCTCGATCTCGGGCATCCACTGATACGAGTAGTTCGTGAAGACATTGACGTACCGGTTGACGGATGCGTCCACGCCCAGCTCAATCCCTTTGTCCTTGACCGTGCCGAGATTCAAGTAGGTGAATCGTGAGGGCAGCACGACCGGCGGGTTGAGTGCCGCCAGAACGCCGAGAATCGCCGGGGGCAACGGCCATCCCGGCGGTGGACTCGCCGGCGTATACGCCGCGACCGGCGTGAAGTAGATCCCGTCTTCGGTCTTGTTCCAGTAGACCGCCGCCGTCACGTTCGCGCGGTTCCCGATGACGCCCGTGTAGCCAAGCTCGTACGCCGTCATCGTCTCCTGCTTCAGGTTTGTGTTGCCAACGGCGCCGATCGGGAAGATGAAGCGGGCAAGCGCGGGAGAGAGGGCGCTGAGGTTCACTTCGTTGAGAATCGTCGTCGAGATGTTGTTGTTGATGAACGACGGCGCGCGGAATGCCCGGTTGAACGAGACGCGGAACGTATTCGCCGCGTTCGGCTTGGCCATGAACGTCGTGCGCGGGGAGAACACCGCGTTTTCGATCGACGAGAACTTGTCGACGCGGCCGCCAACCACCCAGCGGAAGTGGCTGCCCAGGAACATCTCGTCCTGGCCGTATACCCCGCCTTCGTTCCGAGCCTCGCCGTTCGCGGCCAGCGAAATATCGAAGGTGTTGTGGCGGAAGTTGCCACCGTAGCTCAGGACGTGCGCCGTGCCGATCGGATGCACATCGTTGGCTTCGACGTCGAACGTCTTCGTGTCGAAGACGAGCGGGAGCGGAAGACCATTCGGCCCCCGCGCCAGAAGGTTCGACGCGTCGCCGTTCAGCAGGTTTGTGAAGAACGCGACCCGCCGGCCACCCTTCGTGTACCGGCTGGTCAGATAGGTCATGTGCGAACTGCTCGAGATGTCGAACGGTCCGATGCCGCTGTTGATGATTCCCTCGGTTCCCGCCACGCCGCCAGCGACGGTGACCGTGCCGCCGCTCGCGATGTCATAGTCCACGCGTCCATCGAATTTCGGCTGGGACGTGCCCTGGTTCGTGAACGCCGGGTACGGGGTGTTGAACACGTTCGGGATCGTGCCGGTCGGCCGCGGCAGCGGGTCCTGCGTGTAATACCCAGCTGACACCTTGTACGCCCAGCGGCTGTCGACCGCCTGCGCGTGCGATCCGTTGACGTAGAAGAGCGAGCCGCTGCCTTGCGTGCGTCCGGTCACGTTCCGATCTAAGTTCCCGACGCCGATCGTGACTGAGTTGCCGCCGGCGGCAGCCATCTCGCGCGGCGTCCGTGTAATCACATTGAAGACGCCGGCCATGGCATTGGCGCCCCACACCGCGGACGCGGGTCCACGGATCACCTCGATCTGCTTGATGTCATTTGGATTGGTCGGCACCAGATCCCACATCACCATGCCGAAGAAGTCGAGATAGATACTCCGGCCGTCGACCAGCGCGAGCTGCGAAGTCGATAGCGTCCCGGTGGCGCCGCGCGACGTGATGTTGATGTCACGCGCGGATACCTGCGTGACGTTCACGCCCGGGATGGCCCGCAGCAAGTCCCCGATGTTGGTCGCCGGCGAGTTCTGGATGGTTTCATTCGTCACGACGCTGATGGCGGCAGGCGCGTTGACGAGAAGTTCCTCGGTCCTCGACGCCGTGACGACAACCTGTTCCTCGTAGGTCACTCCCTGATCGGGATTCTGATCGTTCGTCTGCTCTTGCTGCTGCGCTGGCTGACCGCCGGTACCCTGCGCAAGCGCAGGCGCAGCCAGCGACATGACGAGTCCGGCTGCGGCGAAACGAACGATCATAGACGTCCCTCCTTGGGCAATGTGATGCGGGTTGAGCAGGCGTATTGTCGGCGCGCTGGCTCGGGAGCGCAAGTACGCCGCGTGGTATGATTCACGTCCGTGCGCCCGTAGCTCAGTTGGATAGAGCGCCGGACTTCGAATCCGTAGGTCGCAGGTTCGAGTCCTGCCGGGCGCGCCAA
>DAIRVG010000124.1:0-18185 GCA_036802945.1 Vicinamibacterales bacterium
AGGCGGCCTGGCCGATCTGACCGTCGAATGCCGCCACCGACGCGGTGTTGACGATCACGCCGCGCTCGTCTCCGGCGCCCGGCTGATTGTTCTGCATCGAGGCCACAGCCAGCCTGATGACGTTGAATGTGCCTATGAGATTGACGTGGATGACGCGCGCGAACTGATCCAGCGGCATCGGGCCATCCCGGCCGACCACGCGCGCCGCGGGACCGATGCCGGCGGCGTTGACCACGCCGTTCAGCCCGCCGAATTCCTTGACGCCGGTGGCGATCGCGTTCTGGACGTCTTCGTCGCTGGTGACGTCGGCTTTGACGAACCGCCCGCTGGCGCCGAGCCGCGCAGCGGCGGCCCTGCCGGCGGCGTCGTTCACGTCGGCGATGATCACGCGGCCGCCGGCCGCGACGATCATCTCCGCGGTCGCCCCGCCAAGTCCCGACGCTCCGCCGGTTACCAGGATTGTCTGGTTCTGTAGGCGCACCGAGGGATAGTAGCAGGCTCAGCCCGGAGCCGACGTTCTCTCTACTTGCTCAGGCGCACGATCTGGTTCTGCAGCGCCTCGAATGCGGCTGATACGTCACCCGCGCCCTGGGCGAAGTAGTACTTGCCTTCGAGCTGGTCCTCGTTGAAGTCAGGCGACCGCGAGTCGTTGGCGAGGCGCATCAGGATGTCTTCGGACTTTTCCGGAATGGTGCCGAGGTCGTAGCGCACCAGCTCCCCCATTCCGATCGTATAGATCCTGATGGGGTAATCGCCGTTGTCGTCCCGCGCTTCGTTGGCGATGATTTCAACGAGGTTTCTGGCCGCATTGTTGATATTGAAGACCTCGGCAGGGAAACGGCCGGCGCCCGCATTCCAGTTTCTCAGTCCTCGTCGCGCGGACTGCGCCGCGCCGTTCACCGTCAACGCGGCGGTTTGCAGCGGAAATGACGTCGGAATCCCCGCGCTTCGATGATGTGTGTGCCAGCTCGCCAAGGGCAGAAATGGCACCTGCGCAAGCGTTGCCGGCGAGTTCCAGGGAAGAGTCACGGAGTACGCAGGCGCCTGGGCGCCCGTGTCCGTATCGAACATCCCGACGATATTGGGACTGTTCCACGTCTGGCTGTCTGGATCGGGAAGATTCTTCGGGAAGTCATATGTTCGCAGTCCCTTGGACATGCCGGGCGCGGCGGGGTAGTCACCGGGCACGCTGTTCGAGGCGCCGTCCGTAAAGAGGACGATGACCCGCAGACCTGACTGCTGCCCGTTCGCAACCGCCCTGAGCTCGTCCCATCCTCGATAGAGACCCTCGACCATGTTCGTACTGCCGCCGGGAAGCGCGTTGGGAATATCGGCCATGACCCCGACCTTGTTGAAGCCGTGAGCGGCGGGCATGGTATCGATGACCCTCGCGCCGTTTCCATAGGTGACGAGCGCGAGGCGATCGTTGGCGGCGTCGAACGCGTTGACAAATGCTCTGGACGCGTCGCGCACGGCGGGCCACCGCCAGCCAATCGAGCTCGAGACATCCAGCACGAGCGACAAGTCGACCATCCTGCGCGTCGCCTCACCACTGCTCGTCACCGTGAGGTCGTTGAAGTTCGCCAGCTTCATGAACGTCGTCGGCAACTTTGCGGAGGCGGTCACCGTGACGACGTTCACCCCCGATGCGGCTATCGTCTTCAGGTCGAAGAACCCGGGAGCGGCGGTCGGGTCCTCGTCCTCCGACGTTCCGAGGTATCCCAGCGGAAAATTCGCGTTGAAGATTCGCGTCGCTTCCCCCCTGGGATTGCCGCTGTTCAGCATGCGCGCGGCACCAAGCGCGGCGCCGTCCACCGCCTTGCTCAACTGCGCCTTCACGATGTAGGCCCGTCCCGTATCGACGGCGAGCCCCGTCGACAAGAGCAACGTTGTCAGTGCGACAGCCATGTATATGAGAGCGACGCCCCGTTCATCGAGAAAATTACGCCGTTGTCTGGTCATGTCCCTGGCCCCTTCAGAAGTAGGCGATCGAATACAGCGTGTCCGGCACCGTGATCCCGAAATTGTCGAGAGGAGTGATCAGACTGTGGTTCGTGTAGACCTCGGTGATGAACGTCATCCCGCCCGGTACGACAATCAGATTGGCAGGAAGGTTCATGATCTGGAGATTCGTGTCGGTGTCGGAGTTTGGCGCCACGTAGTTGGGCGCGCCTCCAAACGCGGCGGCCCCCCGTGTCGTCAGCACGCTCGACTTTGCGAGAGGCCCGAACTCATATCGCTGGTACAGGATGACCTTGTCGAAGTTGGGAGACCCTACTGTCGCGACTTTCTTCACCACCGAGAAGATCAGTTTCGATTGCAGATCGAAGTCGACGGGACGGGTCTTCATCGTCTTCATGGCGGCGCCGGCGTCCTGGAGCGTGACGTCGCGTGAAATCAGGTTCGAGCCTTCACGGCTGAGCTTGGTCACCACGTGCTGGTCGAGGAGCGCGTATCCCACCTCGACGACACCGAGCACCAACACGAGCAGCAGCGGCAGTACCACCGCGAACTCGACCAGGGCCTGGCCGTCGGCATGACGCAGCCGGTTCCTCATTCGAACGGCTCGTTCTTCATCGCCGACTCCACGATGAGCGTGATCTTGCCGCCTGCGAAGAACGAGCGCACCAGTGGCGTCATGAGGGTCCACTGGTAGTTGACTGTGACTTTATCGATATCGTTGGCCCCACCCGCGCCGCCGACCCATACGTTGCCCCCTGGCGGCATGTGGCTGAATGCAAACATGTCGTCCTCGATTGTCAACGTCGGCGTGGCGTTCCTCATGGCGGCCATGATGGATTCCTCGCGATTCAATCCAGGGGCAAGATTGCCGGTGACACCGTAGCGCGTCGCCTGGCCCACTCCATTTTCGAGCGCCAGGTGCACATAAAAGAGCACGGCGAAGTCCACTATCGCGAACGTCACAAGCAGGAGCAGAGGCGTGATGAGCGCGGCTTCGACCAGGGTGTTGCCGGTGGAGTCCGCGAGCCGCGCTCGGACGCGTCTAAAACGCGACAAGATTGACGGATGCATCTGCGCTCGGCTCTTCTGCATGGTTGTTGTCCGTAATTTCATCGAGCTTCGCCACCAGCGCGGCAAAACCGCACTGGTCCGGGTCAAAGAGGCCCCAATCGTCCTGTGTGGGCTTCGTGCGGCGTTTGCGACTGTTCGTCTTCCTCGTTTTGGGGGCCTGCGGCGCAGGCGCGGCGATCGCAACGGGTTGCTGCTCGCCGACCGCGATGGACTCAGGTTCGGGCCCAACGATCTCGACCGGTTCCGGCGCAGCCGCAGCCACGAGCAATTCCTTGTTGTCAGCGACTGGAGTCAACGCCAGGCGCTGTGGAGGCGCGGGTTCTTCCCACGCACCATCAAGGGCGATCGGAACCCAGCCGTCCTCGTCGTCGCCGATTCTCTCGACCGCGCGCGTCTTGATTGGGACGATCTCCGGTTCTGGCGGTGAGGAGGGCGTCTCTACTTCGAAGGGCGGCGGAGGCTCTACGACCGGCTCCGCGATCCCGCGGTGTGCATACGCAAAGCCGACGTACGCCGAAACCTGCCTGGCAAATTCATCCAGCCCACACCCCTCTGTTGCCGCCGAATCGTCGCGTTCCTTTCGCAAGCCGGAAAGCACCCCGCGCCGTTTCGGGACGGGCCTGGATGTCCCCGCCAGAATCGGGATCGTCATCTCCTGCACGTGCGCCGCGGCGGGACCGAGATCGCGAAGCCATGCCGCCAGCGTGGCCTCGTCCTGCCGGGACAACAGGGACGACATCAGCAGCACGTCGGGCACGCGATCCGCCATCGCGGCAACCGCACGGTCCGCTGAGTCGGCCATGACAAGCTCCGACGTCAGATGCTTGCGCGCCATGGCAGCCAGTTGTGCCGCGTGACGCGAATCGGGTTCGACAACCAGGATCACAGACATGGTCTTTATGTTCGAAGCATGCATCCGACGAGTAGAGAGGCGGCAACGACGAACATCGCCAGCTTGTCGTGTTCGGCGATGACCTCGTACACGGTTGCACTCGTCATCGCGATCTGCCCACGTTGGTTCGTGACCCGGTTCCAGGCGCCCTCTGGCGTGAATCGATCCCTCACGCGGCCGTCCATCATTGCGAGCGCCGCGATCAGGATGAGCAACGCACCTGCCGACATGAGCGCTTCGCGAATTCCTCGTCGTGTCACGTTTGTACCCCCCGGGGGATGGTGATTCGGTATTCAGATCGCAATTGCCGTTCCCGGTATGCCTGCGCGGTCGATGTGGCGTTTTTCCGCCGACTTTCCGCGAGTTCGAACGTCGTCGCCGCGCACTCGTCGCTTGCGCGGCGGACAAAAGCGCGCGCGTCGTTACGAAGATGCACGTCGCGAGTATTCGAGCTCCTCGTCGCGCGTTCCATCTCGTGACACGGTCCTACCAACAATTTCCGCGAGCCCGGATACGGATCTGAGATGCGGGGTCTCTGTATGAGGCGTTCGAGGGCGGCGCGGCGTTCGTGCCTCTTCGCGCGAAACGTTTAGGGAACAGCGGGTTACTGCACCTTCGCAGGCTGGATTCCAAGTCGTGGCACACCCATTGCGCTTGGTTCACACGTCATCGCGGTTGCGTCCCCTGCGTGATCGCTTTTCGAACACACACATAACGCGCGCACGTTTGGCGCGCGTTGGAGGATTGTCATGAATTTCATTACCCGTCTCCGCAGCCTCACGCGCAACACCGAAGGACAGGACCTCCTCGAGTACGCGCTCCTCGTGGCGCTTATCGCAATCGTCGCCGTGGTGGCCGTCACCGCGACCGGCACCAACGTCAGTGCGATTTTCAACGACATCGTCGCGAAGCTCCCGCTGTAATGGATCGATGCGTATTGGGAGGCGGCGAGGATACGCCGTCTCCCTGCGATGGGAGCATCCATGAACTGGCAATCGGTCGTGCAGACGCTGCGGAGTCGGATCCCGCGTGACGACGGGCAGGATCTGATGGAGTACGGACTGTTGATGGCGCTCATCGCCGTGGCCGCCCTCGTAGCTGTGAAAGGTCTCGGCGACACTGTCAACACGGTTCTGTGGGAAGTCATTGCCAAGCAGTGAGCTCTCTGTGCTCGTGATGGTGGCGGTCGGCACAGGCACGGCGGCGGTCATCGACCTGCGCACCAGGCGCGTGCCGAATGTGCTGACGATGATCATGGCCTCGGTGGGAATCGCCGCGGCGGCCGCGGGTGTCGGGCGCATCGGCGTGACGGCGGCGTGCGCCGGGTGCGTGCTCGGGGCAGTGTTGATGCTGCCCGGCCACGTGCTCGGTGCGACTGGCGCCGGTGACGTCAAGCTCCTGGCCGCTGCCGGCGCGCTGCTCGGTCCGGGGCTGACGCTCAGAGCATTCGTGGCAACGGTAATCGCTGGAGGCATCATCGCGCTGGTGGTCGCCATTCATCGCGGGCGGCTGGGGCGCACGCTCAACGCGACGAGACGGCTTGCGGTCGGGAACGCCGTCGCGGCCGAGATCGAGGATCCGCAGGCAGGCAACAGCTTCGCGTATGCGCCCGCCATTGCTATTGGCGCCACGCTCGCGGCGCTCGGTTGGTAAACCAGGGCCAGAAGCCCGTGAGGACATCGTTATGGCTCGCATTCGTGTATTCATCGTGCTCGTGATTGCGCTGAGCGCCGGCGGCGTCTTCGCGTACGCCACCTATAACTTCGTGCAACAGCCCGCGCCGGCGGCCTCAATGAAGACCCAGTCCATCGTCGTTGCCGCCGCAGACCTTCAGCTCGGGAAAGAGCTGAAGCCCGAGGACGTCCGCATGATCCAGTTCCCGGAGGGTTCCGTGCCGATGGGGACGTTCACGAGCGCCGACGACATCATGGGACGCGGGGTCATCTCACCGATCGTGCAGAACGAACCGATCCTGTCGGCCAAGCTTGCGTCGAAGGAAGCCGGCTTCGGCCTGCCACCCATCATTCCCCCCGGCATGCGCGCGGTGTCGGTGCGCGTGAACGACGTCGTCGGCGTGGCAGGTTACGTTCTGCCGGGCACGCGCGTCGATGTCGTCGCGACCGTCAATCCCACGCAGAACCAGATTGACGTGACGTCGAAGGTCGTGCTCGCGAACGTCCAGGTCCTGACATCGGGCACCAAGATCGAGCAGGACGGCGACAAGGGCAAGCCAATGGAAGTGAGCGTCGTTACCCTGCTCGTCGATCCGAGTGAGGCCGAGCGGCTGACGCTCGCCAGCACGGAGGGAAAGATTCAGCTCGCGCTTCGCAACCCGCTCGACAAGACCGCACCGGTCACATCGGGCGTGCGGCCGGCGGCGCTACTCGCGTACGGCGCGGCGCCAAAACCAGTGTCGGCACCGAGACCGCGCGTCGTCGCGGCAGTTCCTGTGGCGGCTCCGGTGATACCGCCGGCGCCAACGGTCGAAATGATTCGAGGCGATAAACGCGCGCAGGAAGTTGTGCGTCAGGAGTAGTGACCATGGCCAAGATACGTCTCTTCATTCTCGTTCTGGCGGTCTTCGGCAGCTCGACGCTGTCGGCGAACGAGCGGGTTGCGCCGGTCGAGGGAGCGCCAGCCGGTGCCCTGTCCGACTCACTGGCAGTAACGCTCCTCGTCGGCCGCTCCGTCGTCGTCGACGTGGCGACTCCGATTACGCGCGTGTCGCTGACCAGCGCCGACGTCGCGGACGCGCTCGTCACTTCGTCGACCCAGCTCCTGGTCCACGGCAAGCTGCCAGGCAGCATCTCGATGTTCGTGTGGAACCACGAGGGCACCATTCAGCGCTACGAGATCACCGTGCAGCGCGATCTCGAGCGTCTCCGGACCGATGTGAAGCACCTCTTCCCAGGCGAGCCGATTGAAGTGCAAGGCAACGGCAAATTCGTCGTGCTCTCAGGCAAGGTCTCCTCGAAGGACGTCATGGAGAAGGCGGCCAATCTCGCCTTTGGCTTCGTCGACAAGAAGGAAGAGGTCCTGACCCTTCTACAGGTCGATCCGAACACGCGGATCGATCAGGTGCTTCTCCGCGTCCGTTTCGCGGAGGTCAGCCGCGCGGCCATGACCGACTTGGGGTTGTCGCTGTTCACGAGCCCAACCGGCATCAACAACACGATCGGCCGCGTCACGACGCAGCAGTTTCCCGCGCCGGGTTTCTCGGATCTTCAGTGGACGAAGGTCGACAGCAAGTTCGGTAGTGACGTCACAAGCGCAGAAGGAAAGTTCGCGTTCAGCGACTTTCTCAACTTTTTCCTGCTGAGCGAAAAGTACGACCTCGGCCTGGCGATTCGCGCACTGCAGTCGCGCGGTCTCTTTCAAAGCCTCGCGGAGCCGAATCTCGTCGCGCAGAGCGGTAAGGAAGCGAGCTTCCTGGCCGGCGGCGAGTTCCCTGTCCCGATCGCGCAAGGCTCTGGCACGAACATGGCGATCACCGTCCAGTTCAAGGAATTCGGCATCCGCTTGAACTTCACGCCGGTCGTCAATGGCGATCGCGTCCAGCTCAAGGTTCGTCCCGAAGTGAGCACGCTCGATTTTGGAAACGCCGTCACGCTCAACGGGTTCCGGATCCCGGCGCTGTCCACACGTCGCACGGAAACCGAGCTCGAGCTCATGGACGGTCAGACGTTCGCGATTGCGGGCCTGATGAACAACACCATGAACTCGACGCTGCAGAAAATTCCCGGTATCGGCGACATTCCGATCCTCGGCCTGTTGTTCAAAAGCAAGGCCGCCCAGAAGAATCAAACCGAGCTGGTCGTCATGATCACTCCGCAGATCCTTCGCGGCAACTCTCCGGGCGTGACCAACCAGCTGCCGCGTCTGCCGGAAACGTTCCTGCCGGCACTGCCGGCGAATCGAACCATCGATCCGCCACCACCGGCGTTCCTCTTGAAGTAGAAAGCGGACCCCCATGGCGCAGCTCGTAGGACTCATCGTCAGTCAGGACGACGCATTCAGAAAGCAGATCGGCCAGCAACTCCGTTCCGGGGCGATGCCGATCAGCGTGATGGACGACCGGACGGCACGTGACGGCGTGCTGGCCGACATCATCATCGTCGACGTGAGGGGACAGACACCGGGGTGCATGGCGGCCATCGAGCTGCTGCGCGCGGGAGCGCCGGCAGCCGGACTCTTTGCCGTTGCCGCCGCGGAGGATCCGGGTCTGATTCTTCAGTCGATGCGTGCCGGCGCGAACGAATTCTTCACGTTCCCGCCGCCGGACTCGGATTTCCATGAAGCGATTCGTCGCGCCGCCTCGCGGCGCCAGACCTCGACCTCGGCGACGAAGTCGAACACGATGGTGTTCTTCGGCGCGAAAGGTGGCGCGGGCACGACGACGCTGGCGGTGAACTGCGCCGTGGAAGTGGCGCGCCTCACCAAGCGCCCGACGATCATCGTCGACCTCAAGGCTGGCCTCGGGGAAATCACCTTGTTCCTCGGTGTCCGCAGTCGCTACACGCTGATCGACGCGCTCGACAACCTTCACCGCCTCGACGCCGAGTTCCTGAAGGAGCTCGTGGTCAAACACAAGTCCGGTCTCGAGATCCTCGCGGGCTCCGAACTGTTCGATCGGCCGAGCGCTGCCGACGCCGGGGCCCTCGAAGAGGTCCTCCGGCTGCTCGCGCGGCAGTACGAATACATCGTGGTCGACGCCGGCACTCAGATCAACCCGTGCTCTGTCGCCGCGATGTACACCGCGGAGACGATCTGCTTTGTCGCCAATCCGGACGTGCCGTCGGTGCGCAACGCGCAACGGCTGCTCGATCGCATCGGCCAACTTGGATCGTGCCGTGAGCGAGTGCGCCTGCTGCTGAATCGCGCGGCGGAGCCGTATCCGATTCCGCCGGCGCAGATCGAGGCCACGCTCGGACATCCGATTCATCACACGTTTCCGAGCGACTACAAGACGGTGTCGACCGCGCTCAACTCGGGAGTGCCGGTCGCCCTTACCGGGAACAGCGCCATTGCGGAACAGTTCGATCGCTTCACGCGCCGCGTCATCGATCCGTCGGCGGAGCCGCAGACGGTCGCCGCGGGTGGCAATTTCAAGCTGAGCACACTCGGATTCGATCGGCTCGCGTCGATCTGGTAAAACGCCATGGTTTCAAGTGTCCAGGCTCCTCCCCGTCCGACGACCCAGCCGCCGCGCCAGCAGTATCTCGAGCTGCGCGCCGCGGTCCATCGAAAGCTGCTGAACCGGCTGAATCTCGAGGCGCTCGCGCAAAGCGATCGGAGCCGCGCGGAAAGCGAGATTCGCGCCCTGCTGTCGCAACTCCTCGCCGAAGAAAGCGCGCCGCTCAACCTCAGCGAGCGCGAGACGCTGTTCATCGAGGTGCTGGACGACGTCTTTGGCCTCGGGCCGCTGGAGCCGCTGCTTCGCGACCCAGGAATCAGCGACATCCTGGTCAACACGTGCCAGCACGTCTTCGTCGAGCGAAACGGCGTGCTCGAGCGTGTCGCTGCCACATTCCAGGATGATCGCCATCTGCTTCGCATCATCGACCGGATTGTCAGCGGCGTTGGACGCCGCATCGATGACAGCTCGCCGATGGTCGATGCACGGCTTCCGGACGGTTCGCGCGTCAACGCGATTATTCCTCCGCTTGCGGTCGACGGCCCGCTTCTGTCGATCCGCCGTTTTCCAGCGGAGCGGCTGAAGTCCGAGGACCTCGTCACGCTCAAGGCATTGACGCAGCCGATGCTCGATTTCCTCTCGCATTGCGTCCGCGCCAGGCTCAACTGTCTCATCAGCGGCGGCACCGGCGCCGGCAAGACGACCCTGCTCAACGTTCTGTCCAGCTTCATCTCGGATAAGGAACGCATCGTCACGATCGAGGACGCGGCGGAGCTTCAGCTTCGCCAGGAGCACGTGGCGCGGCTCGAGACGCGGCCGGCGAACGTGGAAGGAAAGGGCGCGATCCGCCAGCGGCAACTCGTCGTCAACGCCCTCCGCATGCGCCCCGACCGCATCATCGTCGGCGAGGTCCGCAGCGAGGAGGCGCTCGACATGTTGCAGGCGATGAACACCGGCCACGACGGATCACTGACGACGGTGCACGCGAACACCCCGCGTGACGCTCTGTCGCGTATCGAAACGATGATTGCGATGGGCGCGACGAACATTCCCGAGCGCGCCATGCGGCAGCAGATCGCCGCCGCGATTCAACTCGTGGTGCAGCAGACCCGCCTGAGTGACGGCACCAGGAAGGTCACGAGCGTCTCCGAGATCACCGGCATGGAAAGCGACATCATCACGATGCAGGAGATCTTCGTCTTCGAGAAGTCCGGCATCACGCAGGAAGGCAAAGTGCTGGGACGGTTTCGCGCGACCGGAGTGCGTCCGAAGATTTGCGAGCGTCTTCGCTCCTCGGGCATCAACCTGCCCGCGGAAATGTTCGAAGGCATCATGGAGGTGCGGTGATGCTGCTTGCCGTCATCGTGTTCTTCGTCGTGACGGGGCTCGTGATCGGCGCCTATTACTTCGCGTTCGTCATGCCTCCGAGGATGGCAAAGCGGCGGATCGAGCTGCGTCTTCACGAGGTGAGCCAGCCGGTCGTCGAGGAAACCGGGACCACCGTGGTCATGAATCACGCCGAGGGACCCGTTCCGATGATCGATCGCGCCCTCGCGGCGACGAAAGCCGGCAACAGGCTGGCGGCGCTCATCGAACAGTCGGGTGTCCGCACCACGCCCAGCGCGATCGTCACGATCAGCCTCGGCCTCGCGGTGCTCTTCGCCGGTTGCGCAGCCCTCTTCATCAATCAGCCGTTGGTGGCGATCCTGGCTGGGCTGATCGGCCTCTTCGCGCCGTTCGGCTGGCTCGTGCAGCGACGATCGTCGCGACTGAAGAAGTTCGAAGAGCAGTTTCCCGAGGCGCTGGACCTCATGTCGCGCGCAATTCGCGCCGGCCACGCGTTTCAGACAGCGCTGGGCATGGTGGCCGAGGAGCTGCCGGCGCCGGTCGGATCAGAGTTCAAGAAGACATTCGATCGGCAGAACTTCGGATTACCCGTCCGAGAGGCGATGAACGAGATGGCCGATCGCGTGGCGATCCTGGATGTGCGGTTCTTCGTCACCGCCGTCGCGATTCAGCGGGAGACCGGCGGCAACCTCGCCGAGATTCTCGACAACCTGGCGCACGTCGTCCGGGAACGCTTCAAGATTCGACGCCAGGTCCGCGTGCACACGGCGCACGGGCGGTTCACCGGGTACGTGCTGCTGGCCCTGCCGGCGGCGCTGGCCGTGGCGCTCTCTTTCATCAGCCCGGAACATATTGCGCTGCTCTTTCGAGAGCGCATGGGTCAGATGATGCTCGTCGGCGCAATGGTGCTGCAGACGATCGGCTTCATCTGGATCCGCCAGGTCATCAAGATCGAGGTGTAACGTGATCGTGCTTCTGCCACTCCTCGCGTTCCTGTTCGTATCGCTGCTGATCGCGGCGGGCGCCATGGCAATGTCGCCTGGACGAGCCGCGGCCATCGACCGGCGGCTTGGCGAGATTCGCGGCATCGGCCACCCATCGGCTGAAACGGTTCCGTACTCGCAGCGCATCGCCGATTCCTTCAAGAAACTCGGTCGGTACGCGCCGAAACGGCCGTCGGAGGCGGGAAAACTCGAGCAGAAGCTCGTGTTCGCCGGATTCCGCTCGAAGGAAGCGATGCCCGTATTCATCGGCATTCGCCTCGGGTTCGCGTTGCTCCTCTTCGGCGCGACCTCGTTGCCCCTCTTCGGCCGGCCGAATGTGGCCGTTGCGCTGGGCGCTGCGGCCATTGGCTATCTCCTCCCGACCATGGTGCTCGGACGTCTGGCACGAAAGCGCCAGCACCGCATCCGCCTCTCGCTGCCGGACGCGCTCGATCTGCTCGTTGTCAGCGTCGAAGCGGGACTCGGGCTCGATCAGGCGCTCCAGCGCGTCGGACAGGAGCTCGCGTTCGCGCATTCCGACCTGTGCGATGAGTTGCGACTGGTCAATCTCGAGCTCAGGGCCGGAAATTCCCGATCCGAGGCGCTGCACAACCTCGCGGATCGCACCGGCGTCGAAGATCTGTCGTCGCTTGTCGCCATGCTCGTTCAGACCGACAAGTTCGGCACGAGCATCGCGCAATCGCTCCGCGTCCATTCCGAGACGCTGCGCACCAAGCGGCGGCAGCGTGCGGAGGAAGCTGCGGCAAAGACAGGCGTGAAGATGGTGTTCCCGCTCGTGTTCTGCATCTTTCCGGCGATTTGGGTCGTCACCATCGGACCGGCCGCGATCAAGTTCGTCCAGGTTCTCTTTCCGATGGGGCACAAGTGAGCCAGGTCGCCTCGATCACCGACGTACGAAGCGTGCCTCGGACGTCGCGGGCACCAGCGACCCTCGAGGAGACGGGACTGACGGCAAGTCTCATCGAGCAGCTGATCATCAAGACGCTCTACGGTGGCGAGCTCAGCGGCCTCGTCGTCGCCGACCGGATGCGAGTGCCCTACTCGGTACTCGAGCCGATCGTGGAACGCGTGCGAGTCGAGCGGCTGGTCGAGGTGCGCGGGTCGAGCGGTTCCTCGAGCGCCGGATATCGCTACGCTCTCACCGATCTTGGGCGCGATCGCGCGCGGAGCTATCTGGACATCAATCAGTACATCGGGGCCGCGCCCGTGCCGCTGGCGACCTATGTGGCGGACATGCGTGCGCGTACGGCCGCCCGCGGATACATCGATCGCGAACGGCTCGTTGAAGGGTTTTCGAAGTTGATCGTGCCGGACCGGATGCTCGAACAGCTGGGTCCCGCCGTGAACGCCAATAAGGCGATCTTCCTGTACGGACCGCCTGGAAACGGCAAGACGGTCATCGCGGAAGGCCTCGGTCGGGCGATCGGCGGCGAAATGTACATGCCGCACGCCATCGAAATCGACGGACACATCATCACCATGTTCGACCCCGTCAATCACCAGGCGATCGAGGAGGAACCGGTTCCGGCGAGCGTCATTTCCGCTGAACCGCGCGATCGACGTTGGATTCGCATCCGGCGTCCCGTGGTCACGGTGGGCGGCGAGCTGACGCTCGACATGCTCGACCTCACGTTCAACCCGCTCTCGCGATTCTACGAAGCGCCCATCCAGCTCAAGGCAAACGGCGGCGTGTTCCTGGTCGACGACTTCGGCCGTCAGCGCATGCGGCCGGAGGATCTCCTCAACCGCTGGATCGTGCCGCTCGAAAGCCGCGTGGACTACCTCACGCTCCACACAGGCAAGAAATTCGAGGTTCCGTTCGACGTGCTGACCGTGTTCGCCACGAACTTGAACCCCGCGTCGCTCGCAGACGAAGCGTTCCTGCGCCGCATCCCGTACAAGATCGCCGTCGGCGATCCCGATCTCGACGAGTTCACGCGCATCTTCGAGTTGAACTGCCGTGGCCGCCGGCTGCTCTTCCACAAGGTGATGGTCGCGTACCTCTACCGCCGGCACTACCGCGCCACCGGCCGGGCCATGCGCGCGTGTCACCCGCGCGATCTGCTCGATCAGATCGCCGCGCTCTGCCGCTATCGCGGCATCGAACCGGTGGTCACGCGTGAGCTGATCGATGCGGCGTGCGCCTCGTATTTCGTCGATTCCCCTACGCGGCTGGAGATTCAATGATCATGCGTCTGATGAACGACCGGACGCGGAAAGCGATCGCCGACGTCGTCGAAGTGGCGGACACGCGCGAGGCGCGCCGGCGCGGACTCCTCGGGCGCGAGGGCCTGGAGGAGAACGCCGCGTTGATGCTCGTGCCGTGCGCGGCCGTCCATACGGCGTTCATGCGGTTCCCAATTGACCTCGTCTTCCTCGACGGCGACGGATGCGCCGTGCACACCAAATCGCGCGTTCAGCCTTGGCGGGTCTCACTCGCGCTCCGCGCGCGCGCCGTGATCGAGCTGCCCGCGGGTCGCCTCGATGCCTGTCGGGTCGAGATCGGCGACCGGCTCTACCTCGCGCCTTCTGCACGATAGGGTTGCATGCGATCCACCCGCCCTGATGACCTGCAGGCCATGCTCTTCAAGTGGCGAAGGCGCTTCTGGCTTGTCACGGCGATCGTCGTGTTCCTCGTGGGCGACGCAGCGTTGTGGATGTTTGGTCCGCCGGAATTGGCCAGTTCAATCTTTCAGCGGCTAATCGCCGGCGAGACTTCGACGATCGCGACGGCGGCAAGCTTCAGCGTCTCGGCCGGTTCCTTCCCGACCCAGTTGCGCGCCGCCGCGTTTGCCGCCGCGCTGAATTCCTCGGGCCTGCCGACCCTGGTCCGCTCGCGTCCCGAAGACCGCCGGTTCCAGGTCCTCGTGGGCCCCTACGTGTCGACTGACGAAGCCGAGTACGCGCAGCGGGCGCTTGCCACGTGGGGACTCGGCGAGGTGCGGCTCGTGGTCGACGACACCATGCGCGGCAGACCACAGCGCGCCGCGATGTTTGTCGGAGGTGAGACGGCCAGCGACGGTGTGGTGATCGTTGCCGCGCCGGGCATGTCCTCGGTGGTCTTCGAAATGCCCAGCGAACCGCGACAGGTCGAGGCGCGCCGCACGAGCGCGACGACGATCGACATCAGCATCGGGCAGGTAATGGACGTCGGCGAGAAAAACGTGCTGCACATGCCTGAAGGGATGCTGCTGGCGAGCGAGTTGACGGTTGAGGCGGCGGGACGCTCGGATGCCAGGCACGCCCGCCTCGTTGTTCCCCATGACGTTCAAAGCCGTCTCAGGCTCGAAGGCCGGCGCGTGTATGTGGATCTTGCCTGGCCGAAACCGCCATGGGAGGTTGGGGGCCGCGGGTCGCGCGCCACGCAAAGTGCGCGGGCGACCGGGAAGCCGAACGACGCCCAGTCCGAGGATGCAAAGCAGCAGTCAGAAGATGCGAAGCAAGGTGACTATCGCGAGCAGCGGCGTGCCGCCGTAGCGCGGTTCAAGGAGGTTCAGCCGTTTCTGATTTCGGCGCTCGAGTCACCAGACACCCAGGTGCTCGCGGTGCTCGCCCGCACGCTGGGTGGGGTCAGCCAGTCGTTGACTGTCGCGACGCCGCCCTCCGATCTGGCCCCGAATCACCAGCTGCTTTTGTCCTCTATCGCCGAGGCGTCGAGGGCCATGGCGCCTTCATTCGCCGGCGACCGGCGGTCCGCCGTTCACCAGGCGATCGCGGTGTTCGAAGCGGCGCAAAAATAGGAAGGCTGGCGATCTTTCGACCACCAGCCTCTCTCGAATCCTGACCCCGGATCCCCGATCCCGGATCCCGACTTCCCGTCCTCAGATCGACGACAACGCGGCCCTCTCGGCTGGTCGCTGCACGCCTGGGTATAGGATCTGTGCAAACCGGAGAGCCTCAGATGATGCGATCGCGCTGGATCCTGCTGGCCCTTATCCTCGCCCTCGGCGTCGCCTCGATGTTGGCGATGCCGGCACAGTCGCCTGCGGGCGGGGGTCCACCCCCAGGCACCAATTACACGCGGCCGGCCTTCACGTTCAACAAGATTGCCGACGGCGTCTATCACGCAGTCGGGACCGGCAGCCTCATCGTCATGTCGAATGCCGCGATCATCGAAGGCGACCGCGAGGTGCTGGTGGTCGATTCGCACGTCTCGCCGGGCGGCGCCTGGGCGCTGCGCGAGGAGCTGAAGGCGATCACACCGAAGCCGATCCGATACGTCATTAACTCGCACTATCACTTCGACCACTCGCATGGGAACCAGATCTATGGTCCGGAGGTTCAAATCATCGGCCATGAGTTCGCCCGGGAGATGATCCTGGCGGGGAAATCGCAGGATTCACGCGCGCGCGAGTTTTTCGTTGGCTCGGTGCCGGGACAAATTGACGCCTTGAAGCAGCGGATCGCTTCCTTGACTGACATCGGGGAGAAGACAAAGCTCGAACGGCAACTGACGATTCAGCAGAACCATCTCGAAGGGACGAACGCCGTGCGGCCGACGCCCCCGAACGTGACGCTCAACGATCGCATGACACTGCATCTCGGCGGCCGCGAGGTGCGCATCATGTTCATGGGCCGCGGTCATACCGCCGGCGACGTTGTCGTGTTCCTGCCGAAGGAGCGCGTCATCGCGACGGGCGATCTTCTCACCGAAGGGACGTCCTATGCCGGTGACGCGTACGTTCCCGAATGGATTGAGACGCTCGAGAAGGTGAAAGCGCTCGACTTTGACACTGTCCTCCCAGGGCACGGCAGTTCTTTCAAGGGAAAGGCAAAGATCGATCATTTCCAGGCATACCTCCGCCTGCTCTGGTCAGAAGCCAAGCGCATGCACGACGCAGGGATTCCAAGGGAGGAGGCGGCGAGCACAATTGACTTACGCTCGCAGGCGGTCAACTACCCGGCCATTCGTACCCCAGGCCTCACGCCGCCTCACGGCGTCTGGCGGGTATACGAACTGCTTGACGGAAAGGCCAAATAAGAAAGGCCGGCGGTCCTTCGACCACCGGCCCTTCAAATCCCGAATCCCGGATCCCGACTTCCCGTCCTCAGATCGTGGGCTTGTGGACAACCTCCGCGACTTCCTGCTTCTTCTTAGCGCCGCCCAGCCCCTGGATCTGCAGCGTCGGCTGCTCCTTGAGCACTTCCTGGCGGTAGAGACGCTCCATCTCCTGGTGTTTGCGGAGCTCCTCTGCCGTCATCTGCGTCTTCTTGCGCGCCGCCAGCTTCTCCTCGCGGGCGTTTTTCGCGATGCCCAGGTCGTCGAGGTCGGTCTGCTTACCCTTGGCCACCGCCTCGGCGTTCAGCACCAGCGAGTGGTCCTTGCTCGTCATCTGGACTTCCTTGCCGCCGGCGAAGATCTCGTGACGCCCATGCTCGTCGTACCACTTGGTCAGGGTCGCCGTCATGTGCATCTTCTCGATGATGTTGCGCCAGCCGATCCCGGTGTTGTAGGCGCAGAAGGAAATCTCGCCCTGCTGCGTCGCATACGGGATGATGCACATCTCTGTGCGCCGGAAGTCGTAGTTGAAGAGGTCCTGGAACCACATGCCCGCGATGAACAGGAAGTTCCAGCGATCGGCGCGCCGCTTTTCGATGTCGGACATCGTGCGGTCGCCGCTCACCTTGCCGTAGTCCTTGCCGGTGGCGCCGAAGGTCTTGTCGAACTTCTTCATCAGGTCGGCGATGCGGAAGTGCGTCGGGGCCTTGAAGGGATCATAGTTCCGCATCAGCGCGAGCGCCATGCCGGCCACTGACAGGAACTTGCCGCGCGCGGCGTCGTTGACCTGTGCGATGTCCCTCGCCAGCTGGTCTGCCTTGAGGAACGCGGTCACCGGAACGGCCTCCTTCGTTTCCTTGTCGATCATCACCGCCATGCCGATGCCGCAGTTCGGGTGGCAGCCGCACGTCAGCTGGCCCCACTCGCGATCCGGCCCGTGGACGACGTCCGCCCAGTCGGTGAAGGTCGACATGAACGAGATCGGGAACCAGTCGCGGATCGGTTCGCCGATGCCCGTCTGGTTCTTCACGTCATGTGCGAGGTGCGACAGCGTGTACCGCTGCGCGGCACGGCGCTCCGGCGTGATCTCTTCGTCACGTCCGGTGAATGAGACGGGCTGGAACGAGAGGAAGTTGATCCGCTTCGGGTTGTCGAGCGCGAACTCGATGACCCGGCCGACCTGCTCGTTGTTGACGCCGTTCACGATGGTGATGACCGGCACGATGTCGACGCCGGCCTGGTAGAGGTTCTCGATCGCCCGCAGTTTGACGTCGAAGAGGTTGCCGACCCGGCGATGCGAATTGGCCGCGTTGCCGATGCCGTCGAACTGCAGGTACGCGTAGCGCAGGCCGGCCTCGGCCGCGGCCTTCGCGAACTCGGGGCTCTTGGCGAACTCGATGCCGTTGGTCGCCGCCTGCACGCTGTTGTAGCCCACCTTGCGCGCGTAGCGGACCGCATCGAGGAAGTACGGCGACATCGTCGGCTCGCCGCCCGAGAACTGCACCGACATCTGCCGGCGCGGCTTGATCGTGATCGCGTTGTCGAGCACCTGCTTGATGTCTTCCCACGACAGCTCGTGGACGAACCCGACCTGGTTCGCGTCCATGAAGCAGGGGTCGCACATCATGTTGCAGCGGTTGGTCAGGTCGACGGTGAGCACCGACCCGCGGCCGTGCTTGACCGTCGAGCTTCCATGGTTGTGCAGCTTCTCGTCGTTGTGGGCGCGAATGTCGCGACCCGGGAAGACCTCCTCGAGGTGCTTGAAGAACGCCGGGT
>DAIRVG010000125.1:0-18060 GCA_036802945.1 Vicinamibacterales bacterium
TCGCCCGATCGACGATGGATCGCGTTCGATGCATCGCGTCCGGGCGAACCGGTGAACGTGTGTGTTGCGCCGTACCGGGAACAGTTGATTCCAGAGTCAGAGTGGGTAGTGGTGGATCGGTCCGCGAGCCATCCGTTCTGGTCTGCGGATGGGAGGTTGTTGTATTACACGCCTGCCGGCACGAACCCGCTGTTTCGTAGCGCCTTTCGTGCGCGGCATTTCGCTTCCGCATCAGGACTGGCGGAAGGTGAGCCCATTGCGGTGTACGCGTCAAATGAAATGCTGATGCCCGCGTACCTTCCAGGCACTGCGGCAATCGCCACGCCCGATCAGATCATCCTCGTGCTCGGCGACTTCAGGGGCGACGTCTGGCTGATGGAATTGGAACCGGAACATCGGTGACGCTTGACCCCTTTTTCAGGAGCGGCATGCCTTGGAAGACGTCTCGCCGGTGACAACTCCCCCGAATCGGACGGCAATCGAAACTAAATCATCTCCGTTCGCCCACATGGCAGATCTTCATCGAAGCGTCTCGTCGCTGGCCACGACAGTAGCCAGAACCTGATCAGGTTCTGGCTGGTCGGCACGTCTTCAGCCTTCGCGCGACTCTCGTCGCGACTTCGCCATGAACAGGCTCTTAGTGAGTCGAATGCGTCGACGTATGCCCTTGTGCCCCTCGGTGGCTCGCGCAGGTCACGGCAGGATTAAACGGCGTGAAGATTCCATTCGGGTTGTCGCGATAGAGCCAGACATGGCGATCAAAGTGCGGTTCGAACATGTGTGCCTCGTCAACCGTGGTGCCGGGATCGTCCATCATCGAGTCGTACGGCACACCGTGGAACGTCGGCGGTTCGGCATGACCTGCCGCGTGCCAGGCGGCCGCGAACACGAGGTTTTCAACCGCGACTAACTCCAAAGCACCATTTTCCTGCGGCTCGTAGATGAGAATGCTCGGCCTGCGGAAATCCGTATGCGTACCAACGCCGCCTACTCGTGGCGAGGGCGGTGCCGTGATGCCGAGAAGATCAGGGCGGAAGTAGTGGATGCCCATCGCCCCGAGGGATGCGGGCCGACCCATCATCGCGGCGGTGTCGCAGAGGTCGAACGGATCGCGAATATAGCCTTCCGCAAGCGCGGCGCTCACGGCTCGGAACCGCTCTGTCGCGCGACGAACTTCTGCCAGGGTCGGTTCACCAGGGCCTGGAGCAGGCGGCGTGCTGGCGACCGCAGCCCCAGCCGCTGCGAGTGCACCGGCAAACACGATCGCGACGAACATCGGTATCGGGAACCTGTCTCGGGTCTTCATGGAATCCTCCACAATCGAAAGCGGCGCCGATGCAACTCCGCCTTCGGTCTGACCGTTCGCCTGGCCCGGTCGGACCTCGCGTCTTGCATCGCTTCTGATGGTGAACGCGTCAAGTGAGGGAAAACCCCGCAACCTTCAGGCGCTTCGCGGCTCTCGCTCCGGGCACGAATCCCGCCTCCCAGCCATCTTTCGATCAGAGGCTCTAAGTCGCTGACAATTTGGCGCTTGCCAGAGCTGTTGAGGCGAAAGCGTGGGGAGTGCGGCGACGGCCCGATGGCGTCGTTCCGGCCGTTCAGCGGGCGGGGCCGACCGGCTCGAGCCCGGCTTTCGTCAACGCCGCGCGTGCCTCGGTGCCGGTGAGCGTACGGAGGAAGGCACGTGCCGCGTCGCCGCTTCCGGCCTTCGCGGTGATCGCCGCTGAATAGATCGTCGGCAACTGGATGGCGGCGGGCAGGGTTCCAGCCACTTTCACACCCTTGTTCGGCTGCAATTCGCTGGTGAAGGAGATGCCGAGTTCGGCCTCGCCTTTGGCGACGGCGTCCGCGACTTCCGATCCCTGCGTCCGGTACACGATCTTCGATTTCATCGCATCGGCAATGCCCATGCGCTGCAGCAGGCCCTCGAAGTAGGTTCCGGACGTCCCGCCTGACGCCGGATTGACGTACGAAACCGATCGGGCCTTGAGGAGGGCGGCCTTGAATGTGTCGGGCGTCGACAGATCGGGCGAGGCTGCGCCGGCCTTCACGCCAACACCGATCAATGCACGCGCAAGATCGACCCGGCTCTCCGCCATCACCAGCTTCTGCTTTATCAACGCGTCCATGCCCGGGCCGGCGACGATTATCAGGTCGGCCTTCTCGCCGGCGGCCAGCCTTTTCTGGAGCGCGCCCGTCGTGTCGGTGACATACACGAGCGTGCTGCCCGAGTTGCGCGCGAAGGTGGCGCCTGCCTCCTTGACGGGCTCGGTCACCGCCCCGCCGACGAAAACCCTGACCTCCGTCTGCCCGAACGCGAGCGCGGGCAGCAGGATGAACCACACGAATGAAACACAGCTCCTGAGCACTTCACGCATGGCTTGTCTCCCTGACGTTCGTCTGAAACCTGGACCAGTCACGGCACCGGTGGCGGGTTTCGGAACGGGTCCGCATCCGGCCCCTCGTCGGCAAATCCACCGCGGACAAATCCTCCGCATCCGACGATGATCGTGCACATCGTCGCGGGATCGGGACCGCGTCCTTCCGCGAATGCCTGCTCCGAGGCCCGTGCGCCCGTCAGCAGCGCCGTAAAGCCGTAATTCCCCTCGTGACACCGCGGCTCATAGTAGATGCGATTCGCCGCGTCGCTTTGCTTCTTCAGCTCCTGCTTGACGGTCCACGATCTGGTCCATGTCGTCGGATCGTCGATCGTCACGACATATTCGATCGTGTCCGCGTCGAGCCGCGTCCACCGTTCAACGAGGTGCAGGTTTCCGTGAGCTCCCTGGAAGTCCGACTTCGGCGAGAAATTCGTGACGTCGACGACCAGCGTGTCGCCCTCCCATCGGCCTCGTGAGTCGCCCCACCACTGGCGGATGGTCGCAGGCAGGTGCGGGGCCATTGTGATCGGTATATTGCGAAAGCCTCCGAGCCCAGGGCCCATGTCGTAGAAAATCGAAATTACGCCTGGACCCTGCACGATTCGACTGAATCCGCCAACAAAATTACCGAAATCCGGAATGGTGCCCGCCAGACACCGCTCGTTGAGGCCGCGGTCCTCGGGGCCATTCGCGCGGTTGATCCCGGCACCTGTACCGCCCACGTAGCTCGGAGGCATCTCGTTTCGTCTCGGTGACACAGGTCCGTACTGCCCGCCGGCGCAGCCGGGGTGTTTCTCCTTGCAGGCAGCAGTGGGTTGGAGGAGGGCGAGCTGGAACGCTCGCAACGTCGCCCTCGCCTTCCGAGCCTCCGGCATGAGCTGGGGAATTCTCCCGTCCGGTGGATCGACGATGAGTGAGGTTCGTCTGCCGACAGGCAGATGCACCGTAAAGGGTGCCTGGCTGAATTCAGTATTGACGTCTCGCTCAGTACCCCGAGCCCGGCGGTCTTCGGTGCTGTCCCGGCTGATGATGTCCGCAATCTGCTGATCGAGTTCAGCGCGTTCGGCGTCCGAAAAGAACTCCTGGTTAGCGTACTTGGCGGGCCGCTCGAGGGGGATGTCGACATCCCTGGACCAGATGCCCTGGAGGTCTGGCTCGCCCCACGGCGTCTTCGGCGCTGACCCCGTCGTCGTGGAAGTCCGGCCCGTGATGGCGTACATCGCCAGCGATGCGACCGCGAGGGTCGTCGCCATCCCCGCCAGCAGGAATAATCGCTTCTTGCCTGTAGACATAAGCTGTGGGGCTTGCTCCGCCTGGCGATGGCGAAGCGGCTCATCTTACTACCGATCACCCGAGAAACCGTGGCCGCTACGCGGATCTAATCTAAGGTCCAGAGCCGTGACATACAATCGCGCACACGACCCTGCGGGGTCATGCTCTGGAGGGACATATGTCTTCGACTCGAGTCATTCTTCAAATTCTTGCGGCGAGTGTTCTCACGGCGGTCTTCGCCACCAGCGCCGCGGCAGCCGATCCTTTCACGGTGACATCCACGACTTTCAAGGATGGCCAGCTGATGCCGCGCAAGGTCGCCAACACGAACCCAAACAACCCCAATTGCGTCGGGGAGAACGTGTCGCCGCAGCTCTCCTGGACGGGCGTTCCCGAGGGCACGAGGAGCTTCGCGATACTGATGGAGGATCCGGAAGGGCGCGGTGGCGCCGGCGTGCACCACTGGGTGGCCTACGGGATTCCCGCGTCGGTGACGAGCTTCGCCGAAGGAGAGGTCAGTAAGCCGTCGGAGAAGTACATCGGCGGCAAAAGCACGCAGGGCGTGGGCAACTACTCCGGGCCCTGCACGCCGCCCGGGTCGCCTCACCACTATACGTTCGTCGTGATCGCGACTGACATGGATCCCAAGGAGTTGCCGCCCGGTCTGACGCGGGAAGAGGTGCTGGCGAAGATCGTCCCGCCGGCTCCAATGCCGTCTCACGCCAAGGGCGCGACCGGTATCGTCGGACTGTTCGTAAAGCCGAACTAGACCTGCGATCAGTCAGCGGTGCACGGCGTGGGGTTCCACTTCGAGCCATCCGGCTCTTTCCGGATGTCGGTGCTCGTGATGAACTCCTGCCCGAGGTACTTCGAATCGTTCACGATGGTCGTGACGGTGATCCACGTCGAATCGCGAGGCCCCGGGTGCAGGTCGAAGTACTCGGTCAACACCGCGCTCTCGCTGTATGGGACGCCGTTCCTGCGCAAGTACCCCGGTCGTAACTGCGTGGTCACCACGCGCAAAGACCCCCAGCGCGGCGAGCCAGGCGCTCCGCCACCCTGTACGCTGTCCCACGCAGCGGTGGAAACCCCCTGCCAGGTACGATCGGCAATGGCCGTGGGGGTACCGCCGAAGTGCAGCAGCCGCGTCTGCGTCCCGGTGTCCGTCTCGATTTTCAACGTCCGCTCGTCCTGCCAGGTGATGTGGAGCCGTCCCGGCAGGCGCATCAGGCCTGGAGCGCCATACGCTCGGCACGCCTCGCCGGCGGCCGCATCACGGGCGGGATCCCACTCCCTGGCGATGCGTTGCCCTTCCGCATTGAGCGGCACGCCGCCGGTGTCGCCTTTCGCGGGTGTCACCATGCGATAGCGCCAGTCTTCCGACACCACCGAGACCCAGTACCCGGTCAGATCCACTGGCGCCGCCTGCCGCGGCGAAGACGCCTGTTCGCCGCCGGCCCCGGCGCCCCGACCGCGCTGCGCATCCACGGGCGCGGTTCCGATGACGACGAGCAGCGCGAGCGCGACGCCGATAGGCGCGCAGACAGCGCGCGTAATGATCCCGCCGGTCACCGCGCCTGCAACCCGCGAAACACAGCCTCGACGAAGGCATCGCTCGCGCCATACTCAGGGTCGTACTCGAAGGTCGGCTTCGCCGCCTTCACTTGCTGGAGTGTCATTCGCTTCTCGACCATGTCCTTGACGCGGTCGCGCACGATGGTGAGCATGTCGCGGTATTCCATGACTTCGCTCTCATCACAGACCCGCCCGTGCCCTGGCACCACCATCGTCCCGCCCTCTTCCTTTTCCGCCGGCACGATCAGGTCGAGCAGCCAGTTGACTGCGTCAATCTCCCCCTCGATGCTTCCGCCTCTCGTTGTGTCGATGACGGGATACCGCGTGGGGTCGAAGATGTCCCCGGTGGCGACGACATCGGACCGGCGGAAGAACACCACGACGTCGGCGTCGGTATGCGCCGCCGGAAGCCGAAACATCTGAATCGCCTGACCGTTGAATGTCAGATCCTGCTGCGGCGTGGGGAACGCCCAGCTGGGCCAGGCGCCGGCCGGCGCCGGCGACTGCTGACCCGTAGGCGCGCTCATGCGGGTGAGAATCGCCTCATGCGCGACGATCACGGCCCCTTCTTCTCTATTCTCGCGGGTCCGAATCCCCTGGCCGATCCCTTTGACGGCGATGTTCCCGCCGACATGGTCGGCATCGGCGCTGGTGTCGGTGATGTAGCGGATTGGCTTGTCCGAGATCGCGCGGATGGCGGCCACCACCTTCGCACTCGCCGCCTGGGTCCCCGTATCGACGACGAACAGGCCGTTGGAGCCGACGTTGACGGTGATGTTCCCGCCGGCGCCGCCGATCATGTAGACATCCGCGGCCAACTGGACGACTTCGAGCTCGGGGTCAGCGATGACAGCACCCGCCGCGCGCGGGCCGGGGCGCGGGGCCTGCGCGTGCGCCGCAGCAAGCGGCTGCATGAGCGCGAACGCGACAATCGCGACTCTCGACAGTCCTGCGCGCATCATGGGGCCGACGCTCCGACTGGCGGCAGCGCTCGCAGCATCTGTCGCAGCTTGCTCTGATACTCCGGGTACATCGCCTCGGCACCGGCGCGGGTCGCCTCGAACGGGAGCCGGAACTTCGTCGAGTATTCGGTGAGGTATTGATTCGTCCCGGGGAGATAGTGCGGCACGTAGCCGCGCGGCCGCCCGCCGCCTTCTTCCAGGGGCACGCACACGGTCCAGGTCTGGTACGACTCCGCCGTCACGTTGGCCGTCAGCGTGAAGTTCTGACTCTGCACCAGCGGTTCGGTGAGGTACACGGGATCCTCGATCATCGTCACGTGCGTCAGGTAGTTGTTGCCGTGACGCATGAAGTACTCGGTGAGCGTGGCCTGATCGCTCTGCGGCACCCCGTTGCGCCGATGGAAAAAGCGCTTGAGGTGCGTCGTCTTCACCGTCAGCATGTTGCCCTGCCAGGTGCCGGTCGAGAACCCCTGCCAGGTGTGCGGCGCATACTTGCCGGGATGCGGACGCCCATCCATCCAGATGGTGCGCGTTTGCGAGAAGGTCGCGATGAACGTCTTGATGGCGACGAGGTCCTGCGTCGTGGGATCCTTCTCCTCCGAGATCCGGATCTGCGCCGGTCCGCGAAATGCCCAGGCCGCGCCGTTCGGCACGCACAGTCGTTCAACAACGGCAAGCCGCGACTCGCTCCACGCGTCGGCGTGCGCGAGCGCCTGCGGCGTGAAGGGTAATCCCTCGAACTCGCCAATCGTCGGGCCGTTGCGAGTCGAGTCTTCGTGGATGCGGCTGCTCCAATCGCCGACAAGGCTCACCTGAGCCCGCGCCGGGCTGGCCGCGGCGAGCGACATGAACAGAAGAAGCGCCGCCCCGGGGATGTTCTTCTCCACTCGCCGGAGCATACGCTAGAAGTCGAACTGGGCGCTGATCTTGACGAGTCGCCCCTGCATGATCGACTGCGGCGCCAGCCACGGCGTGGTCCCGCCGAATGTGTTGTTGAGCGACAAGATCGAGCTCTCGTTCAGTGCATTGAAGACGTCGAGGTTCACCGACGTCCTGTACGCACCGAACCTGAGTGACTTACCGATCCGCAGATCGAGCTGCGTGTATCGATCGTAATTGATCGAGTTGGGTGCGATCAGGTTCACGGTCGCGTTCGCCGCGCCACCGGAGAGCGCCCGCCCGAGCGAGGGCGTCACGATCGCGTTCGACGCCACGTAGGTCGCGCTGAGCGCCGGCCCCGGGAGGTTCTGCAGCGTTCCGCTCAGATTCACGCCGACGCGCGGCAGGGTGTATGCGGTGACGAACTTGACCTGCGTTAACCACGGCGTCGACGCGTCGCAGAACGGGTTGAGCATGGCCGTCGCGTTGGTGACGGGGGAGATCATCTCGGGGACCTTGTCGCGGACCCCGCACGTGTTGTTGTTGGTGCGCCCGGTGCTGGTGCCGCCCTGCACCAGGAGGCTTCCTCGCATCCGCGCGCTCAGGTTGATGTCGACGCCCGACCACGTCTCGCTCTGGTCGCCGTAGTTCGACGCCTTGGTGATGTAGTTATCGACCTGTCCGACCTTGTTCTGGTTGAGATCGAAGAACCCGCCAACCGTCTCGCCCGCGCTCGGGAGCCGCGAATCCGTACTCGGTGCGGTTACGCTGAAGGCGGTTACGTCGGTGGGCGCCACCGCGCGGTTGTCGGTCACGAAGAAGTTGCCGTACCATCGGCGGAAGTAGCTTACGTCGATGGAGACGCGCGGCATGAGCTCCTGCTGGACGCCCGCCGAGAATTCCCAGTTATAACCGCGCACGCCCCAGCCCTCCATGATGGCGGGGTCGTAGACCGCGCCGCCGAGAGCCCCTCCGAAGTTCTGGTTGGCCATGGCGCTGCACTCGCCGTTGGCGGCGGGCAGCGCGAGATCGCAATCCGGGATGTAGTTTCCGTTCCGAGGGTCGCCTGCCGGAAACGTCGTCCGGTCGTTCCACGGGCGCGTGGTGGTGTTGCCGACGCGGTTGATGGGCATCAGCACAGAACCAAAGATCGCGTCGCCCGAGCTCAGGCCCTGCACGTACTTGTTCAGGCTTACTTTGAGAGCGGTCTTACCGTCGCCGCGGACGTCGAACGCCGCGCCCAGCTTCGGCGTGATGTCCTTGAAGTTCACGCCGTCCGTGGCCGGGAACACCAGGTTGCGCGTCGGCAGCAGCAGCGTCGGGCCGGCCACCGATTCGGGTGCCGAGTTGGCGAAGTGATCGAAGCGCAGGCCGCCGGAAAGCGTCATGCGGCCGGTCGTCCACTTGTCCTGCACGTAGATGCCCGAGTCGGAATCCGTGGTGTAGGTCGTCGCCAGCGGGTAGCCATAGAGCGTGATCAGGTTCGGCACGCTGTTGTTGAAGCGGTAGCTGTAAGGGATAGCCCCGGGCAGCTGGTTGCCGAGGTGGTGAAGTTCGTTGCCGTTGCCGAACGTGAAGCCGGCCTTGAGCAGGTGGCCGCCAGTGAAATACGACACCGCCGAGCGCACGAACATTGTCGAGAACCAGGAATCCCGAAGGGTGGGGTTGCCCGTGCCGACGTTCACACCTCTGTAAACGAGGTTGCCCAGAGCCTGCTCGGTCACGGAGATCATCGCGGGATTGTCGAACCCGGGCGGCACCGTGCGGACCTGGTCCTGATGACGGTTGATGAAAGCGCCGTCGATGAGCAGGTTATTGGTCAGCGGGGCTGTCCAGTCGCCCATCAGGTTCCGCTGCGTGAGACTCTTGCGATGAAGCGCGGCCTCTGGCGAGGTGGTGGCGTTGATGCCGTCGGCGCAGGCGCAATACCCCGACTCCTGATCGCTGAAGCCCACCTTCAGCTTCGGCAGCGCCTGCCAGGTGACGCGCAGGTGGAGATCCGAACCATCCACCTTGTTGAACGGCCGGCTCGACGGGTCGGGCGAGTACGTCCATGCGTTGGGATTGTTGCCGTTGAGATTCGCCAATATACCGGCCGAGTAGGTCTCCGTGCTCTGGTTCTTGTAGGCGACGTGGAACCAGAGGCGGTTGCGCACGATCGGACCGCCAATCCCTGGGTTGAAGTCGAAGCTTCGCTTCAACGCATTCGGCGTGCGCAACCCCGCAACTTGCAACTCGTCCGAGAAGTTGTCGCTCTGCATGCTGCCGTTGCCGAAGCCGAAGACGAACGTACCTGCCAGACGGTTGCCGCCGTCTTTCGGAATGTAGTTCACGCGCACGCCGCCGGTCGGAAGTTCAGCGGAGACGGCACCAGTGTCGATCGTGACCTCCTGGTACGCACTGAGGTTGGTCGCCACGATGAGAGTATTCGCGCCGTTGGCGGTGATGCCCAGCGAGACGCCGTTCTGCGTCAGACGCTGATCCGTGCCGCGGCTTCCGTGGACCACCAACTGCGACGACACCTGGTCCTGCGTGCCGCCGACGTCCTGGCTGAGCGCGCCGGCGATCGACACGCCGGGAATCAGCGTCGCGAGGTTCTTGTCGCTGCGGCCGGTCGGAATCGCGTCGATGATCTCGTGGCTGAGTACCCGCTGCTGCGTCGTGTTCTGCACGTCCACGATGGGCGACTCGCCGGTGACGGTAATCGTTTCCGTTATCTCGCCGACCCGCAGATCGGCGTTGATGGTGGCGGCGAACGAGCCCTGCAGCTCGATGGCGTCTCGCTTGACGGTCGAGAAGCCCGGCAGCGTGAACGTCACCTCGTACGTGCCCGGACGCAGGTTCTCGAGGCGATACTGCCCGGTGTCATTGGTAATCGTCGACCGCGCCTTTTCAATCAGCGCCGGACTTGCGGCCTCGACGGTTACGCCGGGCAGCACCCCGCCCGACGCGTCGCGCACGACTCCAGTGATCGATGCCTGCGCGAATGCCAGCGCCGGCATCAGGATGGCCACCAGAGCAACAGCAACAATGTTCGCGACGCTCCGCGCACTCATAGCGAATCCTCCCCGAGAATTTCTCTTCGCCGCAACTGACTGTGCCTGCGATGAAACAAACCGTGCTAATAACTATGGCGCGTGACACGGCACGATTAAATCGTGTTGCACAATCGCATTGCACAGTAGGGTGACTGCCGCAACACGTCAAGGGAATTCAAACAGGTTGCAAAAAGCGACATAGAGGATCTCATGCCCTCCCACTTCCTCAATTTCATCGGCGGCGAATGGGTCGCGTGCCGTACCAAGGCGACGTTCGCCAACGTGAACCCGGCGAACGTCGACGAGATCGTCGGCCTCTTCCAGGCGTCGACGGCCGACGACGTCGATGCCGCATTCGGCGCGGCGGCGGCCGCGCAGCCCGCGTGGGCGGCGCTGCCGGCGCCGCGGCGCGGTGAATGCCTGTTCAAGGCCGCGGAGATTCTCGCCGGCAAGCTCGCGTCGGTCGCCGAGGAGATGACGCGCGAGGAGGGCAAGACGCTGCCGGAGGCGACCGCCGAGATCAACCGCGCGATCAACATCCTCCGCTACTTCGGCGGCGAAGGCGCCCGACAGTTCAATCACCAGATCCCGTCCGAGCGAGAGAACGTCTTCTGCTTCACCATCCGCAAACCGCTCGGCGTCGTCGGCCTCATTACGCCATGGAACTTTCCGAGCGCCATCCCCGCCTGGAAGATGGCGCCGGCGCTCGTTGCCGGGAACACCGTTGTGCTGAAGCCGGCCTCACTCGCGCCTCTCAGCGCGCTCCGCATCGTGGAGGCGCTAGAGCAGGCAGGCGTTCCCGCGGGAGTCGTCAATTTCGTTACCGGCGGGGGCGGCGCGGTGGGCAACGCCATGCTCGCGCACCCGGCGCTTCGGGCGCTGTCATTCACGGGCTCGACCGAAGTCGGCGGCCTGATTTACGAGAAGGCGACGCAGCGCAAGCTGCGCGTCCAGCTCGAAATGGGCGGCAAGAACCCGACAATCGTGCTCGCTGACGCCGACCTCGACTACGCCGCGTCGATCCTCGTCAACGGCGCCTTCTTCTCCACCGGCCAGAAGTGCACCGCGTGCAGCCGCGCCATCATCGAACGGCCGATCTACGCCGCACTCGTGGACAAGCTGCTGGCCAAGACGCGCGCTCTGAAGATCGGCAACGGGCTGGAACGCGGCATCGACATCGGGCCGGCCGTCGATGACGCACAGCTGCAGACAGATCTCTCGTACATCGACGTCGCGCGGAAGGAAGGGGCGGCGCTGCTCTGCGGCGGGAACAGGCTCACTGGCGGACAATATGACAAAGGCTTCTTCGTGGAGCCCACGATTTTCGGTGGTGTCTCGCCGGACATGCGGATCGCCCAGGAAGAAGTGTTCGGACCGGTCCTCGCGCTCCTGGTCGCCGAAGACTTCGACGACGCCATCCGGCTTGCGAACGGCGTCAAATTCGGGCTGTCCGCGTCGATCGTGTCGAACAACCTGTCCCGCGTGCATCAGTTCGTGCAGCGCATCGAGGCCGGATTGATCACGGTCAACCTGCCCACGGCAGGAGTGGAGTACCAGTTGCCGTTCGGCGGCACGAAAGCCTCCAGCTTCGGCATGCGCGAGCAGGGACAACTGGCGCTCGACTTCTACACAGAGACTCGAACGGTCTATCTGAAACATACGGCCTAGCCCGGCAGGAGAGAATCATCAATGTCCGAAGCTCCTGGAACCCGCGCGGGCGGGCGGATCCTCGTCGACGCGCTTCGCCTTCACGGCGTCGACCGCCTCTTCTGCGTGCCCGGCGAAAGCTATCTCGACGTGCTGGACGCGCTCTACGACACGCCGCAGATCGACGTCGTCGTCGCCAAGCACGAAGGGGCTGCAGCCAACATGGCGGAGGCGGATGGCAAGCTGACGGGGCGGCCCGGCATCTGCTTCGTCACGCGCGGGCCCGGTGCGACGCACGCGAGCGTCGGCGTCCACACGGCCTACCAGGATTCGACGCCGATGATCCTGTTCGTCGGCCAGGTCCAACGCGATGTGCGCGGCCGCGAAGCGTTCCAGGAAGTCGAATTCCGGCAGATGTTCGCCGCCCTCGCCAAGTGGGTGGCCGAGATCGAGACGGCGGATCGGATTCCGGAGTACGTGCTGCGCGCCTTCCAGGTGGCGACGTCCGGCCGCCCGGGGCCCGTCGTCCTGGCACTGCCGGAGGACATGCTGGCGGAGCAATCTTCAGTCCTCGACACGCGACCGTTCCACCCGGTGCAGGCGACGCCGGCCGATGCCGACCTCGAGGCAGTGCGTGACGAACTGGAGCGCGCCAGCCAGCCTCTCTTGATTGCCGGCGGCTCGTGCTGGTCCGATGAGGGGTGCGCCGCGCTCGCCCGCTTCGCGGAGGCGAACACACTGCCGGTGCTGACCTCTTTCCGGCGCCAGGACCTGATCGACAACGATGCCCCTTGTTATGCGGGGCATCTGAGCCTCGGCCTGCCGCCACATCTGCAGCAGCGCGTGAAGGCGGCCGACCTGATCCTCGCCCTCGGCACGCGGCTCGGCGATGTGAACACGATGACGTACTCCCTCCTCCGTCCACCGCACCTTGCTGCACGACTCGTGCATGTCCACGCCGACCCCCACGAGCTGAATCGCGTCTACCAGGCCGATCGGGCCATAAACGCGTCGCCTTCTGCCGCGGCGATCCGGCTGGGCGCCCTCGCGCCGATCGGTGCTCCCCGCTGGAGGGCGTGGACCGAATCCGCGCGCCGCGAGTACGAGCGCTTCATCAACGTGCCCGAGGCGGGCCCCCGCTGCGGCGTCAATCTCGCCGTGGTGATTCGGCACCTCGCAACACGCCTCCCGGCGGACGCCATCCTGGCGAACGGGGCGGGGAACTTCAGCGTCTGGGTGCATCGGTTCTTTACCTACCGCCGGCCCCGAACGGAGCTGGCGCCGACGAGCGGCTCAATGGGGTACGGAGTGCCGGCATCGATCGCGGCGAGCCTCCGCTATCCCAATCGCATGACCGTCTGCGTGGCCGGCGACGGCGATTTCCTGATGTATTCGCAGGAGCTCGCAACCGCGGCGCAGTACGGCGCCCGCGTGATCATGCTCGTCGTCAACAACGGGATGTACGGAACGATCCGCATGCACCAGGAGCGGCGGTTTCCAGGACGCGTCTCGAGCACCGACCTGGTGGGGCCGGACTTCGTTGCGCTGGCCAAATCATTTGGCGCCCACGCCGAGCGCGTCGAGACAACCGAATCCTTTGCGGCAGCGTTCGAGCGCGCGTGCGCCGCTGACCGATCAGCGGTGCTGGAACTGGTGATGGATCGAGATCAGATCACGCCAGACCGCCGGCTCAACGCCTGAGCCACTAGCTAGCGGCGGGCTACTTCTCGCCGAAGGACGGGACCGGCGCCGCATAGCGCGGGAGGGCGGACCGGGTCTCTTCGTCGACGGCCATCTCGAGCTCGCGCCCGCGCGTCTCCGGCAGCATGGCCGTAGCGATGAGGACGAACACATAGGAGCAGACGGCACAAAGCCCCATGGCGGGGCCCAGGCCAAGACCCGCGGCCAGCACGCCGACAAGCGCCGGCACGAACGAGCCCACCGCCCGGCCGGTGTTGTACGAAAATCCCTGACCGGTGGCCCGGACGCGCGTCGGGAACAATTCCGCAAACGTCGCGCCCATACCCGCGATGATCCCGGACTGACAGAAGCCGAGCGGAAAGCCGAGCAGCAGCACGGCGGTGTTGCTGAGCGGCAGCAACGTGTAGGCGGCGACGGTCACCGCCGCCGCGCACGCCATGATGACGAAGGTTTTGCGGCGACCGAGCCAGTCACTCAGGTGGGCGCTGATGATGTAGCCGAGGAACGACCCGAAGATGTTGACACCCAGATAGCCGCCGGTGCCGAGCACCGACAGATTGCGAACCGTCTTGAGGTACGTCGCCAGCCAGGTCAGCGTCGTGTAGTTCCCGCCGAGACCCCCCGCCGCGAGCATCGACGCCAGGATCGTCCGGCGTCGCAACCCCGGGCCGAAGATCTCGAGGAACTGAAAGCGCCGGTCACCCGACTTGGCCCGCATCTCCCGGAAAACCTCCGGCTCCTCGACGTAACGGCGGATCCAGAGCGCGAAGAACGCGGGAAGCAACCCGAGGAAGAAGAGATAGCGCCATGCCATCTCCGGCGCCGCCACGCTGAACACGATCGTGAACAGGAGCACCGCTGTGCCGTAGCCGACCGACCAACCACCCTGGACACTGCCGACGGCGCGGCCCCGGATCCGCTTGTCGATCACCTCGCTCATGAGCGCGGCGCCGGCGGCCCATTCACCGCCGAAGCCAAGCCCCTGCATGCTGCGGGTGAACAGGAGCTGCTCGAACGACTGGGTGAACCCTGACAGAAACGTGAACAGCGCGAACCAGACGATGGTGTACCGCAGCACGGCGGCGCGGCCGAACCGATCGGCAAGAATGCCCGCCAGCCAGCCGCCGAGGGAGGAGAACAGCAATGCGGCCGTGCCCAGCGTGCCCGCTTGCGCCTGCGACATGCCCCACACCGCGATCAACGTCGGCATGATGACCGCATAGAGCTGGACGTCCATCGCGTCCAGCGCCCAGCCGGTGAAGCAGGCCCAGAACGTGCGACGCTCGCGCACGTTCATGCTGGAAAACCAGTTCGCCACGTGTCCTCGATTCGGCGGTTAGGTGATGACCGCGCCGGCCACCGGGAACGCCCACAGGAGATCCTCCCCAGCAGGCGCCGGGTATTGGAGCACGGCTGGGCGCATGTTTCAATGGCGCACTTGTCTGCGCAACGGGCGCGCGATCCGCGAGGTGTGTCAGAGCAGCCGGAAGGAAATGCGGCTTCTTTCGTCGCCGGAACTAATTTGCAGCACCACGTCCTTTGTGCCGACCGGCACCTCGAAAATGACGTCGCCCTCTTTTGCGCTGTCGCCCGGAACGACTTCATTGATGGAGTTGGTGGGGGTGCGCGGCACCTCAGCCGCGATCAGTCGATACGAACAGCTCCAGAAGTTTGCAGAATAGCGGCCGGCATTCAGATACGAAGGGCGAACTTCAGCGATCGTCTGTCCATGTAGATCGGCTCGAACTCCGCAGATTCCGCCAGGCGAAGGCGAACGGCCTGGCGTTGTGCGACTCCTGCGTCATCGGCGAAAAGCACGTGGCCATCTTGAACAACTGGGCGGCAGTATCGCTGGAATTCGGCGAATCCTGTAGGATCCCGCCGAGGTTTCGACATGACTCCACTTGTGCGATCCATCACCGCCGGCGTGACGTTCGTCCTCCTGCTGGCCGCCACCGCCGCGGCGCAGCAGCCGCAACCGATGCGCAGCATCGTCAACATCACGGGCCAGCTCTTTCGCGCCCAGAACGACAACCACTACACGGTCTTTCTGGTCACTCCCGAAGGCGTGATCATGAGCGACCCCATCAACCGCGATTTCTCGCGCTGGTTGAAGGGCGAGATCGCCACCCGGTTCAAGGTGCCCGTGCGCTACGTCCTCTACACGCACCGTGACTGGGATCACGCGTCAGGCGGAGTCGTCTTCGCGGACACGGCGCAGTTCGTGGGTCACGTCAACATGCTCACGGGGATCGCGGCGCCAGCAGGTAACCCGCCGCTGCCCCAAGGGGAGGCGGCGCTCGACGCCAATCGCAACGGATTGATCGAACGGGCCGAGGCGACCGGCAACGCCGCGGTCGCGCAGCGGTTCGATCTGTTCGACTACAACGCAGATGGTGTGGTCAACGGCGCCGAGATCGCGCGCGGTTCGGTCAGCGACGTGTACCGCCCGACGACCACGTATGCCGGTGTGCACGAGGTCACCCTCGGCGGGAAGCGTGTCAGGATGGTTCCTCTTGGTGTGGCGCACTCCGACGACAGCGTCGTGCTGCACTTCCCCGCCGAACGCGCGGTGTTCAGCGCCGACATTCTTCAGATAAAGCGCCTCCCGCAGGCGCTCACTCCGACCGTCGGTTCGTATATCGACGCTTACCGGACGATTAATGCGATCGACTACGATCACGCGCTCACCGGCCACGCGCTGGCCGGACGGAAGCAGGACGCGCTCGACAGCCAGCGGTACTTGGAGGAGCTGTCGACCGGGGTCGCGGCCGGGATCGGCGCCGGGAAGAGCCTTGCTGAAATCCAGAAAACACTGACGCTCGACAGCTACAAAGGGTTCGAGCGATGGGACACCGTGCGCGCGACCCACATTGCGGCGGTCTACGCGTCGCTGAAGGGTACCAGCGCGCAGTCGGGCACGCGCTGATCACGGAACGTCAGGGCGCTGCGGGAATAACGCCACCTCGCAGCGCCCGGCCACGGCGCACAACCTCGGCGATGTGATCGGCGAAGCGGTCCCAGAGGCCAGGCGGGAGATTGTGCCCCAACCCCTCGATGAGCACGATCTCCGCGCCGGGGATGGCTGCGGCAGTGGCGCGACCACCGCTGGCATCAACCAACGTGTCCGACAGACCGTGAATCACGAGCGCTGGCACATTCAGCTTCTGCAGCCGTGCCGTCCGGTCGCCTGATGCAACGAATGCGACAGCCTGCCGTGTAATGCCGACCTCATCGTGGCCGCGATCCCAGGCGAGACCCGCCCGTTCGGCGATAGCGGTCGGATCGGTTGGGTAGGTCGGAGAGCCGATGATGCTGAACGCGCGCACGGCGCGATCGATGATCCCCTGGCGCGTGGTTGCAGGCGGACCGCCAAACAGGTCCTTGAGCGTTTCCGGATGCGCCTGCCCGACGGTCGGATCGCCGGTACTGGACATCATCGAGGTGAGGGACAGGATTCGGGCGGGATGTTCGATCGCGATCGTCTGGGCGATGGCGCCGCCCAACGAGAGACCGACGACATGCGCGGCGTGAAGTTCGAGCGCGTCGAGCAGGCCGACAGTGTCCGCAGCCATGTCTGACAAGGTGTAGTCCGCCGACGAGAGGTCACCGGCAAGGGCTGCGCGTACATCCGGTTTCGGCGCGGCGTGGAAATGGGTGGAGCGCCCGGCGTCACGATTGTCGAAACGAATGACCTGCAATCCGCGACGCAGCAGTGCGGCGAGAAACCCTTCCGACCAGTGGACGAGTTGCGCCGCCCCACCCATTATCAGGAGCACCACTGGATCGGTCAGGTTGCCGCGACGCTCGTAGGCGATCTCGATGCCTGACGGCCCGACGTTGGTCGCAGTCTGTTCATTCATCGTCATGAGTCGTCCCGTTTCGCACGTCAGCCGTGACGTCTAGCACGGCGCAAGCTCCGTTCAACGCGTCAGACGTGCCGTTTCACACGTCACTCGTCCCGTTTTGCACCTAACACGTCACATGTCACGCGGTAGGAGCCCTGGGCATTGCGGAAGGAGGCCGCTCACATGACGCAGTTGCTCGCTCCAACGCGGAACACGAGCGCTCAGACATCGGAGCTTGCTCCCATGCGGACGAAGGCCGCTCCCACACTGGACTCGGATGTTCCAACGCGGGAGACGGCCGCTCGCGCACGCGGGGCGGATGGTGCAACGCTCGAGACGTCCTCGAAAGCGTAGTTTTCTGCGATTCTGCATCTGAAAGGTGAGCGGATACGGGTATGTCGGGCGCTCGGCCTCCAACTACGCATGCCGGGAAAGCGCTCTCGCATTCGCTGCTCTGGCGCTTGCGCGTCGACTAGCGGGTGGCTCGCGGCGACATCCGTCACGCGGCACAAAGCGCTTGCGCTGATTCGGGGAAACGAAAACGCGTTGACGGAAGTCGACGCGGAAGCCTCGCTCACGCGCTTTCCGGCTTCGCGCCGCAGCGGCATGCTCCGTAGTCGGCCTCGGCCCGAGATACCCGCATCCGCCGCGACGAAATAGCGGGCGCGGCGGTCTCGGATTGCGATCACCTAGTACGCGAATACGTACGCCGCGCCGGAATCAGCTGCCGCGTTATCGGCTTGATTGCCGTTGATGC
>DAIRVG010000126.1:0-18047 GCA_036802945.1 Vicinamibacterales bacterium
GTGGTTAAACCCGTCTTTGTGTCCTCTTGAATCATCAATTGCGTTCCTGCACCGGCTCCACGCACAGCTCCGCTCTCGTCGTCATGTCCGCCTCAACCTCGACGGGCAGGCCGAACGTGAGATACCTGCTTTGCGAGACGAAGAGCTTGTACGCACCTTTCGCAACCCGCACCTCCGCGATGCCACGCTCGTCGGTGACGGCCTTATACGGGTGCATCACCACACGGGCACCGCTGAGGGGCGTTTGACTTGCCTGGTCGACGGTCTCGACCCTCACCAGGTACTCGGGATGGCTGACGACTCTGACTCCAAAACTGATGGAGCCCTCAGCGTGCGGGATCTCGACATCCGATTCCGGGCCTGTCCCGAGCCCGGTCGAGGGGCCCTTCACGCTCCACGTATAGAGGCCCTCCGCCGCCGGCGCTTCAAGTTCAACCTCCGCCACATAGAGGCCGGTCGTGCCGGGCCACGTTTCGCCCGACAGTGTTCCCGTGGCTACTCGCCTTCCCTCTTTCGATCCCTGATCCCCGATCCCTGATCCCTCTTCGGATCCCGGATCCCGGATCCCGGATCCCGGCTGCAGGCCCTCGTCGTAGATGTCGAACGGGCTGTCAGTGAGATCGCACTCATTGGAGCACTTCATCCCGACCTTTATCCTGAATCGGTCGCCAACCACGATCGCCGACGGTACATCCCACACGACGACATTCGTTGTGTGCTGGGTTTCTTCCCCGGCGTCGACAACGTCGGGAGACACGTCAATCGCGCCGGGCGTCTGATCGCCCACGTTAGGTGGTCTCCTTAGCGGCGTACGTGCCGGCGATGTAGCCATGGACGAGGGCTCTCCCCAATCCATGCTGGTTGCCGCCACCACTTGACTCTCCGCCGGCATACAGGCCGGGTATGGGCTCGCCCTGCATGTCGATGACCTGGGCGCGCCCGTTGATCCGCAAACCACCGTACGAGTCGTGCCAGACCGGATAGAACGCCGCGGCGTAGAACGGCGGCGTGTCGATCCGGTGCATGGGTGCATCGGTCCCACGCGCGAACTCCGGATCGTTCCCCTTGTCCACGTACGAGTTCCACTTCGCCACCGTTTCCTTCAGGTGCGTCAACGGGACCCTCTGAAACTCATGACCTTTGAGAATCTTGGCAGCCAACTCCTCGATCGTGTCGGCCTTGAAAAAGAAGCCATTGGTTAGCGACGTGAACGGAGGATCGATATTCCATTTGTCACGCTCCACTGCAGCGCGGTCGAAAATCGCCCAGATCGGTCCGGAGAAAAAATCTGGAGCCTTCGAACCCTCGTTTATCGCCAGCGCGGCATGAACGCTATTGGGCTCTGCGTAGGTCGCCCTGATGTTGGCGACGCTCGCATTGCGCCAATCGAGCTGCACGTGGTCGAGCCCCTTTTTCGGCTGGCCTTTGCCGGGCCCGGCCGGAAACGCGGCGCCACCCTGCCTGGTTGTGACAAGCATTTCGTTGAAGAACCGCTTCCCCACCTGGTTGACCACGATCAGGTGTTGGAAGGAATCGGTGAGAAGGTTGATGCCCGTGGATCCCCGCATCGAGAACGTCGGGTGACCAGGAAGCATGTCCGTGTAGGGATCCCGCGTGGCGAGGTTGCCCGGGAAATGGAACGTGCTGCCGTACGAGAGGTTCTGCTGCATCCCCGCGAGGTTCGCGCCGACTCTCATGCCGGCGATGATGCCGCTGGCGTCCTGACCCTTGGGTCCCAGAAGCGCCCAGCCGCTCGACACGAACGCGGGCTCTCTCCACGCCGGGTAGAACATGCTGCGGAACTGCGGATTGGCCCCATGACCTCCGGCACCGATGATGATCGCCTTGCGAGCTCTGATGTATATGGTCTCGGCGCGGTCGTCGATGTTGCCGTTCTGCCAGAGGCTTTCCAGGCGCGCACCGCTCACCGGGTCGAACCTCGGTGAATAGCTGGCCCTGATACCCACGACTCTGCCGGAGAACTGCTGCTCCCGGATGATCTCGTCCATGTGGCGGTTGAGGATGAACCGGACGCCTTTTTCACGGGCGCTGAACTCCAACGGCCTCGCGAGTGCGGCGCCGTTCGTGCGAGCGCCCTCGCTGGCGACTTTGGTTCCGTCTTCCATGAACCGTGGCGCAAAGTGACTCGAGCTCTTGCCGGCGATTCCGGCATCCTGTTTCGAGACCGTTCCCTTCTTGACGTCCGTCGTCGAACCTTCCATGAAGAAGGTCACCGCGCGCCTGGCGCGCGACATGCCGCCATTGCCGTGCGTGCCGGAAATGCGGCCCATGCGGACGTAATTCGCCATCAGGAATTCCCTGGTGGCGTAGCAGTTGTCGGCATACGCCCGATGGAGGTCGCGCTCGTTGTAACGGTACGGGGCCTGGGCCGCGGTGTCCATGACCGACCAGTCGGTATGGTCTCTGAACAGGAAGTCCGTATCCTCGGTCAGTTCCTCCACAGTCTGCTGCCGCGGCGCCGTGACGAATCCTTCCTTGTCGCCTTCGCCTTTGATGTCCCTCAACTGGAGGGGATCCCCACCGCCAAGAGAGATCTGTCCGCCGCTGTGCAGCATCTTGCCGCCTGGATCGAAGTTCTGATCGATGACGATCACCGACGCACCAAGGTCGCGCGCGCGAATGGCGGCCGGCAGGCCGGTGCACCCGGCTCCTATGACCACGATATCCGCCTCGTACGTCCATCGAACAGCGTCGGTTGGGGAAACTTGCGTTAGTGCTGTACCTGACGTCGTCAAAACGGCCGCACCCGCACCTACGCTGGCGGCAGCTCCCGCCTTGACGAAATCTCGCCTGCTGACGGACTTCTCGCCCTGACGCTTCGGATCTTTCTGATCGCTGTCCTTCTTCCGGGCCATACGTTTACCTCTTCAACATCTATTTGAAGTCACCCAGGAATTTAAGGGCCACCGCAAGGTCGCACTTCTCGTTCGAGTGCGGCATGTTCGGTCGGTACAGAAACTGTCCGGACCACTCGACCGGCCGCGCCAGGTACACCGGATCTTCGATCACGCCGGAATAGAGCAGCGCTTTTCCATCCGGACCCAGGCGGAAGCGTTCGGTCACGCGCTTCTGCGTGCTGCTCGGCAATGACGTGGAAAGGCCGATTGGATGTTCCTTGAAATTCGTCGTCTCCGCGACCAGCGTGTCTCCCTCCCACCGCCCCACCGAATGCCCGTGGAGGAACGTCTGGCTTGCCGGCGGATGCTTACGGCCGTCGAGAAAAATCGTGCGTTCCGAATCCATCCAATCAACCTTCATCACCACCCGATCGCGTTGAACCGTGATGGTGTCGGCGACCGGGTAGAACATCAGGTTCGGGACTCCGACGGGAAGACAGTCTTTCTGCGGAGTGGCTTTGGGATCGAATCTGGCTGATGCGGCCTTCCCCGCTTCGGTCAGCGGCCATCCCCTTGCGGCGCCACCGAATCCGGTGAACTCGGTCAACGGCGAGAACCAGGTGCCTGCGATCGTTGTGGCGACGTCATTCTTGGTCGCATACACACTGCGCGAGGCGATGTTCAGCGGATAGTACGTCCCGTCTCGCTTGTAGAGATCTCTCCCCAGCATCAACGCATCGGGCTTGGCCCGGGCCGGGTTGCCGACGATGGTCACCATGTCGCCGACGGCGACCGAGTTTCTGTTGAAGCCGAGCGGATTCAATACCGATGCTGCGCCCGCTTCGATCTCCAGGGTGGCGGTCGACCCATCGGCCTTTTTCACCAACAGGGTCATGTAGACGTGCGGGTTTCTGAAGGAGATTTCAGTGACCGTGCCGGTGGCCTTCATTTCCTGCTGGGTGTCGAACGCGGCGGCGCTGTGGTGCGCCAGAGCCCCGGGGGCAAACACCAGCGACATTGAGCAGACCAGAACGAACGAAGCGATTCTGTTCATTCCCCCTCGATGTTCAGCTGTCGTGATGACCGTGATCCGGCGGTATTGGGGCGGATTCTCCCACTGATGTGTGGCGCAGCGCAAGACACGACTATTGCTTCTTTACGGGCGATCCCTATATGCTGCCGGCTCAGACTTGTCGGCCTTTGGGGAGGAGGAGCGCTATGCCCGTCGCCCTGTTGTTTCTGCTCCTGGCTGCGTTGCTGACCCTATACCCTGCCACTGCTGCACCGCGGGCCCAGGAGCCCGGCGCTCCAGCGGCCTCGGCTCTGGATTTCGAGTTCTTCAGGACCAAAGTACAACCCATCTTGCTGGCCAAGCGCGAGGGCCACACGCGCTGTGTTTCCTGCCATAGCAAGGGCACTCCCATGCGCTTGCAGGAACTCTCGCCTGGCGCCACCACCTGGAACGCGGAGCAAGCCCGAATGAACTTCCGGGTTGTCCAGTCGCGCGTGGTTCCCAACAACCTCGTTTCGAGCAAACTCCTCGTGCACCCACTGCTGGCCGAGGGGGGTGGCGACTTCTACCACAGCGGAGGAAAACACTGGAATTCGTTCCTGGACCCGGAGTGGCAGACGATCGCCAACTGGGTGTGCGGGCGAAAAGCAAACGAGAAGCTCGTCGAGTTAACCGGTGCGTGCGCGACAGCGGAATGACCTTTCTTTTTTTTGCGAGGATCTGACGATGACAACTCTTCACGTTCAGCGCTGTCTGACGGCTCTGGCGATCGTTCTGCTCCCGATGTCGTTGATGGCACAGAATCAGGTTCGCATCCTCCAGAGCAACGCGGCGGGCGACAGGGTTCACATCATCGACCCTGCCACGAACACGATCGTGGGAGAAATCCCGGGCATCGAAGCGGCCCACGGGGTCACGGCGTCTCCCGACGGATCACGGATCTACGTCAGTAACGAGGCTGACGAAACGTTGGACGTGGCCGACACAAGGACGCGCAACGTGATCAAGAAGATCCCCCTCTCGGGCCGTCCCAACAACATCTCTATTACTCCCGATGGGCGCAAGGTCTATGTGGGAATCAGGCAGAGAGTTGGGAACAACCCGGGCGTCGCGGATGTGATCGATACCGCGTCGCTCACCAAGGTCAAGAGCATCCGTACGGAAGGGCCCGTACATAACCTCTATGTCACCCCGGACGGCAAATATGTGGTCGCCGGCGAGGCCGGCGGCGAGGGACATGTGAGCGTCCTCGATACGAAGACGGATGCCCCCTCTTGGTTCATCAAGCTCGGCGAAGGCATCCGTCCGATGACGATGTCAAAGAATCCCGATGGCTCGACCCGTACGCTCTTCGTCCAGGTCGGCGACTACAACGGCTTTGTGGTGGTGGATTTTCAAGCGCGCAAAGAAGTCGCGCGGATCAACCTTCCGAAGCTGGCTTCCGGGAGAGTCCCGCTGCTGGCCGGCTCCTCTGAATCTCACGGCATGGCGGTCACCCCGGATCAGAAGCTCCTCGTGGTCTGCAGCCGGTTGAACAATGCTCTCTACTCGTATTCACTCCCCGATATGAAACTGGTCGGAACAGCCGATCTGAGCGGGAGGGGCGCGGCCTGGGTAACGTTGACCCCCGACGGCAAGCGGGCGTATGTGGCCGACCCGGTGGGAAACGAAACGCTGGTGGTCGACATTCCGTCGATGAAGCAAGTGGCCAAGATCAAGGTCGGCCAGGTGCCGAAGCGCAACCACACCATGGTGATCCCGGCGAGGACTGCAACGAACTGATATCACGTTGCCTGCGAAGCGGCGCCTCAACCCGATCAGAGGCTCCGCTTCGCCAGGTCGCCCTTCGCAATAGCCACGGCCTCGGCGAAATCGCACAAGGAGACAGCGATGGGTTCGCATTCCCATTCGAAACGCAGGCGGTTCTTCCTGACCGGTGGCGTCGGCCTGGCAGGTCTTGTGATGGGAGCTGTCCGGTCGTTGCGCGGCCAGACCACCGCGCCCGCCGTGCCCGCGCCTCCTAGAGATCTCCTTGCCTACGGGCAACCTTCCCCGTTCGACGACACGATACGCAGGGCCCCCGGCCGTGCGACCTCAGTCGCCGACACGGCGCTGATGACACCGCTTCAGGATCTGGACGGGATCATCACGCCGTCCGGCCTTCATTTTCTGATGGACCACGTCAAGGGGATCCCGGATCTCGATCCCAAGAAGCATCGTCTGCTGATGCACGGGATGGTGGACCGTCCTCTCGAATTCACGCTGGACGAGATCAAGCGCCTGCCTTCGGTATCGCGCGTGCATTTCCTCGAATGCAACGCGAACAGCCGCCCACTCCGTGGTCCGAACGGCGAGTCGGTTCAGTTGGTCCATGGCCGAACCAGCTGCAGTGAATGGACGGGGGTGTTGCTGTCGGTACTGCTCAAGGAGTGCGGCGTCCAAAAAGGGGCAAGTTGGATCGTGGCCGAAGGGGACGAATCCAACAAGTACACGATGAGCATTCCGCTGCCGAAGGCGATGGATGACACGCTCGTGGCCTACGCCCAGAATGGCGAGCCCGTGCGTCCCCACCAGGGTTACCCGCTGCGACTCGTGGTCCCCGGCTGGGAAGCGATCCGCGCGGTGAAGTGGTTGACCCGCATCAACGTGGTCGATCGACCCTACATGGCGTGGCACGAGTCGGGCAACAACGCCGACACGAGACCCGACGGCAAAGGGTTGTGGTACCGATTCGAGCTGGGACCCAAATCGGTCATTACTCGACCTTCCGGGGGCCAGCGTTTGCCCGGCCACGGGTTCCACGAGATCACCGGTTTGGCCTGGAGCGGTGGCGGCGCCGTGCGCAGGGTTGACGTATCAACTGACGGCGGAAAGACCTACAAAGAGGCGGAGCTTCAGCAACCTGTGCTTCGACATGCGCACACGCGATTCCGCTTCCCGTGGAAATGGAACGGCGAAGAAGCCGTGTTGCAGTCGCGCTGCACGGACGAGCGAGGCGAGGTTCAACCAACCATACTCGAAGCCGCCAAGAACCTGGGCGTCACCCCCGAATACTTCTTCGATGCCGATCACTTCAACGGCATCCAGCCCTGGAAGGTCAACCGGGATGGAAGCATTCAGAACGCGATTCTCTAAGCTTCTCACGGCGACGATCGCGCTCTCGGCGTCTGTCACGGCACTGGCGCAGGGACCGACGTATCAGCTGGGAAGAGTTCCAAGCCAGGAGGAAATCAAGGCCAGGGACACCGCCATCTCGCCTGACGGCAAAGAACTGCCACCGGGGCGTGGCACCGCCAAAGAGGGCGAAACCGTGTATGTGGAGAAGTGCCGCTCGTGTCACGGGCCAAACGCGACAGGAAGCTCGCTGCATCGTGGGCTCGTGCCGCTTGGCAATGCGAAGCCTGTGAAGATCCCGTTCAGTCTCGTTCCGTACGCGACGACCGTGTGGGACTTCATCAACCGCGCCATGCCCCAGACGAAGCCGGGATCGCTCACTCCGGACGAAGTCTACGCGGTGACCGCGTATGTGCTCTATCGAAACGACGTCATCACAGAGACCGACGTCCTCGATGCCACGAGCCTCCCGAAGGTACGAATGCCGAATCGCGATAATTTCCTTCCTGCACAACCGGAATGGAAACCCAAGGCGAAACGGCCATTCGGCTATTACCCTTGATGCTTCATCCGCGTACGGGTGAAGGGTCTGGAAGGAGGCGAATCAGCTAGCGGTAAAACTCGATCTTCGCCTCGCGGAAGAAAACCGGATTGGCCGGGGCGAGTGAAATCGGCCCGTTGATACCGAGAATTGCAATCTGGAACTTATCGCCAGGCTTGACCTGCTCGCCAAGCACGACGCGATTCGGCATGTTGAAGCCTTGGATCGTCGCTGGACTCGGTCTTCCGGCCCTGCGCGGCATCAGGCCGTTGACCCAGGCTTCCGCGTAATCATCGATGGTAAAGGTGAGCACGGCGGTCGCCCCCGCGGTGTCGAAGTCCCCGATCTTCGCCGGCACCGTCAAGGTCGCGCGATACCACGTCATGAACAGGTGGCCGCCGCCGCGCCGTTCGAGCAGCCCCTTGGGCTCGATCGCCGGCCATGATGAATCGTCGAAATCGGCGTCGCCCGCCTTCGGCGTGATGTCGTAGGAACTCTTCCACGCGGGTCCTGCATTCGGCATCGCCGGCGCCTCGACGATCTTCACATCCATGTTCTTCCACCGTGCGCTGAACGCGGCCATTCCTTCCGGCGTCGCCAGATTGACGACGTAAGCCGGCGGCAACGACGGAGCAATGACCGGAAGAGGAGCGGGAGCCGGTGCCGCCGGAGGCGCTTGTGCGGCGGAGGCCGACGCGATCATCAAGGGAAGCACGCCCAACGCGCCGCACGTAATCAGAATGCCGAGAGCCGTATTGCGCATCTCTTCTCCGTAGTACGTCGCCGAAGCCTGGGCACCTGGAACAACCACGAAGATCACGACGTTCGTGTTCTTCGTGGTTGCCTTCCTTTCTCAACCGGGCAGACGGAACGCTATCAGCTCGCCCGGATAATTCTGGCCGCCGATCGCGATGACGATGTACTGCTTGCCGTTGAGCATGTAGGTCATCGGCGAGCCGGTCTGCTGGGCCGGCATGAGGACCGCGCCGGCGTCCTTGCCGGTGGCCTTGTCGTACGCGCGCAGCAGCGCGCCGCGTACGTGACCCGCCGTCGTCGGCTGCGCCTCGCCCGCGATGACGAGCGTCTTGGTGACCAGCGTCCCGATGATGCCAGCCTGGCCCGTGCGCGGGATGGTGAGTCCCTTCAGCGCAGGGTGATTCCGGACGACGTCCGGCGTGTCGCCGTGCGCGATCTGCCACAGGATCTCGCCCTTGTCCAGGCTGATCGCGCTGATGCTCCCGTACGGCGGCTTCGCAATCGGCAGGCCCTGAACCGTGATTCCCGGACCGCCACCCTCGCCGCCGCCCCCGCCGCCCCCGCCCGCGGGCGCAGGCGCATTCGGTGCGGGAGACGCAATCACGACTGCAGGCCCTCCCGGGGCCGAACCCATCGGGGACGTCGCCCGCGCGCCCGTGAGCGCGCTGCCCAGGACGTAGTTCATGTCGTGCTTCCCGGGATCCGGCTTGACGAGCCCCAGCGAGCTCGGCGACTTGCGCGAATAGACGTACAGGATGTGGGTCTCGGGATCGTAGGAACCACCCGCCCAGACGGTGCCCCCACCATTGATCGCGAGCTGGAGCGTGCCAAGCGGTCCCTCGACCTTGCTGACGACGGGCGGCGTGAACACCGGCCCGATCTTGTATCTCGAGACCACCTTCTCGCCCTCGGCACGGAGCTCGGGTGTGAAGTCGATCAGATCGTCGAGCGAAAAACCGTTGCGATCGTAGGCGAACGGCTTGCCGTGCGCATCGAGCGGGAACGGTTGCGTCGGCGAGTACCATTCATCAGGGACATCGCCCTTCTCGACCGCCCGCTCTTCGATCGGCCAGATCGGCTTCCCGGTCACGCGATCGAAGACATAGAGGAAGGCCTGCTTGGTCGGCTGCGCGAGCGCCTTGACCGTTCGTCCGTTGATCGTGATGTCCGCGAGGATCGGCGCGCACGGGATGTCGAAGTCCCAGATCCCGTGGTGCACGAGTTGAAAGTGCCACTTGCGCTGACCGGTCTTCAGATCGACCGCGACGATGCTCTCGCCGAACAGGTTGTTGCCCGGGCGATGCCCGCCATAGTAGTCGCCCGTCGGCTGCTCGACCGGCAGATACGCCATCCCCAGTTCTTCATCGACCGAGATCTGACCCCAGACACCGGTGTTGCCGGTGTACGACGCCGAGTCCTTCTCCCAGGTGTTGCTGCCGAACTCACCCGATTCCGGAATCGTGTGGAAGATCCACATCCGCTTGCCGGTCTTGACGTCGAACCCGCGGATGTAGCCCTTGTCATTGACCTTGCTGCGCGGCACGCTGCCGGACATGTGCGCGGCGCCGATGATGACCGTGTTCCCCGCCACGATCGGCGTGGCGTGCAGGCCAATCTCGCCGGTGACGGGGTCGACGAGCTGATCGTCGTCCATTTTCAGATCGACAACGCCAGCCTTGCCGAAGCTCGAGATCGGCACGCCGGTCTTTGCATCGAGCGCGATGAGCCGGTACCCGGGCGTGACGTAGAGAATCCGTTCCTCGCGGCCATCGGTCCAGTACGAAAGGCCGCGGCCCGAGAGCTGGCGGGGCGCCCCCGAAGCGCGCGCCCCTTCGCGCTCGCTGTGCATCCACAGCAGCTCGCCGTTTGCCGCGTCAAGCGCGACGACGGCTCGGCGGGTGCCGGCGGTCGAGTAGACGACGCCGCGCGCCATCAGCGGCGTCGACTCGAAATTGAACTCGGGTCGCGGACCGAGGCTCTCGGTCTTGAACCGCCAGGCAACCTCCAGCTTGCTGAAATTCTCGGCGCTGATCTGATTGAGCGGCGAGTACCGCGTATTGGCGAGATCGGCCCCGTACGTCGTCCACTCGCCGTTTTTCGCACCAGACTGGCCGGCAATCGGCAGCGTCGCCCAGATAACCAGACCCACCAGCGGAGCAACCCGAAGCCCCCATCGACGAACTGTTCGCCTCATGCTTCCTCCGTTCACGAGTTTCATTGCCTTAACGACTCTCGGGCACGCCTGCGTATCCGAGCTTCAGCATGCCGGTCTTCGTGCCGCTCACGGTGCCTCGGGTCAGCCACTCGAGAGATGCGCTGAACAGCAACACGTGATTGCGCTCCCACATCGCATTGTGCGACGAGCACGCCAGGTCGATGAATACCTTCTCTGGCGTGGCGAGGTCCTCGTAAAATTCTCGAACCCGCTGTGGCAGCACCTGCTTGTCGTGAGCACCGGTGATCATCAGGGTTGGAACGTTGACCTTCCCTACCATCGCCGGCGTCCAGCTTCCCGTCGATTCCGGCGCCCGCCGAACTCCAGAGCCCCACGTCGCGCCAACAGGATCGGACTCGAGCATATCCGACCAGACGGCATCGGACGCAGCCCGGTCGTACTGGTCGGCGCAGCCAACCTGGCGATCCCAGTTCGCTACGAACTCCGGGTGGGACTGTGTATTCATCGGCACGCCGTCGGCCGTCGCAACACCAGTTGCGTTCGCCGCTACCGTGCGGGTGTACGCGGGAGCCAGAAGCACCAATCTCCGGATCTTGTCGGGATGCTGCGACGCATAGCCGCCGGCACGCGGACCGCCGCGCGACCATGCCACGAGGCTCACGCGGTCGACATGCCGCAGCGCCCGCACATAGTCCACGGCTGCGCCCACCTCGTCCCAGTCCGACGCCATCGTCGTGAGCGTGTGCGGGTAACTGGGCGGGCATAACGCGGTGACAAAAGCTGCCTGGCGATCTTTCGCGAGGTTGCACGGGTCATTCATCGGCGCGGGACGCGTCGATCGACCGTAGCCCGTCATGTCGACCGAGAACACGTCGAAGCCGGCGCGGGCAAGGAACGCCATCCAGCTGTAGTCCTGGTAAGGCACATCGAAAGCGACCTCCGCAGGCGTGCCCGCGCCATGCACGAAGAGCACGACACGATCGGCAAGCGACGGCGCGCGCAGCGCCGCTCCGGCCGTTACCCGTTCGCGCACGTAGAGCTGTGCCGGCTGACCGGCCATTACCGGCACGGTCGATTTCACGCGCACGTAGTGGTCCACCGTCAGCAGCTTGTCGCTGTCGTCGGCACTCGTCGTCGCGACAACGAACGAAAGCAGAACCGCCAGGAAGCAACCGATACGTTTCATCTCGCGTTTCTTATACACCCGAATCGGGTTCTCCAAAAGCCTTTCGCCGCGCGAGAACGCGCTCCACGATTGTGCGCGCCGCGCCGACGTACGGCTCCGCCAACAGGTGACGATCGATCTCCGCGCGACTGAAATGACGGCTCACGTCAGGGTCTGCCGCCAGCGCGTCGGTAATCGTGGTTCCGCCGGCACCCGCGCGGCGAGCCGCCTCCTGCACGAGCGCATGCGCGTCGGCCCGGCCGATGTGCGCCGCAAGGGCCATCGCGAAGGCTTCTGACGCGATCAGGCCGGTCAGCGCGAGATTCTCGCGCATACGCGCAGGATTCACGGCAAGCCCGTCGAGCGCATCGGCCATTGCCCGCGATGCGCCGGCGGTGAGGAGGACCAGTTCGGGGAGCGCCACCCATTCCGCTTGCCATCCTCCCAGACCGCGCTCGTGCTCCTGTGGCATCGCCGCCATCATCGTCGCGACCAGGCCGGGCGCTCGCAAGGCGGCCGCAAGAACGATCGAGGCGCTCACCGGGTTCTGCTTGTGCGGCATGGTCGACGAGCCGCCACCGCGCCGGCGGGTCTCCGTCGCCTCACCGACCTCTGTTTGCGCGAGCAGCGAGAGGTCCCGGGCAATCTTCGCCAGCGTTCCGCACGTGATGCCCAGCGCACACGCCAGCCGCACAAGCCGATCGCGATGGGCGTGCCACGCCATGTCGGCCGCCGTGAGCCTGAGCCGGGCCGCCAGGAGCTCGGCGACGGCGGGCCCACGCTCGCCAAGCGCGGCGAGCGTGCCCGACGCGCCTCCGAACTGCGCCACGCGCGCCTGTTCGAGCGCGCCAGCGAGCGCGGCCCGATCACGGTCGAGCGCTTCCAGCCAGCCCGCGGCTTTGAGGCCGAACGTGATCGGCGTCGCGTGCTGAAGCCACGTGCGCCCGGGCATGACGGTGTCGATGTGCGTCCGCGCGTGTTGCGCGGCTGCGGCGGACGCTCGATCCAGATGGCTGAGTATGATCGGCACGGCGCGCTGGAGTTGAAGGACAAGCCCGGTGTCGAGAATGTCCTGGCTCGTCGCGCCCCAATGGACGTATCGCGCGGCGTCGGCATCGATCGTCGCCACGCGCTGCGTGAGGTGGCGAACCAGCGGGATGGCGAGATTCCCATCGTCGGCGGCTTCGCGGGCAATCTCGTCTCGATTGTAGAGATCCGATCTCGCTGCGGTGCGAATGGGCCCCACCGCGGCACCGGGCACTATACCCAGCTCGGCTTCGACCTCGACGAGCGCCACTTCCACATCGAGCATCGCCTGCAGACGTGCGTCGTCGGACAGGTGGGCGGCGGCGTCGGCGTCGCCGAACAGCGGCCCGAGCAGGCCGGAGCCGCCCGGACTAGACATCAAAGAACACCGTTTCCCGCGGTCCCTGCATCACGATGTCGAATCGATACCGCGACTCGCCGGTCCGCCTGGCGATCAACGTCTGTCGACGGTCCTCAGGAACGATCGACAGGATAGGATCCCGCGCGTTGGAGGCCTCGTCCTCGAAGTAGAGTCGCGTGATGAATCGCGTGAGGATGCCGCGGGCCATGATGCTGACGAGCACATGCGGCGCCTGGTCGACGCCATCCGGCCCCGGCACCGGGCCGGGCTTGATCGTGTGGAATGTGAAACCACCGTCGGCGCGAGTGTGCGCCCATCCGTAGCCGGTAAATGCCGGATCGATCGGCTGCGGCCGACGGTCCTCGGGATGTCGATAGCGTCCTTGCGCATCGGCCTGCCATGTCTCGACGAACGCATCCGGCATCACCGCACCCGCACCGTCGACGACCGTCCCCTCGATGGTCACGCGGGTGCCGAGCGTTGCATCGGTGACCTGCCGGTTCGGCAGACGAGACCGCAGCATGATGTCGAAATACGGCCCGACGGTCTGAAACGGGACGAGTGCTCTTGTCACGGCAATGTTGGCGTCGCGTCCCGGCCGCGCAGCACGATGTCCCAGCGGTACCCGAGCGCCCAGGCGGGCGAGGTCAGGTTGATGTCGAACGCAGAGACCATCCGCTGCCGCGCCGACGGATCGCGCACTGAGTTGAAGATCGGGTCCAGCTGCTGCAGGGGATCACCGGGAAAGTACATCTGGGTCACGAGCCGCGTCAGGAAGCTCTGGCCGAACAGCGACATATGGATGTGGGCGGGTCGCCACGCGTTGTCGTGATTCCCCCAGGGGTAACGACCCGGCATGATGGTGATGAATCGGTAGCGCCCCTCGCTGTCGGTGACGGTACGCCCGGCGCCGGAAAAATTGGGATCGAGGGGGGCATCGTGCACATCGACTTTGTGCGCGTAGCGGCCGCACGCGTTCGCCTGCCAGATCTCGATGAGTGTTTCCGGCACCGGACGGCCGTCTTCATCGAGGACGTGCCCCTCAACGATGATGCGCTCCCCGATCGGCTCGCCCGGATGCTGCCGCGTAAGGTCGTTGTCCAATGGGCCGATCGATCCGTACGGATACAGGGGCCCGGTCAGCTCCGAGAGCGTCTGCGGAATGATCACCAACGGCTGTGTGGGGTGACGCAGCGCCGTGCTGCGATACGCGGGATCCTCGGGCGGGTGCACACCGTCGGGCACGCGCCGATATCTTGTGACTCCGGTCAGGACGTCGCTCATAGTGGTCCCTGTTCCCAAATCAGAAGAGCCCCACGGCAGGGGCCACCCATCTGATCACGAGCGCCATGAGTATGACCCACAACCCGCTGATGACGGCGCCTGGCACGAGCAGTCATCCTCCGCGGCGCAAGGCGCGGTGAATGTCCCCGCGACAAACCAGACCACCAGCACCTCCCAGAAACTGGACCGACCGCCAAACGGCAACCACGCCCTCGTTCCAGCAGGAACTGGTGCCGATGTCGCGCCGAACGTCGGGTATCATCGCACGTGGTACGGCGGCTTCCTCGCTACCGACAATCTCGCGGTGAAGCCGAACTCGACTTCTGAGCAGTCGCCCCGGGAACAACCAGTCAGCGTGCGCGGAATTGAGGGCAGCATGAAGAAGACGTTTGTGATTGCCGTTGCGGCGACGACTCTCCTGTCGTTCCAGCTCGCCGCCCAGAATCCGGCGCAGGATGCCCGGACCGTCATCGACGCGGCAGCGGCAGCGATGGGCGCCTCGGGTCTGCAGTCGATTCAGTACTCAGGCACCGGATCGACCAATCCAACAGGCCAGGCGTTCATAACGGGCGGGCCATGGCCACGGTACACGGTCACGAAGTACACGATGTTGCTGAACTACACCGCACCCGCCATGCGCCAGGAACTCGTGCGCATCGATGACCAGAAGCCGCCGCGTGGAGGTGGTGCCGGGGGGTACAACCCGGTCACGTTCCAGGGCAGCATCAGGCCCATCCCTGGTGACATCATCCAGAACCAGAACACGGATGGACGGACCGAAGTGGGCGCGCTCAATATCTGGTTGACGCCGCACGGCTTCCTCAAGGGTGCTGTCGCCAATGCTGCCACGGCGAAGACGTCGACTGTTCGCGGAAAGAAGACCGTCTCATTTACCGCGTTCGGCAAATATACGGTAACGGGAACCCTCAGCAGTCAGAATCTTGTCGAGCGCGTCGAGACGCTCATGGATGTCGCCTTCACAGGGGACACGCTGTTCGAGGGAGTCTATTCAGAGTACAAAGATTTCGGCGGCGTGAAATTCCCGACGCACCTCGTGATGCGGCAAGGCGGCTACCCGACGCTCGAGCTGACGGTAACGAGTGTGCAACCGAATAGTCCCGCGGCATCGGCGGTGGTCGCAAATCCGCCGCGGGGAGGCGGCCCGGGTGAGGGTCGTGGTGGGGCGGCGGCAGCCGGGCCTGCGGCCGGCCGAACCGAGCCGGAAAAGATCGCGAACGGCATCTGGTTCATGACTCCCGGTGCGGAGGGGAGCACCCTCGTCGAGTTCAACGACTACGTCGTCATCGTCGAGGCGCCAGGCGGTGACGCGCAGTCGCTGGCGACGATCGCCGACGCGAAGAGGATGTTTCCGAACAAGCCAATCAAGTACGTGGTCAACAGCCACCATCATGCCGATCATGCCGCGGGAATGCGGGCGTACGTGGCCGAAGGTATTCCGATCATCACGCACGAATCCCACAAGAAGTACTACGAAGAGCAGATTTTCAAGAACCCGCACACGCTCAATCCCGATCGCCTCGCACGCGCGCCGCGCGCACCGATTCTTGAAACGATGAAGGACAAGCGGGTGATCACCGACGGCAACATGACGCTCGAGCTCCACGTCATGCGAGACCAGCTTCACAGCGAAGGCCTGCTGATGGCGTACATCCCGAAGGAGAAGCTGCTGATTCAAGCAGACGCCTACGCGCCGCGTCCGGGTGCGCCACCGCTTCCGGCGCCAAGTCCATTCACGACAAATCTCGTGGATAACGTGGCGCGCCTCAAACTGGATGTCGCGCGGGTCTTGCACGTGCACAGCGGCATTAACCCGTACAACGACGTGCTGAAAGCCGCAGGCCGATAGACAATTCGCCGTCCACCGGGTCGGAGGCGATCGCTGGATCTCGGCCAGCGGTCGCTCCCAGGACGTCAGTCCGTGCCGCCGAAATGGATGTTCAGGTACGAAATGCCGGCGGTGTTGCTGATGCCGTGCGGAATACCCGGGGGAATGAACACGACGTCTCCCGGCTTGACCACACGCTCGACGCCGCCGCGAATCTTCCCTTCCGCGAGCGTACCGCCGGTGATCAAGGTCGCCGTGCCTTCCCGCACGAAATAAAACTCGATGATGCTCTTGTGGACCTGAGCGGGTTCGGACCCGACGATCCGGCGCGTGTTCAGGCTGTAGGCCCCGCCTTCGATCAGGCGCGTCGTGATGAGCTTTTGCGCCGCCATCTCCGCGAACTCCGCCTTCAGCGTCGCGTCGGGTAAATCGAGGGCCTTATCGGCAGGCGCCTGATGTCGTGTCACACGCGCGGCGGCCCCCCGGCCGCCACCACCCGCTTGCGCGAAGGCGGCAACGGCACACAGCGTCAATGCGACAGCCCCAAACAATCTGGTCCTGATCATGAGCAACTCCTCTCGTGCTGAAGTCTCGAATTGATGCCGAACGCCACTCGAACGACCTTACGGTCTCACCCTGACGTACTTCTGCAACCGCTTCGGCGCAGGCTCGCCGCCGTACATGTTGCCGTCTTTGTCCACCGCGACGAACTCCGCGCCGTTCCCGGCGGTTAGGCGTGGATCGCCCCACGGATACAAGACGAAGGCATTAATCCATCCGGTCTTGGCGTCGCCAATTCGGATCCCCATCTCCCAGCCGGGATTCTGGACGTCATCAGACTCCGAGTCGGCGACGTAAATCTGATCCTTGCTATCGAAGAAGATTCCACTCGGCCTTCCGAACTGCGTCCAGAGCGCGAGCGACTTCCCCTCCTGATCAAAGATCTGAATCCGGTTGTTCCCGCGGTCGCCAACGAACACGCGACCCCGTGAATCAATCGCGATCGCGTGCAACGTGTGGAACTCGCCCGGCGCCCAGCCGGTCTTTCCCCATTCTTTGATGAACTTCCCGTCCTTTGAAAACTTCACCACGCGGTTGTTGCCGTTGTCGACGTGACCATCGGCGATGAAGAGGTCTCCATTGGGAGCGACCACGACATCGCTGGGGGAGTTGAAATGATCGGGGCCGCTTCCGGGAACTCCCGGCGTACCCAGTGTCATCAGTACTTTTCCGTCAGGACTGAACTTGACGACCTGGTGACCGCGCTTGTCACCCTTCGGGATCCGGTTGGAGGCGACCGCATCGGTGACCCAGACGTTCCCGTCCTTGTCGATGTCGAGTCCGTGCGGCCAGATGAACCTCCCGCCACCGAAGCTCTTGACTACATTGCCGCCCTGATCGAACTCGTAGATCGAATCCACCTTCGAATCGCGGCATTCATCACCGAAACGGGCCTGATCGAACAGCGGCTCACATCGAATGACTGCCCAGATATGAATGCCGTCGGGAGCGATTGCAACCTTCCCAACAGCTCCCATCGGTCTGCCATTCGGAAGCTTGGCCCAGCCGTCGACGATGCGATACGGATTCGGGAGAACCTGCGCGAGGGCAGTCCCTTCACCACTCGGTGATGTGACGATCGTCCACGCGAGCACCATTCCGAGAGCCGACGCAACCACGAGTCCGAGTTTCCGTGCTTTTCTCATGACTGCACCTCTATTGCCTGGCGTGTCTTGCCACTTGTTGTGGGCCGACCTCCCCGCCGTACACGTTGCCCTTCGCGTCCACGGCCACACCTTCCGCCGCGCTCGTGCCCATCATCTCGCGCGGATCGGGAATGAATGCGACGATCCTGCCGTCCTTCACCGTTCCAATTCGGATGCCCCTCTTCCACCCTGGATGTGGCGC
>DAIRVG010000127.1:0-17872 GCA_036802945.1 Vicinamibacterales bacterium
GCTCCAACCATCGTAGAGGCGGGTCCTCTACGTTCCAACCATCGTAGAGGCGGGTCTTTAGACCCGCCTTACAGGGTTTTTCGCAGGAATCGCGTCAACACATACGCGTCGAGGAAGTTGAACGGCGCGACGCCCGTGCTGTAGTGCCCGCATGGCAGCGCTACCACCTCGTGCGGCAGCCCGCGTTTGCTGAACTCGCGGACCAACACTTTCGACAGGTCCACCGGAAACGTGAGGTCGTAGCGCGCGTAGACGAGTAGCGTCTGCGTGTGACGGATCCTGTCCAGGTACGACCATGGGTTGATCGGACGCCACAGCTCGCGCAGCTCGTCCAGGTCGATGTTGTCGTCCAGGGCCTGACGCACATGCCGCGTCGACAGTCCTCGCCACACGACATCCGCGAACCACGGCGAGACGTGGTTCAGCGCCTGTGCGCGGATCCGTGGCTCGTGCGCGGCCGTCAGTAACGCGAGGCATGAGCCAAGACTCGTGCCGAGAATACCGATACGCTCGTATCCCTGGCCTGCCAGCCACGCCACCGCGCGCCGCGCATCCAATACCGCCTGCCTGCACACCTGGACCGTCCTCACGACGTTCGCACTGACGATGTAATCGGCGCGCGTCAGCTCGGGCGGCATGCGCGCATCGTGATAGGGAAGCGAGAGGCGAAGCGCAGAGATTCCGAAGCGCGCGAGAAGCCGCGACAGCCCGATGTGTCCTTCCGCGTCGGAATTCCACTGCGGCAGGACCACCACCGCCCGCCCGCGCGGGCCCGCCGAGTCGACGTCGGGCTCCCCGGGGGCCGGAAACCAGCGTGCGACCACCGTGTTGTTTTTAGGGTGTGGTGTCACGAGCGCGCTCGGGAAGCGGAGGGTTCCCGTTTCGCCTTTCGCGGCGGCCTGCGGTCCTGCCGGATTGAATTGATACGCGCGCGTCGGCGGATCGTCGAAGAACTCGCTCGTATCACGCATCAGCTCGTCAACCCATGCATGGACCCGCGCCTTGGGAGCGGCGTCGCCGTGACCGTTCACCGGGATCCAGTCGAGCCCCCAGTCGAAGGGACGGACAACGCGATCGGTGGAAACGGACGCGAGTTGGTGTTCCCAGCGATGGAAGAAACGAGTCAGCATTGAACGACGGCAATCAGGTTGCAGTGGACATCGGCATGTTCGAGCATCCGCAAGCACCGGATTCCGCACCACGCCGCGAGGGTGTTCCCGACATCATCGACGCGCCGCCGCCGGAGATCCCGGTTGTGCCGCCGCCCGACATTCCCCCGCAGCCTCTGCCGGACCGGTCGACACCTCAGCGGGACGTGCCCGGCCCGAGGTAGGGCTCGATCGTTCGCGCCAGCCCGAGTAACTGCGGCGTGCCACCGCGCGCCCCGACCACCTGTGCCCCGATCGGCAGACCCTCAGCTGTGTTGCCGCACGGGATCGTGATGGCCGGGTGGCCGGTGACGTTGAAGGTCTGCGTGCACCGCAGCATCATGCTTCGCACCGGTTCCTCGACGCCTCCCATGCGGACGGTGGTCGTTCCGATTTTCGGCGCCGGGATCGCCATCGCCGGCAGGAACAGGCCATCGCGCCCTTCGAGGGTGGCATCAACCTCGCGCCTCAGTACGTCGCGCCCCCGCAACGCTCTCGCATAGTCCTCCGCCAATACATAGCGACCCATCTCGAGACGCAGGCGCACGCCGGGGGTGTAGTCGTTCGGTTGCCGCTCGAGTGTCTTGGCGTGAAACGCCGCGCCTTCCGAGAGCTGGATGTGCAAATAGATGGCCGTGACGTCTCCGACGTGAGGGATGGACACGTCTTCGAGCTTGATACCAGCATCACGCAGACGTGTGCATGCGTTCTCGAAGGCGTGTGCGACCTGCGGGTCGAGAAGCGTCAGAAAATACTCGCGTGGGATGCCGAGAGTGAGTCCCCGGGAGTCGGCAGGGGCGGACACCGGAGGCGTGGTCTCGCCGCGCAGGACGTCGTACAGAATTCCCGCATCCTCGACCGAGCGGCACAGCGGCCCGATATGATCCAGCGTCATGCTGAGCGGCACCACGCCATCGGTCGTCAGCTCGCCCAGCGTCGGCTTCAGACCGACAAGCCCGCATGCCGCAGAAGGAATGCGAATCGATCCGCCCGTATCGGTGCCCATCGAGGCGAAGCACATGCCATCGGCCACGGACGCCGCGGATCCGCCGGACGAACCGCCTGGCGATCGCGTGGGATCGAGCGGGTGTCGCGCGGGCCCGAACGCCGACTCCTCGTTGGTCGTGCCGTACGCGAACTCGTGCAGATTGGTTTTGCCGACGAAGACCGCGCCCGCATCGCGCAGTCTCGCGATCGATGGGGCGTCGCTCCGCGCGACATGGTTCTGCCGCACGCGCGATGCGGCAGTCGTCGCCGATCCGCGGATGTCGAACAGATCCTTGATGGAGATCGGCACGCCGTGCAGAGGGCCGCGGTAGCGGCCGGCGGCGATCTCGCGGTCCGCCTCGCGTGCCTGCGCCCTCGCGTCGGCTTCGAAGACGCTGATGAAGGCGTTGATCGTCGGATTGCGCTCGGCGATACGGCGCAGGCACCGATCGAGGACGGCCTCCGCCGTGGTCTCGCGGGCCTTCAGCGCGCGCGACAGCTCCGCGATCGTCGGCGCTTCAGCGCCCATCGGACTCCGCGCGATCGAATTCGCCGCTGGCGTCGGCGTTCCATTCAGCGGTCCTGAGCGCAGACGTCGCGCGGGCGAGCATCTCGAGCATCGGTTTCAATTCGATCAGGCCTCGGCGTTCTGCATCGTGAACGGCGGCCTCCAGCCACGCTTTGATGGTCATCTCGAATAGAGCGTACCCCAAAACGTTTCTTTTCCTTCGTATCGTGACCTTCGTGGTTTAACCTTCTTCAGTTGAGACAGACAAAGATCATTGCGACCATAGGACCGGCGAGCGACAGCGACGAAACGATCCGCGAGTTGATCGAAGCCGGGACCGATGTCTTCCGCCTGAATTTTTCCCACGGCACGCACGAGACGCACGGAGCCGCCATCGAACGTATTCGCGCCGCCGCCGATCGGACGGGACGATGCGTCGCGCTGATGCAGGATCTCAGCGGTCCGAAGATCCGGACCGGCGAGTTGAAGAATCACCAGCCTCTAGCGCTTCGCAGCGGCGATACGCTGCGCATCGCGATCGGTGATATCGCGGGTGAGCCCGGTTCCGATTCGCCTGCGGCTTCGGTGCGGCACGCTCGCGTGTCGACGACGTACGACCTGACGAAAGTGGTTGCCGCCGACGACACGCTGTTGCTGGATGACGGGCACCTTCAGTTGCGCGTGGATGCCGTCGAGGGCAACGAGATTGTCACGACCGTCGTCGATGGCGGTCTGTTGGGAGAGCACAAGGGGATCAACATCCCGGGCGTCGTGCTGCCATCGGCGGGTCTGACGCCAAAGGATGCCGAGGATCTGAAATTTGGTGTCCGGTTGGGCATCGATTACGTCGCGCTGAGTTTCGTACAGAGCGCAGCGGACCTGCGAAACGCGCGCGAGGCCCTGGCGAAAGCCGGGTCGCCGCAGACCGTGCTCATTGCGAAGCTCGAACGGCCCGAGGGCGTCACGAGGATCGACGAGATCCTCGCCGCGTGCGACGCGGTCATGGTGGCGCGGGGGGATCTCGGGCTGGAACTGCCGCTCGAGCGCGTGCCTCGCGTGCAGAAGGAGATCACCCGCAAGGCGCGGGCACAGGGCATCCCGGTCATTGTCGCGACGCAGGTGCTCGAGTCGATGCGGACGGAACCGCGTCCGACGCGGGCGGAGGTGAGCGACGCCGCGAACGCGGTCGACGACGGCGTGGACGCGATCATGCTGGCCGGCGAAACGGCGGCGGGGAAGTTTCCGGTGCTGGCCGTTCGCACGCTCGACCGCGTGATTCGCGATGCCGAGGTCATGCCGCCGGTCGGCAACGTCGCACTCGAACAAACGAACCTGCTTTCCGGGCCGGGGCGCGCGCTCTGCGAGGCGGCCGTCACGCTCGCCGAGCGAAGCGATGCCGCGGCGATCGTCGCGGTGACGCGCGGAGGAAAAACGGCGCGCGTGCTATCCGCTCTCAGGCCCCGCGCCCCAATCTACGCCGCGACCAACAGTGCGGCAATCGGACGACGGCTGGCGCTGGCATGGGGGGTGATGCCGCTCGTGTGCGCCTTTGGCGCGGAGGTCGACGCGGCCGTGGCGACAATTGGAGAAACGCTGGTCGCGAGCGGCGCGATCGCGGTGTCGTCAGTGATCGTCGTCGTCAGCATCTCGCCCGATCTCGCCCACGGGCCTTCGAATTTCCTGAAACTGCAACGGATCTAAAAGCAACCACGAAGAACACGAAACGCTCGAAGGACACGAAACCTAATTTCGTTTTTCGTGACCTTCGCGACGTTCGTGATCTTCGTGGTTGCTCTTTCTAGTCCAGTCGTCCGCGCTCGACGAGTTTCTTCAGCGACTCGAGCGCACGATGCCAGCCGTGTCCGGTCAGTTCGTAGTAGCGCCGCCACCGAACGCCCTCTTCGTATCCGGATTGCCGGACGTGCAGCTGAGTGCCCCACGTGTGACGACTGCACGTCACCTCGAGCGCCATCGGGCCGATGGGGTCGCCGTCGGGCGGAAGCCAGTAGGTGTCGGCCAGGAAGAATTCGCGTCCCGACTTGAACTCCACCACCGTCGCGTGGAGCGCACCGCCGAGCCGTCCCAGGACCTCGTCGCGCCACTCGGTCGGCTCCCACTCGATCGCATAGCTGCCGAGCGGCCGCGGCACGCACACCGAATGCTTCGCCTGCCACCAGATGGCGAGCGCCTTCGGGTCGAAGAAGGCCTCGAGCACCTTCGTGGGCGGCGCGACGATGACGAGATCGGTGGTGAATTCGAGCAGCGGCTACCTCCGCCCATCTGCGCGGCGGACCCTGTCAGGTCTGCGGAACGCTTTCATTGTGCACTTTCCACTGTGCATTGATAATCGGGAGATGAGCAAGCAGCGAAAGGCGTATCTCGATCCCACCTTTCTCAAAAGCGAGGACGCCCGCCCGATCCGCATCCTGGCCGAGTACCTGGAGCCGCTGCGCCGGTTCAAGGCCCAGAACATCCAGGATACGGTCGTATTCTTCGGATCCGCGCGCATTCACAGCCGCGAGAACGCGGAGCGATCTCTCGACGAGCTGATGCGGAAGCATGGCGACGAAGCCGTCGGCGACATCCAAGAGATATTGCGGCGCGGGCGTCGAGCCGTCCAATGGTCGCGTTACTACGAGGAGGCCCGCGAGCTCGCGCGGCTGCTGACCGGCTGGACGACGACGCTCGACAGCTCGCATTATCGGTTCGTCGTCACCTCGGGCGGAGGCCCAGGCATCATGGAGGCGGCCAACCGGGGTGCGCACGAGGCAGGCGGTAAGACCATTGGCCTGAACATCAGCCTTCCGCACGAGCAAGGGCCCAACCCGTACATCACCGACGGCCTCCATTTCGAGTTTCACTATTTCTTCATGCGCAAATTCTGGTTTGCGTACCTGGCGAAAGCGCTGGTGATCTTTCCGGGTGGATTCGGGACGCTCGATGAGATGTTCGAGATCCTCACCCTGATGCAGACACAGAAACTGGCGAAGCAGATTCAAATCATTCTGTACGGCAGCGAATACTGGGATCCGATTCTGAACCTCGAGCCGCTCGCGGAATGGGGCGCCATCGGCGACAGGGACATCGATCTGCTCACGCGCGCCGAGACGCCGGAGGCCGCCTTCGAGCTGCTCAAAGCGCACCTGAGCGAGCATCACCTGACGCCGCCGACGGTCCAGGAAACGAAAGCGCCGGGAATCGCGAAAACGCGATCGAATGTGTCGGCGGCAGACTAGAGCATTTTCACCTCCACGGGCCACGGAGGCACGGAGCCCACGGAGTCCACACCCATTGATTCCTCCGTGTCTTCGTGTCTCCCTGGCTACGTCGGAGTGCACTAGTACATCAGGAACGGCCGCCGAAGCCGCTCAAATTCTGTCTCATCGTCCTTCCAGCTTGCGGCGATCTCAGCGATTGGCGTACCGGATTCGACCTGTTGCCGCAGCGTGTCGGAGCCGGCAAGGATGTCGATCGGCATCTTGTCGTGCTCGTACTCGTACGGCGGCTGGCGCCAGGCGAAGCGACCCGTATCGAGCCGGCGGAACGTGTCGATGAGCGCGACGCCGGTGATCACGGGCCGAAAGGCGTCGCGATCGGTCACGTGGATCTGGCAGCCGCCACACGGTTGCCTGGCGTGCTTCTGGAACGTCGGCTCGAAGCCAGCTGGCCGGAAATAGGCGCCCGGCAGTCCGAGGCCGTTCATCTCCGCCGCAAAACGCTCGGCCTCGATCCACGGCGCTCCGACCAGCTCGAAGGGCCGCGTTGTGCCGCGGCCTTCGGACAACATCGTTCCCTCGAATAGCACGGTTCCCGGGTAGACGATCGCCGTGTCGAGGGTAGGTATATTGGGCGAAGGCATGACCCAAGGCAGACCGGTGCCATCCGCGTACATGTTGCGGCTCCATCCCTCCATCCGCACAACATCCACGAGTGCGCCGATGCCAAACGCGTCGTTGAACAGCGCCGCCAGCTCGCCGATCGTCATCCCGTGCCGCATCGGAAGCGGGAACTGCCCAACGAAGGATTCCCATCCTGGCTGGAGGCAAGCACCTTCGACGTTTGTTCCCCCAATCGGGTTCGGCCGGTCGCAGACGATCACCCGGACCCCATGCCGCGCCGCGGCCCGCAGGCAGTTGGCCATCGTGTAGATGTAGGTGTAAATCCGGGCGCCAATGTCCTGCAGGTCGATGACCAGCGCGTCGATGCCCCTGAGCATTTCCGCCGTCGGCTCACGCGTCTCGCTGTAGAGCGAGTAGATGGGTACCCGCAGCCGGGGGTCGTCTCCGTGCGGCGTTTCCACCATGTTGTCCTGCACGTCCGAACGAAACCCGTGCTGGGGGCCGAAGATGGCGGCGAGCGTCACGCCCTCAGCCGCTGCCAATTTGCCGATCAGGTGCCCAAAATCACGGTCTAGCGAAGCGTGGTTACAGACGACACCAATTCGGGAGCCTTTCAGCCGGCCTGAAGAGAGGAGCACATCGGACCCAAGGCGGACACGCATAGCTGGTGTATTATCCCTGCTCTAAAGCTCAGCTAGGCATATACCGATAGGCCGACCATGCCCCTCGACAGAAGGCTTCGTGTTCTTGCGGCAGCTCTACTTGTCGCCATCCTGATTCCGACCTTGGCGTCCGCACAGCAGGCCAGCCTCAAATGGCCGACAATCGCGGCCGGCGCGGCGGCAACCGCCGATTGGGCAACGACCTACCACGCGCTCAAGTTCTACAAGGTCCAGGAACAGAATCCGGTGTTGAGACCATTTCAGTCGAACCCGGGGCGCCTGGTGACGATGGGCGGAATGATTGACGTCGCGGGCATCAGCGCGTGGAACCTGACGATGGGCCCGAAGCATCCGAAAATGGCTGCCGCAGGGCTGTGGACCGTGACGGCATTCCGCGCCTACCTGGCAATCCACAACCACATCAACGAGCACCGGTCCGAACGCAGGTAAATCAAACCGGCTTCTTTTCCGCCTCCCGCCATCCCCGCCTTTTCAGCGACTCCCGCAGCGCCCGCGTCCGTGCGAACGCGCGCGGCTGCATCTCGAACGGCTCGCTCATGATCACGCCGGTGGCAGACTCGAGCCGCAGCTGCATCCCCTCGGCGCTCTGGTAGACCACGCATTTCACACGATCGTCGTTCCAGGTGAGTTGCCACAGCGTGGCGATGCGACCCTCGCGCGGGATTGGCACGGCGAGGCTATTATGCCCACAGAGGCCGACTTTTGGGTCGGCCTTCCTTCAAAATGAGCAGGTTCGCTCTCGTCCTCCGCGACATCATGGCCCGGCTGCCCGGGGGACGGCGTCTCAACGCCGAACTCGCGCAGACCCGGCGGCAGCGCGATCTGTTGCGTCAGCGCCTCGATCGATCCGAGCGGCTGCGCGAGGTGCTGCGCCGGCGGTTGGAGACGCGGCGCCTTCGCGCGATCGCGGCGCAGCCGGATGAAGCGGTGCTCGAGCACGTGCTCCCGCTTCGGCATGCCGCGATGCTCGCGTCCAACCACGACGGGCGTGCCTCACGCGAGGCGGCCTTTGCCGGGCGCAGTGTTGCGTATCGTGACGCCGTCGCGAACACCGATGATGCCCCGCCAGCTTCGTCGGTCTGCGTCGTCGTGGCCGGCCTGTCGTGGTGGATTCCCAAGCGCCCCGGCGATCAGGATGGCGTCGCGGCACGCCTCGAAGGAAAAGGACGTCTCCCGCTGCGCGAGATCCTCGAGACACGCGAGCTGGCGGTTGGACGGGTGATGATCGATATCGGCGCGAACGTCGGGACGACGTCGATCACGCGGGCACTCCTTGGCGACTTCAACACCGTGTACGCCGCCGAACCCGACCCGGCGAACTACGCGTGCCTCGTGCGGAACGTCGTCACCAACGGTGTCAGTGGCCTCGTGCTGCCGGATCGCGTTGCGATCGGGGATTCGAACCGCGACATGACGATGCGGACGCTCCAGAGCGGAACGCATCATCTTGTGACCCGCGCGTCCGATGTTGAGCAGACCGAGCACGTGACCGTCCCGTGTCTGACCCTTGACACATGGGTCGAGCGCATCGGCATCGACCTGTCGGAGGTCGGATTCATCAAGTCTGATACGCAGGGATGGGATCTCCGCGTGCTCGCCGGCGCGCCTGGAGTGCTCGGACACAAGCACATTGCGTGGCAGATCGAGTTCAGCCCGCCAATGCTGCAGCGCGCAGGCGGATCGGTGGCCGAGGCGTATCAATCGATGGAAGCGCATTTCACGCATTTCATCGATCTGCGAGGAGACTCCGGAGCGCGCGTTCGTCCCATCGCGCAGTTGCGCGACGCGCTCGCGTATGTCGAAGCCGGCCGGCGGCGGTACACGAATCTCTTGCTTTATACGTCCGCCTGAAGGCGGACCGCGAAGCGCACGAAGGATCTTTATTGCTTGATAAGATTCTCAGATCCAGAGCGATGCTTTCCAGAATCAAGAGGGGAGTGCGCGCGTTTCTGGGCGCCGATGCGTCCAGCGTCGACCCGACGCCAAAGCCCGCGATCGCGGAACGGCCATCGGGCGAGGTGGAAGCGCTCACCCATGATCTTTCGACCGATTCGCCGTGTCCTCCCAAGCCCATCCTTACCCTCGAGCAGTGTCCCGTCTGCGGAGGCGCCGAATCGACGCGCGTAAGCCGGTACAACCGTTTCGTGCTCTTCGATCGCACGCCAGACGCGGCCTCGGCCATTTACAACTACTCCCTCTGTCATGCCTGCGGCGTGGTCTACGCTGCGCGTCGTCCCGCAGCCGGGCGCTACGAGTGGCTTCTCGAGCGTTTCGAGGAGACCTTGGGCCGGACCAAGGCAGGGGCGCCGCGTCCCGGCAAGTTCGCGCTGAGCTCCTCGTCGCTGACCGACGAAGTGCGGGCGCAACTGCGACGGATGGCGGCGAACGGCGTCTTCGTGTCGGGGCACAGCGGCATCTCCAGCAAGGACTTCCTGCCGTCGCTGATGAACGATCGGCTCGCGAGCAGCATGCACGTCGAGATCCTCGGGTCGCTGTTGCCGCTGACCGCGCCGCGGGTTCTCGAGATCCGATCGAGGCTTGGCTCGATCTCCGCGATGCTCCAGCGGCTCTATGGCGCGAGCGGCTTCGCGATGACGATCTTTGAGAATCAGCGTTTCCTGGTCGAGGAGGTCTACGGATTTCCCGCCGTGTGCCCCATCGATTTCGACGCCTTTGACATTCCGTTCGACGGGCCGTTCGATCTGATCGTCAGCAATCACATGCTGACGCACTCGGTGCGCCCGAAGGAATTCCTCGCGACCGTGCGGAACCGCCTGACGCCCGGTGGACACCTCTATCTGTACAACGAGCCGTTGGAAGGCGAGTTCCTCGAGCGGGGCAAGTCGATGTTCAACACGCTCAACCCGTTTCATCTGCAGACGTTCAATCAGGCGTCGGCGGTCCGCGCGCTCGAGGCGAACGGCTTCAAGGTGATCTTCTGCAACGTGCGCGACGACCTATTCCTGGCGCTCGCGCAGGCGGCCGATTCGCCCGCCGACTGGGAACGGATGGGCGAGAGCGAGCGGTCGCGCCGCCGTTCGGCGTATCGAGTTGCCAATGACACCGCGATTCTTCGGGTCCCCGAGCACCTGCGTGCGCCGTTTGCGAAAGACTGGGACGCCGTGGTCGAGCGTTCGCTCGCCAGCGGGATCGCGACACGATCGAAGGACGGTCGTATCAAAGTACGGCGGATCGACGAGTAGTCCTACATCGATGTCGACCCGGACGCAGCATCGACATTGTTGTCTTTCGAGTGGGGCGCGGGACCGATCTACAGTACGTCGGTGCACTTAACGCGTACAGGAGGAATGTTGGCGAAGGCGAGCCTGAACGCCGACTACGTTCGCACCGAGATCAGTCGCTGGCAGGCGCGATCGATGGCGATGTCCACGCGCGGGATCGTGGCTGCCGAGAATCCGCTCGCCGCGCAGGCCGGCGCGGTGGTGCTTGCGCGCGGCGGGCACGCCGTCGACGCGGCGATTGCCGCCAACGCGGTGATGGGTCTCGTCGCGCCGATGATGAATGGTGTCGGCGGCGACCTCTTTGCCATCGTCTACGACGCGGCCAGCAATACGACGCACGGCCTCAACGCCAGCGGCTGGTCGCCGGCGGGTACGTCGATCGAATTCCTGACGGCCCGCGGCATGAGCATGATGCCGCAGCAGGGCATTCACGCTGTCACGGTCCCGGGCGCCGTGTCAGGCTGGATGGCGCTTCACCAGAAGTTCGGCAAGGCGACGCTTGACACGATCCTGTCCGCCGCGATTGCGCACGCAGAAAATGGATTTCCTGTCTCGGAGATCACATCGCTCGAATGGCTTGGCAGCGTCCCCTTGCTGCAGAGCGAAGCCAACGCGATCGTGACGTACCTTCCGGACGGCCGGCCACCGGCCGCCGGCGGGATGTTCCGCAACCCCGACCTGGCGCGCACGCTTCGGGCCATCGCCGTCGACGGAGGCGATGCCTTCTATCGAGGTGACCTGGCCAGGCGGATCCTCGAGTGCTCGGAGGATCGCGGCGGCGCCTTCACCGCGGCGGATCTGTCCGAATACGAAGCCGAGTGGGTGACGCCACTGACGACGAACTACCGCGGGTGGGATGTCTACGAGATTCCGCCAAACAGCCAGGGGATCGCAGCGCTCGTCATGCTGAACATCCTCGAGGGTTTCCCGATCAGCGACTACGGCCGCGGCACCGCTGAGACGCTGCATACGCTGATTGAAGCAAAGAAGCTGGCCTATGCCGACCTGCAGCGTCATATCGGCGATCCGCGCTTCTCGAAGGTGCCGATCGAGGCCATGTTATCGAAGGCATATGCGCGCGAGCGTGCGGGCCTCATCGACGCGCGACGCGCCGCGACGAACGTGGGGGCCGGGACGTTGCCGATGCACGGCGGCGACACGACGTATCTCTCGGCGGTCGACGCCACGGGGAACGTCGTCTCGCTCATTCAGAGCAACTTCGCCAACTTTGGATCCGGCGTCGTCCCGGACGGCGCGGGGTTCGTGCTGCAGAGCCGTGGCGGCCTGTTCACCTTCGATCGTTCGCACCCGAATGCGCTCCTGCCGCGGAAGCGGCCCTTGCAGACGGTGATTCCCGCGTTCATGAAGCGCGATCACCTGCGGATCGGCTTCGGCGTCATGGGTGGATGGAATCAGCCGCAGGCGCACGTCCAGGTCATCTCGAACATCGTCGACCACGGGTTGAACATCCAGCAGGCGCTCGAGGCGCCGCGGTTCGTGAAGCTGACATTTGCGGGGACCGACGTGATGTTGGAATCCCGATTCCCGGAGAGCGTTCGCGACGGCCTGACCCGCCGCGGGCACGACATCGACCTGCAAGGCGAGTTCTCGAACATGGTTGGCGGCGGGCAGGCGGTGATGCGCGACGAGCGCGCGAAGGTGAACTACGGCGCATCCGATCCGCGGAAGGACGGGGCCGCGATTCCGGAGCCGATTCTATGACGCAATCGCGCTGGGTGCAGCTGCTTCTCGGCCTGCTGTGCATGGTCGTCATCTCGAGCCCTCAGTACGTGTGGACGCTGTTCACCCAGCCGCTCATGGCGTCGCTCAACACAAAGCTCGCGGCACTCCAGATCACGTTCTCGATCCTCATCGTCGTGCAGACGTTTCTCTCCCCGTTCCAGGGGTTCCTCGTCGACAGGTTCGGGCCGCGGGTGCTGCTGTCGGTCGGTGGCGCCGTGACTGGCCTGAGCTGGATTCTCGCGGCGCGCGTGACGACGCTGACAGGGTTGTACCTGACGTACGGATTGCTTGGCGGAATCGGGACGGGCATCGTTTACGTCGGCGTGATTGGTCACATGGTGCAGTGGTTTCCCGACCGCCGCGGCTTCGCCACGGGCATCGTTGCGGCCGGCTACGGCATGGGCGCGCTCCTCACGACATTTCCGATCTCCGAGTCGATGAAGGAGGCCAGCTATCAGCAGGCGTTATTTCGCTGGGGCCTGGTGTTCATGGCGGTGGGCATTCTCGCCGCTCAGGGTCTGAGGCGTCCGCCTGAACTTCGAACCGTTCGTGGCGACTCCCGAATCCCGGGTCCCGAATCCCGGAACTTCCGGCCGGCCGAGATGCTGCGCACGCCCATCTTCTGGTTGATGTTCGTCATGATGACGATGATGTCGACGGCGGGGTTGATGGTGACCTCGCAGATGTCGGCGTTCACGCGCGATTTCGGCCTCGCGAACGCCCTCGTGTTCGGACTGCCGCTGCTGCCGCTGGCGCTGTCGATCGACCGGATTACCAACGGCCTCACGCGTCCATTCTTCGGCTGGCTGTCCGATCGGATCGGCCGGGAGAACACGATGGTGATTGCGTTCACGCTCGAAGGCGTCGCGATGACCTTGTGGCTGTTCACCCGCGCGAATCCCGCCGCCTTCGTCCTGATGTCCGGTGTCGTGCTCTTTGCCTGGGGCGAAATCTTCTCGCTCTTCCCCTCGACGCTCACCGACACGTACGGCGCCAAGCACGCGACCACCAACTACGGATTTCTCTACATGGCGCAGGGGATCGGGTCGGTGTTCGGCGGACCGGTCGCCGCGCTCATCCATGACGCATACGGATCGTGGATGCCTGTCTTCGTGATCATCATTGCGATGAACTTCGCGACGGCGCTGCTCGCGGGTGTCGCGTTGAAGCCGATGCGGCGGCGGTGGTTTGGGGCGATCAGCGCGCGAAGAGTGGCGGCTTCGCCAGCCATTCCCGCGCGGTCGTGATATCGCTCTCGGTCAGCTCGTGACCCGCAGCCTGCCACGCGACCGTGACCTCGGCGCCTGCCGATCGAACCAGCGCGGCCAGATGTTCAGTCTCCTCCGCTGATACGAGCGGGTCCATCCTGCCATTCGAGATCAACACAGGCGTTCCTGGAATCTGCGGCAGCGTGTCGGGCGTGAGCGGCACCATTGCGCGGAGCAGAATCGCGCCTCCAAGGACCTCGGGGCGCAGCAGGAGCAACGCTCCCGCGATGTTCGCGCCATTGGAAAAACCCACGGCGATCAGTTTGCTCGTCGAGAATACGTACGTCGCCGCCGCCTCGGTGATGAAATCGGCGAGCTCCTGGGTCCGCTGTTTCAGGTCTGGGATGTCGAACACGCCTTCGGCAAGACGCCGGAAGAAGCGCGGCATGCCGCGCTCGAGCACTTTGCCCCTGGGGCTGAGGACCCCGGCGCTCGGCGCGAGCACCTCCGCCAGCGGCAGCAAATCGTGCTCGTTGCCACCCGTGCCGTGGAGGAGAAGCAGCACCGGCGCCTCAGGGGTCGAGGGAGGATGAAAGACGTGGATGAAATTCAGGTCCATGAGGTGAGTCGTGCGATGGTGCGGCCTGCGACTGGCTAATCGCCGGCAAATGCCGGATGCATTTTCAGTGGCGGCAGCACCTCCTCGATGCGCGGGCGCGCGGCCTCGAGCCACGGAGGAAGTACGAGCGTCTCCCCGAGGTGCGCGACATCCTCGTCCACCGAGAACCCGGGTCCATCGGTGGCGAGCTCGAAGAGCACTCCGCCGGGCTCCTTGAAGTAGACCGACTTGAACCAGAAGCGATCGATCACCGGTGTTGGATGCGCGCCCGCACTCTCGACGCGCGCGCGCATCTCTGCCTGGTGTCGCTCATCGTCCACGCGCCACGCGAGATGATGAACGGATCCGACGCCCCAGCCGCCACGCCTGCCCTCCGGCGTTTCACGAACGTCGACGACGCCGGCGGAATTCGGGAAGCCGTATCGCGTGAGACCGTTCTCCTGACCGAGACGCTCGAAGCCGAGGACCGTCGTGAGAAACGTCTCGGTCTTCTCGGCCCCGAGCTCCCAGATCTGCGCGCCGTACAATCCGCGCACCTGGCGGTCGGCAAAAACGGTGCTGCCGTCCCATGGCGTGAACGGGCGCCGCGGCGGCGTCGCGGGTTCCACGAGCGTCACTTTCAATCCGTGTGGATCGATAACCGGCAGCACGCGGTCGCCGAAGCGCGACTCGATGGCGCCGAGCGGCACCTTGTATCTGTCGAGGCGCGAGCCCCAGTACTCGAGGCTCCCGGTTGGGACTTCGAGCGCGACCTCGACCGCGAGCCCATGACCGATGCGCGGCGGCGACATTTGCGCCCACGGAAAGAACGTCAGGTCGGCGCCGGGGTGACCTTCCGCGTCGGCGTAAAAGAGGTGATAGGTTCCCGGGTCGTCCTGGTTGACCGATTTCTTGACGAGCCGCATGCCGAGAATGCCGGCGTAGAAGTCGAGGTTCTCCTGCGCCGGTCCGGCGATCGCGGTGATGTGATGAAGTCCGTTGACGCCCTTCATGACTATTAGGTTACTAGGTCCGGCTGAAGCACGGACGCTACCGCGTCGGGTCAAACGCGGGGAGTACCGTAGCACAACGCCTTACGCATGTAGCGCATCCATTGACGCGGGTGTATGGCGAGGCCGCTGGAGGGATCCGTGAGCCAGCGCGCCGCTGCCGTAGTCCTCGGTCTCCGCTGATCCCCGATCCCCGATCTCCGGATGGCGCCCCTTGTAAATACCAGTCGCTTTCGAGCCGATAGAATCGGCTGAGGTTGGATTCCTCGCAATCCGCCCGAAGGAGGGCTAGGGCGATGAGTGTCGGTTCCCCCACGCCGATGGCCGGTTGGCAGCGGTCCAATGTGGTTGCCGCGGCGCAATACCTGGCCGATGTCGTGTCGCGGTCTCCTGACGACGTCAAGGCGCAGGCGGTGTATCACGGCCTGCTCGAAGTGCTCGAACCGGCGCGGCGTGCCATTCGTCAGCAGCGAGAGCTGAGCGAGACGGTGCTTTCGGCAGTGACGGTGCGCGAGAAGCGCGCAGGGCGCGAGCGGCGGGGAACGGATCGCCGGGGCGTCAACCTTGGTCCCCAAGTTGCCAGCGTGGAGCGGCGCAAGACGGAGCGACGCACCGGCCGCGATCGACGCACCCGCGCCTGACGCTATTTCAATTTAATGTCTCCCGGCGGGTGACTCGAGACTCCGAATCGCTGCGGACTCAGATTTCAAAATCGGTGTACCCATTTGCACGACCGCACCAAGCCTCGTGCCTGGGAGGCACCAACTGCACATGATGGCGCGCCCCGACCCTGGCATGGGCTGTGCGATCCACGCTGCCGAACCGATTGTGCCAATCGAAACCCTTTGGACTCCGAAGGCCGTCGCCGGGGCGACATTGCGTCACGCCCGCGCGACGTGGCTGACGTACGAGATTTTCTACGGCCTCACCGATAAACCATTCAGCCTGTCTTCGGACCCGGCGTTCTTTTATGGCAGCCATTCGCACGCGAAGGCATTCGAGGATCTGCAGTCAGGCATCCGCCGTCGCGAGAGCCTCAGTGTGCTGAGCGGCGACATCGGCACCGGTAAGACCACGCTGTGCCGCGCGGTTCTCCAGAAACTCGATCAGAAAACGTTCAGCGCGTTTGTCCCGGATCCATTCGCTTCGCGTGAGGATCTTCTGAAGGTGGTGCTGATCGACTTCGGCGTGGTGTCTGCCGACGACTTCACGAGCGGACGTCTCAAGGGCGCGTCCCGCACCGAGTTGAGCTATCTGCTCTACGAATTCCTCGCCACGCTCACTCCACTCGATGCGTTCGCCGTGGTGTTCATCGACGAAGCGCAGAACCTCTCGCTGTCCTTGCTGGAGGAGATACGGATCCTGTCCGATTCCGACGGCCGTGAGCGGCAACTCCAGGTTGTGCTGGTTGGACAGATCGAGCTGAGAGACAAGCTGGGGCTGCCAGAGATGCGGCAGGTCGATCAACGCGTCTCGGTACGCTGTGACCTCGGACCGTTGGATCAGGATGGCGTCGCGGGATACGTCGCGCATCGTCTCACCGTGGCGGGCGGCAGCCCTGACCGTATCAGCTTCTCCGAAGACGCGATCGCCGCGGTGTATCAAGCGTCGGGCGGCGTGCCGCGACTGATCAATCGTGTCTGCGATCGTGCGCTCCACCACGGGCACCTGAGACAGGCTGCCATCATTGATCGTGACATCGTGGAGGCGGCGGTCCCCGGCTTGAAATCGGCGTCGCCGTCCCGCGAGACCCCGCGATTGCCGGCAACGCCTCCTGCGGCCGATCCCATCGACCAGTGGTATGCGGCCGTCGATCATGGGGTCAATATCGCGTGCCAATCGGAAGTCATCGCCGAGCAAGGCGTCGAGGAAAAGGCGGCCCCCGCTGCCACGACGACGCCGGGCCGTCGGAAGCGGATTCGCACGGTTCCCTTGACGCGCCTCGAGGCGTTCACCCGGAAATGGGTGCGTCGCGCGCAGGTCGCGGCGCTCGTGATCGTCGCGATGGGTGGGGTCGGTCTCGGGCTGATGATGGGATGGACCCTCCTGTCGGAGGCGGCGTCGCCCGTGACGCTGCCCGCTCTTCCTCCGGAACCGCACCGCGCCGCCGCCGTGAAGGCTGCCGACCCGTTCGCACCGGGACATGTCACGTATTCGGTCGCGCTTCCTGCGATCAATACGCTCGACGGTGAGCAACACCTCATCATTGCTTCCTACACCACTCGGGCCGAAGCCGACTCAGAGGTCACGCGCCTGCACGAACTGCCCGGATACGAAGCCGCCTTCGCCGTCGAGACTCCTGCCCGCTGAGGTCGGTCGTTTCGGCGTCCCGATTGCAATTGAACGGTCCTAAAGGAGGCGTTCACATGGCTCTTCGGGATAAGTACAACCACGCAATTCAGACAGCTAAGGGCTTCGGCATGCAGGGTTCGGCCGACGAGCGTGACGGCAAGCTCCACTTCCACGGAACCGTGCAGACCCAGGATCAGGCGAACAAGATCTGGGATGCGATCAAGACCGTTCCCACGTGGCAGCAGGAAGTCGTCGCGGATATCAAAGCAGCCGGTGGGCAGGCAGGTTCGCAGACACCGCTGACGTATACCGTGAAAGCAGGCGATACGCTCAGCAAGATTGCCAAGGAGCACCTCGGCAACGCCAACGCCTACATGGATATCTTCAACGCGAACAAAGATCAGCTCAGCGATCCGGACAAGATCAAGCCCGGACAGGTGCTGAAGATTCCTCAGCACGCGAATCGAAGTTAACGTCGCAGCGCCTGAGTAACAGTCGATAACCCCGGCTCCACTGCGTGCCCTGGGGCGGTGACGTGCGCGCGCGTAGGCTGGGCGCGCCCAGAAGTCCTTGCTCAACAGCAGCACAAGAACGGAGCCGGGAAACGACCCTGC
>DAIRVG010000128.1:0-17730 GCA_036802945.1 Vicinamibacterales bacterium
CGTAATGGCCTTGAATCTCATCTGAAGCAGTCTACCCCTCTCGCGAAGCATCTATGCAGACACCTGAAAGTGGGCGCACCGCCAGCAGTGCTCACTGGCCAAGACCTTTGCGTGGGCCGTTGTTGGCTGTCACGACCTCGCGGCGTGTAGGCCGCGCGGATCTATCAGTGCTTCTTCACATCAACGCAGCCTGACGGCGTCGCATCAAGCAGCGGCGCTCACGAGGCCAGCGAGGCGCCGGCCTCAGGGCGACGTCAGGTGTCCCGCCGGTTCGCTCCAATTCCAGGCAAGAAGCGTCCCGTTCTTTCCGTAACGTCGCCAGAATAGACAGGCCCTCGTGTTTGCTGCCGGCGAGCTTTCGCAGCGGTCCGTTTGCTGGTGTCAGTGTTCTGCGGCATCTCATGGCAGCGCAGCGCCTCTGTTCGATGCCGCACCGTGATGAGAACGGCTGCTTTTCTGCGTTCGATGCTGCACGGAGATGTGAGCGTCCGATTTCGTGCCTTTTGTCGCCCCGGCAGGATTACAGCGACCATTACACGATGTTTTCGGCCACGAGGCGTTTGAAGTGGTCGCCGCAGCCATAATTTCTCCCTTGCGATGCGCAGCGGAGGTGATGTCTACCGCTTCGGTCCATTCGAGCTCGATTCAGGCCGCCGACGACTCAGCCGCGGACGTGAGCCTGTCGCGCTTCCCGATCGCTACCTTGAGCTTCTCCTCCGGTTGGCGTCGAACCCCGGGCACATCGTCGCCAAAAACGCGCTGAGTGAGGCGGGCTGGCGCGACGTCGCCGTCAGCGACAACAGCATTACGCAAGCCATCAAGAGCCTGCGAAAAACGCTCGGCAACCAGAACGACGGCGCGCCATACATCAAGACCGAAATCGGGCAGGGCTACCGCTTCGTCGCATCTGTCGAACGCGCGCAGCCGAGCCAATTGGATGTCGCGATCGACGTGCGGCCCGCGCCGTATCGGGCGTTTGTCGAGGGACGTGCCGCACTCGAGACGTTCGATCGCGATGCCATCGCCCGCGCACGCCAGGCGTTCGAAAGCCTCGTTCGTCACTGCCCTTCTGGCTTTACTGTGTCGTCGACGTGCTCTAAATCGCGTTCGCCGGTCTTCTCCTCAACGATGATCTCCACTGCCTTTCGTCGGTCCTCATTCAATACGTCATACATCGAGCCGACCGCTGCGGGTCCGATGCGTCCACGTCGCTGACGCAACCGCCATCCGATCAACGCGATGAGAAGAAAGAAGACGCCGTAGATGAACAGATCAAGCGTCATTCGATTTCGGTTGAGTCGCTTGGCGGCGCACTATCTCACCAAGGCGCTCGCGATCACGACCGTCACGGCATAGACCGGAACGCACACTGCACAGAAGAGAACAAACGCGGCGCTCGACCGGACCTTCGAGAACCCGTTCAACTGCCGGTACGCACCCCATGCGGCGATCGTCCACCCGAACATCCCCGCAACTCCGACGAGAAGGACACACATGGCAATTCGCATCGCTGGACTTGCGAGTAGCCGTGGCGCGTTGGTCGTCCACCACAGCATGTGACCGGCGGCCACCTCTCTCAACATCTCTTCGTTCATGGCAGGATCACCGACACGGAGCACCCCGACCACTGCGATAAAGGCGGCCGTCAACAGCAGTTTCAGAATGCCAGCGACGTAAAAGTGAATGACGAAGAACTGCTGAATTGGAGCGACCTTTCCCAGAACGCGCCACGACAGGTACACGGCATACCCATAGAGGACGACGTAGAGCAGAACGAACACGCCTTCGGATGCGAGATCCAACATTGGATCCGCCTCCGCACGAGCCAGCGGTAACCCGATGAGAAACGCCAGCACGAAGGAGATGGCCAGGAAGATGAGTCCGTCGGCCCACCTCGCTTCGCCCGTCGACACGCGCTCCATGAGGAACTGCTTCGGACCGGACGTGAGGCGGATAACGTCCCCGACGTACTTGGGGACGAGCGTCACTAGTTTCTCGAGCAGATCCTTCACGATTCTTACCTGAACCCGGGTGACCGGCACGACGTCGATCGAACCGGCCGCATGTCGCCCGTGTGCCGCTTATGAAGGACGAGTGCGATGTCAGGCGCCACGCCGGTTCGCTCCAATTCTAGGCAAGAAGCGCCCGGTCCGATCCATGTACGTTCGATAGCTGTCCCCAAAGCGTGCTACCAGGTTCGCTTCCTCGATCCGCGTTCGGATGATGAGGAGACAAAACAACACAACGCCCATCACCAGGAGGAACCAGTTCGCCGCGATCATGGAGACTGCCACCATGAGCAACGCGGCGGAGTCGTAGAACGGATGCCGGATCCATCGATAGGGGCCATGTAAGACCAGCGTGTGTTTTTGCCGTGTGACAACCGTGTCCGTCAGGTTCGTCCCGAGGCTCCGGAAGGTCCACACCAGCAGCCCGCAGGCAATGGTGATCACGCCGACCCCTGTCCACCGCAGCCAGACTGGAAGTGACACCGCGGACCAGGCCATCCAGTCTGGATCGACCATCCACGCGATCAGCCCGAACCAGAAAGCAACGCCAAGAGGCCGTAACGTCGCCAGAATGAACAGGCCCTCCTGCCGCCGATCGAGTTTCTCGCCCGTCGCTTGCGACCTGAGCCTGTGGTAAATGCCGATAGGAAGGACCACAAGAAAGACAACAATCAGGACGGCCCGGAAAGTTTGATCCTGGCTCATGGACGAAAGGTCAACTGCCACGTGTCACCGTGGCCAGACACTTTCGTGTTGGCCTTCGTTCGCAACTCAGCGAAGCGCGCCTTCACGGGTTCCCGCTCGGGCCCTACTTCAGCGCGTAGATGTCGTATTTAACCGCGGTGCCGACGCGCTCGCCGACGCCGACCGCCTGCAATCGCGTGAGCCAGACGTAGCGCGAATCGCCGGTCTCGAAAAGTGGCGCCATCCTCAGCGACGCCCCGGCGTTCGTCGTCTGGCCGATGCCGTTGTACGTCACCAGGATCAGCGCCCCATCGTCCGTTTTCAGCGTGAGGCGAACGTCGAGCCGGTAGCTGCCGTCGGCGCGGTTGGTGATCCAGTCGCCGGCCGGCGTCTGCACCGACGCCTTGAGACGCGGGCCTTCGAAGCGGCCGCCGACCACCTGCACGATCGTGCGCGTCCCTTGCGGGCCGTTTTCGACGACGGTGCGGGTGCCGGTTTCGACTTGCAGCGTGCCGAGATGTTCGAACGCGGGGGCGCGCGGCTGCTCCGTGGCCTTCTGGGCACGCACGGCGGCCGTCGTCGGGCCGGAATTCTGAGCGAGAGCGAACGCACCGGACGCGGTCAGTCCGAGGCCGACCAGCAACGCAGTTGCGACACGCATAGGGCCCTCCTGCATTGAAAGCGCTGATTATAGCAACGCGTGCCGACTCGAAAGTGCCGCGCGCCGCAGCCAGATGATCGCACAGGACGAGCAATATAATCCCTGACCATGATGATGACTCGTCGAGATGCCGTTGCCTCGTTTGCGCTGTTCGCCGAACTGCTCGCGTCGGGCGGTTACGCCGACGCGCAGACCCAGACCGGGCCCGCTACACCACCCTCTCTCCCGCCGGTGTTCAAGCACGACCTGCCGAATCTGACGATGGATGACTGGGAAGTGACGGTCAGCTACGTCGACTACGCGCCTGGACGCGTCGGCGCGGCGCATCGCCACCCCGGCTTCGTGCTGGCCTATGTCCTCGAGGGCGCCGTCGTCGCCAGGATCTCGGGACAGGGCGAGGAGAAAACGTACACCGCCGGACAGATGTTTTACGAACAGCCCGGCGCGACGCACGAGGTCTCGAAAAACGCAAGTCAGACGCAGCCCGCGCGGCTCCTGGCGATGATCTTCGCGAAGAAAGGGTCGACGCTGACTACGCCCGTTCAAGGGCGCGGCGTGTAGCGACGGTCAGCTTTCGATTGTGACAATGTGCGCCTGGATCTTGCCGTCCACAGGCCCCGGCCCGAACCTCCGGGCGACAGCTTCGGCGGCGATGTCGGTTGCTTCGCCGAGCCGCGAGGCATCGCGAGCCTCAATCTCGTTCCGCAACGGTGTTCCCTGGCAGTATGCGACCGCAGGCACCTGAGGAGATGTCGCGCGACTGCGCGCCGCAACGGTGCTGATGTGGGGCGCCCTCATGAACCCACCGTTCGCAAGATCTCGCTTGATGGTCGGGCGATCGTAATAGCCGTGAGGTATACGAGCCAAGAAGCGCGGCGGGTCCCCGGGAAACAGGGACTCGAGTGCCGTCGTCACGCTGTCGGCGAATTCGTTTTCGTCGATCCGATCCCACACGCTGAAAATAAAAACGCCTCCCGACCGAAGCACGCGACGCGCCTCCGAAAATGCCTTGGACTTTTCAGGAAAGAACATGACGCCAAACTGACATACGACGGCATCGAACGTTCCATCCTGAAACGGCAGATGCATGGCATCTGCCTGACGCCATTCCACAGGGCGCATGGTGCCGATCGCGGAAGCCATGTCCAGCATGGGCTGATTGAGATCCGTGGCGATGATGGAGACGCTTCCGGGCAGCACGGATGCCAGGTGACGAGTCACGACGCCCGTGCCCGCGGCAATTTCGAGTACCCGAGCAGGCGACTTCGAAGCGAGCCGATTCGCCACGTCCAACGCGTATGGCTCGAAGATAAGCGGGACGAGATATTCCTCGTAAAGCTTCGGAATTGAGCCAGTGAAGATCTTGTCGGTATCGGGACTGCTCAAGGCGTTGCCTGTGCTGTGCTCAGTTCCTTCGACGCGTCGATCTTGAACCACAGAAGCGCGCCGAGCCCCAGGAGGGCCGCCATCGGGACGAAAGGCGCGTCGTAGCTGTGGAAGCGATCGACGATATACCCATAGGCGACGGACGAGAGTAGGCCTCCAACCTGGGCCGAAGTGTTCATCAGCCCGACGACCGAGCCGGCATGCTTCCGCCCGATATCGAGGCACACGCCGAACACTCCCGACTGTTGGAAGGTAATCGCGCCGTAGACGAGCGACAGAAGAATGACCGTTGGCAGCTGTTGTCGCGTCATCATGGCCGCGATAGTAAAGAGACACGCACTGCCCAGTCCGACGATGCCGAGCGACCGTCTGCCCCACTTCACACCGAGACGCCGGACCATGGCGTCACTGACGGCCCCGCCCGCCAGGTTCGCGCACGCCGCGATGGCGTACGGCAACGCCGACAGTGCCAGGCTCCCTTCGCTGAACCCGCGTCCTCTGACCAGAAACGTGTGAAACCACGTCTGGAAAAACGTGCACACGTAAACGTAGCAGAAGGCCGTGCCCAGCATGGCCAACACGCTTTCGGATCGCAGTGCGATCTGCCATGGGAAGCCGTGTGCTGGGGCCGGCGGGAGACCCGATGTTTCGTCGAGCTCCACCTGGCTCACCCCCGGTTTCTCTGCGGGAGAGTCGCGAAACCATCCGTACCAGACGGCCGCCCAGACCGTGCCGACGATGCCGAACAGATAGAAAGAAGTGCGCCATCCATAGCGGATCTGGATCGGCACGACCACGAGCGGCGCGATGGCTCCCCCAATCTGGCTCGCCATCAGCAGGACCCCGGAGATGCTCGCGCGCTGGGTCGGAGGGAACCACCGCGAGACGACGATCGATGCGTTCGGAAATGCGCCCGCTTCTCCGGCGCCGAAGCAGAATCTCGTCAACAGGAGAAGGAAATAGTTCGACACCATGCCGGTCAGCGACGTGAAGACAGACCACCACACCACGACTCGCGTCAATACGCGGCGCGGGCCAATCCGATCTCCCAACGCGCCGGTAGGAATCTCGAACAGGCAGTAAGACAGCGTGAACATGGCGGTGACCCACCCCCAGCCGATGGGATCGATGCCCAGCTCCTCCTGCATGCGGGGCCCCGCCACCGAGATACACACGCGGTCGATGTAGGTGATCGCAAAGAGCAGAATGAGGAGTCCCAGGACGCGATGGCGGTATCTCAGCATTTGGTCGGGTATTTCGCTCCGTCAGGCCTGACGGTTTATGCCGGAATGAATCCGAACCATAAGCTGACGCCGACGGTGACGAACACGACGGCCAATAGCGCAAATACCACCGTCGGGCCCCAGAGCGCCACGACGCTGTCGAACTCAGCCATCTCCGGACGATCCACGCGGTAACGCACGGACACTGCCTCCCCAATCTGCCATGCGGCGCCGCCGCGGGCCATGCCGGCTTCGAATGTGACGTCACGGCCGGACGTCGTTTGAAACCGAACACGTGGAAACCGGACGCGCTGGGTGTCCATCCCGTCGCGCTCTTCTCGGAGGGCGACCACGACACCGCCAGCGACAGCAGAGTTGCGAATGAAAGCCAGCCGACGGATGAAGTGCCGGGCCGCAACGAGAAAGAGACCGGCGCCGCTCACCACGAAGATGGCGCTCATTACAGTGACGAGTCGCGTAATCCCTCCAGGTGATTCCAGCCGCGTCCGGCCAACCGCCGCTTCAGCCGAGGCGGTTCACGATCGCACCAAGCGCCGTCGGCTGCAAGGCGTTGCGCAAGGTCGCAAGCTCCCGCCCCGGGCCCAGGCGAGACAAGTTTTCGGGCCTTTTTCCTTTCATATGGTAGAAATTTCCAGCCGTCCCGCGACGTCACATGCCCGAGCGAGAACGTTCACCGCACGGCGATGGTGACCTCGTTGCTTGGTCGGTGAATGTAGGTCAGGCGCGCTGGCACCGCAGGCCCTGGTGCAACGCCGCTCGGTACTCGTACCCGTATCTGGTTCATTCCGGACACGCCGGAAGCTTTACCAAACGATATGACCTCGGCCATGCGACCGCCGATGACGACTTGTGGAGGTATCACACTTTCACTACTCAGGCCGGTGCAGGAGATGTCCAGAATCTCTCCCGCAGTGGCGGGATCGTCGGGCGCGGCAACGTGGGATGTGCCGGCGTGAAAGATCGCGCCTTGCCCTCGCCCATCCCCGGAGAGAGAAACAAGTGCAGGCGCGGGCACCAATACCTCTGGAGTGTAGATCTCTGCGCTGGCAAGGCTTCCCCTGAAAATCCCGATGCCTCCGTAGGAGACGCCCCCGGTGAGCAGAACTCTCCCATCCTTGAGGAGGGTGGCCGTATGGAGTTCGCGATCCGCAGCCATATCGCCTGTCGCGAGAAAGACCCTCGCTGAAGGATCGTAAAGCTCCGCGCTGGCCACGCTTCCGGCAAACCAGCAAGAATTACCGGTGCAGGTATCGGTTTCGCCGCCAGCGGCCAAGGCCAAGCCGTTGGGGAGCAAGGTGAGCGTATGCCAGACGCGGCGCCACGCCATGCTGCCGGTCGAGGCGAATGTATGAGTCTCGGGGTCGTAGAGTTCGGCGCTGGACAACCTGCCGGGGCTCTCGCCACCCGCAAACAATACCTTTCCGTTCGTGAGCAGTGTGGCGGCGGACGGATCGGAGATCGTCATTCCGCTGGGGCTGAAAGTGTCGGTAACCGGATCATAGAGTTGGGCCGGGTACTGCCCTGGAAACAATACCTTGCCATCGGCCAGCAGAATGGCTGGCGCGCAGAAGTCGCAGCCTCCGCGGCCGACATAGGCGCCGGCAGTGGTGAACTTCCTGGACGCTGGGTCGTAGAGCTCGGCAGCCGCGATATTCGGGTAGCTCGCAGTCCCGTAACCGCCCACCATCAGGACCTTGCCGTTCGGGAGCAGGATCGCGGCATGCCCACCCCTCGCAGTGATCATGTCTCCTGTGGCCGTGAAGGTGCCGGTCGAAGGATCGTATAGCTCGGCACTCGCCAGCGCTGGCCCTGCCACCAAATAGCCCCCAGCGATCAAGACTCTGCCGTCAGGGAGCAACGTGGATGTGTGTCCCCTTCGGTGGGTGGTCATATCGCCTGTAGGGCGAAACGTCCTGGAGGCAGGATCGTAGAGTTCGGCGCTGGCAGTGGTTGACGATGCGGTCGTCTGAGTTCCGCCAGCAATCAGAACCTCGCCGTCGGGCAGCAAGGTCGCTGTGTGAAATGACCGGGCCGTCGTCATGTTGCCCGTACGGGTGAACGCGCCCGAGGATTGTGCCGTTACGGTCGTTGCGCTGCCGGAGACTCCGACAATGAGCAGACAAAGAAACCGAGCTTGGAAGGACATCTTCGTGGTGCGTTGCATGTCTCACCTCCAGGCTCAGACGCAAACTCGCGATTTACTAGGCGCCCAGCTGACCGGCCAAGTCATTGAAGTCCTTTGCCGCAATGTCGACCGCCGCGTCGGGCTTCAGGTCGGGTTTTCCCTCCGGCCCAAACTCAAGAGGCCTGGTGACGAATGCAGTCCTCAGCCCCACGCCCTTCGCTGCGCGCAGGTCGCCCAAGTGGGCCGCCACCATCATGACTTCGCCGACCTTGAGGTCGAGAATGTCGGCCGCAGACTGGTAGACCTCAGGGTCGGGCTTGTAGTGGCGAACGAGCTCGGCTCCCAAGATGCAATCCCACGGCAGGCCCGAATGTTTTGCCAGGTCCGTCATCAAGGAGATGTTGCCGTTCGAGAGCGGCGCGATGATGAATCTCTTCTTCAATCGCGTAAGGCCACCGACTGCGTCGGGCCATGGCCGTAACCGATGCCACGCGTGATTGAGCCCATTGGTCTCGGCCTCAGAGAGGCCGGCGATGTCAAATTCGATCAAGAGCTTGTCGAGGATCATTCGATGAAGGCCATCGAGCTTGGTCCAGGGCAACTCACCGGTTCGAACACGGTTCATGCTGGGGCCGTACCCGGCGCGCCAAGCATCGGCGAACTTTGCCGCGTCGACCCTCAGCCCCTTCCGTTTCGCCAACTGCTCTACTTCCTGGGTCACGGAAGTGCGCCAATCAACGACGGTACCGAAGGTGTCAAAAACGAGCGCCCTAACAGATGCCAACTCCGGCTTTGACCGCACGCCGCTCTGAGCGAGGCCGGATGCCATCGCGCGACCCGCGCCGTACTCCGCGCCAATCATCGTCACAGCACTTGCCCGCAGAAACTTGCGGCGTGACACCGTTGCGCACCGAGGGATCATGATTCCTCCCAGTCTTGTCACACGCCCAATCAAAATGAGCTACGTCAGCGTAACGTCTCCGGCTCGCCGCGGCGGCTGGGTTGAATGTCAGCCGCAGAACATCGCTTGACGTGACGAATGAGAGCAGCGCCTCACCCCTGAACCGTGTCATTTGCGTCTGCGCTTCCGGACTTCCGGTTTCTTCGTGGTCGACATGAACCGCCACCCCATCGCCAGCAGATCGCGCAGCGCGTCCTGGGGGATCCGAGTCAACCGCACGAGCACACAGGGATAGTTCACATAGTGATCGGTCAGGTAGTAGGTCTTCGGCTCCCCGGCAATCAGCTCGTCGCGCTGATCGAAGTCGATTCGAACCACCAGAGTGTTCGGCTCGGCTGACCGGTGAATCGCCAGACAAGCGAACATCTTTCCGCGAACGTTGAGGGCCGGCGACCCGTAGGCTGTGCCTTCCTCGACCTCAGGCAGCGCGAGTCCCATCTGTCGCACGACGTCGAACCCCGTCTTTTTCCTGGGCATGCGCGTCAACTTCGCGGTCAGTCTATGTCGGCTTACTGCTGTCACGCGGCCTGTGCCGGCGGCGAGTGCCGCAGAGCGCTCGGATCTTCGTCAGGGAGCTGTGAGACGCGGTGTGTCCTGAGCGAAACCGTATCAAGCCGGTCTCGCGAAGAACATACCGCGTCTCACAGCGACAGAAATCAGCGGGAGTTCGCGGGTGCGGCCGTCTTCACGTTCGCGGGAACGGGAAACACGAGATAGGGATTATTCGACTCCCACGTCTTCACTTCGATATCCAGGATCGTGCGGCCGCCTTGCTTTCGGACGATCCGGCCCGGTGTTTTAATGTCGGTCAGGACTTCGGCGCGGTCCGCGTAGCTGGAATACTCCGTCTGCGTGGCGAGGTTCGCGAGCGCCGGATTGTCCGCCCGCGTCTCCACTCTCGTGACCAGGTTGTTCGAATCGAGCGTGGCCTTCACCGTGATCCCGGCGAGCGCTCCGCTGAGTGGGAAGGTGATGACCGTCGCGCCGCCCTCGGTTGAAACCATCGTCTTGTCGCCAGCGGTCAACGCAGCTTTCACCACTCCGTACGGGAGCGTCCAGAGCTGCAGAAGCCGTTCCTTCAGCGCAGCGTTCGCGGGTGTCGCGGTGCCTTTGCCCGACACCATGCCTGCCCCTATCTCGGATTCATCCCAGGCGAAATTGTCGCGAACGGTTTGAATGGTGTGTTGTGCGGCGCTGCCGTCAGCCGTGCGAGTCATCTCGACACGCATGGCCGCCGGATTGTAGCCGAGCGCCACGTGGTACTCTGTCTTGAACGTCCGGCCCGCACTCTCGCTTGTGCCACTCCCCCGAAATTCCATGGTGTTGACGATGTCGATTCCGGGGAGCCGCGTGGTTGCGCTACCGATGTCGGACCACTTCACCATGCCCAGGGCGTCTGCCGCCGCCCGGATTACCTTGGCGCGGTCCGGCGCGCTCTGCGCGCGCGGGGATTCGACGGCAAACGCGCCGACGATCGCAAGAATCACAGTCGCCAGAATCGTGGCTCTCATGCGTCTATGCCCAAGGCTCAGTGATGTTCTTTCGTGACGAGGTGACTCAAGTCCCTTTCACTGCACGGCTGCGATTCCGGCAGGAGTGAATCGGCCCGCGGATTCAGCAGCGCCACGCGCGGAGTCGTCGTCCAGGGCTCGAGCAACACGTCAGGGTCCTCCACCGTCGCTGTCCACGTCAGCGTGTTGCCGTCCCGGCGGAAGCGCTCGATCACGTGCATGTTTTCACCGTGAAAATAGCCGCCGATCTGATCGAACCAGGTGTTGGGCGTGAAGCCCCACGAGTCGACGACGAGCGTGTCACCCTCCCAGCGAGCGATGCTTTCTCCCGTGAAGGTTCCATCCAGCTCCTGGAGAGGCGTGTGCTTGCGACCGTCAAGCGGAATCATGCGATACATCGTCTGCGTGGCAATCAGGCCGCCCTGCCCCGGATAGATGAACATCACGTGATTGCCGTGCTGACTGATGTACGAGGGGATGCCGCCGCGAGGCACGCCTGCAGGCATGCAGTTGTTCGAGGGATCCTCCTCATTAGAATTGTGGTCGAGGTTCTTGACCATCTCCCAGTATTCAGGCTTGTAGATCGGTTTGTTCGACCCGCTGCGGCGAAGAAGCGCGGCCGCACGTTCGGCCTGCTCGTTGTTCTGCCCGCGAGTGGTGTTCCGCGGGAAGACGGCGATGGTCTGGCCGCTGTGGAGATCGCGCGCGGACGTTTCGCTCTCGATGATCACGCCGTTGTTGGCGATCTGATTGGGGACGCCGTTCAAGTTGTCGCCCAGCCCGTTCCAGACACCGGTCAGGTCCGGATGTCCGTCGGCGGTGCGCGGCGTTGCGCCAGACGGCTTCGGTGGCGCGTTGTTGGTACGACGCGCCGGCTCCTGCGCGAGAACCGCTGCCGTGAGGAGGAATGACGCGGCAGCCGCGGCGATGATTCTGCCAGACCCTCGCATACGCACTTCCTGTCTCGTTACGGGTTGTTGATGTCCGCGATCAGCTTGAAGACGCGCCCATCGGCCATCTTCAATTCCTGCGCGAGGCCGGAGTTCGAGCCGTCCCTCGCCGCCAGCGCGGTGACCGTGAGCTCGTCGCCAGCCTTCAAGCCGCCCCGGTCAGCCCGGCTCAATCCCGCCCTGCGAAGACCGGCCAACCCGGTCATCTCGAACGCCCACTTCTGTACCTTGCCGTCGGCATCTTTGACGTTGATCGTCAGATACGAATGCGGGTTGATGAACTCCATTTTCGCTACGGTTCCCGTGATGTTGAATGACTTGTTGATGTCGAACTGCGCCTGGATCGAATGGTGGGCTGATACACGTCCGGGCAGAGCTACGCCGCACAACGAGATTGCCAACAGCGAAGTGATTCGGACACGCGTCATATTGCCTCCGCAGGGTAAGACCGGCGTGCAGAATGCTACACCTGCCGAGGCAAATTTGATACTTCAGTGGCCCGCCTACGTGGAGCCACGGTGTTTACCCCGCCGTTCGTCGGTTGAAGCGTGCAGTTCTGCTGCCTGGCGATCGTGAGGTTGGTCAGCCTCGCCGAATCGCGTCGCAGACCGCCCTGGTGACATCGGCCGTCGTCGCATCGCCGCCGAGATCCGGCGTCACGACCCCGGCGCAGGTCGTCTGCTCGACCGCGCGCATCAGGCGCGCGGCGGCCACCGATTCGCCGAGATGTTCCAGCATCTGCACCGCCGTCCAGAAGCTGGCGACCGGATTTGCGATCCCCTTGCCAGTGATATCGAACGCCGACCCATGGATTGGCTCGAACATCGACGGGAAGCGCCGCTCAGGATCGATGTTCGCCGTCGGCGCGATGCCCAGGCTGCCCGCCAGCGCCGCGGCGAGGTCCGACAGGATGTCGGCGTGGAGGTTCGTCGCGACGACGGTGTCGATGGAGGAGGGTTTGAGTACCATCCGGGTGGTCATCGCATCGACCAGCATCTTGTCCCAGGTGACATCGGGAAACTCACGTGCCACTTCGGCGGCGATCTCGTCCCACATCACCATCCCGAAGCGCTGCGCGTTGGACTTGGTGACAACCGTGAGGAGCTTACGGGGGCGCGACCGCGCGATCGAAAACGCGTAGCGCATGATGCGCGTCACGCCGACGCGGGTGAAAATGGACACCTCGGTCCCGACTTCCTCGGGTAGGCCACGGTGCGCTCGTCCACCGTGTCCTGAGTACTCGCCCTCCGAATTTTCCCGGACGATCACCCAGTCGAGGTCACCAGGACGGCAGTTGGCGAGCGGCGTGGCCACGCCTGGGAGAATCCTGGTCGGACGCACGTTGGCGTACTGGTCGAAGGTCTGGCAGATGCGGAGTCGCAGTCCCCACAGCGTGATGTGGTCGGGCAGGTCGGGCGCGCCAACCGCACCAAAGTAGATCGCGTGGAAGGGTCTGAGCCGTTCGATGCCATCCTCGGGCATCATGACGCCGTGCCGGCGATAGTAGTCCGACCCCCAGTCGAACGTGGTGACCAGCAGCCGGAAGTCGCCGCAGCGATGCTGCAGCGCGTCGAGCGCCTCCAGACCTGCGGTGATGACTTCGGGGCCGATGCCATCGGCTGGAATGGCGGCGATCGTGTATTCGCGCATGGCCGCCTATTCTAGTGAATCGCGTGCAGGAACCGAATTGTGCCGAGTAACGGTAGGATGAACCAATCCATGGCCGCCTTCGGGGGCGATCGAAAACACGCGAGGAACAACTGATGAAGACAACACTGCGCGCGGCGACGTTCATCGTCACGAGTCTCGTGGCAACTACCCTGTTGACTGTGAACCTCGCGGGACAGCGCGGAGGCGGCGCGGCGGGGCAACCGGCGACGACCGAGACGTTGAGCCAGACGTTTCGCGAAAGCCGCGGCCGCGACACCGAGTATCAGAAGATTCCTCCGTTCAAGATCTTCGACAACCTCTATCACGTGGGCGTCGGGACGGTTTCCACGTGGCTCATACCAACCACGAATGGGCTGATCCTGATCGACAGCGCTCAGGAACCGTACGTCAATCACATCCTGGACAACATCAGGAACCTCGGCTTCGATCCGAAGGACATTAGATACATCCTGATCGTGCACGGTCACCTGGATCATTTTGGCGGCGCTGCCCGCATCAAGGAGCTGTCCGGAGCCCGCGTCGGCGCGACCGAGGCGGACTGGAAGATGATCGACGACTTCGCGAAAGCCCAGCCTGTCGCGACCACGTCGGTGTTCAACCGGGCGGTGGAACGCGATGAGAAGGACCTCGTGCTCAAGGACGGCGACACGGTCACGTTGGGCAAGACCTCCCTCAAGATCTACGTGACGCCGGGACACACGCCAGGTTGCGCATCGTTCGAATTCACCGTCTACGACAAGGGCAAGCCGTACAAGGCCTTCATGTTCGGTGGGCCGGAACCGCGCGACGGTGTCGAAGGCGGGAAGAAGTTTCTGGCGAGCGTCAATCGCGTCGCGCAGATGGAGCCTGACGTGCAGGTCGGGCTGCTGATCCACAGCTGGCTCGCCAACTCGACGTACCCGAACGGCGGAACCTTCGAGCGCGCCGCCAAGCTCGCGTTGCGGCGAGGGAACGAGCCAAATCCCTTCGTCGATCCGGCGTCGTGGCAAGCCTGGATGCCCAAGCTGAAGATGGTGGCCGAGAAGTACATCGCCGACCAGGCGGCGGCCGGTTCGCCCGCGGCCCGCTAGCGCAGTGATTACGACATCTGGTCAGCCAAAAAAGGCGGATGCGGCCACCGCCTATGTCCTCATCCCCCATGTAGGAGAAGAAGCGCCGTAGCGAGGAGACGGCAGATGCGATAACCTACCCAGCCTGAATGATTCCCGGCACGCGAAACCCTCTCTCCACTACATCGCTGGAGGCATGTGTCATGCGCACCATCACTTTTGTTTTCGCATTCATCCTCTCGATTCCTGGACTCAGCGCCGGGCAGGAGTTGGTCGAGTATCAGAGCATTCGCGATGGATTCAAGATCACGCTTGCCGGTCAACCGACGATCACCGAGACCACCTGGACGTCCCAGCAGGGATACATGCTGCCGACGCGCGTCTACCGCGTTGATAAGGGCCGCGAGCACTACTCGATCACGGTGGTCGATTACAGCGGAATCGAGCAGATCGCCATCGAGCACGTCAAGACGTGTCCGGCGGGCGCTCCGCTGTGCAAGGGCACCGACATCAGCGGTCCCGGCCTCTGGAAACACGATGTGCGACAGGCGCTCATGTTTGCGACGTTCAAGTTCACGCAGCGCGACGCGAAGGTGACGGAATTGACCTGGACGCAGCTCGATCTCGTCGAAGGGAATCAGATCCAGCTGCTCAACGCCGACCAATCTCGCACCTACGCCTACGTCACGATGCACGAAATGAAGCTGTACATCACCGAAGCCACTGTACCGAAGGGTAGTCCACCCGCGACGTTGTTTCAGACGTCCCTGGGATGGGTGGACAAGGACGGCAAGGGGATTCGGTATCAAACCGTATACAGCAACCTGTTCCACGGTATGCGGGTGTACCCGGTGCCGCCGGTCGTTGGTGCTGCTGGTGGCGGCCGTGCAGCAGGCGCTGGACCGCAGGGACGGGAAGGCGGCGCTGGCGGGCGGTAAACCGAATTCCCAATCGCCAACCCCCAACTCCAAGAAGAACGGAAGGCCGAGGGCCGCAAGGCCCCCGGACCGAGACGCGTACCAACGACCTCATTTGTTGCGAGTCACACGACGTAGCGCCCACCTACTTTGTTGCGAAGTTCGTCTAACCTGAAGCCGGTTTTGCGGAGGACATGCCGCGCTCACAGCGGCAGAGCGTCGTTTACGTTCTTCCGGCGCTATAGTTCCCACCGGGGGAGTGCATGGCTGACGTGACGTCCGGGTCGGAACAATTCACCGACGAAGACCGCTTGTACGCCGGATCGCGTTTCCGGGATGTCGTCGATGCGCTGTTCATGAATCCGTACCAAAAAGTCTGGGGTCGTGAAGGCGAACCGCCGCTGCCGGCTCAGGACACGACGATCAAGAGCGTCTTCGGTGGACTACTCCCAATTGGCAAGCCTCCCCGTTTCCAACATGCGTCCGAGCGGACGCTCGACTCTGGCGCCGACCTTCGCTGGGGGCCGGACCGGAAAGGCTTCGCGCGGCTGCTTCATCCACACGGCGTCTGCCTCACAGGGCGCTGGCAGATTACCGAAGACTCGCCGTATTCAGGCTACTTCGCTCGCGGCAGTACGGCGCTCGTGGTCGCACGGTACTCGAGCGGCGCGGGAGGCAATCGGCGCGGCCAGGTCCGATCGCTGGCGCTGGTCGGCAAGCTCTTTCCAACGATCGAATCGGACCACCCTGTTCCGCTGCGGACCGCGAACTTCATCACCCAGGAAGACATCGGCGGGGCGCGAACCGAATCGATCAACACCGCCGAACTGCGGAACGCGCCGGACGTGACCGTCTTCCGTCGGGGGCCCGCAGGGTCGCTGCTGATCAAGGTCGCGATCGTGTTCCGGCGAGTCGACCAGCAGCCCACCATTCGTCAGCTCTATCCCATTGCGGAGCTGGGGAAACCAGCTGGCGAGGCGACGAGAGCACCCGCGTTCATGCGGCTGCTCGTCGCGCCCAAACAACCCGTGATCGCCGGTACAGACCTCGACGTCCGCGACGAAGTCATGGCCCAGATTTTCGATCCGGGCGACCCGGTGGCGAAGCGGACGCTGACGTTCACGATCGACGTGACCGACGAGGGCCACACATCGGAAACGCCGTTCCGCGTGCGCCGTACGTTTCGGAACTGGCGGAGGATCGGCACGCTCGTGTTTGACAACGCCGTCGTGTCGTACAACGGCGACGCCGTCATTCATTTTTCGCATCCGACCTGGCGGCAGGATCACAACGACCCAACGACCGCCACGCGGGTCGACGGCCGGAAGGTCAGGTGAGGGTCGATTCCTGGTATCGGCCTACAGTTCTCATGCTGACACTCGGGATATTTGCATGCGGCGCCGGCAGCGAACAATCCCCTGGTCAGAGTCCTACGTCACCTTCCGCCACACCGCAACCGCCGATAATTCCAGTCACGGGTCCGACACTGTCAGGGAGCGTGTACGAAGTTACGCCGCAAAGTCTGCGTGCGGTGTCGAATGGGAATGTGTGGTATTTCGTTGACGGCGGCAGCAGGGTTCACATGGTCAACATCGACGCCAGTGGTCGATACACGATTCCGGCTCTCCCGACTGGATCTCGAATCAGGCTCACGGCCTTTTCCCCCGACCTGCAACAGACGTGCGCGGTCTACACAGTCTTCGAGGGAGTCGATACTGTTCAGGACATCAAGCTGGTGCGGTCGGGCACGCACGACGTGACGTGTGAAGGCCCGACGCTGTCCGGCGTAGTGTTTCGGATCGTTGAGGGAGCAATGCGTCCCCTCAAGGGTCAGCGGGTTGGATTCTACAGCGCCAGTCGGGGGGCCTGGGACGTGTACGCGACCACGAACGCCGACGGCCGTTTCGAATTCGCCGGCCTCTCGCGCGGAGCAGGATCCCTGTTGGCCGGTGACTGCAGCGATGCCATGGATTCGAAACCGATTGAAATTCGCGGTAACACCAATGTGGTGGACTTCGATCTGACGGCATTTGTCCAAAGTTGTCCGTGGATGTTTCTTCCGCAATAAGTCCCACTAAGAAGCAACGTTTGCCTCGATCAATACGGAAGAGGCAGGACTCCTCTTGCGGCGAGAAATCGTCGCTCTACGAGGCCGCAGGAAATCTCAGTAAAATCGAACAATGAACATCTTATTGTGGGTGCTTCAGGCATTGCTGGCTGTGGCCTTCCTGGCACATGGATGCCTCTTTCTCTTCCCACCCGCGAGCATGGTCGAGGTAATGAATGCCTCGATCCACCCCGCATTCCGCATGTTTATTGGCGTGGCCGAAGTGTTGGCCGCGGTGGGTCTGACCCTGCCGGGCATCACGCGCGTTCAGCCCTGGTTGATTGCGTGTGCAGCCGCCGGGTTGATGATTGTGATGATGAGCGCCACCATTTTCCACACGATACGCGGTGAAATCAGTTCCGCTATTACCACCGCGATCCTGTTTGTACTGGTCACGTTTGTCGCGTATATGCGCTGGAAGGTGAAGCCGATCCTGCCGCGAACCGTTGCGTGAC
>DAIRVG010000129.1:0-2009 GCA_036802945.1 Vicinamibacterales bacterium
TCAAGACCTACACCTGGACGGTGAGCCATCCCTCCTTCGACAAAATCGCCGACAAACAGATCATCGCGGCGGTTGACCGGGAGCTGATGGCCCGCGGCCTGACGAAGCTCGCCACGGGACGAGGCGACGCTGAGGTCACATATGCCTCGCTCTCCCGGACTGACGTCGATTTGAAGTCGGAGCCCTCGGCGACCGGTGAATTGCGGACCTACCCAGTTGGCGTTCTCGTCGTACAGGTGCGTGACTCGGCGAACGGACAGATGCTCTTCAACGCGAAGGTGCACTCGCCGATCGATACGGAACCCGCGAAGCTCGAGGCGGCCATCAACGCGGCGACGGCCGCGATCTTCAGGAAATACCCGGTCCACCCTGTCGCGAAAGACTAGTACCGGCGGGGCAGGAGACCCCATGGCGCTTGTCTCCACAAGACTCTTTGTCACAATCCCAATGAAGCGTGGCGCTCTCGGCCTGTCCGCCTGTCTCACGTTCATCGCGCTCTGCCTCGAGATTGCGCTTGTGCCAGCAATCGCGGCGGCACAGTCCGCGAACGCAAGTCAGCCGCCGCCGGCGGAAGATCGCCAACTGTCCGAGGCTGTCGCGGCGACCCACATGCTCACGTACGCAAATCGGCCGATAACGGTTTTTCGTGCGCGGGTGCTGACACGCACCCCCGAGGAACGCGTACGAACGGCGACCGCATTGCTGAACCAACTCGTGGAGCGGCGAGTCACCGGCCCGGTCAGCTCCTCTTTAGTGTCAGGCGTCATCATCGTCCGCGTTGCAGACCGGGACGTCCTCTACCTGGTGCCGGCCGACATCGATCAGCTGGCGGGCGAGACCCTCGAGCAGAGGGCCGCGGAAGCCGTGGCCAACCTGCGGGTGGCGCTTGTCGAGGCGGACGAGTTGCGAACTCCCGCCCGCGTGCTGCGCGCCGGTGCTCGGGCGCTCGGCGCGACCGCGTTGCTTCTCATCGTGTTGATCGCGTGGCGGCGAGTCCATCGGCGGCTGCAGATTTCGGCGCGAAAGGTCACCGAGGGACATCTCGGGCGCCTTACTCACGGCCAGGTCGTTGGCGAGCAGGCCGCTCCTCTCTCGAAGGTCGTACGCGGCCTGATTGTCCTGGTCTCGCTCGCACTCACGGTACTGCTTACGTACTGGTGGGCCACATTCTCGCTGCGACAGTTTCCCTACTCGCGCCCGTGGGGTGAGTCCCTGAGCGCTCGCTTGCTCGGCGTGCTCAGTCGGGTCGCCACAGGCATCGTCCACGCGCTGCCGGATCTGTTACTGGTCGTGATGATTCTCGCGATCACGCGGATTCTCGTGCAGACGTCCGACGCGCTTTTCCGCAACGTCGAGCGTGGAAAATTGACGGTGAACTGGGCGTACCCGGAAACGGCGGGTGCGACGAGACGGCTCGTCGCGATCACGTTGTGGCTGTTTGGTTTGATTGTGTCCTACCCATATCTGCCTGGAAGCGGCTCCGATGCGTTCAAAGGCGTGAGCGTGTTCGTGGGCGTGGTGATCTCTCTTGGGTCATCGGGAATCGTGAATCAACTGATGAGCGGCCTGACGCTGACGTATTCGCGCGCCCTGAAGGTTGGCGACGTGGTGAGAATCGGGGAATGCGAGGGAGTGGTTAGCGCGATCAGCCTCCTTTCCGTCAAGCTCCGCACGTTTCAGGGAGAGGAGATCACCGTCCCGAACGCGGTCGTCGTCGGGCAGAGCACGACCAATTACACCAAGCTTGCCGCCTCGGGCGGTTCTTACCTCGCCACGAGCGTCACGATTGGATACGACATTCCCTGGCGTCAGGTCCGGTCGTTGCTGCTGCTGGCAGCCGAGCGCACCCGGAACGTACGACGCGAGCCGCCGCCCCGCGTCATCCAGGACGCGCTCGACGATTTCTACGTCCGCTATCGGCTGGTGGTGGGCCTTGACGATCCAACCGATCGCCTCCTCACGCGCGATCGCCTGCACGCGAACATCCAGGATGCATTCAATGAATTCGG
>DAIRVG010000129.1:2109-17722 GCA_036802945.1 Vicinamibacterales bacterium
GTCAACCAGTCAAGCAGATACGGTGCATCGGACAAGAAGCACGGAGCCTTGGCCATAGCGTCGTCCCATCGATAGCGGCAGACTCAGGCCCGTCGCGCTGGACAGTCGTCAACAACGGAGGAACGCAATGCCCCTGCTGACACCGGATCCGACGTTCTACCCTTCACCAACGATGGCGGCGCAATCACCGCCGGAGACGCTCGCCTATGTGGCACTCATCAACCCACTGAAACAGGGACGTACCGACGCGATTGGCGTGGTGGACCTCGATCCAGACTCGAAGAGCTATGGCCGTCTCGTTGGTCAGACGGACATGACGCTCGCGGGTGACGAGCTGCATCACTTCGGCTGGAACGCGTGCAGTTCGTGTCTCTGCCCGTACGCGCCACATCCGCACATGGAGCGGCGGTATCTGGTCGTGCCCGGGATCAACTCATCCCGAATTCACGTCCTCGACACGAAGCCCGATCCGCGGAGCCCGAAGATTGTGAAAGTGATCGAACCGGAGACGCTCGCCAAGCACACGGGGTATGCCGCACCGCACACGGTGCACTGCGGACCGGACGGTATCTACCTGAGCGCGTTGGGTGCGCCTGACGGCGGCGGTCCCGGAGGCACCTTCGTGATGGACCCCGAGACATTTGAGATTCGCGGTCGCTGGGAGATCGACCGAGGGCCGCAGGAGTTAGCGTATGACGTCTGGTGGCACCTCGGTCTCGACACGATGGTCACAAGCACCTGGGGCACGCCCAATATGGTGAAGGACGGTGTGAACCCGGAACTCCTGCTGGGCGGCAAGTACGGACACAAACTGCACGTCTGGGATCTGCGCCGCCGGCGGCATGTGCAGGAGCTGGACCTGGGCGCCGAGCAACAGATGACCCTCGAGTTGCGTCCGGCGCACGACCCGACCCGCGCCTACGGGTTCGCCGGCGTGGTCCTCTCTCTCAAGGATCTCTCATCGTCGATCTGGCTGTGGTACCGCGAAAATGGATCGAACGGATCGAACGGCAAGTGGGCCATCAAAAAGATCATCGAGATTCCCGCGGAACCCGCCGACCCGGAGAAGCTGCCGCCCATCCTTCAGGGATTCAAAGCCGTGGCGCCCCTCGTGACCGATATCAACCTGTCGATCGATGACCGGTACCTGTACGTCTCGTGCTGGGGCACGGGCGAGTTCATCCAGTACGACGTCAGCGACCCGTTCAACCCGAAGAAGGTCAGCTCTTTCCGATTGGGCGGCATTGTGGGCCGCGCGGCGCATCCGAGTAAACCGGCGCAGACACTGAACGGCGGTCCGCAGATGGTCGAGATCAGCCGCGACGGCAAGCGCATCTACTTCACCAACGGACTCTACACTCCATGGGATGACCAGTTCTATCCGGACGGCGTGCGCGGCTGGATGGCCAAGGTCAATGTGCGACCCGGAGGCGGCATGGACCTGGATCCTGGGTTCTTCCTGGAGTCGGACGGCATGCGCACGCACCAGGTTCGCCTTGAGGGTGGCGACGCGTCGTCCGATTCGTACTGCTACGCGTGAACGGGACAACGAGGTTGCCATGCAGTGGGATGCGATGCTTGTTCTCGGCGCCTACCACGGGATCAATCCAGGGATGGGATGGCTGTTTGCCGTTGCGTTGGGGATGCAACAGAAGAGCGCGCGGGGCGTGTGGCGCGCGCTGCCTCCCATCGCGCTCGGCCATGCGGTGGCCGTGGGCACGGTTCTCGTGGCGGCCACGGCAGCGGGAATCGTGGTCCCGTTGCACGTGCTGAAGGTCGTCATCGCGACGATGCTGATCACGCTCGGGTGCTACCGGCTGTGGCGACATCGACACCCGCGGTTTGGCGGGATGCAGGTGGGCTTCCGCGACCTCACAGCCTGGTCGTTCCTGATGGCGTCGGCACACGGAGCGGGTTTCATGGTGCTGCCGTGGGTGATGACGATGCCGACCGATGTCTCGGCAGCCGCCGGCGAGCACGCGTCACACGCGATGTCGGTGAGCGCCGGAGCGCCGTGGGTCGGCATGCTTGCGGTCGGCGTGCACACGCTGGCGTATCTCTTCGTGATGACGCTGGCCGCGTGGGTCGTGTATCGCAGACTGGGGCTCGCGTTCCTGCGCACCGCGTGGTTCAACCTGGATTGGGTGTGGGCTGGCGCGCTGGTGGTCACCGGCGTTGCCGTGTTGGTTCGATAGCACGGAAGAAGAGACCGATTCGTGCGCCGTCCTGGGAGAGACAACGTCCAATGAATCCGAACAAAGCACTGTGGGAGAAAGGCGACTTCACACGCATTGCGGCGACCATGCGGGAAAGCGGCGAAGCGATCGTCGGCGGACTCGGCATCGTCGCGGGACTGAAGGTGCTCGACCTGGGATGTGGAGACGGGACGACGGCCCTGCCGGCGGCCAGGCTGGGCGCCGACGTCCTCGGTGTCGACATCGCGAGAAATCTTGTGGAAGCCGGGAACAGACGCGCGCAGAAAGAGGGCTTGACGAACTGTCGGTTCCAGGAAGGCGATGCCACCAATCTGAATGAACTCGCCGATCAGAGCTTCGACCTCGTTGTCAGCATCTTCGGAGCCATGTTCGCGCCCAAACCGTTCGATGTGGCCAAGGAGATGGTACGCGTGACCCGGCCCGGCGGCCGGATCGTGATGGGGAACTGGATTCCAAACGATCCGACACTCGTGGCGCAGATTCTGAAAATCAGCTCCGCCTACTCGCCGCCACCGCCCGAGGGCTTCATCAGCCCCATGACGTGGGGGATCGAGGGCAACGTGATCGAGCGATTTGCGGCAGCGGGGGTTCCAGGCGAGAAGATCTCGTTCTCCAGGGACACCTACACGTTCAACGCTCCCGTTGCACCGGCAGTGTACCTGGCTGATTTCCGGACCTACTACGGGCCCACGATGAACGCATTCGCCGCGGCAGAACAGAGCGGCAAAGCTGCGGATCTTCAGCAGGAGCTCGAGGCCCTCTTCGAGCGCCAGAACAGGAGCGAGGCCAAGGGCACCACGTCGATTCCTGCGACCTTCCTACGCGTCACCGTCGCCCGTTGAGCGGGCTCACATCAACAACAGAGGTCCACGTACACAATCTGCTCACGAAGCCTCGCAGCGAGGAACCACTAACCCCCTACTGTTCCACGTGGTGGTCGTCAAATGACGACGGAATGAGAAATCCGGCGGTCGATGTCAGCCGGTCGCAGAGAGGGTGAGGAGGGTCGCGGTCGAGGCCTTGGGGCGGACCAGGCTGGCGAGGCTATTCACCATCAGCGCGACCTCGGGATGTTCCGGGCCGAACCAGCGCTCGAAAATCGTGAGCGCCCGCTGATACAGCGCTTCCGCCTGATCATAATCGCCCAGTCCTTCGAGAATCGACGCCAGCGAGGCGGCCGCAGCGCCAACGCGCGGATGGTCGGGACCGAGCGTCTGCTCGCGGATCGCGAGAGCCCGCCGGGCGAACGGTTCTGCGCGCCGACCCTCGCCGGCCTCGACCTCGAGAGCCGTCAGGTTGTTGAGGATGTCTGCTACCTGAGGATGCGCGGGGCCGAGCACCCTGCTGGTGATTGCAAGCGCATGTCGGTGCAGCCTGTACGCGCTATCGAATCGCCTGGTCTGCCGGTGCACAGCGCCAAGGTCATTGAGCACGAGTGCCACAGCCGCATGCTGATGGCCGAACGTCCACTCGGCCGTCCGGAACGCATCCGTCAATATCGCAGCAGCCTGGCCGTAACGTCCCAGCGCATACTCAACCCTCGCAAGGCCGAGCGCGGCATCGATCCGCAGCCGCTGGGTTTCAAGGCATCCGCCGGCTTCGCTCATCGCATGTAACAGGCCGTCGGCGCGCCGGTAACTCGCTTCGGCGCGGGAGTGATCGCCGCTCTCGAGATAGGCGGCAGCCAGCGAGATGAGGACCTTCGCGATCTCGCGACCGTCCGCATGATCCCGCTCGAGAATCGCGAGCGCCCTTCGCGCGAATCGTGTTGCCTTTGTCTCCCACCGATCCTCTCGAGCCTTGACCGAGATCTCGTGCAGCACGCGCGCTTCCTCCAGCCGGGGGGAACATCTACGTCGCGGCGTCGGCGTGTCTATCTTCTTGGGATCCCTCGAGATCAGATGCGTCCGCATATCGGTGAACGGCTCCTTCCTTGCCGCGAGGTCGGGGGTGTCTGCGCTCGCGATTGAGCAATGCTGATGCCGTTCGCCGATCGGAATGAGGGCCGCACCGATAGAAGGAAAGATTCGATTTTCCGATTGTTTTTGCGCTGGGGCGGGTGACCGCGCCGTGGTGGAGGCACCCGGACACTATCCAAATGGATAGCGTCACGCCGTTCGGATAGCGTCCCAGCCATTCGACTGCCAGCCGGGAACGTTTCGTATCACGGCCTGATGTATATAAGGTTGCATGCCTTCTCGGCTCCAAGCCGTCGGCGGTCCTCTGACGGGCGCCACGATTCCGCTCGCAGAGCCAGAAATGTCCGTCGGTCGCGACAATGCCAACGCGCTCACGCTGTTCGATCCGTCGGTTTCGCCGTGTCATTGCGTCCTGACGACATCGGACGACGTTGTTGCGATCCGCGATCTCGATCGCGCCAATCCCAGCTTCGTCAACGGGCTGCCGGCCGGCGATCGACCGCTGCAGGACGGCGATCAGATTCAAATCGGCACCTCAATCTTCGTGTTCACCCTCACGGAATCGGGTGCTAACGCGCCGGCCGGCGAGGTGGTCACCGTCAACGAACGCCCCGCTGCCACCGCGTCGATGCTCACCATGGGCCGCGAAGACGTGTTCGCGGGCGAACGCGCGCACGACGCGGCACCGGCCGTGCGCGAATCGAGGGACCTCGACGCCCTCATCCGGATCAGCGCGGCGATTAACGCCATCCGCGGCCTGGTGGCGCTCGAACGCCCGCTACTCGAGCTGATTGCCGACGTCGTCCCTGCGACGCGTGGCGCGATTGTCTTCGGCGGCGACCGGCCGGCCGACATCATGTCGGCGGTCGGGTGGCATCGAGGGGCTGCTGTCAACCGGCCGGTCGACGTCAGCCGCGCCGTCATCGAGCGCGTCATCCGCGACGTCGTCGGCGTGCTCACCGATGATCGCTGCAGTCTGGCTGCCCCGCTGGCCACATTCGACAAGCCGATCGGCGCCATCCTGCTCGAGACTGACGACCGCTCTCGGTTGTTCGATGCGGCGCATCTCAGACTCGTGATGGCCGTCGCGGCCATCGCCGCCACCGCGTTCGAGCACGCGCGGCAGGTCGAATCACTCGAAGACGCCAACCGACGGCTGCAAGCGCAGATCAATGTCGATCACAACATGGTCGGCGAAAGCCGCTCGATGCGGGACGTGTATCGCCGCATCGCACGCGTCGCGCCGACCGACTCCACGGTCCTCATCAGAGGCGAGAGCGGTACTGGCAAGGAGCTCGTGGCACGAGCCATTCATCGGAATAGCCCGCGCGCTGAGAAGCCGTTTGTCGCGATCAACTGCGCTGCGATCACCGAGACTTTGCTCGAAAGCGAGCTGTTCGGTCATGAGAAAGGCGCATTCACGGGCGCCGTCGCGCAGAAGAAGGGGAAGATTGAAACGGCAGAGGGTGGGACGTTATTCCTCGACGAAATCGGCGAGCTGTCGCTGGCGTTGCAGGCGAAGCTGCTGCGTGTGCTTCAGGATCGTGAATTCGATCGTGTCGGCGGCACCCGGCGAATCAAGGTCGACTTCAGGCTCGTGGCCGCCACGAATCGCGATCTCGAGGTGGCGATCGACATGGGAGCGTTCCGCCGCGATTTGTACTACCGGCTCAACGTGGTCGCGCTGACGATGCCACCGCTACGGGAGCGGCGTGACGACATCCCGCTGCTCGCAAGCTGGTTTGTGCGGCGCCACGGCGACAAGGCCAAGCGGCCGGTCTCAGGATTGTCAGACGAGGCCGTCGCGTGCCTCACGGCGTACGACTGGCCGGGCAACGTGCGTGAGCTTGAAAACGCGATCGAGCACGCGGTCGTTCTCGGGACCGCCGTGCTTATTTTGCCGGACGACCTGCCCGACGCGATTGCCGAAGCAGACACCTCGCGGCCGGCGGAGGCCAGCGGCTCGGCAACCCTCAGGTTCCACGACGCGATCAAGGAAACCAAAAAGGATCTGATCCTCCGCGCTGTCGAGGAATCGGGAGGCAACTACAATGGCGCCGCCCGACTTCTCGGGCTTCACCCGAATTACCTGCATCGGCTGATCAAGAACCTGCAGCTCAAGTCCACGCTCAAAAGCTCGTGAGCACACAGGCCATTTTTACAGCCGAGCTTTCGATTTGTTCGGAATTGTTATAGAAGAATCGCAACACCCGGGCAGCCGGATTTGGACCAGGACAAGCCATGAATTCGAGAGCCTTGCTTCGCGTTGTCGTGGTCGGGTTCGGAATCGCAGCGTGGACGATCGGACGCAGATTGTTGCGCCGCACGCGAACTCTCGATGTGGGTGCGGTCAGTCCCGACTGGCTGTCGCGGCAGCGCGGTCAACGCGAGACTGAGTTTCCATAACACTCCCTCTTAACCCAGAACCGGAATCGGCGTTGATCGACTGCGCCAGGTTTTTGGGCGGAGTCTCCTTCGCCGAGGTACGTGAAGTCTTGCGTCTCACGTGCCGATACTCTCACTACCTATATCTGAGCCGTCCGTGCTCCGCGGATTTCTCGCCTAGGCAACTTCGCGAGGAGTCTCAATGGCGTCAGCCTCAATCTCTAATCAAACGAAGCGCTTGGTCGTCATCGCCATTACCGCGGTTGCCCTGGCGTGCGGTGGCAGTACTCCGAGCGCGCCGACATCGGTGCCCACTCCGGCGCCCTCACCTGCGCCGGTTGCCGCGCCTGCTGCGTTGACCGTCGCCGATGTTGCCGTGTCGATGAGCAACACGATGAACGTAGCCTTCATTGCGGCGATGAGAGCCGGAGCGCTCGCGGCGTCGACCAACGCGGCGCGGCGCGACACTGGGCTCTTGGCGTTGCTTCGATTTCTGCTGCCAGTACCACTCTACGCACAAGCGCCGGCGTACCAGGCGTCGTGTCCTGGAGGCGGGAATGTGGCTGTTCGGTATGGCGGCGCGCGGGCCAGCGAATACAACCTGCAGAGCGTGCCGATCGTCTACACGCGCTGCGGGGCCACGGCGGGCGCCCGGGCGTTCATCTTCGATTGCATCAATTGTCTTGGCACCGGCCGATGGACGGCCAGCTCCCCCGAAAGTCCCATCAGGATGACGGGAAGCGCGACGATCGATCAGATTACCGCGCCGGTGGCGGTCGACTGCACCACCAGCCGTACCAACTGTAACGGAGCGTTCGGCGGCGTTCCGGTTGGTGCCGCCGATACACCGCCGCCGCCCAATCCAACGCCATGCCCGTTCCCGAACCCAATCGCGACGCCGGGATGTCCGGTAAATCCTGTGCCTGGGCCCACGCCAGCACCGACGCCAGCGCCAACACCGACGCCAGCGCCCACACCGACGCCAGCGCCCGGTGCGATCAATGTCACGGGCACGTGGTCGGTTTCAACGAGTGACGGCAGCGGGACGGCGACGCTGACACAAAACGGCAGCAGCATCACCGGATCGGTCGTCGGAGCAGCCCTTCCGTCAGGATTCACACTCACCTCGTTCAGCGGCTCGATCGTCGGCAGCGCGGTGAATCTCTCCCTCGGCCTCCACGGGGTCGTGTCCAGCCCGCCCATTGCCGTCACGTGCACCGGAACCGATGTGTTCGTGCTGACGGCAACCAGTAGTTCCAGGATGACCGGGACCTATACGAATACAGGCGCCTGCGTGATCACCGGTTCACCCGTCCCCGTGCCGAACCCTCCACCGACGACGGTGACCGGACCGACGACGTGGACGAAGCAATGATCGGGTCGGTGTCGATCTCGTGAAGCACTGACGAAGAGGCCAGGATCGCTCCTGGCTTCTTCGATTCACACGATGACCCGGACTGAGTTTCCATAAGACTATTTGCGGCTCTCGCCCGCGCATTACTTCAGGCCGTGGGTTGTCTTGAACGACGGCCAGTCCCGCTTCAGCCTCAGGAACGCATCGACGTCAGGGCAGAGCAGAAACGGGTTCGTCTGTTTTTCGAGCGCGATCGTCGAGCTCGGGCGCACACCGTAGTCGTGACCAGGCCACACGGTCGCGGCGTCGGGAAAAGACGTGAGCACGCGCTGCAGGCTGCGCCATTCGACGCGTGCATCCTCGTCGTTCCGCGTCCCTCCCACCTTACCGACAAACAGCAAATCGCCGCTGATCAGAAGCTGATTGGTCGTTTCGAAGATCGTTAGGTGATCCGCCGCGTGTCCTGGGACATGGAGAAAATGCAGGCGGAGCGACCCGACCTGCAGCTCATAACCATCTGTGAGCGGCACGTCAGGCTGGGCAGGTGACTCCGGATGCGCCGCGACGCGTGCCCCGGTCGCCTCTTTGACGGTTGAATTGCCGTTGATGTGATCCTCGTGTCCGTGAGTGTTGAGGATGTGCGTAATCGTCAATCCCTGGTCGCGGCTGCGCTCGACGAAGGTCTCTGGCGAGTACGACGGGTCGATGACGATCCCTTGCCTGGTGGTGCGATCGCCGAGCAGGTAGCCGAAGTTCCTGTCGCCGCCCACGCGAATCTGTTCAAAAATCAGCCTCATCGCGGTCAAGGATAAGCGAGATTGACAACGCGGAGGGCGGCTGCGGCGCGGACCCTACGGGTCCGCGAGGCGAGCCTGAAAGGCTCGCCTCGTCCGGTCCTGATCGTCGGTGGTCAGCGGACGGCACGGAGATCGCCACTTGTGAGGAGCATCGGACCGAACGTTGGCGTACCGAGGCGACCCGCGTCGATGCCCACAGTGCCGTCGAGCTGATATCCAACCGTGCCGCCAACGGCGAGCTGACGCAGGGTTCCGGCGAGGCCCGGCAGATCTAAAAAGCTGATCGACAGATCCAGAGGTACCATGGTCCGCTGCCCGGCCGTCAGTGGCAAACCAAGTGGAAAATCTCCGATCGCCGCGCGGTTACCCTCGAGCAACAGTGTCGCGTTGACAGTGCTCAGCGTGAAACCGAATGGGTTGGGGTTTGTCACCGCAAGCCAGATGCGGACTCCGGCGCCTCCGAGGGGCGAGCCCACCGAGGGCGGCATGATTCGAATCTCCGCCGGCTGGTTGTCTGCCTGCTGAAAGCGCGGCGGCTGGACGATCTGCGCGAGGCTGCCGAGGCCGCCGCATCCGGTGCTCGCGACGATCAACGCCAGGGTTGCGGGCAGGACCAAGCGTTCATATCGTCGCATCATGACGCCAGCATGAAGCATTGGACGTGCCCGCCTCCGCCCTGGCGGGCTTCGGCGCGGCAAGCCCGCTTCGCCCTGGCGGGCTTCGGGGCGGCAAGCCCGAGCTCGCGTTCATGGCGCCGAACTTGCTCAGTTCTGCTGCCGAGGTCGCCCGCCTTCGCCCTGGAGGGCTTCGGCGAGGCAAGCGAGAGTATGAATGCATTGACACTGTTGATGGACGATCACAAGGCCCTGAAAAAACTGCTCAGCCGAGGCGAGGATACGACGGAGCGTGCCGTCAAGACGCGCCACGAGCTGCTGGATCGCGTGACGACCGAGCTGCGCGCGCACGAGAAGATCGAAGAAGACATCCTCTACCCGGCGCTGAAAGAGCACCCGAAGGCGAAAGACATCGTCCTTGAAGGCTACCAGGAGCATCACGTCGCCGACCTCCTGATCAAGGAGCTGCACGAGACGGACGTTACAGACGAGCGGTGGGGCGCGAAGTTCAAGGTGCTGACGGAAGGCATCGAGCACCACATCGAAGAAGAAGAAGGCGACATGTTCAAGAAGGCGCGCGATATCTTCAGCACCGCGGAGCTGAACGAGCTCGGCGAGCGGATGGAGGCGTTAAAGGAGCGCGTGCTCGCGGCGAAGTAACCCGCCTTCGCCCTGACGGGCTTCGGCGAGGCACGCTACATCGACTCGCGGAATTCGATGCCCGGATTCTTTTCGATCGTGTAGCGCAGGACCCAGTCGGATTCGAAGATGAGCACGTCCCGCTGATGGCGGTCGGTCGCCTGCAGCACGCCTGAGGTCGGGAGGAACAGCTCCCGCCCGGCGGGCGTCAGTGGCCATCGCGCCGCGACGTGCGGCAACCGGTCCGGCGTGATCGCGATCCCATATTCCGCGGCCATCCGCGCTTCGATCACATCGAACTGGAGGCTGCCGATGACGCCGACGATTGGATGGCGAGTGCCGGATATCGGCATGAACACCTGCATCAGCCCCTCTTCCGCAAGCTGCCCGATCGCTTCATCGAATCGCTTGTGCCGCACGTCGGCAGGCCGCAGTCTTGCGAACTGCTCGGATGGAAACTGGGGGATCTCGGGAAACTCAACACGTCTGCCAGCATAGAGCGTGTCGCCGATCGCCATTCGACCCGGGTTGACGATCCCGACGACGTCGCCGGGAAACGCTTCCGGAACCGTCTCGCGATCGCGGCCGAAGAACCGATAGACGCGCGACAGCCGCAGCTGCGTGTCGAGGCGAGTGTTGACGACGAGCATGTCCTTCGCGAGGCGGCCCGAGCAGACGCGTACGAACGCCACGCGATCGCGATGACGCGGGTTCATGTTCGCCTGGATCTTGAAGACGAATCCCGAAAAGTTCCGGTCAGTCGGATCCACCGGCCCGATGTCCGCCTGGCGCGGTCCCGGGCTGGGCGCCAGCGTGAGCAGCGCGTGGAGAAACGGCTCGACGCCGAAGTCGTTCAGCGCGCTGCCGAAGAACACCGGTGTCAGCCTTGCATGGCGATAGGCGTCGGGATCGAAGCGGGTGCCGGCTCCCGTAATGATCTCGATCGCATCGATCAATTCCTTCTGGCGCCGTTCGCCCACCAGCTCCTCGACCTCCGCCGAATCAGGGCTCGCGACGGCGACCGGCGTCGTCCTGCGTCCGCGCGCCTGGCGCTCGTAGAGCAGCACGGCGTTCGCTTCGAGATCGAAGACGCCGCGGAAGTCCGGGCCGTCGCCGAGTGGCCAGTTCATCGGCGCCGCTGAGATGCCGAGCACCTTCTCAATCTGATCGAGCAGCTCGAAGGGATCGCGGGCTGGCTGATCCAGCTTGTTGATGAAGGTCAGAACGGGCAGTCCGCGCGACCGGCAGACCTCGAACAGCTTGAGCGTTTGCGGCTCGACGCCTTTCGCGGCATCGAGCACCATTACCACGCTGTCCACCGCCAGGAGCGTGCGGTACGTGTCCTCGCTGAAGTCCTGGTGGCCAGGGGTGTCGAGCAAGGTGACGTGGTGCCCCTCGAGCTCGAACTCGAGCGCCGCCGCGCTGATGGAGATGCCGCGCTGCTGCTCCATCTCCATCCAGTCCGATACGGCGTGGCGCTGCGTCTTGCTGCCGCGCACGGCACCTGCCAGCTCGATGGCGCCCGCGTACAGAAGCAGCTTTTCGGTGAGCGTCGTCTTGCCGGCGTCCGGATGCGAAATGATGGCGAACGTGCGCCGGCGCGCGATTTCTGGCGCCAGCGCGTCTGCGCCAATGGTCAGGTCTTCCGACGATGGGGACATGGATTTCTAGGGTATCTCGATTGCGACCGCAAAGACGAACGTAACCACGAAGGTCACAAGGTGTTCTAACCTTTGTGGTCTTCGTGTCCTTCGTGGTTGAGACGTCTTTGTGACCTGAAGGATCTCTTGACGATCTGCTTTGGAGGTGACGCTCATGGCCGTTCGCATCACACGCAGCACCGGAATGCTTCTGCTCGCGATCTGGTTGATACTCTCGGGCGCCGCGGGGCTGGCGCCGTTGCCGATTCCACTGATCCTGATGTCCGTCCTCGCGCTGATCGCGGGAGTCCTGATTCTGCTCGGCCAGTAAAGGCGTCACCAGGAGATCAGGAGGCTCTCTTGATCTCCTGTGAAAGTCAGGCTTGGGAGGCCGGCCTCTTCGGCTGCGAGGACACCCCTTTTTCGATCGACACCCTCTCGCGTGGCTCAAGAATGCGATAGAGCACGTCACGTCAACGCGGGAGGAACTCATGGCAACGCAGCAGCAGACTGACGAAAAGTCACGCACGAATGAGAAGAACGAGCAGGACGGACAGCAGACGCAACAGGGACGAGGGCAAGGTTCTCAGCGGCAACAGTCGCGCGAACAGGGCTCGACGGGATCGCAGCAGCGGGGTCAACAGGGCGCCAACGCGATGCAGCGGCGGGACGCCGGTGGAGGGATGGCGCCATTTGTCTTCGGGCCATTCGCGTTGATGCGCCGGATGCAGGAAGACATCGATCGCCTGTTCGGCGGCGTGGCGCGCGGGAAGAGCCTCACATCCCGCCCGGGTCAGAGCCAGGGGCTGGGCCAGTGGTCGCCAGCGATCGAGACCTTCCAGCGCGGTAACGAGTTCGTCATTCGTGCGGATCTGCCGGGCCTCTCAGCCGACGACGTCACGATCGAGGTCGGAGAGGACGAAGTGGTCATCGCCGGGGAGCGGCGCCATGAGCATGAGGAAGAGCGGGACGGGGTGTACGTCAGCGAGCTGACGTACGGCGGCTTCACGCGCGTCGTGCCGTTGCCGCCGGGTGCCATTACCGACAACGCAAAGGCCACATTCAACGATGGCGTGCTGGAGATCGTGGTGCCGGCGCCGTCACAGGAAGCCCGCCGCGGCCGCCGGGTGGAAATCCAGAAGGGTTCGAAATAGCGGCCCCCTGTCCCCTTCAGTATCCGGAGGGCATGGGCTGTGCTACGCATGTGGGCGGAGGCGGGTATGGTCAGATCTCTGCTGAAGCTCATTCTCATCATCGTGGTGATCGTCGGAGTGGGAGCATTCCTCGTCGGTTACCGCTGGGCCACGCCGACGACGCGACCTGTCATCGAGCGCCCGATAGGCACATCAGGGTCGACAACGGGAATAGACCAGTCGCGCGCCCGTCAGGCTGGTGCTGAGGTCGGCGAGAAGGTCGCCATCGGCGTCAACGAAGCGCAACGCGCGCTGACGAACGCGAGCCTGACCGCGAAAATCAAGTCGAAGATGGCGCTGGACGACACCATCCAGGCGCGCAATATCGATGTCGACACCACGGGATCGGTCGTGACGTTGACTGGCGTCGTGCGCTCCAGCACCGAGCGTGCGCGTGCTCTGCAGCTTGCTCGTGAAACGGAAGGGGTCACGTCTGTGGTCGATCGGCTCGATGTTCGTGGGCAGTAGATCGCTGCCCGTAGAGCTCTCATGTCAACACACATCAAGTAGCACAGCTCGTGCGGCGCGGGCCCTCCGGGCCCGCGTTGCAGGGGCTTCGTGTCATCAGACATCGATAACGGAAGAGGCCACGTTGGCTTGACGGTTGCTCAATTCATGGCCGCGGATACGGACGACTTTGTCCGCAGAAGGACCATGGATGACGATTCGTATTCCCCGGACGCTTCTTTTCTTACCTGTCTTACTTCTATTGAGTGCCGCACAAGTTCTGGCTCAGGGTTCGACGACGCGCATAGAGCAAAACGATCCGAGCGTCACGTACAGCGGCAACTGGTATTCGAACAGCAACGCGGCGAACACGGGCGGCTTGGCCGCGCTGACCAACACCGGCGGCGCTCGCGCGACGATTACGTTCAACGGCACCGGCATCTCGTGGATTGGTGCACTCGACGGGTGGTCGGGCCTGGCCACGGTATACCTCGACGGCCAGATGAAAGTGATCGATACCTACGCCGCCGTCACGCGATACCAGCAAGTGATCTATTCAGCCAGGGGGCTCTCTCCCGGTCCACACACCCTCGCGATTGAAGTCACGCACGAGCGAGGCAACAACACACAGGGGTCCTGGGTCTGGATTGATGCTTTCGACATCGAAAACGGTTCGGGGATGCCGGGCGGCATTGCTGCGACGACCGGCCGCGTCGAAGAGAACAACCCCGCGCTGATTCTGACCGGCAGATGGTATGGGAACAACAATCCCGCGCACAGCGGCGGCAGTTCAGCTCTTGCGATGGACGCCGGCTCTCGCGTGACCATCAACTTCATCGGAACCGGGATCAACTGGATTGCGTATCGCGACGAATGGTCGGGCATCGCGCGGGTGTACCTGGACGGGGACATGAAGACCTCGATTGATACCTACCTCTCGCCATCACAAGCGCGTGCCGTGCTGTACAACGTCGGTGGACTCGCGCCTGGCTCGCATAACCTGACCATCGAAGCAACAGGCACGCGGAACGCGAGCTCCAAAGGGTCCTGGGTCTGGGTTGATGCGTTTGACGTGGTGCAATGACGCAGAATGGTGCGCCTTCAGATCGGCCAACGCGCGTGAAATCGAGTGGCGCATAATATTTCCGCGAGGGTAGGCGGATGTTCAGGGAATGGCGCCGCTTCTGGCGGACGTATCGCAAAGCCAGGCGTTACGGCTTCACCAGGTGGAATGCCTGGCTCGCTGCTCGCGCGCGGCTGTAGACGCGTCCACGTGCCTCAGCGCTGCCGATACAATTCACTCCACCGACGGAGGCAGTGCTGGCATCTCCCCCCGTGTATATTCAGATTGTGAAGACCGCCGGTGCCACGCGCAGCGCAGGCGGAGCCATATCCGCAGAAGAATGCTCACGCAAGGCATAGACTGTCGCGGCCCTCTGAATGGTCGGGGGGGCCGACTCAAGCGCAGTTCTTGCGGGTGGCCGCCGGCAGAAGCCTTTGCGAGAGCGTGAAGTCGCGTGCGAGGGACGTCGCCGGAATCGTCGTCATTGCACGATAGCGCACGCGTTATTCAACGGGCGCCCGTCGCGAACTACTCGCACCGTCAACGCAGGCCGATATAACACTCCGGGGAACGCATCCGGGCCGTCTCTCGGGTCCTCCGACCGGGAGGCGGCTTTCTCATCTGTCGCGTATCGGACAGACGCGACACGACGCGTTGAATACGATGCCGGCTTGGCCAATCTTCCCTTGGGTCGCCGCCGTTCAGATGCGCGACCCAACACCGCGCCGCCGCCTCATCTGTGCCGCGCCTGCAAAACACACCTCTTGCTGATTCGACGGCACACGAGTCCGCCTCGGCTCGGCGCACCGGTGCTTACGGAGTTCTATCGCTGTGATGGGTGCGACTCCGGCTACGCATTCAGCCCAGCCACGGGCCGGTGGAAACCGTGGCACCTCGAGGAGTAACGAATCGGGCTAGATAAACCGCAATCCCGTCGTGGTGATTCGCACGATCGATCCCGATTCGGCGCTCTTTAACATCCCGATCAAATCCCACTTCCGAATCGCGTCCAACGGATGCGGCAGACTCGAGTTCGCGTCGAGGAACGTATCAGTGATCTCCACAGCCCACCGCCGTTTCGCTTGCAGGATGTTGATCAGCGCAGATCCCGTCTTCGCGTCGGCGAGGGGCGCGATGGTGACCTGGGAGAATCCCTCCAGCAGGTAGGTGCGGATGTCCTGGAGGGTCTGTACGGGATCGGATGTCGGCATTGTGGCCTCGCGAATAGATGGAGTCGGAATCTGACAGAGTATCGGCACATCTCCAGAGTGCCACCACTGCGTCCCGGAGCCGGGGGATCCAACAATGCCGCGCAGACCCTATGGGGGACCAGACCGCCTCTCCCC
>DAIRVG010000130.1:0-17621 GCA_036802945.1 Vicinamibacterales bacterium
GGTTTCGGCGAAGGAGCCCTCGGACGATGTCTCCGTTGAAGTTCTCGTCCGCTGCGAGCCGCAGCATCGAAGCGGCGTTCCTATCGGCGCCGGGCTATCAGTCGTTCCCGCATGCCCGAAGGAGGAAACCGTCGCTCGACTTCCTCTCGAACGGTTGCGGCCTGTTCCCGGCGCCCGTGAAGGTAGGCGGAGACTTCGGTCTTGTGCCGCAGATAGTACGTGATCACGGAGTACACGTCCGCAAGGGAAATGGAGGAGTACTGCAGCGCAATTTCCTCGGCGGTCGCACCAGCGTCGAACGCCGCGACAATGGTGTCGAGCGTCACTCGGGTGCGAGCGACACGCACGACGCCATCGGCGTCCGTGTGAATTGGAACCAGCTCAATCGTTTCGGCCGAGTTCACGGGAACACTCCTGATTCGATTATACGGCCGAGGCCCCGCCGGACCCTTCAGATCCTCGGCGACTGCCGGGACAGCTTGCCACGTCGCTCGCAGAGGCGTATAACGTTCGAAGCAGTCTTCTGGTCGGCTGCAGCCTCGTTGCGTTGTCAGCACGCGGGCTGAATTCACCGTTCGGCGCTCATCAGAGCCCGCACCTGGATTCCCATCACGACCACGCACTGAACGCCGTGGCAAAACGCCCCGGCACTTCGGCGCCTCCCTGAACCACCCCTCGCAGCTACTGCCAGGGCGTCTTCACGGACAACCCTAACAGCAGCAACCAGGCAAGGAGAGAGTGATGTCTGACGCTCGGTGGGCTGATCCGCGTGAATACTGCGAACGCGACGGGCGGCCGCGCGTATACGACGAGCGTGACCGGGACGACCACGATCCGCGCGACGGCCTGATGCGCGACCTCGACTTGCCGCGAGGCGAGGAGCGCGAGCTGGTCGTTGATCGTGATCGTGTCTACGAGCTGAACGGCGAGGACGGCCGCACGTTGGCTGCCGTCGGCGCCTTCCGCGTTGTGCCCGAGCGGGACCTCGACATCGACCACGATATCGTCGGCCATCTTCGCGCCGAGGGGCTCGTCGAGGCCGTCGATCTCGGTGGCGACGAGCGCGGTGTAGTCCTCACGAAGGAGGGCCGTGACCTGCTCGATGCCCACACCTTGGAGCGCGACCACGCGGCCCCGCAGGCGTTCTACGCCGGCGTCAGTCGGTCGCGCGAAATCGACCACGACTCGAATCTCTATGCGACGTACCGCCAGGAGGAGGCACGCCTCAGAGACGAGCACGGCGGCCTCGACATCCGGCGCGTCGTCCTCGAGCAGGACTTGAAGCGCGAGTACCAGGAGTTCCTGCAGGAGCCCAACCGCAACCGTTCCGACAGCGACGGCCGACCGAACCGCGACGAAGAGGAGATCCGCGACTGGGCGCGCGAACATGACCTGCCGTACTTCGATGGCCAAGTGCACTTCCCCGACTACCGCATCGAGTACGAGATCGATGGGCGCGAACGCCATGAGGACGTGGAGCTGTTCACGCCGCACTACCGCGGCGCTCACGCCGCCAGCCGCTCCAAGACCGGCTTCCGCATCTACGTCGTCGGATCCCGCGGTGGCAGCGGTCGTTCCCAGCCGCATCCGCGCGTCGTGGAGGAATTCCTGTGACGCACGAATACCCGCGGAACCCGACGTTCGACAGCGTCAGCGTGAGCCGGGTGAGTGCCCTCGGTGATTTCGGCTTCACGCAACGGCAGCGTGAGTTCCTCGTGACCGTCATGGTCCACTCCGGGTGCTTCCTGGAACGACAGTACTGCAGGTTCACCGGCACCGCGTGGCCAGAACAGCCGCGAGTTCGTCGCCCGCCTGGTTGCGCGCGGATTCGCCAGAGCCATCGAGCCAGGACCTGTCCGCCGAGGGCGTCTCTACCACGTTCACCACAAGCCGCTGTATGAGGCCATCGGGCAGCCGGACAACCGTAGTCGCCGTCTCCAATCGATCGGCCGCATGGTCGAGAGGGTGATGATTCTGGACGCCGTGCTGGGCGATCGGCGCTGCTGGTGGTTGGGTCCCGAATCGGACAAGCGCTCGTTCTTCGACGTCACGCAGCAAACGGGTCTGCGCCCAGAGGAGTATCCGCACATCACGTTCGCGTCAGGTTCACGCAAGACCGTGCGCTGCTTCCCCGACAAGCTGCCCATCGGCATCGAGAAGGAGGACACCAGTCGGTTCGTGTTCCTCTACCTTGTGAACCGGCGAATCCCGGTGGACTTCCGCCAGTTCCTGATCCGTCACCACAACCTCCTCCTCAAGCTACACAGGTGGACCGTTCGTTTGCTTGTGCCGCGGCGATTCAAGAAGTCCGTGGCGCTCTACAAGGCGGCGCTCCGAGAAGAGCTCTGGACCCCGCTAAATCCGAGCGTCAGCAAGGCTCTGGAGACGTACTTTCGCGAGCGGAAGGAGCAGGGCGGACACGTCGGAGACCCGACCGATCGCTACATCGCAAAGGAGTTCCGCCAACAGGGGATGGCGAAGATGATGGCCCTGTACCGAGCCTGGCGACGACAGGGCGACATCGTGTTGTGGAGGTCGTCATCGACCAGCCTTCGTGACGATCGAATGCACGGCTGCTCGGCCTACGAAATCCAAATCCTAGATGGCCAGTACTTGCAACTCACCGGCACGATGGACCGAGAAGCGTGGGCCAAGAGAGGGGCGAAGCGAATATCGCGTCAGGTTGGCCCCCCACTTTCGACGGCCTCTCCAGCATTCCCTCACCCCTGGTAGCCCCATGACCGCGAACCGTATACAAGCGTCCCGATTGCAGCAACTTGCCGCGAGTACGACATCGAGGCGGCGCTCTGTGCCGCCGTCACCGCCAGAGCCCGTGTCGCAGTCGCTGAACCAACGATGGCGTGAACGACCCCGCTGTCCTGCCCCGCCAGTGACCCGACGCTGTCGAGACGGGGTCGTTCACGCCATCGTTGGTCGTGTCTTGTCGTCGTCTTCGTACGCCCAGTTCGCGCAGGACGAACGCGCCGCCCGCGCGCACGTGTTCGTATCCAAATTCGCCGGACAGAACGGGCCGAAGAAGTCGTACAGAAATCAGTTCGCGCGCGTGCCTATGTTTCCTGGAAGAAACGTCACGTTTGCAAGTACAGATCTTGGCGTCGCACCATCGCGCCTTTCATGCTGGCGCCGTGCTCGGCGTCGTCAATGCTCTGCGCTTCGCTTCGACCCGGCCAACGGCCGGGCCTTCGGGCATTGACGACGCCTCCGCGCGGCACGATTTGGGCTTTTGCGCGATGGCGGGCCTTCTAGTGGCTCCGGCGGGCCGAGAGAACGAGGTTGACGCGGGATTTCGGCAGGCGTATGTTGATGTCTCACGTCTGTGCCGCATGGCACATCCTCCGCATCGCACATAGTGCATGCGGAGCGCGTTTCCAGTCGTCGCCCTCAGGGCACGATTCAAGTGCACCCCCAAAAGATCGCGTTCGGAGCGTCGCTCGAACAACGCCAGCGGTTCCAACAACTGTTCTTTCCAGACGGAATCACGTTCGACGGAAAAAGCTTTGTTCGAACCGCCGTAACCGCGCCGGCCTTCAGCTACTTGCGGCCGATTGAGGGTGGAAATGAAGGTTTGGTGGACCAGACCGGGATCGAACCGGTGACCTCGTGAATGCCATTCACGCGCGCTCCCATCTGCGCCACTGGCCCATGTCAGGGTGACTTTTCATGGTAGCGCACGCGGATGGCCGCGGCAACCCGCCTACCGGCGCGTGATGGGATGCCCATCGAAGCCGCGCAGTGACCAGCGGGCTTGCCTCGCCGAAGCCGCGCAGCGACCACCGGGCTCGCCTCGCCGAAGCAGGCAGCGAAGCCGCCTGCGAAGGCGGGTGACCTGCTCTGTCACTCCAGAGCGTTACAGTCGATACAGCTATACAGTCGATGGTCGGGGGGGCGTGGCGGCGGCGAAGCGCCGGTGGGCCAGCGACAGCCAATCGGTCAGCTGGCGCGCGGCCTCGTCAGGCGTCGGGCCGTAAAACGGCATCATCGCGGTCGGCATCCCAGGAACGCGGCGCAACTGCGCCCGCCACCGGCCGCTGACGGGCGTCACTTCGATCTGGTACGCACGCCCGCCGATGGTTTCTTCAAAGCGATGAATGATCACGTTGTGTGTTGTCCGGGTGGAATAGGAAAGCGAGGGACGATTCTACGCTTCGCGACGGCGCGATCAAGCGAAGCGGGACGCGAAGGGCGCATCCACAGCGGGAATTCCCGGAGAACGCGCGCGTTGCGCGCAGAAAAATATTTCGCTGTCTGGTTCTCCACAGGTTTTGCACGGGTCATCCACAGGATTTCCACAGTTACAATGAATTTCATCCGGATGTCCTCACTAATCGCCTGGCTCGTCGTGCTGCTGCTCCTGACGAATTCGGCCGCCGCGAGCGCGGCGAGCGACGCCACGCTCTTTCGAATCTTCCTGCGCGATGGAAGCACCGTGGTGAGCTATGGCGAGTTCGCTCGTGTCGGTGACGACGTCGTATTCTCGATGCCCGTCGGGGGACCGGCCGACGATCCGCGCCTTCATGTCGTTTCGCTGCCCACGTCGGCGATTGATTGGAGCCGGACCGACCGGTATGCCGCGTCAGCGCGTTACCAGCAATACGCGCAGACGCGCGGCGAAAACGACTTTCAGCTGCTCAGCAGCGACATTGCCCGCGTACTCAACGAGATCGCGCTGTCCAACGACAAGCTGGCCGCGCTGAATTCGGCGCAGCAGGCCCGGCGCACGCTGGCGGACTGGCCGGCCGCGCACTACGGCTACCGGGAACGCGACGTCCGCGAAGTGGTCTCACTCCTCGATGAAGCGATCTCTGATCTCCGGGCGTCCGCCGGTCTCAACGACTTTGCCGTGTCGCTTGTGGCCACGCCGGCGGAGGCCGGAGTCATGCCGCTCCTGGGGACGCCGACGCTGCGCGATCAGATCGATCAGACGTTTCGGGTCGCCGCTTTGACCGGGCGGGTTCCCGATCGCGTCGGCCTGCTCCAGGAAGCACTCGCGCTCCTGAACGAAGCGGGTTCATCGATTCCGAAGGACGAATCTCAACGGCTGCGGCGGTTCGCTCAAAACCAGATTCGCGCCGAAACGTTCCTCGACAAACGGTACGCGACCCTGTCACGCCGACTTGTCGAGTCCGCGGCAAGCGCCGCAGGCGAGGCACGGATTGCCGATGTCCAGCGCATTCTCAACCAGGTGTCGAAAGAGGATGCGAAGCTTGGCGGGCGCCGCCCGGACGTGATCCAGGCATTGAACGCGTCCATCCAGATCCAGCTCGAGAACGCTCGGCACCTTCGACTCATGCGCGATCAGTGGATAGTTCGCCGCGCCAGCTTCCGCGAGTATCAGCGCGCCGTCGGCGCCGATCTTCTGCAGCTGGTCAAGATCCAGCCGACGCTCGAAGCGATCCGGCGACTGGACGGCCCCGTTCCTTCAACGCTCGTGCGCCTTCGCGGCCGCCTCGACGGGGGTGCCGACCGGCTCGGGCATCTGACCGTGCCCGATCACCTTCGTGCCACCCACGAGCTGCTGGTGGGAGCATGGCGCTTTGCCGAAACCGCCGTCGATACCCGCTACGATGCGGTTTCGTCCGGCAACGTCTCAATTGCCTGGCAAGCCTCCTCGTCGGCTGCCGCCGCGCTGCTCATGGTCGACCGCGTGCAGCGGGACATCCGCGCACTCCTCGACCCGCCGCGGCTCCAGTGATCACACCCCGCACGACTCGACTCGTGCGGGCGGCGGATCTCCGGTCCTTCCGAAGCGCGCTCGCCGCGCTCGCCTCCGATGGCTCTCCGCTCGATGCCCGCGATCGCCTGGTAATCGTTCCCACGCGCGCGGCCGCCGCTCATCTGGTCCGTTCGATCGAGGACCGGATGGCCGAGAGTGCCGGCGTGGTCGTTCTTCCGGATTTCGTGACGCGCGGCGAGCTGTACCAACGGCTGTTCGATCGGTTGAGTGAAGCGCATGCTGAGCCCTCGCCGTACACCGCGGCTGAGCGCGAGGCGCTGCTGACTGTCGCGTGCCGCACCGCGATGGCGGCGGGCGCCGACCCGCCGTTTCGTGTCCGACCGGGCCTCGTCGCGGCGATGCTCGAATTCTTCGATTCGCTGAAGCGTCATCAGAAGACAATCGACGATTTCGAGCGATTGACCATGACACGGCTCGAGGCGGGCTCGGGCCTGGATCGCGGCGCGGACAGGCTGATTCGGCAGACGCAATTCTTTGTTGCCGCCTTCCGCGAATTCGAGCAGCGATGCGTCGATGCCGGCGGCGTCGACGAGCATGCCATGAGGGCTGAAGTTCTTACGACGTCCGCCGATCGTCCCTTGCGGCACATCGTCGTTGCCGTTCGCGACCGTGCGGGCGATCCGTACGGCCTGCACGCCGTGGATTGGGATGCGCTGGCGCGCGTGCCTGGCCTCGAGAGGCTCGATGTCGTGGTGACAGACACGACGGTGGCCGGCGCATTTCACGAGCGGATTCACCAGTGGCTTCCGGGGATCGAGGAGGTGCGCCACGACAAGCCTTCGCCAAGGGCTTCGGCGGGGCAAGCTGCCTGCGCGTCACCGGAGCCTGTCCTTGTCGTGTCATCCCGCGGCGCGCACGTGCACACGGCGCGCGATCGCGAGGAGGAAGTTGCCGGTTTCGCGAGATGGGTACGCGCAACCTCACGAGCGGACAACGCCCTCATGCTCGATCGCATGGCGCTCGTCGTGCGTCAGCGCCTTCCGTATGCCTATCTGGCCACGGACGTCTTCCGCTCGGCCGGCATTCCGTGTCAGATGTTCGACGCCCTGCCGCTGGCAGCCGAGCCGTATGCTGCCGCGCTCGATGTGGTCTTCTCGTTCGTCAGTGCCAACTTTGCGCGCGTGCCGGCCATCGCGTTGCTGCGATCGCCGCACTTCAAGTTTCCCGCTCATGACACCGATTCACTCCGTGCTGGAGATGTTGCCGCCCTGGACCGCGAACTCAGCGAAGCGGGCTACCTCGGCGATCTCGAGACGCTCGAACGCCTCGTCGAGTCATGGCAGAGCGACGGGTCGCGTGCGCCGGAAGGTGCGCGAAAGGCCGGCCTTGTGCTGTACGGGGTCGCGCGAGAGCTTGCTCCTCTCAGGTCGAGCGCGGGCGTTGCGATGCACCTCGAACGCCTTCTCGCGTTCCTGACCGCGCACGACAGCCTGCCGGGGCCTGACCCGGACCCCGAGGATTTCCTTCGCGCGAGGCAACTTCGCGCCCGCGCCGCCGTTCATGCCCAGCTCCGGGCGCTTCGTGACGCGTATGTTCGTTTCGACGGCACGATTGCCGAGTTCGATGAGATCGCGGCAATGGTTCGGCGGGGAATTGAGGCGCACACGTTTGCGCCACGCAGCGGAGACTCAGGGGTCCACCTGGTCGACGCCGAAAGCGCTCGCTTCGGCGAGTTCGACTGCGTGCAGCTGGCGGGTCTCGTCGATGGTGAATGGCCGGACCGTCCACGACGCAACATCTTCTACTCGCCTGCGATCCTACGGGACCTTGGCTGGCCGGCCGATTCGGATCGGGTCGAAGGCGCCCGCGCATCTTTCGTGGATCTCCTTCGTCTGCCTTCGAAGGAGCTCGTCGCGTCGACGTTCTCGCTCGAGCTCGATTCCATCGTTGGACCTTCGACATTCGTCGACGAAATTGACAAGGCACTCGACAGTGTAGAGGCGGGTCTTCAGACCCGCCCCTGCGCTGTGGGCGCCTCACGTGTTTTTGAATACGAGGCGCTGGGACTCGATCCAATCAACACATCCGCGCTCAGAGATGGAGCGCGCGAATGGGCTGAGGGCCGCCTGCAGACCCAGGCAGATCCCGCTCTTCGGGGACGCACCGCCGGACACGTCGCGAAGGCCTACTCGGTGAGTGCCCTCGAGCGGTACCAGGACTGTCCCTTCAAATTCTTCGCCTCCGATGTACTAAAGCTCGACGAGTTGCCCGAGGACGAGCCAGCGCTGTCTCCGCGCGCGCGCGGCCGATTCATCCATGAGGTGTTTCAGCGCTTCTTCCAGCGGTGGGACGGCCGCGGCGGCGGGACGATCACCTCCGACCGGATGGACGAGGCGCGCGCGGTCTTTTCCGAGGCCGCGGAACCGTTGCTCGATCGCCTTCCAGAAGCCGACGCCGCTCTCGAACGCACCAGGCTTTTCGGCTCGGCGATTTCCGTGGGGATTGTCGACGTCGTTCTAGGGCTCGAAGCGGCGCGACCCGTGGAGGTCATCGAGCGGTGGCTCGAATACCGGCTCGAGGGAGAGTTTTCGCTTGGCGCGGCAGGCGGCCGCCGCATTCCGCTCAAAGGGGTCGCTGATCGTATCGACCTGCTTGCCGATCGGCGTCTGCGCGTCATCGACTACAAGTCCGGCTATGCGCCACAGCCCAGGCGCGCGCTTCAAGTCCCGGTATATGCGCTGTGCGCACAGGAGCGATTGTCCGAACTGCGCGGCGGCGACTGGACGGTTGACGAGGCGGCATACGTCGCGTTTACCGGGAAACGGTCGCTGGTCCCGGTGATCAAGGCTGGGAAGGCAGATCAGGACGAGGTTCTGACAGAAGCGCGCACGCGGTTGCTCGACATCATTGAAGCCGTCGAGCGCGGCGAGTTTCCACCACGGCCACACGAGCCGAGGATCTGTACATATTGCGCGTATCCATCGGTGTGCCGGAAGGATTACGTCGGTGACGAGTAATTTCCGGCTGCCGTTCGACGTGCAGGACGCCGCAGTGGAGACGCGTATCGACGCACGCGATCGCACTGGGCGCGAGCGTGCCGTCGACCCGCGCTACAACGTAGCGCTCGAGGCCTCCGCCGGCACCGGCAAGACACGCGTCCTCGTCGACCGCTACATCAATCTGCTCCGCGCCGGCGTCGATCCGTCCAACATCCTCGCGATCACGTTCACGCGTAAAGCGGCCACCGAGATGCGCGAGCGAATCATGACGACGCTGCACGCTGCGGCCGGCCGTGGCGAGATTCCGAACGCGCGCTGGCGCGAGCTGCGCGATCGGACCGACGAAATCGGGATCAGCACTATCGACGCGTTCTGTCTGTCTCTACTCCGGGAGTTTCCGCTCGAGGCCGACCTCGACCCGGGGTTCGACGTGGCCGACGAGACCGAGGTGCCTCGTCTCGTCGACGAGTCGCTCGACCGGGCACTGCGCACCTGCCGGAACCTGGCGCGCGAGGATGAGAACGTCGCGCTCGTCTTCGCCCAGCTCGGCGACCGTCGGGCGCGGCGGGGCCTTGCCGCGCTGCTCACCCGCAGGCTTGTCGCGCCTGGGGTACTGAAGGCGTATCTCGAGACGGGGCCGCGGGATCTCGACGTATCGGTCGCGAGCCGGAATGCCGCCCAGGCGCTCCTCAACGTGTTTACCTCCATGCCTGGCGGCCTCGCGTGTTTTCTCGATTCGGGTCCGCCGGAGCCTCCGTTTCTCCTTCTCAGTCGGGACCTCCGAAGGATTCGCGACGCCGTGGAGCAGGACCGCCCTCTCGATCCGTCTGGCGTGCAGGCGGCCTGGGCGCGCGCGCGCGACCATTTTCTGACGCAGGAAGGCGAGCCGCGAAAGAAGTTGCAGTTTGCGCGAGCGCTTTTCGTGCGAGACGCCGCATGGACCATGCATCGCGACCTGGTCCTCGCTCACGCGCCCGCTATCAAGCAAGCTGGCGCCCGCTACAAGCGAGATCTGAATGTCCTGGTGTCGCGAGGCATCCTTCGAATGTATCGCGTCGCGGAAACCGAGTACCGGCGCACGCTGGACGCGCACGCGGTCCTCGACTTCTCCGACCTGTTGCTGCGGGCAATCGACCTCCTGCGGCACATGGAGGAATTCTCGCAGAGCCGGTATCGTCTCGAGTCCCGCTACCATCACGTGCTCGTCGACGAGTTCCAGGACACCAGCCGCGCCCAGTGGGAGCTCGTGTCGCTGCTCGTCCAGTCCTGGGGCGAAGGGGCCGGCCTCGCGTCTTCCGGCCCGCTGTCGCCATCCATTTTCATCGTTGGGGACCGAAAACAGTCCATCTATGCGTTCCGCGACGCGGACGTCTCCGTCCTCCAGGACGCGAGCCGGTATCTCGAGGCACTACGCCCCGGTGGAGACGTGCGCCGATCGATTTCACGCAGTTTTCGATCGGTCCCTGCGCTGCTCGCGTTCGTGAACGACGTCTGCCATGACATGCAGAAAGCCGACGGACGGCGTGATGCGTTCCGATACGACGAGGAGGATCGCTTCCCGTTGGAGGGCGCGGGGCTCGAGACGGTGTCCGACGCGATCGGCCTCGTCATTGGAGACACTCCCGAGGCATGCGCGGACATGACGGCGGCTGAAATCGCGCGGCTGATTGCGGAACAGGCGACCGTTCGAGACAAGGAAACGGGTATCCACCGTCCGATCACACCCGCCGACGTGGCAATCCTGTTTCGGACACGGGAATCGCATCGCGAATTCGAGGCCGCGCTCGAGCAGCGCGGAATTGCCTCGTATGTCTACAAGGGGCTCGGGTTCTTCGACGCGGATGAAATCAAGGACGTCCTCTCGCTGCTGTGGTACCTGGCGGATCCGCTTTCGAATCTCCGCGCGGCCTCGGTGTTGCGGTCGCGCTTCGTGCGCCTGTCTGACGATGGATTGCGGCTGCTGGCGCCAGGCCTTGCGGCAGCCTTGCACGGAGCGCGTCCGCCGGTCGTCGCGCTGGAATCGGGAGACGCCCGGGCGCTGGCCCGGGCGCGCGTGGGGCTCGAACGATGGCGAGGCCTGGTCGATCGGATACCGCCGGCCGAGCTCCTCGATCTGATCCTGGCGGAGTCGGCGTACTTTGTCGAATTGCGGGGCCCACGCTTCGCGCAGGCGCGTGAGAACCTGAAGAAGATGCGCGCCCTGATTCGGCGCATGCAGAACCGCGGGTACGCGACGCTCGGGCGCATCGCCGCCCACCTCGATCGGCTTGCCGTCGGCGACGAGTCGAACGCCGTGATTGACGCGCTCGACGCCGTGAACCTGATGACGGTACACGCAGCCAAGGGACTCGAATTTCCGATCGTCTTCCTCGTCAACCTGGCGCGTGGGACCGGCGGCTATCGCGACCCGATTCGCGTGTCCGCGAACCCGGGCAGCGACGACGTAGCGGTCGCGGTAGGCGATTTCCGCTCCGACGCCGACGAAGATTACGGCGAGAAGGAACGGGAAGAAACCAAGCGCCTTCTTTACGTTGCGTTGACGCGCGCGCGCGATCGTCTGTATCTCGGGTCCGCGTTGAAGGACGGCATCCTGCAGCCGGGACGGGGCAGCCTCGCCGAGGTATTGCCCGCGTCGCTCGTCGAGCAGTTGACGATCGCAGGCGGCGAAGCGACCGCCGAATGGCGGGCTACATCGGGAGCCGTCCATCGGCTTCGCCGCTGCGAAGGGTCAAACGTAGCGCGGTGCGCCCCGGATCCCGGATCCCGGATCCCGGATCCCGGCACGGACGACTTCGGTCCGCTCGTCGACGCCGCGCTTCCACGGACGTCGATCGCAGCGGCAATTGCATCGGCTGGCGAGTACGGACCTCTGCGCCGCGCAGGCCAGGAATCAGATCGGCTCGTTGGCACGCTCGTGCATCGTCTGCTACAGCGATTCGGTCTGGCCGAGGCTTCGGTGCCGCCGGTTCGCGAGGTCGCGGCACGGCTCATCCGGCAAGAAGAGATCGATGAGAGCGGCGATGTTGGTGCGCTGGTCGAAGCGGCAGTCTCGACGTACACAGCGATCTGCGCGCGCGACGACATGCGTGCGCTCTACGTGTCAGGGAGGAAGCTGCACGAAGTACCATTCACGATGGTCGTCGACGGCCGTTTCCTCCGCGGCACAGTGGACTGCCTCGTGCAAACGGCGTCCGATCGCTTCACCGTCCTCGAGTTCAAGACCGGGAAGGAGCGATCGGAGCATCGTGCGCAGATAGACCTCTATCAGCGGGCGATGCAGCTGGTATTTCCCGACTGCAAAGTGGACGCGCAACTGATCTACGCGGGAGCACCCTCAGCCTCCTAATGGCATATTCGGCGGCTGTTTGCGCGGTTATTCAGGCGAACACGGTGCCAAAACAAGCTCGACTGCGCAGATCGAGCCCAATTCTGCATTGCGGATGCAGATCCCATCTCCTACAATCGGTTTGAGGAGTTCGCTATTGACCATCAATGAGGAGACGACCCGAGTGGCGCTGACGTGTCCCAGCTGCGGTAACGACCAGAACTTTCTGGTGAAGACCCTGCAAATGCACGTCGTGCACCTCGACGATTCGCGCGTGGAAGTGTCGGAAGAAGGACGTCCCGCGGTTCTGGAAGTGCTGTGCGATGAGTGCGAGACCGCACTCAGCATCGACGACATGGAAGAAGGCCTGCGTAAAGAGCTGCTGCTAACGCTCGGCGCGCGCTGACGCGCGTCGCGCCGCCCCTTTTCAGCCCGCCTGTTCCTCGGCTTCCTCGAAGTAGTCGCATTCAGGGCAGACCCACTCACGGAATCGGACGGTCTTGGCCTGTGTCGAGCCTGGCACGCGATCTGTCGTCTCGCGGTCGCGCATCTGCATCGTCTCACCGCACAGCGGACATTCTTTTGCGGGCATTGACTTCTCCCTGGGCGGACCCTATCGTAGCAGCAGTTCATGGGCTGGAATACGTTTCGTCCCTTCGGCGGACACGCGCTTGCGGTGCACGGCGGAGAAGAGATCCGCCACGATCGCCGCTGGTTCGCCGACGAGGTCGTCGTCGATTTTCCGTCGGTGGCGCCGGCGGTGGAGCGCATGCGTAGTGCATTCCTGGCCGACGAGCGCGCCGCGACGATGACGGCCGCGATTCAACTCTCGCGACGCGAAGCGCACGAGGGCGCGACGGTGCCGTTCGCAGTGCCGGTGCGCTGCACGTGTCACGAATGCGGTGGGCGCGGCGAGACGTGGGCGCAGCACTGCACGCGGTGCGCCGGAAGCGGCACCGAGCTCCTGCACCACCAGGTTCACGTCACGGTTCCAGCGGGCGTCGAGGACGGCGCCTGCTTTCATTTCTCCGTCGCACCCCGGCACGACCTCGCCACCCGCATCGAGCTGCGCGTGCTCGTCAGCCCGCCGACAGGCGGCTGACGACCTGTTGCCGCCGGGCAGGCGGTACGAAGACGGCCGCGAAAGCGGCACAAAGACCGCCGCGAAAGCCGCACAAAGACACTGAGTGGAACGGCACGTCACAATCCTCGCCATTCTCTGCAGCCTGTGGGGCGCACTTGCGATGCTCGTCGGGGTGTCGCTGCTGCTGCTGTCGGTGGGGGCGATTGCGATCCTCTTCAGCCCGGACGGCCGCGCGGTGACGTTCGCCGCCGGCCTGACCGCCACCGCATTCGCCGTCATGGGCGCCGTCGCGCTGATCTGGGGCGCCGCGCATGTCGGCGCCAGCGTGCTCCTTCGCCGACGTCAGGCGGCCGGGCGCGTCCTGACGCTCGGGCTGGCCGTCGTCAATCTGCTCGTCCTGCCGTTCGGAACCGCGCTCGGCATCTACGCGATGTGGATCCTGCTGACCAACGACGGTCGCCGCCTCTTTGAGCCGACATTCGCGACACCGGTGACTTGAGACAAGCCACGGAGGCACGGAGGCGCGGAGACATTTTCGGAACAAGCTCCGTGTTTCCGTTTCTCCGTGGCCGTCTCACCGGGCTTGCCCGGGCGGGCTAAGATAGGAAGATGCCAGGTACGCCGGACCGCGACGCAGTGCTGAACGCGCTTCGCGTCGTCATCGATCCAGACCTTCGCCGCGACATCGTGTCGCTCGGTTTCATCAAGGATCTCTCGCTCACCGATGGCGACGTTTCGTTCGCGATCGAGCTGACAACCCCGGCGTGTCCCGTCAAGGATCAGCTGCGTGACCAGGCGAGTGCCGCGGTGCGCGCCGTGGCGGGCGTGAGAACGGTCGAGGTTCGGATGACGGCGAACGTGCGCTCGGTCTCCGCTCCGGAAACCGGACGCCCGCCGCTGCCAGGCGTGAAGAACGTCATTGCGGTGGGCGCAGGGAAGGGTGGAGTCGGGAAGACCACGGTAGCCGTGAACCTCGCGCTCGCGCTCGCGCGATGCGGTAGCCGCGTCGGAATCCTCGATGGCGACATCTACGGACCGAACGTGCCGATCATGCTCGGGCTGACGAACACTCAGCTCACGACAGACGGAAAGCAGATCGTCCCCGCGGAGAAACATGGCGTCCAGGTCGTGTCGATGGGCTTCCTGACCTCCGACGATGCCCCGGTCATCTGGCGAGGTCCCATGCTCCACGGTGCCATTCAGCAGTTCTTCCGCGAGGTCGCGTGGAAAGATCTCGACTACCTCATCGTGGACATGCCGCCCGGCACCGGCGACGTCGCCCTCAGCCTCAGCCAGACCGTGTCTGTCGTGGGATCGATCGTTGTCACGACGCCGCAGAAGGTGTCGCTGGCCGACAGCCTGCGCGCGGTCAAGATGTACCAGAAGCTAAACATTCCCGCGATCGGCATTGTCGAGAACATGAGCTATTACGCTTGTCCGAGCTGTCACCACGAGGCCGACATCTTCGGACATGGCGGTGGCGAGAGACTTGCGACGCAGCTCGATGTGCCGTTCCTCGGGCGTCTTCCCATCTATCAGCCAATCCGCGAAGGAAGCGACACCGGTGTGCCGATCGTTGTCAGCGAGCCGGGCTCAGTAGCCGGACGCGCGTTCATGACAGTGGCCGAACGTACGGCCGCGCAGGTGTCGATCGCCGCGCACAAAACAGCTGAAGCCAACAAAGGCAAGATTCCGCTGATCCAGGTTCGTTGAGGGCGCCGGTGACGACCGCGATCGAGCTGCCATACACCAAGCGCACGCTTGCCAACGGCCTTGACGTCGTCGTCCACGAGGCGCGGCACGTGCCGATTGTGGCCGTCAATCTCTGGTATCACGTGGGGTCCAAGAACGAACGCCCGGGCCGGACCGGCTTCGCGCATCTCTTCGAGCACTTGATGTTCGAAGGGTCGGAGCACCACAACACCGGCTTCTTCATGCCGCTGCAGCAGGCGGGAGCGCTGCTGAACGGATCGACGAACACCGATCGCACCAACTACTGGGAAGTCGTGCCGACGGGCGCACTCGAGCTGGCGCTCTGGATGGAATCGGATCGCATGGGTTATCTGCTGCCGGCGCTGACGCGCGAGCGGTTCGAGACCCAGCGCGACGTCGTGCTGAACGAACGGCGCCAGAACTATGAAAACCGGCCGTACGGCCTGGCCCTGATGGCGCTCACGTCGGCGCTGTATCCACCGGATCACCCGTATCACTGGGTGACGATCGGCGCGGCGGATGACATCCGCGCGATGCAGTTCGAGGACGTGCAAGCCTTCTTCCGCACCTATTACCTCCCGGCGAACGCCTCGCTCGCACTCGCGGGCGATATCGACACCGCACAGGCGTTTGAGCTCGCCGACAAGTACTTTGGTGAGATTCCCGGAGGCCAGCCGCCGCAACCGTTCGAGGCCAGCGCCTCCCTGACGCGCGAGGTTCGTCTCACGCTCGAGGATCGCGTCGAGCTGCCGCGCATCTACATGGCGTGGCATTCGCCGGCGATGTTCGCCGCAGGTGACGCCGAGGCCGACCTGCTGGCGGATCTCCTCGCCAACGGCAAGACGTCGCGTCTCTACCGGACGCTGGTCTACGACGCACGCGTGGCGCTCGACGTGTCGGCATTCCAGCACTCGCGCGAATTGGGCAGTTTCTTCCTGCTCGCGTCGACCGCCGCGCCCGGGCGCTCGCTCACCGAAATAGCCGCGATCATCGACCGTGAAATCCAGCGGATCGCCGACGAAGGTCCGACGGGCGACGAGATCGAGCGGGGGTTGGCGCAAGCCGAAGCCCATTTCATGTACCGGCTTCAAACGGTCGGGGGCTTTGGCGGCAAGTCCGACCAGCTCAACACATATAACGTCTTCCGCGGCGATCCCGATTTTTTTGCGGCCGATCTCTCGCGCTATCGTGACGCCACTCGCGAATCGGTGCGCGCCGCGGCGCGCGAGTACCTGGCCTTCGATCGACGTGTTCTCCTGAGCGTCGTGCCGCGCGGGCAGGCGGCGCTCGCGCTGGTGGGTTCGGAACCGGTTTCCGTATCGTGACGCGCGCCGATCGCTCACGTCTGCCCGCGCCAGGTCCCGATCCGCCATTTCGTTTGCCGTCCATCGTCAGGCACGAGTTGAAGAACGGGCTCAAGGTCCGTACCGTGGAGCACCGCAACGTGCCGATCGTCACGTTCGTGATGAAAATCGACGGCGGCCTCGGCGCGGATCCTGGCGGAAGAGAAGGACTCGCGTCGATCACGGCAGACATGGTCGACGAGGGCACCGGTAATCTATCCGCCATCGAAGTCTCCGATGCGCTAGCGCGGCTCGGCGCGGAGTACGACGTCGACGTCGGGGCCGACGCCACGATGTTCGCGCTGACGACGCTGACGCGATTTGCCGAACGGGGCGCGACGCTGCTGTCGAGGATTCTCACGAAACCGAGCATGCGCGACTCCGATTTCGATCGGGTCCGACAGCTTCGACTCGATCGACTGAGCCAGTTGAAGGATCTGCCGCCCGCTGTTGCGGAGCGCGAGTTTCTACGGCTGCTGTACCCGTCGCATCCGTACGGCCACTTGGCGATCGGCACGCATACGGCATTGCGTGAGTTGACGTTGGACGAGGTCATCCATTTTCACGCGTCGACATTTCTTTCCTGGCGCGCCACGCTTGTCGTCACCGGAGCGATGTCGCACGCGGAGCTTGTCGGCGTGGCGGACGAGGCATTCGGAGGGTGGAAGGGGGAGGAATCGCTGGCGGATATCCCGCAGGCAGCGGCCGATCTCACGCCCGACACTCCAGCGTCGTCGCGAATTGCGATCGTCCCCCGTGACGGCGCGGCGCAGTCCGAACTGCGCATCGGCCACCTCGCCGCGCGTCGTGACACGCCCGATTACGCGCCACTGCTGGTGATGAATGCGTTACTCGGCGGGCAATTCGTGAGCCGCATCAATCTGAAGTTGCGCGAAGAGAAAGCGTTTACCTACGGCGCGCGGACAGGATTCGACTGGCGCCGGGGCCTTGGACCGTTCTCGATGCAGGCCAGCGTTCACACCGCCGCTACGGCGGAGGCGATTGCCGACTCGCTCAAGGAGTTCGCGGACATTCGGGGCACGCGGCCCCCGACGGCACAGGAGCTGGCGCTCGCCAAAGCGTCGCTGACGCGCGGATATCCGCGGAACTTCGAGACCGCACAGCAGGTAGCTCGTTCGGTGGCTCAGCTCGCGCTGTTCGATCTACCGGATACGTACTTCGAGGAGTTCGTGCCGCGCGTCAATGCGGTTGCCGCCGCCGACGTGACACGCGTGGCCGAGGCCTATCTCGATCCCTGGCGCGCCATCACCCTGGTTGTCGGCGATCATAAGGTCATTGAAGAGTCCCTTCAGACGCTCGGCCTCGGCGAGCTACAGGTGTTGCCGCCCGAAGGTTAGGCGGACCTGAAGGTCCGCCTCTACGCTCCAACCATCGTAGAGGCGGGTCCTCTACGCTCCAACCATCGTAGAGGCGGGTCCTCTACGTTCCAACCATCGTAGAG
>DAIRVG010000131.1:0-17439 GCA_036802945.1 Vicinamibacterales bacterium
TGTGACTATCCGTTTTGTGATGCGTCCAAGGAAAAGGCGTACCAGTGTGCGTATGGCCGTAAATCCTTGTAACGCTGTTGGTTGTCGGCCCGGCGCCTTCGCCGGATCCGGATAATCCACTTGCGTGTAGCTTCGAAATCCAAAACACCGAATTATTCTCGCGTCCTCGCTATTACCTCGAAAAACAACGCGAAGATGCGCAACCGCCATGCATAACCGGCAAGGATATCAGCGTTGACCTCGCAACATGCACAAATCTTTTCTTATGATTAGCAGCTCAGCCACGGAGGGGGAGTAGGTGTCGCAGCGGATCGTCATCATCCCTGGAGACGGCATCGGCCGGGATGTCGTCGCGGAAGTCGTTCCTATTCTCACAGCGCTCGGCGGCCTCGAACTCGAGCAGTTGCCTTGGGGCGCGGATCACTACCTGCGGACGGGCGTCACCATCCCGCCGGACGGGTACGACACCCTGCGGTCCTTTGATGCGGTGTTCATCGGCGCGCTTGGCGATCCGCGGGTCCCAGACAATCGTCACGCACGCGATGTGCTCCTCGGCACGCGGTTCGAGCTCGATCTGTACGTGAACTATCGTCCCGTCCGTCTCCTCGATGACCGCCTCTGTCCGCTGAAGAACGGGGGACGCCGCGACGTCAACTTCGTCGTGTTCCGCGAGAACACTGAAGGGCTGTACGTCGGTGCCGGTGGCCGTCTTCGCGCGGGCACCGGCGATGAAGTGGCAATCCAGCAAGAGGTGAACACGTATCGAGGCGTGCACCGCATCATTCGGCACGCCTTCGAATTCGCGAAGGCGCGCGGACTCCGCAAGGTCTGCATGGCGGACAAGAGCAATGCGATGGCACACGGGCACGCGCTGTGGCAGCGCGTCTTCAAGGAGCTGACGCCGGGTTATCCGGGCATTGAGGCCACGCATCTTTACATCGACGCGCTCGCGATGTTGCTGGTTCAGAGCCCCGGCCAGTTCGAGGTGATCGTCACCAACAATCTGTTCGGCGACATCATCACGGACATCGGCGCCGCGCTCCAGGGTGGCCTTGGCATGGCCGCGTCCGGTAACATTCATCCAGGCCGCACGTCGATGTTTGAGCCGGTGCACGGCTCGGCGCCTCCGCTGGCCGGGAAAAACGTCGCCAATCCGATCGGCGCGATCCTCTCGGCGGCGCTCATGCTCGAAACGCTCGGACGTGCCGATGATGCGCGGCGGATCGAGCGGGCGGTGGAGGCGGCCGTTCACGCAGGCGAGGGAACCCGTGACATCGGCGGATTGCTCGGTACTCGAGAAGCGGGCGCGGCGATTCTGAAACGGTTGATCTGACCCCTACCATCCATAACATCGTGGTGTTCGCCGCCGGGATTGTGTCCGGCGCCATCAACTCGATCGCATTCGGCGGTTCGCTTATCAGCTTTCCGGCGCTCGTCTGGCTTGGCGTGCCGCCGATCATCGCGAACGCCACCAACACTGCCGCACTGTGGGTTGGCTCGCTCGGCTCCGCCTGGGGATACCGCCGCGAGCTCCGAGACACGCGGCCCCACATGTACTGGCTGATCATCCCGAGCATCCTTGGCGCGATCGCCGGCGCCATGTTGCTGCGCGTGACGCCGGCCGTGCTCTTCGATCGGCTGGTGCCGCTGCTCATCCTGTTCTCAACGCTGCTCTTTGCGGTACAGGACCGCGTCCAGCGGTTCTTCAACATGAGCCCTGACCATCACGGGTCGACGTGGTTTGCGGGCGCGATGATCTTTCAGTTCTTCGTCAGCGTGTACGGTGGCTACTTCGGCGCCGGCATGGGCATCCTGATGCTCGCGGCGCTGGCGATTCTCGGCCACCACGACATCCACCAGATGAACGGCCTCAAGAATGTGCTGGCGTTGTTCATTAACGCAGTGGCCGGTGTGTACTTCGTCGCTGCGGGGATGGTGGTCGTCAACGACGCGGTGGTGATGGCGGCTGGCGCGACCATTGGGGCTGTCGCCGCGGCTGGCATCGCCCGGCGCATGGGGCGGAAGGCGGTCCGCCGTGCGGTGATTGTCATCGGCTTTGCCATGACGGTCGCGTTGTTTCTTCGGTTGTAGCGGGCGGCCGGCAGTCCAGACGGAGCGGCGTCTTACCGAACGGACTTGTCCGCCGAAGCGGCAAGATGGCGAGGCCGCGAAGGCGGATACAATTCAGCCGTGGCTACGGGCTCGAGCGACGATGTCGCGATCTCCCGGTATGTTGATCTGAATCGTGCTGAATGGGCACGGCTTCGTGCGTCCACGCCGCTCCCGCTCTCTGAAGCCCAGCTCAGGCCGCTCGGCGGCCTCACGGAGCGCGTCTCCCTGGACGAGGTCATCGACGTTTATCTGCCGCTCTCGCGTCTCCTAAACCTGTACGTCGGCGCCACGCAGCGTCTGCACGAAGCGACACGTACGTTCCTCGGTGGCGTGGATCTGCGCATTCCGTACATCATCGGCATCGCCGGAAGCGTAGCGGTGGGCAAGAGCACCGCCTCGCGCATCCTGCAGGCGCTACTCTCGCACTGGCCGAGTCACCCGCAGGTCGATCTGGTAACCACCGACGGGTTCCTCCTGTCGCAGCGCGATCTGGAAGCGAAGGGGCTGGCGCAGCGTAAGGGCTTTCCCGAGAGTTACGACGTCCGACGCCTTCTGCGATTCCTCGCGGATGTGAAGTCAGGCCTTCCCCAAGTGGAAGCGCCCATTTACTCCCACCTCGCATACGACATCGTCCCAGGCGAATACCAGGCGGTTCGCCAGCCGGACATTGTCATCGTCGAGGGGTTGAACGTGCTTCAGACGCGCACGCGGCGCGGGAAGTCGCCCACGATGTTCGTGTCGGATTTCTTCGACTTCACAGTTTACGTCGACGCCAACGAGGCCGACGTCGAGCATTGGTACATTGAGCGGTTCCTGAAGCTGCGCGCGACGGTGTTCCGGGACCCGTCTTCATATTTCCATCGGTACGCAGCACTCACGGCCGAGGAGGCCGAAGCCACCGCGCGCCGTATCTGGCAGACCATCAATCTGGTGAATCTACGGGAAAACGTGCTGCCGACGCGTGAGCGCGCCCATCTGGTGCTCGAGAAGGGGCGCGATCACGCGGTGAGACGAGTGAGATTGAGGATGGTTTAGCCCGGCGACGCGCCCTGCGTGTTGACGTAGACCGCATACAGCGACTGACCGGCAGTCATGAACAGCCGGTTGCGCTTCGGCCCTCCGAACGCGAGGTTCGCACACGTTTCAGGCAGCCGGATCCGGCCAAGAACCCTGCCGTCAGGCGACCAGACGGTGACACCGCTGTAGCCGAGATTGCGTCCGGCATTGCTACCGCACCACAGATTCCCGTTTACGTCGACCCTAATGCCATCGGTCCGGCACTGGATGCCGTCAACCATGAAGTTGCTGAATTCTTTCTGGTTCGACAACTTGTTGTCGGCGGCCAGATCGAAGCCGTGAACGATGCCGTTGGTAACGACATACAGCTTTTTGTAGTCGTTCGCGAACGCGATTCCATTGGGATTGCCCGGCAGGTTCATCGCGTTGACCATCATGTCGACCTTGCCCGTCGTTCCGTCGACGCGATAGACGTTGGCGGTCATGATTTCACGCTTGCCCGTCCCGACGCCCACCAACTGTCCTGCCTTCGAGTTGAGCCGCCCTTCAACATTGGTCGGGCTGCCCGCGACCTCTGGTGCCCCCTCGTACAACGAGAAGCCTGGAGGCGGATCGGTGAACCAATAGCTACCATCGCGATGCGGCGCCACATCGTTCGGCGAGTTCAAGCGCATCCCGTTGTATGCGTCAGCGACGATGGTGATTGATCCGTCGTGCTCGTAACGCACGATGCGCCGACCCGTATGCTCGGCCGAAATCTGCCGCCCCTGGAAATCGAATGAGTTGCCGTTGCTGTTGTTCGACGGCATCCGGAAGACAGTGACGACGCCGTTGTCGTCGAGCCAGCGCATCTGGCGGTTATTCGGAATGTCACTCCAGACCAGGTACTTTCCCTGGCTGCTCCATGCGGGTCCCTCGCACCACTGGCCCCCCGTCCACAGCCGATGAATTGCCGTATTGTTGACGCGCAGACCGTTGAACGCGGGGTCGATGGTGACGATGTCGGGATCGGGATAGCTGACCGGATCGCTCGCCGGGTCGTAGTTCCGGCGCGGGTCATACGGAGTGGGCGGTGGGACCGCGGGCGCGCCTTGCGCCGCAGCCATCGTCGGCGCCAGCGCCGCGGCGCCAACGGCTGCGCCGATCCGGCCAATCAACACGCGTCTTGAGATCGGGGGACTACCCGGACGATCCGTGTCGTCTCGCGTCATAAAAACCTCTGGAGGAAGGTTGAATGTGCGCGTTACGCTACTCGCAACCGTCAGGGCAGGTCAACCGACAGTCTTCGTTAACGCGCCCGTGAAAAACGGCTCGCGCGGTCAGGCGTCGTGGGCTTGTTTCCGGTCGTCGGCGTCCACGAGGGCGCGTCGCTCGCGGGGAATGACTCTTCGGACGCCTCAGCTACGGGGTCTTCCTGAACGCGCGCGGGCCACGCTGCGCGGAGCCGGCCCCGTCCATGTCGCCGCTGGTCCATTCCTGCTGAGGCCCACCAGGCGAGCGCGCCGCCGCCAACCATGAGCAGCAGCCCGGCAATCGTTCGGCGTCGCGCGCCAGTCACGAGAAATGCTCCCGCCAGCATTCCAAAAAGCCAGCGCTCGGCATCCCAGTTCATCCGGCCGTCCGTGCGATCCCAGACGCTCTCTTCGCTCCTGTGGAGCTCCAAATTCATAGGCATTGATATCTCCGGCACGCGATGGTGCAACGAAGATGCCCCAATGACCTAGCCTTGCTGGGGTCGCGCGAAACTCGATGACATTGCCTGAGCCGCGGGATTTACCTGACGGGATTCGTTACAGAACCCTGTCAGCCTCTATACAGGTTTATGGTGCGCTAAAGGGCAGGAATAAAATGGCTTAGAGTGCGGCTCATCGGCAACGTCTTCGTTCTGTGAGGATTAACGTGCGATCCCTCGAAGCGTGCCGCTGAGGCCGATTCGCTGGCATCCGCGTTGCTCGATCGAGCCGCATCCCATCATGAAATTCGGGAAGACGGGAGGGACCATGACAGCACATCAGCCGCTTGACGACGTACTGCGACGGGTTGAGGGCGAGTATCGCGAAATGCCCGGACTGCGGTTGACGACGGCGCAGGCGCAGCGGCTGTGGGGCCTCGACCGCGCTGCATGTGACGCGCTGCTCGGTGCACTTGTCGATGCGAAATTTCTCTTCCGCACGCGTGATGGGGCATTCATGCGGTCCGATCAGGCTGTAGCCGCTCGGACCTAGAAAGGTTCACCTGCCAGGCCGGTCGGTGCAGTTCCTGCCTCACGAGCCGTAAGACCGACGGGCCAAGACGCCCTGCCTTCAAACACCCGGACGGAACAGCGTCCGCGGCCAGACTCTGGGTGACGAACGGAGAACAACACGTTCTCCGTTCTTCGTTCTTTCCGCTGAATCACAGCGACGATCGTAGAAGCGAACCCTGAGATTCGCTCTTCAGCCACTCGGCAAACGCGCGAAATGCGACGCCGCGGTGCGCGACGCGTATCTTCTCGGCCTCGCTGACTTCCGCAAGCGTTCTGCGGAAGGGCGGGTAATAGAAGATAGGGTCGTAGCCAAAACCGCCCGTGCCGCGGGGCGCATTCGCGACCTCACCCTCGACAACTCCTGTGGTTTCGTAGATCAGCTGGCCGTTGTCGACGCAGGCCAGCGCGCCAACAAAGCGCGCTGTCCTGGGTTCCTCCGGGCGCTCGTCCAGCCGTCGGAAGATCTCTTCGAACCGCTCTGGATATGACGCGTCGGGACGAAGGAAACGCGCCGATCGAACCCCTGGCTCGCCGTCGAGCGCATCGACGACGAGACCCGAGTCCTCCGCTACCGTCAGTAGCCCGCTACGCTCCGCGTAATAGCGCGCCTTCAGCCGCGCGTTCTCCTCGAATGTTGCGCCGGTTTCGGCAGGCTCAGCGATTGAGTAGATGTCGGCGAGGCTCACCAGCTCCAGCGGTACGCCGGACATAAGCGTGCGGATCTCGCGGAGCTTTCCCGGATTGGTGGTGGCGACGAGGAGCTGGTGCATCCACGGTCAGGCGGACCTGAAGGTCCGCCTCTACTTTCCCAGCATGGTGCCGACGAGGCCGCGCTGCAGCGCGAACAGCTGGCGAATGCCCGTATCCCCGAGATCGAGGAGGCGGTTGAGCGCCTCGCGCCCAAATGGCATCGCCTCGGCGGTTCCCTGCAGTTCGATGTACAGGCCGGCGCCGGTTTTTACGATGTTCATGTCGACATCGGCCTTGGAATCCTCGATGTAAGCGAGGTCCAGCATCGGCATCCCTTCGACGATACCGACGCTCGTGGCCGCGACGTAGTCCTGGACCGGCATGGTCCGAATCATCTCCTGGTCGCGCATCTTCTGAATCGCGAACACGAGCGCCACGAAAGCGCCGGTGATCGACGCGGTCCGGGTTCCCCCGTCTGCTTGAATGACGTCGCAGTCGAGCGTAATCGTCCGTTCGCCGAGTTCCTCCATCCGTGTCACGGCCCGCAGCGACCGTCCAATCAGTCGCTGGATTTCCTGCGTCCGCCCGCCGATCCTGCCCGACGATGCCTCGCGCTGTGTTCGCGTCGTTGTGGCGCGGGGCAGCATGCCGTATTCCGCCGTGACCCATCCCTTCCCGGAATTCCGTCGGAACGGCGGGACGCGATCCTCGACGCTGGCCGTGCAGATCACCTTGGTCTTGCCCGACTCGACCAGGACGGATCCTTCAGCGTGAATGAGGTAGTTCGGTGTGATGCGGGTGGGGCGAAGCTGTTCATCGAGACGGCCGTCGGCGCGCATAGGTGTGTCTCACTCTAATGCAAATGCAAAATTCAAAATTCAAAATGCAAACACTGAAGGCCGGAGACAGGCAGCGTTTGCCTTTTGCATCTCGTATTTTGAATTACGGAGTTTTTACCAACGAAGTGTCGCGTTCGAACGGCCGGCGCAGGTCGACGTGCCCGGCGAGCGTATCCGCTTCCTTGCCGCCGACGAGGATCTGCACACGCTGGACCGACGAGAGGTTCGTGGTGACGGCGTTGACGAGCGCGTAAACAGTCAGCAGTTCCGTGGTCGATCCACCCGGATGAGCAGTGGATATTTCGGGACTGAGATCGACGAAGGCGTCGCCGCGATCTGTGACGTAGAACGCGCGCAGCGTTGTCCCTGCTGGGATGACCGAGACGTATGGCATGGGTGCCGCTTCCAGCTGACTCTGGATGATCTGGCGTCCCTGTGCGAGGACGCCGTCCGCCAGCGGAACCTCACGCTTGATAGCGGCAAGCGACTGTCCGTCCGAGCCGGCGTAGTAGAGCGTCGCGATGATGTGCGGAACACTCGCGACGGCGCTTCCGGCAGCCGCTGCGGTCGATTGCTGGGGTACTGGAGAGACCATTCGCTCGAGGACGCGCGAGGCGCCCCACGCCGTGAGCGCGACGGCCACGACCGCGGCCCCGATCTCGATGTACCGCGTTCTCGTCATCGGCCTGGCGGCGCCTCGAGATAACTTCTGAAACGCAATACGGCGTCGTACAGCGCCTGCGCGACGTTTGCCTGGAAGTCGCCGGATTGAGCGCGCTGTTCCTGGTTCGCGTTCGTGAGATACGCGATCTCGACAAGCGATGCCGGCATGTTGGCGCCCGCCAGCACGCGCATCGGCTCCTGCTGCACCGGCCGCGGGCCCATCGGGATGTGCTTGCGCAGCTCCTCCTCGAGCATCGACGCAAACGTCGCGGAGTCGCCAACGTGAAACGATTGAGCGAGATCCCACCTGATCATGTCAATGGGACGCGTGCCGCCGCCGACGGCAGGCAATACGAGCTCAGTGGCGGCCGCGTTGCGTCGTGCGTCCTCGCCTTCACGATCGAGTCGCAGGTAGTACACCTCCGCCCCCGCGACCGAAGGCGACAACGCGCCGTTGACGTGAATGCTGAGAAACAAGTCCGCCTTGCTGTTATTGGCGACGGCATCCCGCTCGTCCAAGGTGACCGCGCGGTCGTCGTCTCTTGTCATCACTACCCGGACGCCGAGCCGTGTTTCCACCAGCGTTTTCAGCCGCCGCGCGACGTCGAGCGCGACCTGCTTTTCGACCGTCCCTTTGGCGCCGCGAACCCCCAGATCGTCGCCGCCGTGGCCGGGATCGATCACCATCGTCTGCAGCCGTGGTCCCGCCGGCGGCAGAAGCGGAAGAGCATCGGCCGGCTGACTAGGGAAGCTGGCCGGCGGAGTAGCCAACGGAGGCACCGGCGCGGCGTTCGTATCCTGAAACTGCGGCGCGAGCGGGACTTCGATCAGCACACGCGTGCTGTCGCTCGTGGTTGTCGTCGACACGCGCGGTATGCCGGCGCGTGGGCTCAAGGCAATTGCCACCGTAGTGCTTTGATCGCCGGTGCGCATCTGATCGATCAGCCCGGTGCCAGGGGGAGTCGGCCCGACCTCGAGCGCATCCGCATCGATGCGCAACAAAACCCGGCCCGCGTCGGTGGCGACGCTCACGAGCGCGGCAGGTGCAATCTCGATTGTGGCGCGTGTGAGAGGTCCTACGGCGTCGATGCGTGGCACCACGCGCACGACGCGCACGTTGCCGACCACGAGCATCCGCGGTGCGCGCCGGAGCTCGATCGGCGCGTCGTAGATCGGCGCCAGCGCGCGCGGGAGAAAATCGATCGGTACGTACAGTCGCCGTCCGACGCGCGCGACCGGTGCGGGAAGAGTGACAACGCGGCCGTTGACCGATGCCATCGGCTGATCCGCCGATGCCACGACCGTCCGTCCCTTATAACTGACCGTCACGCCGCCGGCGAGTGCGTCCTCGCGTACGGCAACCTGGAACATCGACGCGACATCGTCCAGAGCGATGAATTCCTGGCTGTTGAGGATGATCGTCGGAATTGGTCGCCGCCCCTCACGCGTGATGAGCGCGAGCGGAGTGGCCGGGGCCGTGCCCTGTGCCAGCGACAGCGTCGCCAGCACAAGCACGAGGGCGGTGACGCTTAGTGCAGCCGTTCCTCGCAAACGGCTTCAATGATAATTCGTGATTAGGGATTAGTGATTAGTGATTGCGATCGGGTTGTGATCTCAAGCGCAGAGGCCACCACAATCACCAATCACCAATCGCTCATCACTAATCGCCTAGTTCATGACCTTGCGGACTCCTGCGATCGCCAGAATCAGGAAGACGAGGAACAGGAGCAGGAACAGCCCGGTAAGGAACTTCGCCATCACAAACGACGCGCCTGCGATGGTCGTGAAGCCTAGGAGACCGGACACGATTCCAATAACGAGAAACAACAGGGCCAATTGCAGCATGACGCCTTCCCCCGCCTTCGCGCGTGACCCGCGCTTCGGCGCAGCCAAACCGAAGTCGGCGTGTATCGCCGACGTAAGCTGGCTACCGGAAGATAGCTGCCAGTTTCGTACCTACACGTCTTCGATGTCGTCGTCTCTGCCGTCGTCGTCGCCGCCGAGGTCGACGTCCGTCTCGTCCATGAGCTCGTCGGTATCCATTGGCATCGTCATGTCGTCACGCTCGTCCGATTGCGATCCGCCCACTAAGCCGCTGATGGCGGCCGGCGTGCCGCGCGACGCGGGTGAGGATCGGCGGGGCGTCGTGCTCTTTCGAACGGTGCTTTTCCGAGCGGTACTTTTTCGAGCAGTGCTCTTTAGAGCGGTGCTCTTCCGCGCGCCTGAGGCGCGCTTGCGCGAGGCGCCGCCGGTCTTGCGCGAACCGGTCGCCGTCCGCTTACGGCCTCCAGCAGCATTTCGCTTCCGGCTTGCACTCCGTTTCCGGCCTGCGGCTCCGCGCGCGCTGCTTCGCTTGGCGGATGCCGCGCGCTTAGTCTTCTTCTTGCCACGTGGTGGCATACTCCTCCTTCGCGAGCTTCGCTCGCAGTCCGCGGCGGGCGAAGCAAATCCGCTGCCCGCGTTCATAAGTGAGATAGGCCCGCGAAAACGCCAGGACACATACCGTCAAAGCTCAGTGATGTGTCCATCGCAATCGCGCGCGTAGCAATTTGCGTCGTGGTGGGGCGCCTTTCCGTGACCAGACTGGACGCGAACGTCAATCTCGCGCATTATCCCGCCGTGACGAGGCGAGTGTATACGCGATCGTACGACCTCCAGTGAAGAAAGAGCACCCGCGTACCCCGCGAGGGCAGCCGCCGCCGGAGCATCGTCCGGGCCGGGCGCCCCGTCAACGCCCGATCGCGCGTACGCCCAGGGGTGAGCCAATGGCGCAAGCCCGGACTCCGGAGCCGACGCACGCCCCGAAAGAGCGGGGCATCGGCTCGTTGCCGAACCCGCGGAAGCCGCAGCTCGTTCGCGACGTGCATGGAAACGAGCTGATGGATTTGTTCCAGCTGTTTCCCGATCTGCCACGCCCGCCGCGCCCCGCGCCGAGAGTGCCGAAACGCCCTCCGCGCCGGCGATAACCTATTCCAGTTTCCCCCCGAGCAGCTTCTTCGAGACGAGCTCCTTGTGTTCGTCGTCATCGTGGCTCGCGATGATGACGAGATTCTTCTCGCTGGCTGAGAGGCCGTTCAGCCACTTCAACTGGTCGTTGACCGCGGCTACGTCCTCGACGATCCAGGGCGCGTCCTTGCCCGTCACCTTCCGCACGTTGTCCATGTGCCAGGCGGCGTCGCCAATCAGCAGGTATTCGCGGCCCGAGTCGAGCGTGATGAACATCATCTGGGACCCCGGCGTATGGCCTGCCGCTTTGATGAGCGCCCAGCCAGGCGCGAACGGCATGTACTTGTCGTAGTCGATGATGCGGTAGCGCTGCGCCTGCTCCTCGGTCAGCTTGAGATCGGGGAACTGCGGCGTCGTCTCGAGCGTCCGGACCTGCTGGCGCGTCAGGATCGTTTTCGGCGCGAGCTCGTTCAGATACGGGGTCCGAATTACGCCGGTCACATGGTCCCCATGCTCGTGGGTGAAGATGATCGACCGGGCGCTGCGCAACGCCTTGTCCACCTGCTGCGCCTGCTCCGCGAAGTACGGCTCGTCGGCGCCACGTCCAATCTGCTTGTGCATCGGCAGGTCCATCCCGGCATCGACCATCACCAACCCGTCCGCGTACACGACCTGGAAGACGGTTCGTGCCTGCGTGCCGGGATCGGCCGCCGCACCCTTCACGACGAAGTTTTTCGTGCGGTGGCTTTCGGCGAACTTGAGGACGTTGATGCGGAGTGGTTTCCGTCCGGGAATCAGTGCAGCGACGCGGCGGATATCAGTGAGGTCGGCCGACCATGCAGACCTGGCATCGGCAGCCGTCAGCTGCGCCGCGTCCGTCGGAAGAATCGTGATCGAGACAAGCACGGCCAGGCACGCGACGCTGACGGGTTTCATGGGAACCTCTCACAAACGTTCGGGTCGTTCGGACGTTCGAATCGTTTGAACGTGAACGCCACGAACGATCCGAACGACAGAGTTCAATACTGATACGTCATGACGAACTGTCGAGCGGAAACAGGAAACTAAGGTCTGGGTCCCACGAAGTCAAGCGTTGAAATTCCTAATGATGAGTTCGTAGGGGACGAAAAAGTCTTCGGGCTACTTTGTGTTACCGTACCCGCCGGACGCGCATGGGGCGCGCCTGCCTCGATTTTTAAGAGTATCCAATTCAGGAGGGAACCATGCGACCGATGATTGTTGTGGCGTTGGCAGTGGCTGCGTTGGTCGTGGTTGGTGGATCTGCCGTCGCGCAGACGCCGGCGACCCCGGCCGCAGTTCACGTGATGAATGGCATGCTCATGGACGCCAAGGGCATGTCGCTTTACACCTTTGACAACGACAAAGAGGCGAACAAGTCCGCCTGCAGCGGCAATTGCTTGAATAACTGGCCCGCGCTGAAGGCCGAGGCCAGCGACAAGGACATGGGCGACTGGAAAGTCATCACGCGCGACGATGGCTCGAAACAGTGGGCGTACAAGGGTAAGCCGCTTTACTATTTCGCAATGGACAAGGCCGCAGGCGACAAGCTTGGCGAGGGCCGCGGAATGGTGTGGCATCTCGCGAAGCCGTAATTCTGATTGAGGGCGGGATCCCTCGCGCGCACAGGGAAGGTTGGAATTCCCTCCCCAACCGACCCTTTACGAAGGAAGGTGCACCGTGCGAACTCTAGCGTCCGTTACCTTTGGAGCTTCCCTCCTCGTTGCCAGCATCTGGAGTGTCGGTCTGGCCGGCCAGGCCAACATGGTCCAGACCCACATCGGACATGTCATGGAAAGCTTCAATGGCACCCCGATGAACATGGGTCTCCTCCCGACTGCCATGGCGGAAGCGAGAACCGCTGCCCAGCACGCCGGGCTGGCCGCGAAATCGACGACGCTCGCGATGATGCAGACCCACGCGGGGCACGTCATCAACGCGATTGATCCGACAATCGTCGCCCAGGGCCCGGGCCTCGGATACGGGCTGAAAAAGGCCGCGACCGGCGTGGCCACACACGCCGACCTCGCCGGCAAAGCGCCTGAAGCAAGCGCAGGCGTGAAAACGCACTCGATGCACGTGAACACTGCAGCGACCAACGTTGCTGCCATGGCCGACGAAGTCGTCGCGATCGCGCAGAGGATTCGCGCTTCGACGTCGATGGAGGAAGCGGCCAAGCTTGCAGCCGAAATGCAGATGAAAGCCGAGCAGCTCACGGCCGGCGTCGACGCGGATAAGAACGGGGCGATCAGCTGGAACAAGCCCGAGGGTGGCCTCGCTCAGTCGCAGCAGCACATGGAGCTGATGAAGATGGCGGCCGCAGGGTCGTAGCCCGCGCACGGAGGCGTCGATGAAGCTCCTTCCGGCGTTCGGATCGGGCTCGTTTTGCGCCTCCGTCCTTCTTCCATCCCTCGCGCGGCGCCGCCACCCGCGACTTCGCGTCCGCCGGCAACCGTGTAACACCAGAAGGTCAGGGTTACACGGTTACAAGCTGGTGTGATTCACTGCCCCCGATTTGGCTGTCGATCGCGTTAACAGCCAGTGGAACGCGAGTTGCCACCTGGCAGGAGCATCCCCTCAGAGGCTTGGACTTCGGTGATGTTCCGACTGTTACATTTCCTGGGATTCGTCCGATCCGGTGAGGCACGTCCTATCGACCCGGGCCGCGTGAGCGATGCCTGGCTCCTGCACCTCCGCATCTCGCACACAGACCGGTTCTTCGGATAGCGCCTGACTACGGCGCGATTCTCAGCCCTGTCGTGGCGACCGTAACGAGGCGACCGCCGGCTTCACGGAGTGCGCGCGCGAGGTTCCAGACGCGGATGTGATTCATGGAGCGGTCGGCGTTCTCGCTATCGCCGTCGAGGAAGGTCTCGGTCACTTCAATTTGATCTGCACGCGGGTGACCGTGAAAGATCACGTTACCCGTCGTGGCCTCGACGTCCTCGGTGAACTCGACGTCGGGGAAGTGGTCGTGCAGGTAGGCACGGATGCCGGCAAGGATCTCCTGCCGCGGGCTCTTGCTCACGGATCGCGATGAGATCATGCGGAAGGCCGATCCGTCCACCCAAACCGTAGCAGGATCTGTTGAAGCTCTTCGGCGCGCACGATGGCCGCAGAGCGCGACTCGCGCGTCTCTGACACCAGTGTCATAAGACCTCGACTGACCGTCAACGTCCATCTCCCATCGAGTTCCTGCGATAGGTAGCAGTCGGTCAGGAACGCCGTGGCATGCCGTGACGGGTCGTCGCGGAGGACCCACACGAGTGTGGCGTCCTTGGCGGAATAACTAGTCGCCAGCATGGGTCAGGCGCTCCGGCGCGTCCGTGAAGATGTCAAAATTCCTCCATCTGTTCAGCATTCTGAGGCGCTGATCGCGGCAGCAATGCACCCATAAGGAAGTCCTCCGTGGGGGCGGAGTAGATAAACCACCAGAGCGCTGCCCAAAACGCAATGACTCGCCAGTTAACGTTGGCCATCGGCGACCCGATACGCGGCGGCGGAGACGAAAGTTCTCCGAAGACGCGGACTTCCAAACCCCATCACCCGCTAAACCCTTGATTTCCGTCTGCCCGCCGCAACCGAATGCGTTTTCCGATCCATCTTTGGCAGGGGGACCCGATTGGTCGCCTTGTTTCCAGCCTTGTGGCTGTGGGCGGGCTCTAACCCTTAGACGGCTTAAAGCATCGTCGTGCTGGTCCGCGGACCGACCGTAACCGCTTGATAGAGCTGTGCGCGATCCGGTAGATTGTGGGTTTTCCGCTCGTTGCCATGCATCCCCCACCATCGGCGTCGACCATGAATGAGAGCGGGCAAAGCTCGCACATTCTTGATTTCCCTGTCGGCGGAGATGTAGGAAACATCACCACGCATGAGGAGTCTGAGGCCGTCAAGTTCGGACGAATGCTTCGGGATTCGCGCGTCCGGCGAGGTATCTCGCTCACCGAGATTGCGAACCACACCAAGATCTCTCAGCGTCACCTCGCATCCCTCGAGCGTGGCGACATCAGTCATTGGCCAGGTGGGATGTATCGGCGTGCGATGGTGCGGGCCTATTGCACGTGTGTGGGGCTTCAAGCTGAAGATGTCGTTCACAATTTCACGCGGGTGTTTGCCGACGAAAGTCCCGTGGCCGCGTCGCCGCGTGTCGACGTCCCTGTTCGAACGTCGCCCCGTTCGCAGCCGATCATGACGATGGTTGCGATTGCGATGATGGCGGTCTCAGGGTTGGGACTGATTCTCTGGATTGGTCCGCGCCTGGCGGCCAGCGCGATGTCCGTCGCTCGGGCCGTGACCGCGGTGAAGCCCTCAGCGTCGGAGCCGCTGCGGCAGGAGGCAGGTCTGTCGCCTGCCGAACAACCGCAATCGTCCGGCGTCCAGGTTCAGGCACCGTTGCTAGCGGACGCGACAACAGCCGCAGATGTCGAAGGAGAGCTCGTTATCTCTTCAGATCCTGCTGGAGCTCAGGTGACCGTGGACGGAATCGGGTGGGGGGTCACGCCGATTCGTATTCAGCACCTGTCGCTTGGGTACAAACGGCTACGGCTCACACAAGCCGGTTATCTCGGTGAAGAGCGAGCGGTGACCCTCGACGCAAGAAGCCATCTCCGCCGCTTGCATGTCCGGCTACGCCCCTCTGAATAGCGACCCTCGTCCTACTCGTTCGCCTTCAGATGAACCGTTAAGACTTTCTCCACTTCGACAGGCTGGCCGTCGCGGGTCGCTGGCGTATACAACCAGGTACGCGCCACCTGGAGCACCTGCGTGTCATAGAGCGGATGTGTGGCAGCCTGGATCGTCGCGCTCGACACGCGTCCATCTGCACCGATGACGATCTTCACTGCGCCGTTGTATTCGCGACGGCCACTCGCAAAGTCGGGCGGGACCCATCGGGGTAGCGCCTGCCGAATCGGGACCGGAGGAGTCACCACGGGGGCTTTCACGGCGGCGAGGGTCGTCGCTTTGGGGGCGTCCGTCGGCGCCGCAGCCGGCCGCGCCGATCCGGCGAGGTCCACGAAACCGGCAGCGAGAGTCCGGAGATCCCCCGCCTCAGGAAGATCTTTCCATACAGGGTCGGCGGCCAACGTCAGGACCACTTCAAATTCTCCGAGCGCCTGGGCCTGATTTTTCGCGTGAAAGTGGTCGCGCGCAGCGGCGAAGAGCCGCTTGGCAATCGTCGGAAGCAACTGGCGCCGCGTTTCGGTGAACAGCGTCAGGAATCGAGGTGAAAGATCCTTGTCCGCTGGAATGTATGTAGGGGTGCCTGAGATGAGCGACGCGGTGACCGTCTGTGCTTCAGCCGTTCGACCGAGCGCGAGCAGGCACAAGGCCTTGTACTCCAGCGCGGCCGGAGCAGCGCCACCGAGTGCGTCGAGTCGACCCAGGGCCGTGAGCGCATCCTCGAACGACGCGGCGGCATACAACGCTTTCGCATCTGCGAGCGGCTCGTCGGCCGCTCGAGCACTGCCGGCGGCTGCAAGCATTCCCACCGCGAGCCAGCCAATCCGAAAACGGGTCGTGGTCCTCATCACTGCTTCCTCATATCGATGGCGACGCGAGCTGTCTGGTTGAGGGTGACGACCGCCGTGACCTGTCGTTCGCCGAGCTCGGGATGGCGGAAGATCAGCTGATGCGAACCGATGGTCTGCATCACGTTACCAATCGGTGTCTCTCCGAGTGGCTGACCGTCGATCCAGACTTGCGCCCACGGAACGGCATTAACGCTCATCGGCGCGCGCGGCAGTTGCATGGCGACGGTCGCCGTTTGCCCGGCGATGATCTTGACCGCGCGCGTGACGCGGAAACCGAGCGAGTCGTTCGAGAACTCGAATGAATGGTCGCCCACCGGCAGCATGATGCGATCGGACTCGGTGCTGCCGATCAACTTGCCTCCCTCGAAGATCTGAAGCGGTGCGTCCGTGGTTGCCGCGAGCCATCCTGATGCCACACCCTCAACAGCGTTCGTGCTGAAGACCAGGGATGCCGTCGCCCCACGCTCGATGGTCACGGCACGGCGGTGAACACCGTCCTGGCTTCTCACGACGACGTCGTGTTCGCCGGGCGCCAGATCGCTCAGCGTCAGCGGAGTTGCGCCGCGGTCAACGCCGTCGACGCTGACTCGCGACGCCGACGCAGGCTCCGTCACCACACGCAGGCTCCCAGCCGTCATTCCTCGACGATCGCCGTCGAGATCCGCCGGCCATGAAATGTGGTGCACCGTCGCCGTCTCTCGTTCGATCGTGACCGCCAGTTGCTGCGTTTTTCCGCCCTGTTGGACGACGAGCTGATGCTGGCCGACGGCGAGCGCCAGTGTCAGGGGAGTTTTCCCGTGCGCCGTACCGTCGATGAGCACATCCGCATCCAGGGGATCGGATTCGACGCGGAGGGATCCTGTCATCGGCTTGGCCGCTATCGAGGAAGCCCGCAGCCAGAGACCGGTGATCGCTCCGGCCGCAAGGAGGCAGACCAGCGCAACGACGGCCATGCCGGCACGATTGCGCTTCCTCGGTGCCGCCGCTGGGGGCGGGGCCGACGACTCCGGCAGGAAGCCGTCAAGCTCCGCGTGCTCAGGCCCAGCCGCGGGCTGAGAATCGGAAACTGTCTTCAGCAATACTGGTTTCATGTCCGGTCACTTTCGATTGCAAAACTGAAAGGTATGTCCGGACCCAGGGCGAGGAACGTGCCAGATCTGGTGGGTCTTGCACGCCCAAATTCGTGCTCAGTACTCCAGGAGTCTTCCCCCAGGGAGACTTATGTGGCGGAATGTGCCGAGGTTGGTCCTACAAGAGGATGATCGATTTTTCCTTTCTAGCGCCTCATGAGACCCCGGATCGACGTTAGTGAACGAGGGGTCTGGCAAGGCTCGTGCCCTGACAACCCCTCGCAAATGTCTTAGACACCGTTAGACAC
>DAIRVG010000132.1:0-17383 GCA_036802945.1 Vicinamibacterales bacterium
CTGCCGATGCGCGAATGCATCGACGTGATGGCGCGTGCATTCATCGATCTCGAGCACGGCGCTCTCGTACAGCCCCTCCGCACTCTCTACGTGCCGCCGGGGCTCAGGGGCGGGACGATGTGGATGCCGGCGTATCGGTCGAGCCCCAAGGCGATGTTCGGCACGAAGCTGCTCTTCGTGCTGCAGGACAACCCCACTCGCGGTCTCGACAGTCACCAGGGACAGGTGATCCTCGCGGACGGCGAGACCGGGCAGCTTCGCGCGTTGCTCGACGCGTCGGCCGTGACCGCGATCCGTACGGCGGCCGTGTCGGCGCTGGCGACTCGGCTCCTCGCCAGGGAGGATGCCCGCGTGCTTGCGATTGTCGGCACAGGCGTGCAGGCGAGAAAGCACCTCGAATCGATTCCGCTCGTTCGTTCGATCGCTCGCGTACTGATCGCGGGGCGGACAGCGGAACACGCGCGGCAATTTGTATCCGAGGCGTCGAATGGCCGCGGCTTTTCGATCGAGGCCGCCGAGAACACCGAAACCGCGGTTCGCGTGGCCGACATCATCGTGACCGCCACCAGCTCTCCGACCCCCGTCATCGCGCGCGAATGGCTTCGCTCCGGCGCGCACCTCAACGCCGTTGGCGCCAGCCGCCCGATGCACAGTGAGATCGACACGCGCACGCTGGCGGACGCGGTGCTCGTCACCGATCGGCGCGAGTCCCTCGAGGCCGAGGCGGGCGACTATCGACAGGCGGTGGCTGACGGTGTGATCAGGGGGCCGGACGCCGCCGCAGAGCTGGGCGAGCTGCTGACGGGGAAGCGATCGGGTCGAACGTCGGCCGGGCAGCTGACGGTGTTTCGCTCGCTGGGACTCGGGATCGAGGATCTTGCGGCCGCCGAGCACGTGCTCGCGAAAGCGCTGGAGACCGGCGCGGGTGTTCCGGTCGCCGCGCCTTGATTCCCGCAACTTCCAACATCCAACTTCCAACTCCCGAAGTGCCCGGAGGCGCGACTTCTTGGGAGTTGGGCGTTGGGAATTGGAAATTGAACTCTAGTGCGGCGCGGACCTTTTAGGTCCGCGCCAGCGCTAGTACACGAACACCGCGCCCGAGCCGCGCATCGAGTTGTCGGCCTGATTGCCGCCGACGCCGGCAGAGCCTCCATCTTCGCCTTTGGCTGCAACTGCCAGCGTGCCGCCGTCACCGCTCAGTCCAAGCGCTCCGCCGAACTCGTCGTACGCGTCGGCGTTCGGCGCTTTCAGATACGCGCGCTGCGACCACTGCCCCGCGGTGCGCGTGAAAACGTAGACCGCGCCCGACCCGGGCGCCGAGAAGTCCTTTTGGTTGGCGTTGACGCCGCGGCCACCCCCGCCCTGGAGCATGGAGGATGCGACCATCACGTTGCCGTCACGGTTCACCGCTACACGCATTCCAAACAGGTCGTTCTCGGCGATGTTCGACGGCTTGACGTACGCCTGATGCATCCACAGGTCGTTCGCTTTCACGAAAATGTACAGCGCGCCGTTCGACTGGTCCTGTATCTGTGGACCGGTGTACTGCTCGCCGTTGATTCCGCCGACGAGGCCGTCCTCATCGGCCGCGGTGACGACCAGCGTGTTGCCGTCACCGCTGATCGCCAGCGATGAGCCGAAGGCGTCCTGCGGCTTTGCGTTGTTCGACTGCTTGAAGTACGTCGTTTGCGACCACGTCGTGCCGTTGCGGACGAAGATGTAGGCGCAGCCGGATCCCGCTTTGGAGTTGTCCGCTTCGTCGCCGTTGACGCCCGAGGAGCCGCCGTCCTCGTCATAGCCGCAGATGGCCAGCGTGTTGCCGTCGCTCGAGAGGTCGACGCAGAAGCCGAACAGGTCACCGCCCTGCGTCTTCGCGCCTTTGAGATACGCCTGTTGGGACCACGTGGCGCCGGCGCGAGTGAAAACGTACGCCGCACCGGCGTTGGCCGCGGAGTTGTCGGCCTGGTTGCCGTTGATCCCGGTCGCGTTGCTCGACTCCGTTGACGCCCCAACTGCCATCGTGCTGCCGTCGTCGCTCAAGGTCAGCGACCAGCCGAACTGATCGCCGGCCTCGGCGTTCGAGGCCTTGACGTAAGCCTGTTGTGCCCACTTGCGGCCGTTGCGGGCGAAGACGTAGACGGCGCCGGAGTCCTCGGCGCTGTTGTCCGCGCCGTTACCGTTGACGCCTCGGGCGGAGCTGTCCTCGCGCGTCGTGCTCACGGCCAGCGTGTTGCCGTCCGCGTTCAGCGCCACCGAAAAGCCGAAGCTGTCGTACGCGTCGGTGTTGGAGGCCTTGATGTACGCCTGCTGCGCCCACGGTCTCCCGGAGCCTGTGCGCGTGAAAACGTATACGGCGCCCGAGTCGCTCGCCGAATCGTCCTTCTGGTTGCCATCGATGCCGGTGGCGGCGCTGTCTTCGTCGATCGCGGCGACTGCGAGCGTGTTACCGTCGCGGCTCAGCGCGAGCGTACGGCCCGACAATGCGCTGCCGACGCCCAGGTGATCGTCCAACCCCGGATTGGAAGCTTTCAAGTAGGCAACCGGCGAGAAATTGCGCGCGATGATGCCGGGATCACCCGCGCGCGTGGCTTGCTGGCCTCGCACCGCCGCACCGCTCAACGACAAGGTCACTGCAAGCGGCAGCCAGCACAGCAGTCGATTCATCGCGCCTCCAGGGTTCTCTTTGCTTGTGGCGCGGATTCTCTGCTGAGCTTTCGTACCTGTCAAGCAACGCGCAGACGATAATGGCGACCACAGAAAAAGGAGAGCGACCGAATGGCGAACGCACCGACCCAGGGGCCGCCGGCGCGCCCCACGTCCCCGCCAGATGCGGGAGCCCAGTTAACCGAAAGGCGGATGGCCGCCTGGATCGGCAAGGCGCTGCGCGTGGAAGGAAGAATTATCAGTGGAGAGGACCTCACCATCGACGGGAGCGTCGAGGGTTCGATCGAGCTTGGGGACCACTCCCTGACCATCGGGCCTGGTGCCACGGTCAAAGCGAATCTCGCAGCCAGGAGTATCACGATCAGCGGAAGCGTGACCGGCAGCGTCCGCGCCGGGGAGGTGGTCGATCTGCGCGCCACCGGTTCGGTGAACGGCGACATCAACGCGCCACATCTCGTCATGGCCGACGGTGCCATTGCCCAGGGAAAAATCGAAGCAGGAGGTAGGAAGACGGGGTAGCGGGCGTGATATTCTTCGCGTCCTTAAGTCTTTCACCGGCAACAACCAGGGACAACAACAGGAAGAGAGGAGTCCGCCAAATGGACGAGCAAAAACCCAAGCTGCCCCCGGAGGCCGTCGAGCTCTACACCCAGTTCATCCACGGGGAGATCAACCGCCGTGACTTCATGGATGGGGTCAGCAAGCTCGCTATCGCGGGTCTCGCAGCAGGAGCCGTCATCGACGCGCTGATGCCGAACTATGCGGCGGCACAGCAGGTTTCCAAGACCGACGCGCGCATCAAGGCCGAATACGCCACCGTGCCGTCTCCGCAGGGGAACGGCAGTATCAAGGGGTACTTCGTGCGCCCCGCTAACGCCGGCAACGCCAAACTCCCCGGCGTCTTGGTCATCCACGAGAACCGCGGTCTCAATCCCCACATGGAGGACGTCGCGCGCCGGTTCGCGCTTGCCAATTTCATGGCGTTCGCGCCGGACGGCCTCACCTCTCTCGGCGGCTACCCGGGCGACGACGTCAAGGGTGGTGAACTGTTCGGCAAGCTCGATCGCCCCAAGTTGACCGAGGATTTCGTGGCCTCGGCGATGTGGCTGAAATCGCGTCCAGATTCCAACGGGCGGATCGCCGCCACAGGGTTCTGCTTCGGCGGCGGCGTTGCCAATACGCTCGCGGTACGGTTGGGGTCAGGTCTCGCGGCGGCGGCTCCGTTCTACGGCGCCGCGCCGATGGCGGCAGACGTGCCGAAGATCAAGGCGGCGATTCTCGTTCACCACGGCGCGCTCGACACCCGCCTGGTGGAGGCGTGGCCGGAATACGAAAAGGCCCTCAAGGCTGCCGGGGTTCCGTACGAAGGTCACATCTATCCGGGTGCCGTGCACGGCTTCAACAACGACGCGACCCCGGAACGGTACAACAAGGCTGCGGCCGACCAGGCGTGGAACAGCACGATCGCCTGGTTCAACAAGTACGCCCGGACATCGGCATCCTGATCCCGTGCGCTTTCGCGAGGATGGACGTCAATCCATCCTCGCGAAGGGTCCGCCATGCGATCCTCTGCGTTGTGACCCGCGCATTTCCATTGCACCCACCGTTATCGCGGACCTGGAAGGCCCGCGTCATGGGAATGTTCGTAGCCCTGTCGTTGTTCGCGCCCATGCCGGTGCGGGCGCAAGCCTCGCTCGACCACCTGACGCTCATCGCGCCTGCCGCACCGGGCGGCGGGTGGGATCAGACCGCGCGCGCCATGCAGCATGCCTTGCAGGCCGAAGGGATCGTGCGGGTTGTCGAGGTGGAGAACATCGCCGGCGCCGCAGGGACCATTGGGCTCGCCCACTTTGTCTCCAACTACCAGGGCCGCGACGATGCGGTTCTCGTCACCGGGCTCGTGATGCTCGCCGCGATCCTGTGGAACGACTCACCGACGACTCTCGCCGGCGTGACGCCCCTCGCCGGCCTCACGGGAGAGCCAGAGGTGATCGCCGTACCAGTCGATTCACCGCATCGCGACATGGCGTCGCTGCTGACGGCCCTACGCGCCAACCCTGGCGGCGTGTCGTGGGGCGGCGGGTCGGCGGGCGGCACTGACCACCTTCTTGCAGGATTGATTCTCGCCTCGGCAGGGGTCGAGCCCGGACTCGTCAACTACATCGCGTTCTCCGGCGGCGGAGAGGGCGTGACTGCGCTGCTTGGAGGGAATGTCACCGCCGGCGTCAATGGCTATAGCGAAGTTGCGGCGCACATCGAGAGCGGACGGCTTCGCGCGCTTGCCATTTCGACCTCGGCGCGCGTGCCGGGCATCGACGTACCGACGTTGCGCGAGCAGGGCATCGACATCGACATGATCAACTGGCGCGCCGTCGTTGCTGCGCCTGGACTCTCGCTGGCGCAGCGCGATCGCCTGATGTCGGTGATCTCGCGAATGGTGCGGTCCCCGACGTGGCAGCGCACCCTCAGCGATCGTGATTGGACCGACATGTACTTGGCCGGCGACGCGTTTGATACGTTCCTCTGGAGCGAGCGTGCGCGCGTAGACCGCATCGTGAAGAGGCTGCGAAGCGGTGCGAGCGCGACACCCGCTCGCGGCACCGACTGGATATTTCCAGTCGTGATCGGGCTCGCTGCCGCCGTCGTCGCGTTCCTGCTGGCGCGACAGCGGGTGCTCGCGCGGCGCCAGCCCGGACCGACGACGGTGCCGGTCGCCGTTGACTGGCGATCGGTGCTCTGGGTCTGCGCGGGGCTGGCCGGGTACCTCGCCGCGATATCGACCGGCGGTTTTGTGGTGGCGTCCACGATCTTGTTCTCGAGCGTCGCGGTGGCGTTCGGCAGCCGACGAAGGACACGCGACGCGGCGATCGGCCTGCTCGTCTCCGGTGCGGTGTTCGTCGTGTTCACCCGCGGGCTCGGCTTGCACCTCCCGGAGGGTGTACTCGGCGCGTGGACACGCTGAGCGCGCTCAGCGACGGGTTCGCAACGGCGCTCACCGCTGCGAACCTCCTATGGGCCCTGGTCGGCGTGACGCTTGGCACCGCGGTGGGCATGCTGCCCGGCATCGGCCCCGCGCTCACCATTGCACTTCTGCTCCCTGTGACGCTGTCGCTGCCGCCCACGCCGGCGTTCATCATGTTCGCGGGGATCTACTACGGCGGTATGTACGGCGGATCCACGTCTGCCATTCTCCTCAATACGCCTGGCGAGAGCGCGTCCATCATGACCTCCGTGGACGGCCACGCGATGGCGCGATCGGGCCGCGCCGGCCCGGCTCTCGCGACCGCGGCGATCGGGTCGTTCGTGGCGGGCACATTGGCGACCGCGGCCCTGACGTTCACTGCTCCGGTGATGGCGGAGTTCGCGCTCCGCTTCGGCCCTGCCGAGTACTTCTCACTCACCGTCCTCGCATTCATGGCGGTGTCTTGCGTGCTGAGCGATTCGCTGGTCCGCGGATTCGCCAGCCTCGTGTTCGGCTTGTGCCTCGGTCTGGTGGGCATCGATCCGCTTACCGGAGGCGCCCGACTCACCTTCGGCATCCCCCAGCTTCTGGACGGCATTGATGTCGTCATCGTCACCTTGGGACTCTTCGCCGTTGGCGAAGTGCTCTACGCAGCGTCTACGCGGACATCGGAGCGCGACGAGATCGCGGAAATCGAGACGTCCATCTGGATGAGCGCCGATGACTGGAAGCGATCGTGGAGGCCGTGGCTGCGGGGAACCGCGATCGGGTTCCCACTGGGCAGTCTGCCCGCGGGCGGCGCGGAAATTCCGACGCTGCTGTCGTATGCGCTGGAGCGGCGATTGTCGAAGGCTCCGGAGCAATTCGGTCGCGGCGCGATCGAAGGTGTCGCCGGGCCGGAGGCGGCCAACAATGCGTCCGCGGCCGGCACGCTGGTTCCGTTACTGACTCTTGGCTTGCCCACGTCGGCGACTGCGGCCGTGATGCTTGCCGCGTTTCAGCAGTACGGGCTGCAGCCGGGGCCACGCCTGTTTGCCGAACAGGGGCGCCTGGTCTGGGCGCTGATTGCCAGCCTCTACATCGGCAACGTGATGCTGCTGGTGTTGAACCTGCCGCTGTTACGCGTGTGGGTCAACCTGCTGAAGATTCCGAAGCCGCTGCTCTACGCCGGCATCCTGACGATCGCCAGCCTCGGTGGGTACGGACTCAACCAGTCCGTCTTCGACGTCGCGGTGATGTACGTGATTGGCCTCGCGGGATACGCCATGCGGCAGGCGCGGATGCCGCTCGCGCCCGCCGTGATAGGCGTCATCCTGGGACCGATCGCGGAACAGCATTTCCGCCGGGCGCTGGCGATCGGCGAAGGGAGCCCGCTCATCTTCCTCACCCGGCCCCTGTCGTGTGCGCTGTTGGTCGTCGCGGTCGTCCTGCTGATCATTCCTTTCGTTGTACGGCGCCGCGTGCCGCCTCTGGCCTAGGCGGCGAGCACGCCAGCCCTCTTGGACTTGCTGCGCATCATGCCGTCGATCGAGATGACGTTCCAGGATCGCAGTGCGAGGAGCAGGAAGAAGGCGATCGCGTAGTCGAGCTGCAGCCACGCGATCGTGAAGTCCGATCGCAGCATCGTACCGAACGTCAACGCGGTGATCATCAAGCTACCGGCGATGAGCGCGGTCCGTGTCTGGAACCCGACGAGAATCAAGAACCCGATCAGCGTCTCGACGAACGGGAGGACAGAGGCAAACGACGTCAAGAAGGCGGGCGGCATGACCGGGACATCCTTGAATTGCGCGAGCATGTACCCCTGGAAGGCGGTTAGGCCGAGTGCAATGCGGACAATCCCGCGCATCATGATGTTGACGCCGAAGGTCAACCGGAACAGGGCATACGCGATCGCCGCGTCGGAACGCTGGTCCGTGGTCGTATGACTTTCCATGCCTGGCAGATTCGCCATCGTCGCTCCTCTCACCTTGCCCACAACTGGGCATTACCGTAGGCCTCAACCGCCTCGCGCACTTCGGAAAATGGAGTCAGTCGTCCGTGTATTGGTACGATCTGCTCGACGTCGAGCTGCAGACGCGTCACGGCGTCGTAGAAGTGCGCGAGATTGGGGACCGCGCCTGGAAGGTCGCCTCTGTTGGCCGGGGGCGTCCACGAATCAGCCTCGATCAGCATCTTTTCGCGCGGCAGGTACACCATCAGCATCCCGATGTTGTGCATGTTGCCGGCGTAGTGATAGATGTTCAGGTCGCGCGTACCGTCTGCCATCACGCGGCCTCCCGTCACCCCCTCAAACACCGGCGTGCGGCCGGATTGCGCCAGCCGGTCAGGATTGATCGTCCGGGGGTTGCGCCACGCATTCTGGTAGAAGGCAACATTCGCCTGCTGCGTGATGATCGTCGCGCCCTCGGCCGCGTAGGTCCGCAGTCCGCCGGAGTGGTCGAAGTGGTGATGCGTATTGATCAGATATCGAATCGGCTTGCCTGGGATGGCCCGTTTGATCGCGTCGATCACCAGGATCGATCGAGCCTCCGTTTCAGGCGCGTCGACGACGACGATGTGATCCCTGAACTCGATGGCAATGCTCTTCGCGCCGCCGGGGAACAACCACACACCGTCCGACACCTTCTCCCCCTGGAGCCTCTCGGGAGCTGGTGCCGCCGCCTGTCGGATGTTTGCAGGCACGTCGATCGTCACGGCCGCGTTGGGCTTGACCTCGGTCACGGTTAGGTCGAGTACTGGGTACCCGCCATTGCGCTGGACGATGCGCGTCGGGAACTTCACGCCGCCGAAGTCCTTGTAACCGGAGAACACGGCTTCGAGTTTCGTGTCGCCAAGTACGGGGCTCCCGAACCACGTGTCGATCCCTTCGACAAGATTCTGATCGCCGATGACGCCTTCGAACTTCATCTTGTTGGGACCCGTGAATGACACGGTCGTTTTTTTTGCGCCACGGATGGTCTCTGTCCGTGCCGTCGCGCCGTTGGCCAAGGCTGCCTTGACGAATCCCTGGGGCGTCAGCCAGATCTGCGCCAGCCGTCCATCGACCGCGGATCGAAAATCACGTTCGGGCGCCGCCGGCACGGCGTTTTGGCCGACCATGTCCCAGGCGTATCCGCCACTCAGAAGCCAGGTCTGGCGCAGCTCGCCGATGAGTGGCTGGAAGCCGCCCCCGAGCGGCGGATTCTGCAGTTGCTGGCGCCTGCGGTCGTCACGCATGGCCGGCGTGGCGAAATCGATGGTCATCGTCAGGTTGGGCACGCTGAAGCGTGGCCACGGCGAATTGCCGTCGTACGGCTGGCCGAAGATGCCGTCGGTTCCTCTCCCCGAAAACTCGAGCGACCGCAGGTTGGCGGCACCGAGAGCCGCCGCGGCGGCATCGAGGACGGCCCGCGCGTCCTGCGCCCGAAGGTCGATGGCCGAACAGATCACAGCGAGAAACAGAAGCAGGAGAGGTTTCTTCATGGAAGCTCCGCGCGAACTGTGCCGGTTCCGCCGGGCCAAGTCAAGAGTGCGGCCTCCTCTCGAGCCCTGGAGGAATGTCATAATCGGGCCCTCCGTGCATTTGTTCCGCGCCCTCGCGCTTCTTCTGGCTTCGGCTTCGGCATTGGCCGGGTGCGGGACCGATCCCGACGTGCGCCTTGACGTTGTTGATGTACAGCTGATGGCAGAAGAGACTAGCTGGCGAGCATCCTACCTTCTTCAGCAACCCTCCGAAGGCGCGATGCAGGTCGCGACCGGTCGTGAAGTCCATGTCCCGATTGGTGCCGATGTGACGTTGCGGCTTGCCAGTCGGACCTATATCGCCGATTTTGCCCTACCCCAGCTCGGGCTGCGCGATTTCGCTGCGCCGGATCTCCCGTCGGAGCTGCACTTCCGGGCCGATCGCGAGGGCCGTTACGACGTCCGCGGCGACGAGCTCTGCGGGCGGCCGCATACCGACAAGACGCGCGGCTGGCTCGTCGTCGAAGATGCGGCGGCGTATCGGGTGTGGATGCACGAACGAGCGAGGGAAACGAATCAATGAGCAGGAGTGCGCGCCCGTACAAAGTCACCGGACTGATTGCCGTCGCGGTCGTGGTGGGACTGGCGAGCGTTGCCGTTTTCCGCCGTCAGCCGCTGGCGTCAGCACCCGTTGCGGTCCCTTCGTCTACGAACGTCTACGTTCCAGCCGACGTCGCACGTCCGGATTGGGTTGCGGGTCGCCGTTCGGCGCAGCTTGCCTCGGCCACATCGATTTCAGCGCCTCACAACTTCCAGTTCGCGGATGGGGTTGACGCGAGCGGGATCACCACCCGCCTCGTGAACAGCATGGACCTGGGCAAGTACTACAAGGCCACCCATTACGACCACGGCACCGCGGTAGCCGTGGCCGACGTGGATGGAGATGGCGCGTTGGATCTGTTCTTCGTCAACCAGGCGGCACCGAACGCCCTGTATCGCAACCTGGGAGGCGGTCGCTTCGAGGACATCACGGCGCGCGCCGGCGTCGCCGTTGGCGATCGCGCCTGTGTCGGCGCGTCGTTTGCGGACATCGACAACGATGGCGATGCGGACCTCTTCGTGACCGCAGTGCGTGAGGGAAATCTTCTTTTTCTCAACGATGGCCACGGAACGTTTACCAACGTCACCGCGAATGCGGGCGTTGGGGGCACGGGCGGGCATTCATCCGGCTCGGTGTTCTTCGACTATGACGGAGACGGACTGCTCGACCTGTTTGTCACCAACGTCGGCAAGTACACGCAGGAGGAGCGCTACCCCGACGGCTTGTGGAGGAGTTTCGGCGATGCGTTCGCCGGCCATCTGCACGCTGAGCGTTCCGAGGTCTCGATTCTCTATCACAACGTCGGCGGCGCCAGGTTCGCAACTGTCACGACGCCTTCGGGACTGGTGCACTCGGCGTGGTCAGGCGACGCGACGGCGTTCGACTACGACGCCGATGGCCGTCCGGACCTGTACGTCCCGTCCATGCAGGGGCACGACGAGCTGTGGCAGAACCGCGGGGCTGGCCGCTTTGAAAAGATCGGTCGGAAGATCTTTCCCGCCACACCCTGGGGTGCGATGGGCGTGAAGGTCCTCGACTGGAACGGCGACGGCCGGCTCGACCTGTTCGTCACCGACATGCACACGGACATGGCGACCAACCTGCTGCCCGAAGAGGAAAAGAAGAAGCACGATCCGGCCACGATGTTTCCGCCGCGGTTCCTCGCGACCGATGGAAACCATGTCCTCGGGAATGCGCTGTTCACCAATCGGGGCGGCGGAAAATTCGAGGAGCTGTCGGACGCCGCCAACGTCGAGACTGGCTGGCCCTGGGGACCGAGTGCCGGCGATCTCAACGCCGACGGCTGGCCCGATCTCGTCATCGGTGCCGGCATGAACTATCCATTCCGCTATGCGGGCAACAACGTGCTTCTGAACGACGGAGGCAAACGGTTCGCCGATGCCGAGTTCATTCTTGGCGTGGAGCCCCGTCGCGACGTCACGCAACCATGGTTCGAGCTGGATTGCGACGGAAGCGACGTGATGCAGGACATCTGTCAGGGAGAGATCAGGCCGCATATGACGAACGACCTCCGCAGCCCCAGCGAACGGGGCCAGGTGGCGGCTCGTCACGGCCATGTGACCGTCTGGGCTGCCCGTGCCAGTCGTTCCGCCGTCATTGCCGATTTCGACAACGACGGCGATCTCGACGTGGTCACGAACAATTACGGCGGCGTGCCGCAGGTCTTGATGAGCGACCTCGCCTCGCGCGGTCCTGTGCATTTCCTTACGGTGCAGCTCGTCGGGCAGCGCTCAAATCGCGATGCGATCGGCGCGGTCGTCACCGTGCAGGCGGGGGGACGTGCGCAGGTGCAGGTGAACGACGGAAAGTCCGGCTATCTTGCCCAGAGCGTGATGCCGCTGTACTTCGGTCTCGGTAGCGCGACGCAGGCGGACTCCATCAAAGTGACGTGGCCCACCGGCAGAGAGCAGGTGGTGCGCGAGTCCCTTCAGTCGGGCAACAGGGTCGTCATCAGGGAGTAGACGCGTCTCTCACGACGGGGGCGCCAATCAGCAACCGGTTCTTCGGTGTGATGTCGCCTGGAATCGCCTGCGTCCAGATCCGGTAGCCGTGTTGCTCGAGACGTAGCGCGCGCATGATGTCGATGGCGAGCGAGCCGTCGACCCATCCTGACAATCCACCGCCGTCGTTCTTCGCGAGGTCGTGACAGCACGGCAGCACGGCGACGCGGGCGCGCGCGGCCGCCGCGCGTTCGAGCACTCGATCCGTCAGATCACCGCACGCGTGGCTCGAAACGACAACGTCGGAGGCATGAATGTCCGCGCCCTCGAGGGGGCTCGCCACGAATGTCACCCGCCCGGACAGCCGCGGCCACGCGTCAACGAGCACGTCGTGCAGTTTGGCGCTCGAGGGCGGCAGTGTCTTGTCGACAACCACGGCGCCGGGTGAAGAGTCGTCCAGGAGCAACATCACGTGGGCGAGCAGTCCGTGTCCGCCGCCGACGTCGATCACGCGGCCCCCTCGAAAGAGCCGCCGGACGCGGCGCGCCACTTCCCACGCTTCATACAGCTCTTTGCGCGGCAGGCATCCCGCGTGGCAGACGGCCCGCCCCACGCGGTCGAATAGCGTGTCGGTGCAAAAGCGACCGAGGTCGCGATCGGTCAGACGGCCGTGGGACGATCGTGAGAACACGGTGTGGTCCATACTAAGGGGTGGCGACCACCACAATCGAGAGGCCGAGATGAAGCACCTCACTCTGAGCGCAGCGCTGCTTGGTACCCTTGCGTCTGGCGTTGTCAGCAGCGCTTCGGCGCAGCAGGCCGCGCCGCCACGCGGAATCGTCAACATCGCTCCGGATCTGTACCGCGCGCAGAACGACAACCACTACACCGTGTTCCTGGTGACCCCAGAGGGGATCATCATGTCGGATCCCATCAACCGGGATTTTTCGACGTGGCTCAAGGCCGAACTCCAGCGGCGATTCAATCGTCCCGTTCGGTACGTGCTCTATACGCATCATGACTGGGATCACGCCTCGGGAGGCGCGGTCTTCGCCGACACCGCCCAGTTCGTTGCGCACGCCAACATGCCGGAGGCACTGACGCTGCCCGCGGGCAATCTTCCGCTGCCGCAGGCCGTGCGCAGCGCGGACGCCAACGGCAACGGTCGCATCGAGCGTGCCGAGGCTCCGGCGAACCTCCAGCCGAATTTCGTGTTGACGGATGCCAACAAGGACGGCGCGTTGAGTGGAGCTGAAATCGAACGCGGGGCGCTCAATGATGTGCACCCCCCGACAACGACGTATTCCGATCGGCAGACGGTGACGCTCGGCGGCAAGACCGTGGTGATGGTGCACACCGGCATGGCGCACGCCTCGGACTCGTCCGTACTGCATTTTCCAGCGGAGCGAGTCATCTTCAGCGCGGACATCGTTCAGGCGAAGCGGTTCCCCGGAGCGGTGCTCCCGACGGTGGGCTCGTGGATAGACGCACTCCGCACCGTCGAGAAGCTTGATTTCGATATCGCCGCGACCGGGCATGCACTCAGTGGCAGGAAGGAAGACGTCACCGCACTGCGGCAGTACCTCGAAAAGTTGTCCACCGGGGTCGCGGCGGGCATCGGTGCGGGGAAGAGTCTCACGGAGATTCAGCAGTCGCTGAGCTTTCCCGAGTACAAGGCCTGGGAACGGTATGACGCCCAGCCCAAGATCCACATCGCGCAGGTCTACGCGACGATGAAAGGGAACAACTAGCTACTGCGGGTGCCGCAAAGGGCATCGAACCGGTAGCCACGCGCCCTGAGCGCCGGAACCAGCAGGCGTGTCGCCTCGACGGCATACCTGCGGTCGGCGCCAGGGTTCACGTGGTGGCCGTCGTGCATCACGACAATGTCACCGTCGGACACGCGGCGCGTGAGTCGCTGCGCGAGCCCTTCCGCCTCCCGAGCACGGTACCAATTCCAGTCCCACAGGCCCCACGTCCATCCGACGAGCCTGTAATCCATCTTGATCAGCGCCTCGTACATCGCGCCGCTGCGCCAGCCTGCGTGCGGCCTGAATAGCGGGCACGGCCGCTGCCCGGCAAGACGCTCAATGCGATCCGCGTTGCGGACCAGCAGTGCCGCGAGGTCGTCGGGCGTCATGACCATCAAGGCGCGGCTGTCCGAGTGCAGCGCGACGCCGTGCCCTTCGTCGAACATCCGCCGCACGAGGCTCGCGGTTGCGTCGGTAATATGCGCGTCAATGAGGAAGAACGTCGCGCGGGCGCCTGTGTCGCGCAGCACGTCGAGGAGCTCGGGCGTGGCTGTCGGGTTGGGGCCATCATCGAACGTCAGATAGACGGTCGGTTGGGCGGTCGCGTCGCGCGGCATTTTCCACAGCGATCGCGACGGCGCGAACTTCTCGAGCAGGAACGGAAATGGCGCCGTGTGCGCGAGCACGACGGCAATGAGCCCGGGCACGAGAACCCACAGCATGGGAGACCAGGCCGCGGCGGCTCCTATTTCTCGGCGCCGACCGCCGTCTCGCCCGCGCCCGGCCTCGATGAACGTTGCGTCAGGACGAAGACGAGCCACGTGATCGCTGCGAGAGCGACGATGATCGTCAGCCACCGAACGCCGCCCGCGAGGCCGGCGGCGGTCACCGTGGGCCACGGAAACTGCCGCAACACGCCGAAGCGTTCGGCCATCCAGTGCAAGCCGGTATGGGCGATGAGTGCCGAGAGAATGATGGTGCCCATTCGTTCTGCAACGACGAACCGGAACAGGACTTCGAGGGCGGGAACAAGCAGCGCGAGGACGAGAAGCTGGCCCAGCTCAACGCCTACGTTGAACGACAGCAGCGATGTCAGCAGGTGCGAGCCGGCGAACTGCAGCGTGTGCTCGAGGCCAAATGAGAATCCGAATCCGTGGACGAGGCCGAACAGGAACGTGATGATCCACCGTCGAGCCAGCCGGGCAGCCACGATATTCTCCAGCGCCATGTACACGATGGACATCGCGATGAGCGTCTCGATGAGCGGTGGAAACCAGAGCGCGTTTGGCGCGTAGTTGTAGGCTGACGCGATAAGGGTAATTGAGTGCGCGACGGTGAACGAGGTGACGATCGGAATGAGCGCGCGCGCTCGGCGGAAGGGGATCACGAGGCACAGCAGGAACAACAGGTGGTCGATGCCGTCCAGGATATGGAAGAAGCCGAGGCCGACGAAGCGCATCGCCGCCTGGTGCCATCGCGGATCGAGCCTGATCAGTCCGGCATCGCCTGGAAGCTCGTATGCGCGGACGACGCCGCCAGGAGGTAGAAAACGTAGTGCCGTGATGACCGACAGCGCGAGCCGATCGAACGCCGCGTGGATCGAGAAACGCGATCGATCGGACTGAATTGGGTACTCGAAGAGCACGTCGAGCAGTCCTTGTTCCCAGAAAATCGTGGTGTCCGCCGGCAGCGTGGGGCCGGTGACGTGCGCGAGCGCGTCCTCGTAGGCGCCGAAGGATCGATCCGACTCCAGCGACATACGAGTCGACACGATCCGCGGGTTTTCAAGAAGCGTGTCGCCTTCGTAGATCTCGATCTTGTTCGACAGCCAGACCGTCGCCGCGTCGCGGAGGGCCTGATCGACACGCGACAGGTCCACGTAATCGCGCTCGCGGCGGGGGAACTCGATGTCCATGATCGCCTTGAGCGGCACGCGCATGAGCAGCCGCATCGTCCGGCCTTCCGGCTTGGCGAACGCCTGTACCGTTACGTCCCTGGGGATGTCGTGAGCGGAGAGGCGGGCCGCTGGAAAGACGAGCGCGACCAGGAGCAATGCGTGTCGCAGCGCGGACCCAAAGGGTCCGCGCCGCCTACTGGTCTTCATAGGACCCGTGGCCTGAGGTGATTATCGTGTGCCGGGCCAGGTCGTTCCCTGGTTCGCCTTGGTCACGGCCGCCATCCCTTTGTACACGAACTTCTGAAGGCGTTTACCTTCGTACGTTTCGGTCGTGTAGAGGTTTCCCTTCGAGTCGATCGCGATGCTGTGCACGCCGTAGAACTGCCCGGGCTGACGGCCGCCATCCCCGAACGTCGTCAGCTCCTGCAGGGTCTGACGATCGACCACTTTCACTTTCTCGTTCACACCGTCCGCCATGAAGATGTACTTCTGCTGCGGGTCTTTCGAGAACGCGATGTCCCAGACCGAGCCCGCGTTCTTCGTGTTCTTCGCGAAAAACGCTTCCTTGACGAACTTGCCCTCGGGCGTAAACACCTGGAGCCGGTCGCCAACGCGGTCGCAGACATACAGCAGGCGATCGACTGACATATCGGCGCAGTGCACGGGGTTACGGAACTGCTGCGCGGGAGGCGCGGCCGGATCGTAGGCCGGCAGCGGCGTGTCATCGGGCTTGTTGCCGTAGGCGCCCCAGAATCGCTTGAGCTTGCCGGTGTCGGCGTCGAGCACCGCGACGCGCTTATTGAGGTAGCCGTCCGCGATGTACGCCTCGTTGGCCCTTGCGTCGACGAAAATCTTCGCGACGCGTCCGAAGCTCACCTCATCGTTGCTGCCTCCGACGAAGCCCGCGACGTCGCCCTCATTGCCGCCCGCTGCCGCGCCCGTCTTGCGGCGCGCGCCCTTCTTACCGGACTGCATCAGGAACTTGCCATCCTTGGTGAACTTCAGGACGTGCGAGTCCGGGCCTCCGTTGCCGCCTATCCAGACGTTGCCCTTGTGGTCGATGAAAATCCCGTGGTTCGAATCAGGCCATTCGTACCCCGCGCCCGGTCCGCCCCAGTGCCGCAGCAGGTTGCCGGCCTGGTCGAACTCGAGGACCGGTGGCGCGCCCGCGCAGCATTCACCCGTCCCCATCTCGAGCGGCTTTTCGTTGTTGCCGAGCGTCGCAGAACTTCGATGGATGATCCAGATGTGATCGTCCGCGTCTACCCAGACGCCGATCGCGGATCCAAGGATCCAGTGGTTCGGCAGCGGCTTCGGCCACAGCGGGTCCACTTCGAACCTCGGCGCCTGGACGCCGGCCTTGCTCTGCGCGGCCGCAGTTTTTTCGAGCACCGTCTGACCGACGGCAAGCATTACGAGGAGTGCGCCGAATCCAGCACCGACAACGAGGTTCCGCCTTCGCGTGAGATTGCTCATCATGTCCTCCCGGCGGGCGGAAGGGTGGCACGAGACGCCGCCGGACGCAAGGGGGAAGACGGAGGAGGCCTAGAGGCGATCGTCCTTGGTCTCGCGGGTGCCAAGAAGGCCGATTAACGTTAACCCGGCAGCTGCGACCAGGTAATAGCCCACGTATTGAAGACCGTACGTGTTGGCCAGATACGTAGCGATATACGGCGCGAGCGACGCGCCAAAAATCCCTGCGAAATTGAAGGTGAGCGAGCTGCCGGTGTACCGGATTGCCGTGGGGAACATCTCCGACAGCACCGTGCCGAGCGGGCCGTAAGTGAGCCCCATCAGCCCGAGGCCAAGCGCCATCGCCGTCATCGCGCCCGCCGTCCCGGCGCTGAGCATCGGCGCCATGACCAGGCCGAACGCGCCGATTGCGATCGTGACCCCGAGAAGCGCCCGTTTGCGCCCGCGCTCCGCGATGATGGCGCTGAGTGGAATGGTCAGCGCGAAAAACACGATGCCGAAGAGCTGTATCAGCAGGAAGGTCTCGCGGCTGTAGCCGAGAGCCGTCGTACCCCAGGACAGCGCGAACACCGTCATCAGGTAGAAGAGCACGAACGTGGCGAGCGACGTCAGGATGCCCTTCACGAGCGC
>DAIRVG010000133.1:0-8698 GCA_036802945.1 Vicinamibacterales bacterium
TCGGCAGCAGCTCGGTCAGCGCCGGCACGAGGACGAGCGCGTAGATGAATGCGTCCATGCCGTCGAGACACCACCCTCCCCATGCCGCCCAGAATCCTTTGATCTGATTTGAATTGAGCTTTGAGCGTGTGCCAGGCAACGTCGCAGCTGTCACGGCCATGGGGGGAACCTCCGAACTCATTTGTGGGTGTGGGAAAAGCCCGGGAATTCTATAGCGGAAACTCCCAACTCCCAAGGCGGACCTGAAGGTCCGCCTCTACGTAGTGTAGAGGCGGGTCTTCAGTCCGCCTCTACGCAGTGTAGAGGCGGGTCTTCAGACCCGCCTATGGGAATCGGAGGCGGGTCTTCAGACCCGCCTATGGGAATCGGCATGTGACGTCCTAGGAGCAACGATCGAACGAAACGAACGACTACCGGCTCCTTGACACCGGTCTTTCCAGGTTAGAACGTCGTCCGGAACCCTAGCTGCACCATCCGCGGCTGATAGGCGAGGTTGGTGTTGGCCGCCGGCTGCCCGTAGTTCGCATTGCTCTCGTTGATCGTGTACGAGCCGTAGTTGGCGTGATTGAACAGGTTGAACACCTCGAGTAACCCGTCGAGTTGCCTGTGGCCGCCAAACGTCAGTCGCTTCTGGAGCCGCATGTCCATGCGGTGGATCGGATCGCCCACGATGCCGGTGCGCGGGATAATCGTGCCGTCCCGGCGGAAGCGGGCCGAGCCGATGATGCCGACGGTGCCCCCTTCGTCGCGGAGGTCAGAGCCGAAGTTGGTCCTGAAACGCTCGCCTGATCCGTAGAAATAGATCCCGCTCAGCTGCACGCCGTAGCCCATGTCCCAGATGCCGTTGAAGACGGCCCGGTGAGGCTGATCGCCCGCCGCCCCGACGCCTCCTCCGGAGTACGCCCCGGCCAGCGCATATTCACCACCGAGATCGGGCGCGAGCGCGAAGCCGATCGGCCGTCGCGCCACAAGACCGTCGCTGCCGATGTACCACTGGTCCCGAACCGGATCGGCATCCATGAACCGCGACCGGGTGTAGGTCGCCGAGCCCTGCCAGCGGTGACTGAACCGCTTGGTGAACGTGACGTCCACCCCGTGGTAGTTCGACCAGCCCTCCAGCAACTCAAAATCGACGGCGCCCCACTGAGGGAACGCCCGCGTGGCGATATTGGTGAAGGGATAGTTGGCGCCCGTGGCGGGGTTGTATGTCAGATTCACCTGCTGGGCGGTTTCCTCGCGCCGCCCTCCGGTGAACACGTAATTCACCTCCAAGGACATGTCGGTCCCGAGCTGTCGCTGAATGCCGGCCGACGCCTGATGGCTGTAGGACGTCTGGCGCCCCGGGTAGTTGATTTCCTGGGTCAGCGAACGATAGACACAACCCGGGCGGAGGTTCACGTCGCAGGCGTTCTGCAGCGACTGCTCGAAGGTCGGCTTGGGCCCATTGAACCACCCATAGAACCCGTCGCCGACCGTCGTGAAGTCGGCGCGCCCGTTGTTGAGGATTTGATTCTCGAATCGGTGCAGATACCCTTTGGTCTGCTGGACGCCGTCGTTGGGGGCGAATGCGAAGAAGAGCCCGTACCCGCCGCGCAGCGCCGTCCGATCGTTGAGCGCGTAGCTCGCCCCCAGGCGCGGGGCGAGGTTGTTCGTGTCGTGGGGCAGGTTGCCGGGCAGCCATGGCAGGAAACGCATCTTCTCCGCATGCGCGTTCGTGTCGATGTCGTACCGCACGCCGAGGTTGAGCGAGAGATGGTTGTCGACCTTCCAGTCGTCCTGCACCCAGCCCGCAAAGAGGTTCCTCGTAATCGCGTACTGGTGCTCCGTGTCCGACAGCGAGTGGTACACCCACCGCGTGACGGGGGCCAGCGGCGCCGTATTCCAGGTTGAGGCGTCGTTCCAGACCGGGAAGAGCGACTCGATGTTGGCGGGCACTGGTTGGGCGGTGGCGTCGATGACGCCGTTGCAGCGCAGGCACCAAATGAACCGGTTGTGGAACCGCAGGTACTCGCCGCCGATCTTCACGTCGTGACGTCCGCCCCACTCGTACGACGTGGTGAGGTCATCGCGAATCGACTGCGTGTCCTGAAAGATATTCTGGTTGTCGGCGCCGATGGTGTAGCCGCGCAACAAGATGATCATCGACGTCCCGTGGAGCGTCGGGTGATACGGGAAGTCCCCGCCCTTCCACCGGACGGCCGGCTGGTCCTGCCGCTCGTAGTCGGTCAGGCCCCCTTTGATCTCGTTCACCGTCCTGGCGCTGAGAACCTGCGTGAACGTCGCGTAGTACTGGGGGGCCACCCGACCTCTGGTGCCGCCAGCCGACGGATGGGTGGTGGCGCTGTTCGCACCGCCGTTGTAGAAGAGGGTCTTGTATCCCGAGGCACGCACCGACAACCGGCTGGAGGGCGTGAACTGATAGTCCAGCCGTCCAAGGAACGTGTGGGTTTTGCTCGTGAACTCCTGGTCGACGTTGAAGGACGGGTACGGGCTGTTATAGGTGTAGGTCTTCGGCTCGCGCTCGTATCCGTAGCTGCCGAAGAAATGGATCCGATCCTTCACGATCGGGCCGCCGATCGTCCCGCTCAGCTGCTGATTCGAATAGGGCAGCACGCGCCTGGCGACAAAATCGGCGGCGTTGAAGTTGTCGCTTCGGAAGTAGCCCCCGAACGTGCCGGCGAGGATGTTGGTCCCCGACTTGGTGATGGCATTCACGAGCATGCCGGCCGAGCGTCCCTGGGTGGCGTCGAACCGGTTCGCGACCACCGCGAACTCCGCGATCGCATCCCTGCTGAATCCCGGCTGCTCGGCGTCAGGCGCCGAGTGATAGGTGGTCGTGACTTCCTGGCCGTCGACCTTGGTCGACGCGTAACCCTGGCGATTCTGCACGAGCCCAACCGTCTCGTTCCGGCGAGCCCCGGGCGCCAGCAGGCTGAGGTCCATCCAGTTCCGGCCGTTGAGCGGCAGCTCGGACATCTGCCGCGGGTCGATGTTGGAGCCGACCGTCGAGGTCGTCGTATCGACGAGCGGCGCCTCGCCGGTCACCGTCACCGTCTCTTGCAAGGTTGACGGCGCCATCTGAAAGTTGAGGACGGCGGTCTGCCCCACGAGTATCTGGACGTTCCGATTGACCGCCGCGAAGCCAGAAAGCTCCGCCACGATCCTGTAATTGCCGATCCGCACGGGGAACCGGAAATTGCCGCGGTCATCCGAGACGGCCACGAACGTGTTGCCCGATTCGATGTTGGTCGCCGTCACGGTGACTCCCGGCAGGACGCCGCCCGTCGAATCGGTCGCGGTACCGGTAATTGTGGAATCCTGCGCGTACCCCACCACGGGCAGCGCGACGATCATTCCGATCACTAGTAGCGATCCGACGATGTTCCACTTCCGCATGAGGGTTCTCCTCTCACTGGTTGCCGATTTCTTTTACGATATTTTCAATCGCCACCTCGAAATACGCATGGGAACGCCAACAGGGCCTGCAGGGCCTCCTGTCAGCACGATCAGGCAAGGTTGTGTGGATCGGCCGGACTCTACTCCCGGCCCCAGTGGCTGTCAATAAAACAACGGGCGCGCCCCTGACGGAGCGCGCCCGAGAAGAATCACCGGTCTTTCAGATCAGAACGTGAGGCGGAAGCCGAATTGCGCGGTGCGAACCTGCGCCGAGGTGTGCTGCAGGAACTGAGCGACAGTGCTCTCCTGCGTGCCGATGCCCCAGTTCGGGCGGTTGAACGCGTTGAATATTTCCGCGATTCCGTCGATCGAGACGCGGCCGCCGAGCGGAATCCGCTGCTGGAACCGGATGTCCGTCCGATTCTGTGCCGGCACAATCAGATCGTTACGTGGAACGATAGTGCCGTTTGGCCGCAGGCGCTGGCTGAAGTTAGCACCAGCCCCTCGCGAATCGCCACCGTAGGTATGCGCGCTCCGGATCCCGGCGAGCGTGAAGTGCAACGCGCTCACCTGGAAGCCCTTGCCAACCTGCCAGATGCCATTCAACACCATCCGGTGACGCTGGTCGTCGGCGGAGAGACCCCATTCACCACCCAGATCTGGAACCGTGTCGAAGGTGACCTGCTCGAGGCCGCTGAACGGCTTCGTGTCGGCGTTGTACAGCCACGACAGCGTGTAAGTCGCGGAGGCCTGCCAGCGATTGCTGAACCGCTTGTTCAGCGACGTCTGCAATGCGTGGTAAGCGGAGCGGCCCAGGTGCGTGTTCATCGACACAACGTCCCAGTCCGGATAGGGACGCGTGCTGCGGTTCGAGAACGGAAAATTGGCACCTGTAGCCGGGTTGAATGTCAGGTTGATGTTGTCAACGACATCCTTCTCGTGATCCCCCTTGCTGTACACGTAGTCGGCCGTGATGGCCGTCACGCTGCCGAACTGCCGCTGCATGCCAATGGACGTCTGGAATGTGCGCGGCAGGTGGACATACTTCGGCAGCCCTACAAATTCCTGGAGGGCACGCGATAGACACGGCGCAGGGTTCGGATAGTTGGCGGCGCGCCATGCGTTGAAGACCGCGGGATTCCCGGAGCACAGCTGCGCCTGCGCCTCAGCATACGTCGGCAGCGGCCGACCGTTCGTCGGGTTCGCGGCGAAGTCAGGGCGTCCATCGTTGGTATAACTAATCACGACAATCTGCGGGTTGCCGGTGGCAAACGACTGGTCGGCGCCAAGGGCATCACCGTAGTACAGACCGGATCCGCCTCGAACGACGGTCGCGTCATTAACCTTGAAGTTAAAGCCCAGCCGCGGCTGGAAATTCGTCTTGTCGGCCGGACGGCCCGACTCTTGGAACGGTGGCAGGGCGACGTCATTGGCAAACGCCCCGAGCTCCAGGTCATAGCGGAGGCCGAGATTCAGCGTCAGCCTGTTGGAAATCTGCCAGTCGTCCTGCGCCCAGCTCGCGATCTTCTTCGAATACAGATGCACGTTGAAGTCGCCGACGCCGACGTTGTAGGTGCTCACCCACGGGGATATCGCTGCCAGATTCCAGGTGTCGACCTTGAACGGGTCCGGGAACCAGGCTTGAAGCTGCGCGGGCGAAGGAATGGCCTGGCCGTTTGCGACCACGTTCGCTCGCATGTCGCCGCTGCACTGCCGGCAGTTCGCCTGGATCTGATGACGGTTCAGGAATTCCCCACCGAGCCGCAGGTCGTGATGACCTTTCGTCTCGTACGAGTACGTGAAGTCGTCGCGCACGTTCCAGACCCACTGGTCCTGGTGACGCGGATAGTTCTGATTGGGGGCGATCGCGAAACCCGTGAACGCGATGCGAGGCGACCCGACGGTGATGCCATTGGCCTTCTGCCAGTGGTTCGACCAGCTCGTGAGGTTCTGGTTGGCGAGGCCGAACACCGCCTCCCCCACTTTGATCTCGTTCAGCGTCGAGTTGTTTATGACCTGGGTCAACTGGACGAGGCTCTCTCTGTTGTATTCCTTGTTCGTCCCGGTCGATCCCGAGAAACCTGTGTTGCCAGCGCCGAATGGCTCATAGATCGTCGCCTTTGAAAACTTGCCCATCAGCCGCGTTCTGTCCGACAGCTGATAGTCGAGACGCACGCCGCCCTTCTTCTGGGTGTTCTTGCCGCTCAAGGGGACGTTGAACACCGGGTACGGCGAATTGAAGATGCTCTCGCGCGGCTCGCGCTCGTACTCGAAGTTACCGAAGTAGTGCAGCTTGTCCGTGATAATCGGGCCGCCAAGGGTCGTACTGTACTGCTGGTTGTCCACCTTTTCGACCGTGTTCAGGACAGGATTCTTAGCGTTGAACCTGCTGTTGCGGAAGTTCCCTCGGATCAGACCCGACACTTGGTTGCTGCCCGACTTGGTAATGGCGTTCACCTGCACACCTGTCGACCGGCCCATCGTCGCGTCAAACCGGTTCGAGACGAACTGGAACTCCGCGATCGAGTCCTGGCTGAACTTCGCCTGGCCGCCCGTGCCGATGTCGGCCGAGACCTGCTGACCGTCGACATTCAGCTGGAACTCGCGCGCCTCGCCGCCGTTCCTGTCCGGCAGCGGGATCTGGGAGGCGACGCCGGATGCGCCCGCCTGTGTTCGGCTGCCCGGCGCCAGCAGTGCCAGCGCCATCCAGTTGCGGCCGTTCACCGGCAACTCCTGCACCTGGCGCGGATCGATGTTGCCGCCGAGACTTGAATTCTTCAGGTCGATCAGCGGCGCTTCCGCGGTGACCGTCACAGTTTCCTGAATGGTCGAGGGCGCCAGCTGGAGGTTGAGAGTTGCCGTCTGGCCGACGAGCATCTCAATGCCTGCGCGGGCGGCCGTCGAGAAACCGGAGAGCTCCGCGGTGATGCGATACATCCCGACGCGGACGGGAATCCTGTAGTTGCCTGTTTCAAGCGTGACGCCAACGAACGTGTTTCCCGTCGCCTCGTTGGTCGCCGTCACGGTAACGCCCGGCAGCACAGCGCCGGACGAATCCGTCACCGTTCCGGTTAGCACTGCTTCCTGCGCGAAAGCCGCGACAGGGAATAAGAGGACCGCCGCGAGCAGAAGTACCCGTCTTACGAAACCCCAAGTCATGAAATCTCCTTCTCTTTCAGCCGACACACACTGCGCCCCAATACACAAGGATTCGGGATTTAGGACGCGGGACTCCAATCGCAGTCCCGATCCGAATCAAGGCAAGATGGGTTGCGGCTGGAAACTATGCCATATGAAGGGGTTAAGTCAACAGGAAAGATTATTTGCGCGGTATGGCAAGGAGGGCCTCGAGGTCGTGTCGGGCATCCTCGTTTGTCGGATCGAGCTGCACGGAGCGTCGCAGGTGACCGGCCGCTTCGTCGAGCGCGCCCCGGTCGGCGAGCGCCGCGCCAAGATGCCAATGGGTCTGCGCCGAGTCGGGCTCGAGCCGCAGTGCGTCCCGGAACTCCCCGATGGCCGCGTCGAGTTGTCCCTTCGACGCGAGTGCGATGCCCAGGTGGTTATGGACATCCGCGACCTCGGGAACGACTGCGCCCAGGTAGGCGCTGCCGGCAAAGATGCGCCCTTCATCCGCGGCCTTGCGGACGCGCGCACCTTCCTGAGGCGTTTCCGTGTACGCCCGATTGAGCAGGGCCAGGTATAAGTCGAGCCCCTCGACGCTGCGAACGTTTACGCCGTTGTCGAAGCACGACGGACACCACGCGGCGACATGGGTCAAGTCAACGACCGCGGCGGGGACCGATGCGCCAAGGTTGAGAAGCGACCGGACGCCGTACTCCTGAACCGGGCGGTCGTCGGTGACCGGAACGGCATCGCGGCTGGCGTCCGCAAGCTTCTCTGCCGAACCGAGGAACATGCCGACGATCTCGCGTGGGGTCCCAAGGTCAAGCCTTGCCAGGTCCGCGCGCGCCGCGGGCCGCCGGGACATCGCGGCGAGCAGTCGATTCGGGTCGATCTCGATCCGATCTTTCGCGCCGATGAGAATCAGATCGGCCTGGGCGCCGGACAGGAGCACTGACCGTGGAAATACATCGATGAACGCCCGGATCATCGAGAGTGTCGTCTCCGTCGGCACCTGGTAGGACGGGAGCCACTGGCTGATGAATCCGTTCGGTTTCAAACGGGTTCGGGCGAGCGCGTAGAACTCTTCGGAGTAGAGCGCGGCCACGCCGGCATACCCGATGGGCGGCGGTTCGAGCGCGATGAGGTCGTACGACTCCGGCGGCTGCACCTGCAGGTGGTGTCTGCCATCGTTGACATACACGACCACGCGCCCATCCTTCAGCACGTTGTTGTTTGCGCTGCTGAAGAACGTCGCGTGATTCAGTACGTTGCGGGACAGGTCGGCGACCTCGACCCGATTCACGGTCGGATGCAGCGTAGCCGCCGCTGTCGTGTTTCCCACGCCGAAGCCGATGACGAGCAGGCGCTCCGGGTTGTCGATCATGAGCAGCGGCACGTGCGCGAGCGCGCGCATGTAGCGCTGGGAGAGCGGCCACGTCGCGGACATCGCGTGCCCATTCGTCATGAGCCTCCGTCCCTTGCCCGTCGTCTCTGTGACCGTGATGATCTCGTTGACGCCCTCACTTTGATTGAGCACCCGTTCGTTCGGCTCGGGCCGCGGCAGCGCACGGGTTCTGATGTAATCAGCGGGAAGCGCCATCCACACTGCAATTGCGAGAGCGACGATGACCATTGACGCGGCGACCGCAGCGCTCGAACCGGGATTCGGGATTCGGGATCCGGGGTTCGCGGGAATCGATGAATTCGAATCCCGAGTCCCGAGTCCCGAATCCCGGCTCGCGAGGTACAGAGGAACAAGACCGAGCGCCGCCGCGATCATGAGCACCGTGGTGCTTCCTTGCAGGCCGAGCGTCGGCAGCAGCAGGAAGCCGACGACAAGGCTGCCGGCCACTGCCCCCGTTGTGTTCGCGAGGTAGAGCACGCCGGCGCGTCGGCCAACAGAGCGTTCCGTGCGCTGGATGACCGCGTTCGCGAGCGGAAAACTGAACCCCATGAGGAGCGCCGGCAGCGCAACCTCGGGCAGGATCGGCCGCAGATTGAACCACAGCTCTGTCAGCATCCACGCGAGCCCGGACCGTGCGACCGGCAGCGCGGCGGCCGCGGCAGCGGCGCCCATTGCGCTCGACACCGTACGGTCGATCGCACTCGAATCGGCCGCAGCCATCCCGATCAGCGTAAAAACAATGAACAGCGCCTGAACGGCGATCAACCACTGGGC
>DAIRVG010000133.1:8798-17239 GCA_036802945.1 Vicinamibacterales bacterium
GCCGATGCCGACGAGAATCACCGTCAGCAGCAACGAGAAGACTGCGCGGAAGGCGCCCAGCATGATGGAGAAATGTCGGAACCAGAGGATCTCCATCCCGAGAGCGGCGAAGCCGGATAGCGCAAGCGCGACGCTGGTAAAGACAATCGCCTTGGGAGTTGGGAGTTGGGAGTTGGAGGTTGCGTGCGTCCGGGCCGGCTTCCCGCCTTCGCGCGCGGAACGCGCGCTACGGCGAGGCCTCGCCGTAGCTTCCGCGGATTGTTCGGAAGCGGAGGCGGACAGGCGTACCAACAGAATCGCACCCACGCCCGCGACGATGTTGAGCGCGACCGCTATGAACTGCGTATTCCGCAACCCCCACGCCGGCACCAGCGTGAAGTCGGTCAGGAAACATCCGACCGCGGCCCCCGCGGTGTTCACGGCGTACAACAGCGCGATGCGCCTTCCCTGCGCTTCGACGTCGCTGCGAACGAGATGCCGAATGAGCAGCGTCAGCGTGCCACCCATGAGCAGGCTGATCGGTATCAGCAGCGCGACCGCTATTCCGGCACGTGCCGCATGCGATGCGGGAGTGATGACGTACCAGCCGTTCGCGTCCTGCTCGTACGAGGTGACGAGAACCGAGACGCGGTCGAGGTGAGGGAGGATGAGCGCAATCGCGAGACCCATCGCCGCAATCGCGATCTCGAAGTAACCGTACGCGCGCAGCGGCGAGTCGGGGTTCGCGGCATACCGCCGGTCCGACCACGCGCCCGCAAGGTAGCTGCCCGCGCCCAGCCCCAGCATGAAGACTGCGACCACGACCGATGCGGAATACACGGTGTTGCCGAAGACGTTGCCGAAGACGCGGACCCAGACGACCTGGTAAATCAATCCGCTGAGGCCGGAGCAGAAGAAGAGGAAATACAGCATGAACTCCCGATTTCCAAGTCCCAAGGCGGACCTGAAGGCCCAAGGCGGACCTGAAGGTCCGCCTCTACATAGTGTAGAGGCGGGTCTTCAGACCCGCCTTTGGGCTCTGGACGTCGGGCGTGAATGCCCTTCTAGTTGGTGCCCGTCGGGGTTATCGCCTTGCCGACGAGGAATGCCGGGTTGGCGCCCGCGCGCGGACGGAACTTCTGCGTACGGCCGCTGTCGACTTCCGACACGTAGAAGTTGCCCTGCGAATCGACGCTCATCCCGTGGACGCCCCAGAAGCCACCGGGGAAGTCCCCCCACGTGCCCCAGGAGTACAGGAACTTGCCGTCGAGGCTGTACTTGAGAATCTTCGACGATCCGCGGTCGGCGGCCCACAGGAAACGGTTGCTGTCGATGATGAACAAGTGGATATCCGACGGCGCATCGCCGAATTTCCATTGGTCGAGAAACTTGCCGTTCTCATCGAACACCTGCACGCGATGGTTGCCGCGGTCGTTCACGAACACGCGTCTGGTCTGGGGATCGACCGCGATGCCGTGCACGTTGTTGAAAAAGCCGGGGCGCGTGTCGTTCATGTTCGAGCCCTTTTCACCCCACGCCGTGACGTAGTTCAGGTTCTTGTCGAACTTCACGACGCGCGTGTTGGCGTAGCCGTCGGCGACGAAGAATGTCCCGTCAGGCAGCCAGTCGATGAAGGTCGGGCGATAGAAGTGCGACGCATCGGCCGCGTGCTTGTTCGGCTCGCCGATCGTCTTCAGCAACTGCTTGCCATCGTTGCTGAACACGAAAATCGCGTGGCGGTAGTCGTCGACTACGAACACGCGCTTCAGCGGATCGTACGGGCTGATGTAGATCGCGTGCGGGCGACGGAACATCTTGTCCCACTGCGTCCAGTCCTCGATCAGATTGCCGTTGGCATCGGCGACGACGATCACGTGGTGATAGCGGTAGTCGACGCCCGGCTTGCCGACGTCGAGATCGTCGCCGATGGTGCCGTCCGGCTTCTCGAGCGCTCCGGGAGGGCTGGCGGAGGTCGCGTCACGGAACGGCAGGCGGCCGATCGGGAACTCGATGCCCGGTCCCAGCTGCGGAAGCGGGATGGTGCGCGGTCTCTGAATCACCGGCAGTTCGCCGCGCTGCAGGAGGAACACCCGGTTCGGGCTCTCGGGGAACGCGTATTCCCCGGCTCCGTAGGTCCAAGTCTCGTGCCCGGGCAGCGAGGACATCGGTTTCGGCCAGTCCTTCACGATGTCGTAGGCGCCGAAGATATCCTGGCCGCCCTTCTCACTCGGCACCGCGGCGAAGCTGACCGGCTGCGCCTGCCCCTCAACAGGCGTGTGACGGTAGACGATCGTGAGTACCGCCAGCAGTACGACAGCGGTCGTCGCGATCAATGAAGCACGCGTTTTCATATTCCTTACTCCTTCGCTGTCAATTCCCAACCAGTTCACCCAAGGCTGGTCTGAAGACCCGCCTCTACGCTGCGTAGAGGCGGACTTTCAGGTCCGCCTTGGGAGTTGGAGCTATCTATCTCAACGAGTCCCTGTCCCCGCGGGTGCCAGGACATTCTTCTGAAGCCAGCCGGTGATGAAGTTGATCACCTGCTCACTGTTCTTCTCGAGCATCATCATGTGGCTGTTGCCACGGATGCCGACGTCCTCGAGGCGGACGAACTCGCCCGGGACTCCCGCCTGCCTGAGAAACTTCGGGATGCACGGATCGTAGGTGCGGTGATAGGTGCCGTCCGCCGAGACGCTGAGCACCTTGATGTCCTTCCAGCGTACGAGCTTCCGCGCCGGCTCCTTCTGAAGCCAGCACCGAGCCTCGTCCGGGCGTTCCTGTTTTTCCTCGAGGTACACGTCGAGGTCCGCCGGGCTCTTTGCCGCCGGCGCATACTCGTACGGCGTCGTCGTCAACCCCCATGAACTCGGGTTGCGAGGACCGGCCACTACGGTTGCCGTGTTCACGCCGCCAAACTGCGGGCCACCCGGCTCGATCGCCACCATGGCGTGCACCAGCTTCGGACGCTGCTCCGTCACCTCGAAGCCGACGCCGCCGCCCTGCGAGTGCGTGAACATGATGACGGGCGTGCCGATCATGTCGAGGAGCGCGACGGCCGCGGGTACCGCCAGATTCGTGCTCTCGCCCGCGAACTGCACCTGCGTGCGAATGAAGTTGTCGAAGATCGGATCGCCGGGCTTGCCTGTACCCGGCCACTGCGTATGGTCGTTCTTGCGCGGGAAATCACCGAGCTCGCGGCCAGCCGTCCAGATACGCGCAAGCTCGAGCCCCGTGCGGATCCCGAAGTTGCCGTCGATCCACTTGCCGTCGGCGGTCTTGAGGGGCACGTACGCCGACCGGCCGCGCGCCGGATAGTCCACCATGTAGACCACGTATCCCGCGTCCATCAGGGAATACGCCCATCCCCTGCGGCCGTCGGGAGTGTAGAGCCAGTCCTGGCCGGTCTGACCGTTGCCGTGGAAGATCACCATTGGATAGGGCGACTTGATCTGCTTCGGCACCCACACTTCTGTGTACATGGAGCCGTGCATGATCTGCTTGCCCGGCTCACCGACGTAGGAGCCGCCGGCGTAGAAGAAGCCTTTCGCCGCGATGGAATCTGTGGGGAACGTCGGGATCGCTTTCGGCGGCATCGCCTTCGACACATCCATGCCGGCCGCCGGCGCGTTCTTCGCCATCCACGCGCCCATGTACTTCGCGATGTCGGCGCTGTTCTTCTCCAGCATCATCTGGTGGCCGTTGCCGCGCAGCCCGACCTTCTCCATTTCGACATACTCGGTCTTCACACCGGCCTGATTCAGCCAGGTGGGGACGCAGCGATCGAACACGCGGTGGTAGCCGCCCTCAGCACTCATGAACAGGACGGGGATCTTCGCGAGGTTCACGAGCTTGCGCGCAGGCTCCTTCTGCACGTAACAGGGAACCGTGCCGGCCTCGGGCGTTGTCGTCTCGAGGACCGTCTGCAACTCGGACGGATTGTTCACGGCTGGCGCGTAGGTGACCGGGCTGGCGCTGATGCCCCACGCCAAGCCACCGCCATCGTTGTAGGCCACCTTCGCGGTGTCCACGCCCTTGATCGGCGGTCCCGCGGCCTCCAGCGTGACAATCGCCTTCACGAGGTTGGGACGCCGATCGGCGATCGTCCACCCGAACCCGCCGCCCTGCGAGTGCGTGAGCAGGATGACCGGAGTGCCGATCATGTCGAGCAGCGCCATGTTGGCGTCGCGGGTCATCGTCTCCTGGCGGGGCCCCTGGAGGAACTGTACCTGCGTCTTGTTGAAGTCGTCGAAGATCTTGTCGCCGATGCGGCCGGTGCCGGGCCATTGCGTATGCTTCTTCGCGTTCGGAAAGTCGCCGCGCGCCGCCGAGGCGGTGAAGATCTCCTCGAGGTTGTTCGCGGTGCGGATGTTGAGATTCAGGTTCTCGTTGGTGCCGTCGACGCCAGGCACGTACTGCGAGCGGCCGCGCGCGGGGAAATCTTCGAGGTAGACGACGTACCCCATGTCGAGGAAGTTGTAGGCCCAACCCGGACGACCGTCAGGTGTCTGCAGCCAGTCGACGCCCGTCTGTCCCGCACCATGGAGGAACACGACCGGATACGGCGACTTGATCTGCTTGGGTACCATGACCTCGAAGTACATGGCGCCGCCCATGGTCGGCTCCTTCATCGGTCCGATTTCGCCGACGTACTGGCCCCCAGCATAGAAGTAGCCGTGGCGCGCGATGTTGTTCAGCGAAACTTTCGGAATGGCGGTAGGCGGGGCCGCTTTCGATGCCGCGGACTGGGCAGCCGCCTCTCGTGATGCGCCGCTCACCAAGGCGAGGGCGGTGAGAGCACCAATCAATATTCGCCGCTTCATCGTTGTTTCCCTTTCTGTAGGTGGGCCGTCGGTCTGAGTCTCCGGTCCTCGGTCCTGGGCCAGGACGGGAGACGGGAGTCCGTGGTCCGGAGTGCAGATCGAGATGTACCGAGGGCATCGAAGTTGTAGAACCGAATGCCAAAAATGTCAAGTTTAGAAGGAGATACGGGCGCCAGTGGATGTAGAATTGCGGCCGCGGCGCGGACCTTCAGGTCCGCGAGGAGGACACATGCCGAATCGCAGAGAGTTCTTTAGAGCAACCGCAGCCGCGGCCGCCGGGAGTTTCGTCATGCGAGGCGGCTACGCCGCGTTCGCACAAGCGGCCCAGGGCACGGCGAAGCGCCGCGAGATCTCCATCGGGCGCAAGCGTATCAAGGTGATCGACTCGCACGCGCATCTCGGCATCCCCGCGGTCGCCGAGGTGGTGAAAGGGACACCGTTCGCGAAAAACGTCAACGTTGCCGCGAACCTGGTGGTCGGCCCAGACCGCGTGCGGGCGATGGACGAATGGGGCATCGACATCGCCCTGCTCACGCAGCAGGGCGGGTGGTGGTACGGCGTTCCCGATCGCGACCTCGCACGCGCGATCGTGAAGACGCAGAACGAGGGCACGGCCGCAATTGTCGCGAAGTATCCCGATCGATTCATCGGGATGGCGTCGATGCCACTGCAATTTCCCGACATCGCGGCTGAAATGCTGGAGGACGGCGTGAAGCGGCTTGGCTTCAAGGGCGGCGGGATCTCAGCCGGCTTCGCAGGCGAGAAGGAGCTGTCAGGGCCCGAATACGATGTGTTCTGGGCGAAGGCGCAGGAGCTCGGCGTGCTGCTCTTCATGCATCCTGGCGGCGGCAACGACATCGGCGCCGAAAAGCACTTCGGCGGCAAGGGTGCCCTGGGCAACACGATCGGCAATCCGCTCGAGACGACGATTTTTCTCTCGCATCTGATCTATGAAGGAACGCTCGACAAATTCCCCGGGTTGAAGATCTGCGGGGCGCACGCGGGCGGCTATCTGCCGTCGTACCTGGGCCGCACCGACGCCCAGTGCACTCGGCAGGCTGACGCCTGCACCGGCAAGAAACGGCCGGTCGAGGAGTACTTCAAGACGCAGATCATGGTCGACTCGATGGTCTTCCGCGAGGAGGGGCTGCGCCACCTCGTGGCCGAGGTGGGCGCCGGACAGATGGTGTACGGCACCGACATGCCGTTCGGCTGGCCAGCCAATCCCGATTTCATCCTGAATGCCACGTTCCTGAACAACGCGCAGAAGGAGCAGATCCTCGGCGGAAATCTAGTGAAGCTGCTCAAGATAGCTCCGTCCGCGACGAATTAATCGAAGCAGGCAGCTGGCAGCGGACGGCTGGCAGCATGCCAACGAAAGTTCAACCACGAAGCGCGCGAAGCACACGAAGATCTGGAATTCTTCGTGACCTTCGCGACCTTCGTGGTTTGTAGAGGAGAGTACGATGCAGAACCGCAGGGATTTCTTCAAGGCCGTTGCCGGTGCGACGGCAGGCGCGTACATCGCCGGGCGCGGGTTGCCCGCGCTCGCGCAGCGAGGGGGTGGAGGTCAGCGCGGCGGCGGCGCCGCAGCCCCCACGGGACCCGTCAAACGCCGCGAAGTGTTCATCGGGCGCAAGCGCGTGAGGGTGATCGACGTGCACTCGCATTGCACGGTCGACGGCGTCGCCGAGGTCGTCAAGGGGACGCCGTTCGAACGCCAGGCGGGCGGACGTGCGCTCGGGACGGACCGCATCGCGCTCATCGACGGCCAAGGGATCGACATCCAGGTGCTCACCATCAACGGCTATTGGTGGTGGGAGGTCCAGGATCAAGCGCTCGCAGGGCGCATCGTCCGCGCGCAGAACGAAGGGCTCGCCAAATGGGTCGGTGACCATTCGGATCGGTTCGTGGCGCTGGCGTCAATCTCGCTCCAGTTCCCGGAGCTCGCCGCTGAGCAGCTCGATTACGGCGTCAAGCAGCTCGGGATGCGCGGCGCCACGATCGGCGGTCACGTGAACGGCGAGTCACTATCGCTGCCGAAGTTCGATCCGTTCTGGGCCAAGGCGAACGAGCTCGGCGTGATTGTCTTCATGCACCCGGGCGGGGCGGACAACATCGTCAAGCCAGACGCCTGGAAGGCGAGGGGCGACATCGGCAACATCATCGGCAACCCGCTGGAGACAACCTACTTCCTCACGCGGCTGATCTTCGACGGGACGTTCGACAAGTTCCCGAACCTGAAGGTCTGCGGAGCGCACGGTGGCGGCTACCTCCCGTCGTACTTCCAGCGGACTGAGGTCGCGTGTGACGTGCGCGGGAACGCGATGTGCGCGAACAAGAAGCATCCGCGCGAGTACCTGAAGACGAACATCATGGCGGATACGATGGTGCTGACCGACGAAGGTCTGCGGCATCTCGTCGCCGAGATGGGGATCAGCCAGATCGTCTACGGGACGGACAATCCGCTGAACTGGCCTGTAACGGTCGACCTGGTGCTCAACCACTCGACCCTCACCGACGCGCAGAAGGAGCAGATCCTCAGCGGCAACCTGATGAAGCTCCTCAAGATTCCCGCGGCGGCTACTGCGTAGCCGTACGTCGGAGCACGTTCGACGTGTGAAGTTCGAAGTAACTTCGAACTAGAAAAGAAAAGGCCCGCGACATTCGCGGGCCTTTTCACTTTCAACTTACTTCGAACTTCAACCTTCGAACTTCAAACTTGCAGGTTCTCCATGAGCGTCAGTAGGTAAGTCTGAACCCGATCTGTGCGCTCCGGAACTGGCCCGTCGAGGGCTTGTTGAAGTTGGCCGCGCTTTCCTGCGTGACCAACGTGTAGTTCTCGAGATTGAACAGGTTGAAGACTTCCGCGATCAGATCGACCGCGGCCCGACCGCCCAGCCGGATGCGCTGCTGGACGCGAACGTCCGTCTTGTTCTGCTTGGGCTGAATGAAGCCGTTCCGCGGAACAATCGTCCCGTTCGGGCGGAGGCGGGCCTGCGCCGTGGCACCGATACCTCGCAGGTCGCCACCGTAGTTATATCCGCTTCGGATTCCGGCGCCGAAGTAATGCAGTCCGCTCAACTGGAAGCCGCGCGCAACCTCCCAGATCCCGCTGAACACGGCGCGATGGCGCTGGTCCGATGACGAGTAACCGAACTCGTTGCCGAGATCGGGCTGCACCGTGAACGGCACGATGTTGAGTCCGCTGAACGGCTGATTCTCCGCGTCCCGCAGACCGGACAGCGTATACGTGGCCGACGCCTGCCAACGACTGCTCATCCGCTTGGTGAAACTGGTCAACAGCGAGTCGCTCGTCGACCGGGCATTGTGCGGAATCATCGAGATGACGCCGTATTGCGGATACGGAAGCCTCGCGCGATCCGAGGTCGGATAGTTCGCGCCGGTCGCTGGGTCGTACGACAGGTTGATGTTGTCGAGCGTGTCCTTCTCGTGCGTGCCCTTCGCGTGAATGTAGTCAGCCTCGACCGCAATCGTGCTTCCGAACTGCCGCTGGAAACCGATGGACACCTGGAAATTCCGCGCCTGCTGCATGTACTGATCGGGCCCGGGCATTTCCTGAAGGGCGAGCAGCAGACATGGCGCCGTGCCGGTGAAGTTCCTCGCCTGCCACGCGGCAAA
>DAIRVG010000134.1:0-17159 GCA_036802945.1 Vicinamibacterales bacterium
GGTCTTGTACGTGGGATAGACTCTCGAATTCATCCCTTCAGTGTGGTCGCGGCGCCCAGAACATCGAGCGATCCAAACCTGGACTTCTCAGGGCGCAGGATTCATGCACCAACGCCCGCAGTGTGGGCGGTGTTTGAGGCCCAACGAGCGGGCGCGCCGTTCGGCAAGCGCGGCGGTGTGAGGGACAGCCCGATCGTGACACCAACTACCTGCTCCAGCGGCAAGGGGGCTTTGGCGGGTCAGTCGTCCTCGCCACGAACCTGAAGGCCGTGATCGACGCCGAGCCGTTACCAAACACTGCTGACAATCGTCGGATCATCGACCTCGTTCGAAGGCCTTCAGCTCCGCTGGACCGTTGAGCGCCGATGTGCCGAGTTCTGGTCGATGGATGGGTATTTGGCCAGATAGTGGGAAAGCGCTCGGGGGCTGATGCCCATGAGCCTGGCGGCCTGTTGTTTGGCAGTCGACATTTCGAGCGCCCGGCGAATCGTTTCACACTCGACCCATTCGACGTTCTGCCGCAGCTTCAAAGAAGGAACGCCAGCCGGCGGCACGCTCGCTGTCGCCTCGACTGTGACCGCATCACGAGCGATCGTGGAGCCTGTCGTCAGCACAACGGCCCGCTCGATCGTATTTTCGAGCTCGCGCACGTTGCCCGGCCAGTGATGCTGCTGGAGCGACGACACCACGTCGTCCTCCAGCGCCTCGATCGATTTCCCGCTCCGCACCGCATGTTTGTCGGTGAAGTACTGCACCAGCATTGGAATATCATCGACGCGCTCGCGAAGCGGAGGCACGACGATTGGGACTACGTGCAGGCGATAAAACAGATCGTCCGGGAACAGTCCCTCGTCCACGAGCTGACGGAGGTTGCGGTTGGTCGCCGCGATCACGCGAACGTCCACGTGCTCTGTCCGTTCCGCGCCGAGCGGTTCGATCTCGCGTTCCTGCAGCACGCGTAACAGCTTGGCCTGGAGGCCGATGCTCATCGTGCCGATCTCGTCGAGAAAGATGGAGCCGCGATTGGCGAGGGAGAATTTGCCTTTCTTCGTGCCGGTGGCGCCGGTGAACGCCCCTCTGACATGGCCGAAGAGCTCCGACTCCAGCAGGGCCTCGGGAATCGCCGCACAGTTGACCTTGATGAACGGCATGTCTCGCTGCGCGCTGCGATGGTGGACGGCACGGGCCACCAGTTCCTTGCCCGTGCCGGTTTCGCCCGTGATCAAGACCGTGCTGCGGGTCGCGACACCAGCTCGATGCGATGGATCACGTCGGCGATGGCGCGGCTCTGACCCACGATGCCATACGGGTGCACGTGTTGGCCGACCGTCGGCCGGAGCGATTCACTACGACCGATTCTCACAAGGTTCACAAGCCCTCCTCGCCGAGCGCGCATGTCGAAATCAACGGACTCGTCTGAACAATGGACCTGTCCGCCGCGGCCCTTCAGTTGAAGGCGGTGACTGCGTCCGTCGCGCAACCGATCGACTGTATCCAGACGTTTTGCACACCTTGAGCAATCGGGTCCAGATCGGAATCCGAAACGATCATCTTGGCCGTGAAGGACTCGACGTCCCCGTCGCCCTGACGGTAGAAGTCGGCCAGCAGCACAACGGTCTTGTCCCCTGTGAACGCCGTCTTGACCGCGTCGGAGCCGGTGCATTGGAACGTCGTGGATGTGAGCAGCGCTGCCGTGTCCCAGCGCACTCCCTCTCCCTCTGCACATCCAGTGAACTGCCCGAGACTGATGTTCGAGAGGCATCTGAAGCCGCCGCCTGAATTGACAAAGCTTCCGTCCTTGAAACTTCGGTCCAGATTGTAGACACCGCCGCCAGTCATTTCCGCCGCCCGCCCTCCCGAAAAGCCGGAGATGCGACTCGCGTTGAAGCCAAATGCCTGGTTTCCTGCGCCGAAAACCTTTGACTCGATTCCTCCCACGATCGCCAGGGCCAATAGAATCACTGCTGCCGTTTTCACCATCTTCTGCACCTTCCCTTTCAGAGTAGGACCTTGTCGGCTGCGCTGCGGGAATCGCAAACGCGTCCACACATCACCTAATCTGCACACGCCCTCGAATATTCCCGGGGTGTCTGAGTTCGTTGTTCAGCGCACCGCGGAACGCTTGACGGGCGCGGGAGAGCCTGGACATGACGGTTCCAATGCGCATCCCCATCACATCAGCCAGCTCTCGGTACGACAGACCCTCCAGCTCGCGGAGTACGAGCAGTTCGCGAAAACGATCTGGCAGGTTGCTCATCGCGCGTGCGATCAACGAGGCGTCATCGGTGTGGAGCAATAACGTTTCAGGATCGGACGCCGGCCCGGCGCCGCTGTGTTGCTTTTCATCGAACGGGTCGGTTCGTCCTTCCACGCTGTGACCGCGCCAGCCCGAACAGGTGTTGCGGACAATTCTGAGGAACCACGCTCGCCCGTTTCCGCCGGCGAATGTCTGGAAATATCGAAAGGCCCTGAGCGACGCTTCCTGCACGACATCTTCCGCGTCGTGCTCGTTGCGCATCAGCCAGCGCGCCAGCCGATGGGCGTCCTGGAGATGGGGAAGGACGACCTCGTCAAAACTCTCGCCTATCGCGGATACGGTCGCCGGTCGACAGATTGCGTTACTCATTTAGTGCTCCGATGACTTGCTGGAGTCCTTGTTCGAGGGTGGGATACTGGAAGCGGAACCCGATTCCGCGCAGTCGGATGTTCGAGAAGACGGCGTCGGCTTGGATGTACTCGGCGAGGACCGGGTCGGCAACGAGCCGGGTCGCGGACGCCGGTATCCGCCATACGTGTAATGGACGGTTTGCGAGTCGGGCGAACGCTCCCGCGAACTCCCGCATGTTGATCGGATCGCTGTTCACGAGGAAATAGCGGCCGCCAGCTTCGCCGTGCTCGGCGAGGTGGACCAGCGCGCGGGCGCAGTCGTGGACGTGAATGGGCGACACCCACGGTCCGCTCTTCCCAAACTGCAACACACGGCGGCCCGTCATGACCGGGTCGATGACGCGTTCACGAAACCACGAGCCGTTGCCGTAGACCCAGCCGGGGAACGCGGTGACGATCGGCAGGCCGGCGATGACGTATCCGTCGACGCGGTCGAGCGCGGGCGTGAGGTGGCGTCCCCACGCAGAGGGCCTGGGCGGTCGGTCCTCGGTGATTGGACACGGGCCCGTCGCGCCGTAGAAGCTCGTGTCCGCGACGTACACAATCCGCCGCGTCGCGCCCGCCGCCACCGCGTCCAGCAAGTGCGCATCCATCAACACGCGCGCGCGTGCCATGGACTGCGTGCGTCTCCACGCCATGCGCGGTCCACGCATGAGGTTCGGCGGAAGATGGAAGACCCAGTCAGCCGCCGCCTCGTCTTGCCACTGACCCGGTTAAAGCAGGTCGCCGATCACGGGTACCGCCCCGGCACGACGCACGCGCTCCGCAGCGTCCGCGCACGGCGCCAGACCGAACCTGACGGCCACGGGCAATGAGAACCTTGACCAACTCAGTGCCGATGAATCCGGCGGCTCCCGTCACAAACGCCGTCGCACGCGCGTCGCCCGTCATGTCGTCAGTGTGGAGTGGCAGCGAGCCGGCGACCACCGACATTACCCACACAGGACTCGCACGACGCCCGTACAGGCGCGCCAGTAAGATGAATGGCCAATGAAACCTGACGCTTCGGCGTCATTTGACGCCCAGCTCAAAGCGCTCCGCGAGGCTGCGGGCTTCACGCAGGAGGAGCTCGCGACGATTGCGGGTCTGTCGGTCCAAGCCGTCAAGCGCGCGGGAGCGCGGCGAAAGACGGCGACGCACGTCGAGACCGCGCGCGCGTTGTCCGCGGCACTGGACCTGACTGGTGCGACCCGTGAGGCCCTCGTTGCGAGCGCGCGCGCACCTGCTCACAACAACGCTGTCGATGAACTGAGCGGCGACTCGCTGCCGCTGGCTCTGACGCCCCTTCTCGGCCGCGATGCTGACGTGCACACGCTCCGGCGATGGCTCGCTGATCCCGCCGCACGTCTCATCACGCTCACTGGCCCTGGAGGAGCAGGGAAATCCCGCCTGGCGCTGGAGATCGCGCGTGCGATCGCGGCAGAGGGCGCAACCCGCGTGGTCTTCGTACCGTTGGCCGCCATTCGGAATCCCGCGTTCGTCGCGTCGGCGATCGCCGAGGCGCTCGGGCTGTCGGACGTCTCTGCGCTCGACTTGCCGAAGCGCGCACGCGTCGCGTGCGACGATCACCCCACGTTGCTCGTGCTCGACAATTTCGAGCAGGTGTTGGACGCGGCGCCGCTGGTCGCGGATCTCCTGACATCGGCCGCGTCGCTCCGAGTGCTGGCCACCAGCCGCGCCCCGCTTCGTGTGCGAGAAGGGCGGGAGTATGCCGTCGGACCGCTCGCGTTGGAGGTGGACTCGGATGCGATGTCGCCCGCCGATCTGGCACGTTCTCCTGCGATCCGGTTATTGCTGGAGCGCGTTCGGGACGTGCAGCCTGACTTTCGGCCCACGTCCGCGAACGGCCCCACCGTGGCGGCGATTTGCAGGCGGCTCGATGCACTGCCGCTCGCCCTCGAGCTTGCAGCCCGGTGGATCAAAGTGCTGACGCCCGAGAGCCTGCTTCGCAGACTGGCGCACGATGTCCTGCTCTCGACCGTCGGCTCACGCGATCTTCCCGAACGCCAACAGACGATGAATGCGACGGTCGCCTGGAGTTATCACCTGCTTGACGCGGCGGAGCAGCGCGCCTTCCGCCGCTTCGGCGCGCTGCCAGGTCTGTTTTCGATCGACGCGGCCGCGGCGGTCCTGGCCGGTCGTGAAGATGCCCCGGCCGGTTACGACGACGCGCTGCGCGCGGCGGCCGGCCTGATGGACAAAAGCCTGCTTCTGCGAGCCGAGACCTCGGTCGTGGCGACGTGTCCGCTGTACTACATGCTCGACACCGTGCGGGCGTACGCAGCTCGCGAGCTCACCGCGTCGGGTGAGCGCGACGACGCGATGGAGGGGCTCGTGGCTACACCACGGGTGAAGCTGCTGTCGCCGCGGAGGGGCTGGTCGAACCCGCGCAGGTCGACTGGCTGGATCGCGTGCGCGAAGATCTCGAGAGCTACCGCGGCGCCCTGGTCTGGCTCATCGAGCGCCGCCGTCCCGCTGAAGCCTCCGGTATCGCCTGTGGTTTGATGTTTTTTTGGATGATCCGTTTCGTTGATCAAGGACATCGACCGCGTCTTGTAACCCGTCACGCGGCGTCGATCATTGCAGGACAATCAGAACATCGCGCGCGGCAGCGGCGAGCGCTTCGATAGCGCGCCTCAGCTCCGTTGAAAGTTCGGCATGCTCGACGAAGCCGTTTGCATCGATTCGTTTGCCATTGAGCGAAACCGTAATCGACGCGTCGAGTATCACGCGCGCCGACATGACCCTCAGCGTTTCCGCCAGCGACGCCCACGCATGCGTTGCGCGCGCCGACGCGTTGATGATCGCGATCGGCTTGTCGATCAGTTCACCACTGCGGACGACCCAGTCCAGCGCATTCTTCACGACGCCGGGCACGCCATGAGCGTACTCCGGGCTTGATATCAGGACCGCGTCGCACGCCTGCAGCGCGGCTCGAAATCTGATGACTGTCTCAGGTGCATCGTCGTCCAGATCAGGATTGAAAGCGGGAAGCTCCGCGAGCCCGCGGTAGATCGATATCTTCACTGTGCCGGGAGCGAGTCTGGCCGCGGCCTCGACCAGCGCACTGTTCGAGGATGCGCGGCGAAGGCTTCCTGAAATCGCAAGGATGCGGATGGTGCCTGCGTGCTTCACGAAGGTGCAAACACCATCAGCCTTCGAAATATTCTGCGGAATATTCCTCCGGGCCCCGAGGTTAGGCAAATGCGGAGGAACAAAATGCTTAAATTGCGTCTCGTTGTTGTCTCGACATTCTTGATGTTCACTCTCGCCTGCGGAGGTGGCTACTCGTCACCTTCCACTACGCCGTCACCGGTGCCGGCACCCTCACCCTCACCTTCGCCGGCGCCGTCGCCGGCGCCGAGCGGGTCGTCATCGGCAGTCGCGATCGCTGTGGGTGCGTCCACGCTCGGGAACAGAGCCTACACACCTGATGACCTGAACGTCGCGGCGGGCACGACGGTGACATGGACGAACACCGATTCGGTTGACCACACCTCGACGTCGGACGCCACCGGGTGGGACTCTGGAGCAGTCGCGCCAGGCCGACAGTTCTCATTTGCATTCCAGACCCCAGGAACGTATCGCTATCACTGCGCGATTCACCCTGGGATGGTCGGAACGGTCGTCGTTCGCTGAGGTGCGCGACGATGAAGTTCGCAAAGATCGTGTTTTCCGCCGCCGGCGTGTGGGGAATCGTCCTGCTCACGCCGATGTACTTTCTGTTCGACGCCATAGGCCGCCAACACTCCTCGCCGATCACGTATCCGCAATTCTTCTACGGCTTCCTGGCGGTGACGATGGCGTGGCAGTTCGCGTTTCTCGTGATCGGATCGGACCCGGCGCGATTCCGGTTGATGATGATTCCGAGCGTGGCCGAAAAGCTGATCTTTGTCCTGAGCATGGGCCTTCTCTGCATCGAAGGGCGAATTTCGGTAACGGACGTCATGATCGTCGCGCCCGATCTCGTATGGGGCGTGCTGTTCATCATCGCTTTCGCGAAGACGTCGGTATCGGCGGGATTTCGACTCGTCGATGAACTGCTGACATGACACCGAACCCAGTCCGCTTTGGCACGTTCGAGCTCGACGTGCGGTCGCGCGAGCTGCGCGACGGCTCGACGCGCGTTCGCCTGCAGGAGCAGACGTTCGAGATCCTTTGGCTCATGCTCGAGCGGCCAGGGGACGTTGTCACACGCGACGAATTGAGGCGACGCCTCTGGCCGGGAGGCACCTTCGTCGACTTCGAGCACAGTCTCAATGCGGCGATCAGGCGGCTGCGCACCGCGCTCGGCGACACTGCCGACCAGCGGAAGTTCGTCGAGACTGTGCCGCGCCGCGGTATCGATTCATTGCCGCGACGCAGGCCGGCGCGGCGGCAAAGACGTTGCGCGGGGGTACCTCGCCGCGGCTGCGTCTCGTCGTGCTGCCGTTCCGCAACCTGAGCGACGACAGTCGTCAGGAGTCTTTCAGCGACGGTCTCACCGAGGAACTGATCGCGCAGCTCGGGCTGTTGTGCCTGGGGGAGGTCGGCATCATCGCGCGCTGGTCCTCGATGTTCTACAAGGGCAGCGTGCAGCGGGCTCGGGAGATTGGCGAGGCGCTGGATGCCGACTACCTGCTCGAAGGGAGCACGCGACGCGAGGGCGCACGCGTGCGCATCACGGCGTGTCTGGTCGAGGCGGCCACAGAAACGTACCAGTGGTCGGAGACCTACGAACGTACGGCGGGCGAGTGGCTTTCCGTGCAGGCCGACGTCGCAGGCTGTGTGGCCCGCTCGCTCGTGAAAGAGCTCTTGCCCGATTAGTGCCTTGGGCCGCAGTTATGGCTGCAGGGCGTGGACGAACTGGTCGAGGTCCGCGTCGTTGACATCTGACACCGCCCAGTAGGACATGCTCCCGTCCGTCCAGTGTCGCACGTGGAATCCGCGAATAGCCTGCGCGTCCGACGAGCGGATGGCGTCAGACGCCTCCGGCCACACGAACAAATTAATCGTGTGTTGTCCGCGCATGTACACAAGCGCGGCGACCGGACGGCCCGCCACGTAGTCCAGCCGTCCCCCCGTGAGCGGGAACCCGGCCTGGGCGAGATCGTTGACCGGCGGCGAGAAGTCCAACTTACCCAGGAACCAGGGTTTCACCGTGTGCTGATCGGTGGACCGGACATCAAAGAGGTGCTCACCCATCAACGCCCGCACATGACTGCTGACGACCTCCTGCGCCACGGCGTCGACCGGGTCAAGCGTCCGCGCCGCGCGGGCCGACGATCGGACGAACCACATTGAGCCGGTCACGGAGGCGATCAGGACGACCGCCGCCGCCCAGGCGAGCAGGTGCGACGCGGACGTTGATCGCGTTCGAGCCTGCGTAAGCCGAGCGCGCAACCCATCAGGTGCCGGGTAGTAGGGCGCGTGTCGAATCATTCGGCCGATCGACTCCACGTTCGCCAGTCGCTGGTGACAGGCCGCGCACGTGTTCACGTGATCCCGTACGGACGTCGAGATAGCCGGCTCGAGTTCACGATCCTGGTACGCGTCGAGCAGACCCTCGACGTCACGACAATCCACGGCGCCCTCCCCTGATGTCGCTGCTAGCCAACACGCCCTCGAACCGCTCGCGTCCCCGCGCCAGCCGCGACATGACTGTCCCAAGGGGGATCCCGACAATCGCGGCGATCTCTTTGTACGACAACCCCTCGAGCTCCCGCAGCACGAGCACTTCGCGGAAATCCGTCGGCAACGCCTCAATCGCGCGCCGCACCTGCTCGACGGTCTGTTGCTGAATCATCTGCGCTTCGGGGTTTAGGCTCACGTCTGCCCGGTTGTCGGCGTCCTCGTCAGCAACCATCGTGACGCCACCTCCAGCGCGTCTCGGAAACCGCCCGTACCACGTATTCCGGACGATCGTGAGCAGCCAGGCGCGGGCATCCTCGCCACGCAGGGACGAGAAAAACCGCAAGGCGCGCACATACGCATCCTGCACGACATCCTCGGCGTCGGCATCATTCTTCGTCAGCCACCGCGCGTAGTTGAACGCTGCGTCCAGGTGGGGCAGCAGGACCTCCTCAAACGAGCGGGGCATCGTCTGCCCCTACGACTGCATCCGCCGCAGTTTTATTCCCCGACCACACCGGCACCACGTGCGGAATATATCCGCCGTCGCCCTGGTCTGTATGGGCGACGCGGGACGATTCCCGACCCGTGACGGAGACACCAGACGCACATGTCCCTGATTGGCAAGCTTCATCCACTCCTCGTGCATTTTCCGATTGCCCTGGTGCTGGCGGCCGCCGTAGCCGAGCTCGTGGTCATTGCCGTGCCTCGCCAGGCCTGGCGCACTGTCGCCGTCGCGAACATCCGCGCGGGGGCGGCGATGGGCGTCCTCACGGCGGTCACGGGCTGGCTGTTCGCGTCCTCACCGGTGGTCGACCCCGGGACGTCCCTCGAATGGCATCGGTGGCTGGGGATGGCCGGCGCGGCGGGCGCAATCGCCGCGGCGGTCCTGTCGTTGCGTCTACACGTGTCATCGCGGCGCTGGGCGCTCGCATACCGCGTCACGTTGTTCGTCACCGCCTTCCTCGTGGCGATCACCGGCCACCTGGGTGGGACGCTCGTGTGGGGAGCCAGATTCTTTCGACTGTAGTCAGCGATGTCGGATTCATAAGGAGAGTGTCTGTGAAGAACAAGAACGACGAGACGGAATGGGATCGCCGCGGGTTCCTGAAGTGCATGGCGTGGGTCGGCACCGGCGCGGTCTGGACCATGACGAGCGGCATCCTCAAAGGCATGCCGATTGAGCAGGCGGCGCGCTCCGGGGCCGGCGCCGGCGGGCTGCGGTTCGTGCAGATCAGCGACAGTCACATCGGCTTCAACAAGGACGCGAATCCGGACGTCACGGCAACGCTGCGAGCGGCGATCGCGAAAATACACGCGATGCCGCGGGCGCCGTCATTTGTGCTGCACACCGGTGATCTGACGCACCTGTCGAGGCCCGAGGAGTTCGACACACTGCAGCAGGAGCTCATGGGGATCGGCTCGCCGGTGTTCTACGTGCCGGGCGAACACGACGTGCTGAATGACAACGGCAAGAGTTACCTCGAGCGCTTCGGGAAGAACACGAAAGGCGCCGGCTGGTACAGCTTCGACCAGGCCGGCGTGCACTTCATCGGGCTGGTCAACGTTGTCGATCTCAAGGCGGGCGGTATGGGCGCCCTCGGTGCCGAGCAGCTCGAATGGCTGGAGGGGGACGTGAAGCGGCTGACGAGCAGCACGCCGATTGTGGTGTTCGCGCACATCCCGTTGTGGTCCGTCTATCCCGAGTGGGGCTGGGGGACCGATGACAGCGCCCGCGCGTTATCCTATTTGAAGCGATTCGGGTCGGTCTCGGTGCTGAATGGTCACATTCATCAGGTGATGCAGAAGGTCGAAGGGAACGTGACGTTCCATACCGCGATGTCGACGGCGTTCCCGCAGCCGGCGCCCGGCGCTGGACCGTCGCCGGGACCGATGAAAGTCGAGACCGATCGGCTGAAACAAATGCTCGGCCTCGCGTCCATCGCCTACCACGACGTCCACCACCCGATCGCCATCACCGATTTGCCGCTCGAGAACGCCGTGTCGTCGGCCAGCGCCGATGGGCCCCAAATCGTCCTGGATAACTTCAGCTTCTCGCCAGCGGCGTCGAAGGTGGCCGCCGGCACGACGGTTACGTGGACCAATCGCGACGATGTGCCGCACAACATCGTCAGCACGGAGAAGAAGTTCGCCTCGCCCGTGCTGGACACCGACCAGCAGTTCTCGTATCGCTTTGAGGCGCCGGGGACGTACCCCTACTACTGTTCGATCCACCCGAAGATGACCGGCCAAATTGTCGTGGCCTGAGCCTGGACCCTCTCGGGAGTTTAAAGGATCGCGTCGTGCGCATGGATACGCTTGTTCGCATCGGCGGCGTCTCTGCCATTCTCGCCGGGGTGTTGCGCGCGGCCGGCTCGTTTGCGTCCGGGCCCGGCGAGATCGAACAGCAGTCGCTCTACTTCATCGTCGATCTGCTTCTCCTGCTCGGCGTGCTCGCGGTGTATGCGCAGAATCACGAGGCGCTGGGGCGCTGGGGGGCGGGCGGGTTTCTTGCCACCGTCACGGGGATCCTGCTGGTGAGGTCTAGCCGCGCGGTTCCCGGCCTTGACTTGTATCCCGCCGGAGCCCTGACGGTTGCTGGTGGATGGCTGCTGCTCAGCGTGATGTGGTGGAGAGGAGCGAAAGGGTCCGCGCTCGTGCCTCTCCTGTTCCTGATATCCGTGGTGACCGGAGTCGTCGGTCAACGCGTGCCCAGCGCCGCGGATCTCTTCGTTGCGTCAGGAGTGGCCTTCGGTGCAGCAATGGTGGGAATGGGCGGGCAAGTACTCTCGGCGGCACGCCGCACCCGAAAAATGGGATGACGTTCATACTTGAGCGCGCTTGACAGCTTCCGCCGGTCTTCTAGGGACCTTCGCTCGCTACCCGAAGAAATTGCTGCTTGATCGCCTTGCGGAACGCTTCATCTCCGAGCTGCAGGCGTGTCGCGTAGGTCGCTTTGGCATCGGGGCCGACCACATAACGGCTGATCCTTCCTATCTGTCGCGGCGACGAACGACTGTCCCAGAACTGTCCCAAAACCACTGCGTTTTAACCTGGCTGAGGGAATTGCGGTGAGCGAAAGCAGATTCCCTAAGTTATGAAAACGTTGAAGATCGATCACGCGGAATAGAGCCGTTGGAAGGGACGGCTCTTCAGCCCAAGGCAGGTGCGCTACCAGGCTGCGCTACGCCCCGACTCAAACTCCTATGATTTTAGCTCGCTTGTGAACCGGATTCCGCTGCTCTGTCTCAGAACTGTCCCAAAACTACGGGTTGTGCCAGAACTCCGGTCACGCCGAATCAACAAATTGCTTCTAAACATTCCAGCCAAAACTGACGGCGATCGCGAAGAGCGGCGAAGCCAGTCTCGCCTACAATCCCGCGGAGGAAATTCTGGAATCGAGGAGACGTCCGTTAGGCGATGAATCAGATTCTCGAGTTCACGAAGTACCTGCATCGATACCATAGTCTTGACGTGGTCCCGGGCGACCGCGACGACAATCGCGTGCGCGCGCTGAAACCCAAACACGGAAAGCATGCGGCAAGCTTGCAAAGCTATTTCTTAACCTTCCGCTTCAGCTTTGTGATTGCTCTGTTTAGTTGGGTGTTGGATTTCTGAAGCTGTTCGATGTCTGTCTTGGTTGCGTCGTAATCGCCCGGATCCGCAACGCGCATCCATAGCCTCTCAGCGGCTCGGTGTAAACTTCTGGCAAGTTCTGCAAGCTCTTTATTTCTCGCCATGAAATTGAAGCTCCAAAGACAAATGTGGCGCTACGTAAGAGCCCAGACAGACTGGGCTGACTGCAGCGGTGTAGGCTCGCTGGCGTGACGCCATCGCGAGAGGCCTCACAACAGACACCAGCACGCGTCTACGTTCCAATTCGCTATCCCAGCGGCAAACGTAGGGGTCATCGTCACGTTACGCTCTCACTCGACTGCAACTATTCTGTATTGCCTGCGAGACATCATGGGAAATGCCAGTCGTTGCATCCGGGTTAGGCGGGGTGCCGCTGAGCGTTGTTGCCAAACCATGCCGCTAGCGTTTCTTCGCAGCCTTTCGTTCGTTCGATGCCAACGAAATACAGATGGGTTCCCACCCATGGAGACGCCGTTGTCGCGCCGCTCAATGACGTGTCCCCACCGCCAGAGCGTCTCCCTTTCTCGCTGAACAGAAACGGCCCGACCGATGAGAACGGCCCCGTCGATGGCGCGAACCTTGGCGTGTTCCAGCCGATCGATACCCTCAATCCAGACCGGATAGACGGGCCAAACATCTAGTGTCATCGCTTCTTCGCCGCCTTTCGCTTTTCCTTGGTCGCCTCCGGTTTTTCCTGAGCCCGCCGCCGTCGCGTCGGCACCAAGGTCCTATCGATTGTCCCGAAGTGCATCGGTTTTGGTTGTGGATCCCGCTTCGCCATCAACCACACACACCCCTTTCTTCGCTGCCTTGTGCCTCGTTCCCGCGCTTCTACACGAACGAACAGGCACGGAGGATGAACATCAACAGCGCGACCACAATTGCGAGCGTCACAAACCGCGTGACTTCGGCACGCCTAGTTGTTCCGATTATTTGTAAGTTGGTTCTTCCGCAGCCTGAACAGATCGCTTCCGGCGCACTGCAACTCTGGCCCCGCAACGGAATAGCCTGTCCACAGCGATAACAATTAAGTGTGCCTGATCTCCCCAAATAGGAATACGCACTCACCTCGCCTTCAGTTTCCGCTTCGTCTTCTTCGGCGCCTTCAAAGTCTGATCCTTCACCGTATCTTCCAGAGTCACGGTTAGGTGTCGGAGCCGCTTCGACACTGCTCCTCGACAAGCGGCTTCCCAATAGGTCTGCCAGTGCAATATTCACACTGGTAAATACCGCGCTCCAGTGAGAAAGCTGGAATCGGTCTCCAGTGGTGAGCATCCCATTCGTCGGAATCGGCTGGCGGGACGTGGTGGTCGCAAGCGACGTGGCCGTTGCGAGACCAATACAGGGCTAAAGCAGAAGGCGATGGAGTCAGCATCGTCGTCAACCTCAACTCAAGTGTGGGGCTTTTTTTACGACAGGTGACGCTAACTCGTCAAGATGCGGGGATGGGCGGCCAAACGCCTAACGCGGTCGTCCGTCCTGGACCGTACAGACAACCGTGGAAACGACTCCCTCAGAAGAGGACCGCTCTGGCTCGGCGTCGGCGGCACGCCGCAATCATTCCCGCCCCCCACCACAATAACTGCTTGTGTGTCTTCACTTACGTCTCCACTCTTTATTCGTGGGGCGATTTGGGGCGCCACGGCGTGCGGAACCTGCGGATGTTCGGTTCGACGGCGCGCGGCGACGCACGCCCGAACAGCGATCTCGATTTCCTCGTCGACGTGGAGCCCGGTCTCCCAGACCGGCCGGAGGCGCGGCTGCGCCTCTTTACGAATGGGAACGGCTTCGGTGAGGTATTTCCGGACGATTCAGCGGGAGATCCCCAGCTCCGTCGCGACCTGCCGCGCGGAGCGGCCTTCCACCAGGACTTTATGACGAATGACGTGTACGTGGTCCACCCTGAGCATCCCTTCCAGCGAACCCGAAGCGCGACGCTTCGGCAACCCGCTATCAGGCCCTCAGGTGGATCACTTTCCGAGCGGCGAATGGATCACTTTCCGGGCGGCGCGCCCAAGGGATCTGGGTCTGCGTTGCAAGATCTCGCGACACGCTACTACCACCCAAACCATGAACCCGAGTGAAAAGAGGGAAGGCGTTCGGAGGCTCTGGCTGCGACGCCTGATGCCAAACGCACTGGGATTGACGTATTCGTTTTCAACTTCTGGCTGCGCGTGGCGCAAAAAGAGACGCAATTAGCGGGCTGAACGATGAAGACGTCGAACGTCTGGTCGGTACCATCCGCGCGGCACACCGCCGCAGGGCTCATCACATCAACTGTCTGTTCTGATGTTCATCAACAACGATCAGAATGCGTGCTGGGCGGTCGTCAATGTCCGGTCTGGGGTTCCCGGTCGCGCTAGATGAGCCGCGACGGTCGTCAGAAAGTCCTGAATACCCATCGGCTTGGCGATGTAGCCATCACACCCTGCGGCTCGAATGCGCTCCTCGTCGCCCTTCATCGTCAGGGCGGTGAGGGCGATCACCAGAATGCCGCGCGTCGCGTCGTCCCGCTTGAGGAACGCCGTGGCTTCGAGGCCGTCCATGCCAGGAAGCTGGATGTCCATCAGGATCAGATTGGGTAGCTCGTCGCGGGCCAGCGTTAGCCCAGCTTCTGCATCGGTCGCGCTGAGGACAGTATGCCCCGCCGACTGCAGCAGCATCACCGTCAGAAACATGTTATCGGGGTTGTCTTCGACGACTAGGATTTTTGCCATGTCAGGCGACCACTTTCCGTCCCGCCATGGCCCGACGGACTTCGGCCGTGAAGCGGTCGCGGCTGAACTCGGTCTTTTCCACAATCGTCGTGACAGAGCCATCCAGCCTGGCCCGGTCCTCGATGGTGATTTGCTTGGCGGTGACTACAACGATCGGAATGCGAGCCGTGTCGGGGTGGTCGCTGAGTGCTTCCACCACGTCGAAGCCGTTCACGTCCGGCATCATCAGATCGAGCACGATCACGTCGGGCAGCTCCTGTCGCGCGACAGCAATCCCCTCGCGGCCGCCAAGCGCGCGCAGCACGGTACTGGCCAAGCCGAGGATACGTACGGCGATCAACTCCACCGCCTCGGGATCGTCGTCAATCACGAGGACCGTGAGCGTCTGGCCCTGCGAGAGGGGCAACAGTCCCAGCTGCACCAGCGCCTTGGACAGCTCCTGGCGGGACATGGGCTTTTGCATCACCGCGGCGGCGCCGAGCGCGAAACCCCTGTTGCGATCCGCCACGATCGAAATGATCACCACCGGAATGAGCATGAGCGCCGGCACCTGCTTGAGGCGACTCAGGAATTCCCAGCCATCCATGTTGGGGAGCATGATGTCCAGTGTGATCAGCGACAACGGCTGTTGTGCCGCGAGGACCAGCGCAGCCTCGGCGGAGGCGGCGTGCAGCACCGTGAAGCCCTCCGCCTCAAGGTGCAGACGGATCAAGTCTGCGGATTTGAAGTCGTCTTCCACCACGAGCGCGGTGCGCGGTCCCGCCAGCGCCTCGATAGGTGGGGGCGCAGACGCTTTAGCCGACGCAAGCGCCTCTGCGTCCGCTGTCCGGAGCGGTAGCCAGACCGTGAAGCAGGAGCCCTCGCCTACCGCACTTTTCACCGCCACCGCCCCGCCGTGCAGTTCGGCGAGCAGTTTGACCATGGCCAACCCGAGTCCCGTGCCCTCGAATTTTCGCGCCAGGCCGCTGTCGATCTGGTTGAAGGGCGTGAAGAGGTGCTCTAGTGCTTCGGGAGAGATGCCGATGCCACTGTCGGTGACGCTAATCTTGAGAAATTCCGCGAACGCACTGTCGGCTAAGGGGAAGCTCCGGCCCGTCCAAGAGCCGGACGAATGACCGACGTCGGCGCGCGGGACGGCGCCGACGCGCAGGGTCACCTGGCCGCCATCGTGGGTGAACTTGACCGCGTTGGACAGCAGGTTGTACACGATCTGCTTAACCTTGCGCGTGTCTGCCTGGATCGAACCCAGTTCGTCGGCGACATCCATGACGAGGCCGATGCGGCGACTCGCGGCTTTCTCCCTGACGATGGACAGACTGGTCGTGAACAACGACGAGACCTCCACCGGCTCCAGGTCGAGGGTCATCTTGCCGGCTTCCACCTTGGACAGATCGAGGATGTCGTTGATCAGCGAGAGCAGATGCTGGCCGCTGGTGAAGATCTTGACGGCCAACACTCGCTGTGGATCGGTCATCTCGCCCATCATGCCGTCCCTGAGCACCTCGGAAAAGCCCATAATCGCATTGAGGGGCGTCCTCAGCTCGTGTGACATGTTGGCGAGGAATTCCGACTTCATGCGGCTCGCGTCTTCCAGCTCGACATTCTTCTGCTGCAGCGTCTGCTCGAACAGCTTCAGTTCCGTCACGTCGCGCGCCGCCGCGAACACCCCTTGCAGGCACCTGCCACGGTTGTAGAAGGTGGTCGCGTTGTAGGACACGACCGTGAGCGTGCCATCCATGGCGCGTGCGGTGAGCTCGTAGTTGGTGACTTTGCCTTCGGCCAACACGCGGCTGATGCCCGCTTCAGCCCGGTCCGCATCGGTGAAGTAGTCCTTGAACGGCGCGCCGATCAGCTCGTCACGCGTGCACCCGGTCAGCGCCTCCATCTGCTTGTTGACGTCGGTGATGATGCCGCGTGGATCGGTGGTCATCAGGGCGTCGATGTTGGATTCGATGAGCGAGCGCGTGTAGAAGTGCTGGTCGCGCAGCCGCTGATCGAGCTTCATCCGCTCCTCTTCGACCTGCTTGCGCGCGGTGTTGTCGGTGCCAATCAGCAGATAGCCGATGATGGCGTCCTGCGCGTCGCGCAGCGCCGTGACGGACACCACCGCCGGGAAGCGGCTCCCGTCCTTGCGGATGTAGGTCAGCTCGTAGATGTCTTCGATCCCGCGCGAGGCCTTGAAGACTAAGGCCTCAAACCCCGGCGTAATCGGCGTGCCGAGCTCCACGCTGAGCGCTTTGGCGCGCGCGATCACTTCCTGCGGATCGGAAATGTCGGCCGGGGTGATCGTGTTCATCACCTCGGCGGCCGTGTAGCCCAACATCCGCTCGGCGCCGACGTTGAAGATCTGGATGACGCCCTTCGCGTCAGTCGCGATGCTCGAGAAGTTGGCGCTGTTGAAAATGGCGCTCTGCAGCGCCCCCGCCTTCAGCAGCGCGTCTTCCGCCTGCTTGCGCGCGGTGTTGTCGGTGCCAATCAGCAGATAGCCGATGATGGCGTCCTGCGCGTCGCGCAGCGCCGTGACGGACA
>DAIRVG010000135.1:0-6189 GCA_036802945.1 Vicinamibacterales bacterium
TCGCTGAACGAGCGGCTGCGTCTCCTGAGGGATCCCGTCGAGATCCAGGAGGTCGCCGTCCGGCTGATCGGTGAGCATCTCCAGGCGAGCCGCGTCAATTACGCGGACATCGAGGGCGATGAGTTCGTCATCAGGCGGTCCTATGCACGCGCCGTCCCGCCATTCGCCGATCGAGGTCCCGTCGCCCGCTTCGGCCACGCCATGGTCGAGGCGTGCCGGCGCGGCGAGACGGTCGTGGTCAGCGACGTCCACACGGACCCATGGTTCACGGACGCCGAGCGTGCGCAGCTCCTCGCGAGCGAAATCGCGGCGTTCGTCGGCGCACCGCTGATCAAAGAAGGTCGATGGCTCGCGAGCTTCGCCGTCCACAGCGCGACGTCGCGCTCGTGGACACGCGATCAGGTCGCGCTCGTCGAGGTGACGGCCGAGCGCATATGGGGAGCCGGCGAGCGCGCGCGCGCGGAGGAGGCGCTGAGTCGGAGCGATGATCGGCAGGTGTTCCTGCATGAGCTGAACGACATGATCCGCTCGTTCGCCGATCCAGCGCGCATTCTCGCGGAGATATGCCGTCTGGTGGGCACGCACCTCCGCGTCAACCGCGTGGCCTACGCCGAGGTCGAGGGCGACTACTGCACCATCTTCAACGATTACGTGAACGGCCTGCCCTCGCTGGCCGGCCGCTTCCGCTGGACCGAGATGGCTGGCAGCCGCACCGAAGAAATCCTGAAAGGCGGCACGTTGTTCATCAACGACTCGTCGGCCGAGCCGCATACGGCAAACGAGCGCGCGGCGCTGCGGGCGGCGGGCATCGGCGCCTACATCTGTCCACTCCTCGTCAAGGACGGCCGGTTCGTCGGGGCGTTCGCGGTTCACAGCCGCGAGCCGCGCGTGTGGACGGCGGACGAGTTCGCGCTGGTGCAGGACGTCGCCGATCGGACCTGGACGACACTCGAGTACCGCAAGGTCGAAGCCGAGTTGCGCGCGAACGAAGAACGCCTGGAGTTTCTCCTCCGGCTCAACGACGCGCTTCGGCCGCTGAGCGATCCCTCCGACGTCCAGGAGACCGCCGCACGGCTCCTCGGACAACACCTCGGCACGACCCGCGCCGGCTACGCGGAACTCGACGGCAGCGATTACACCATTCGCCGGGAATACACGCGCGGGGTCCCGCCGCTCGCCGGCCCGGGGCCGGGCGTCACGCTAAGCGAGGAGTTGCGCCAGGCGCTCCGGCGCGGCGAGACCGTCGCGGTCAACGATGTCCAGACGGATCCCCGCCTGGGCGACGGCGAGCGGACGAAGATGCGGTCGCGGCAAATCGCCGCGTTGATCGGGACGACGCTGTTGAAAGGCGGACGGATGGTTGCGGCCTTCGGCGTCAATCACGTCGCGCCGCGCATCTGGACGCCGTCGGAGATCGAACTGGTTCGCGACGTCGGCGAAAGGACCTGGGACGCGGTGGAGCGCACCCGTGCCGAATCGGCGTTGCGCGAGCACGAAGAGCGGCTCCGCGTCGCGCTCGAAGCGTCGGCCGGCGGCTCCTGGACGTGGATTGCCAAAACCCAACAGGTCGACTGGGACGAACGATTCCGTGCGCTCTACGGGTTCACGCCCGACGAGCCGGCGACGTCCGACGCGTGGATACCGCGCGTGCACGAAGACGACCGTCCGCGGGTGCTCGCCCTGCTCGACGAGATCCTGACGTCGAAAACGAAGGATGCGTGGGAGAGCACGTTCCGGATCGTGCGAGCCGACGGAACGGTGGCGTGGATCCAGAGCCGGGGACGCGCCGACCGTGACGCCGACGGCAACGTCACGCGGCTCACCGGGCTCGATCTCGACTTTAATCAGCACCAACGGACGGAGGAGGCGCGGCAGGCGCGCCGCGACGCGGAACGCGATCGCGCGCTGAGGACGCTGCTCGAGACCGCCGCGCAGGGCATCGTGTCGGTGGACGCGCAGGGCGTGATCGTCACGGCGAACCAGGCGCTCGAAGCCATGTTCGGCTGGGCGTCCGGCGACCTGATCGGCCAGCCGATCGAACGCCTGCTGCCGTCGGCGTTTCGCGGCGCGCATGCGCGCCATCGGACCAACTACTTCGCCGCGCCGCATGCCCGGCTGATGGGCGGCGGCTTGCAGCTCGTCGGCGAGCGCAGGGACGGATCCACGTTTCCGATCGAAGTCAGCTTGAACCACGTTGCCACGCCCGCCGGCGGACGCGCCTTCGCGTTCGTGACCGACATCACTGACCGCCAGCGCGCCGCGTCAGCGCTGCAGGAGCGCAGCGCCGAACTCGAATACCGGACGACGCACCTGAGCCGGATGGCGTCGGAGCTGACGCTCGCCGAACACCATGCGCGCGAGCAGATCGCCAGAACGCTGCACGACGGGCTCCAGCAGCTGCTGATCATCGCCTCGTTCAACCTCGAGCAGCAGCTGAAGCGCGACCGCGAGGACGGAATCGCGCCGAGCGACCCGCTTTCGGAGGCGAAGCATCACCTCGACGAAGCGATCGCCGCCGCGCGCTCACTGAACTTCGAGCTGTTTCCTCCCGTGCTCCAGCATGCCGGACTACCCGCGGCGCTGACGTGGTTGGCGAACTGGACACACGAGAAGCACAAGGTCTACGTCCAGGTCGTTGCCGATCCGCGCGCCGATTCCGCGCGGAAGGATGTCCGCACGCTGCTGTTCGAGTCGGTCAGAGAGCTCCTCTTCAATGCAGTCAAGCACGCGCACGCGGATCGAGCCACGCTCGAGCTGGCGCTCGACGCCGACGATCAGCTGTGCATCACCGTCACCGATCAGGGGATTGGGTTCGAACCGGCGGCACTCGACGACCGATCGAAGACCGGCCAGGTGGGCTGGGGTCTGTTCAGCATTCGCGAGCGGCTGACGCTGCTCGGCGGCCGCTTCGACGTCGACAGCGCGCCCGGCAGGGGGACGCGGGTCCGCCTCATTGCGCCGCGCGGCGCCGCACAGAGCGCCGTCGCCGACGCTGGCGTGTCGAGCCTCGCGCCGATCCGGCCGGCCTCGGCCGGGGACGGCGGCCACGCGTCCCCGGACGCGCTCAGGATTCTCATCGTCGACGACCACCCGCTGGTGCGCACGGCGCTCCGCCACACTCTTCAGGAGCGGCCGCAGCTCTCGGTCATCGGCAGCGCGTCCAACGGCGTCGAGGCGATCGCGCATGCGCACACGCTGCGGCCCGACGTCATCCTCATGGACATCTCGATGCCGCACATGGACGGCGTCGAAGCGACGGCGCGCATCCACGCCGAGCTCCCGGGTATCGAGATTTTCGGGCTGTCGATGCACCCTCGCAGCGCGGTCCCGCATCCGATTGAGCAGGTGGGGGCGGCGGGCTTCTTCGTCAAGGGCATCGACACGCAGCGGCTGATCGATCACCTTCTGATCGTCCACGCGTCGCGCGGCGCCGGCGATCCCACGAATCGTCATGCCGACTCGCCCCCGCGTCCTGCTCGCGGATGATCATGCCGGCATCGTGAAGGCGCTGGAGCGTGTGCTCTCGCTCGAGTGCGACGTCGTCGGAGTCGTCGCCGATGGCAGCGACGTCGCCGAGGCCGCTGCGCGGCTGCAGCCGGTCGTGACCGTCGTGGACCTGAACCTGCCGAACGTCAGCGGACTGGAAGCGTGCCGTCGGATCCTGCAGACGAATCCGCGCGCCAAAGTGATCCTGATCACGGGCATGATCGACGAGACGATCAGGGCGGAAGCTCTGGCCGCCGGAGCATCAGCCTTCGTCCCCAAGCTGGCGGGGGGGAACGAACTGGTCGTCGCCATCAGACGCGCATGGGCGGATGCGTCGTGACCGTCACCTGCACGACCCTCAGCGGCATGCTGCACGTATGGCTGACAACAGATGATTCATGTCGGCTTGTTTCTCGACGAACGCACACGCCCCCATTGCGAGAGCCTTTTCCTTGACGTCCTTGTCGTGTACGGCGGTCAGGACGATGACTTTGGTCTGTGGAATCGCATGGGTGATCTTCTGGCACGTCTCGAGGCCGTTGGCATTCGGAATGTTCAAGTCGAGCACGACGACGTCAGGAACAAGCCGAACGGCCGCTTCGAGCGCAGCCTCCCCGTCAGCGACGCTCCCCACGATGTCGTGGTCCAACCCGAGCAACCGGGTCAGCGCAGTCAGCATCCCGGGGTAATCGTCGGCGAGCAGTATTCGTGGACGCATTACGTCAGGCGAGCCTGAGCCTAACATCGCAGATCGCTGGCGCACTGAGCATATTCGCAAATTGGTGGATTGGTCCAAGTCCCACCAGAGCGCCAAAGGGCATATAGTGGCGGATCCCTCATGATGCCGTACGCCTGTGTCCGTCAGCGCAGCACGTGAAGCCTCTTCGAACGATTCTGATGTGCCTCCTGCGCAGGCGACGGCTGCTCGCGATCCTGCTGACAGCCACGTCGATCGGCCCTGCCGTTTCTTCGTGGGCGCAAGGCCCGCAGAAGAAAGTGTTGGTTCTCCATTCAAGAGCGCGGGACACAGTATTCTCAATCGTGGCCGACCGGGAGATGCCGCTCCTTCTGGATCGAGCGATGGGAAGCAAGGTTGACTATTATTCCGAGCACATCGACGCAACGCGACTCCCGGAGGCGCAATACAAAACGGCCTTCGGTGATTATCTTCGCCTGAAGTACAGGAGCTCGCGATTCGACGCCGTGATCGCGACGCATCAGCTCGCGTTCGACTTTCTGACCTCCGATCGGAAAGAGCTGTTTCCCGATGCGCCCATCGTTTTTCTCACCGAGGATCGGACGGCCCGACAGATTCCAAACTCCGCGGGTGTCGTAGTGGAACGTAACTACAGTGGGACGCTGAGGCTCGCCCTGCAGCTCCAGCCCGACACGACTCAAGTGTTCGTGGTGAGCGGTAGCTCGGTCCGTGACAAGGCGAACGAGCGTGTCGCACGGGAGCAGTTCGCATCGCTTTCACCCGCGCTTACGTTCACCTACCTGGCCGGTCTCACCTCGCAGGACATTGAACGGCGCGTGGCCGGACTGCCGTCCCGGTCAATCGTCTTCTACCTAATCTTCTATCAGGACGCCGCTGGGGCGAACTTCAGTCCGGTGGAGTACCTGGACCGTCTGACGAGTGTTGCCAACCGACCGATTTACTCGTGGGTCGACTGGACGGTGGGCCGGGGCGCTGTCGGCGGCAGTGTTCTGAGTACCGACGGGCAGGTGGAGGCCGTGACCAATCTCGCGGTGCGCGTCCTCCACGGCGAGCGCCCGGACAGCATCCCGCTCCTGGCGCGGACCCTGGACGAATATCAGGTGGACTGGCGGCAGCTTCAGCGCTGGGGCATCCGCGATGCGCGCGTGCCTGCGGGAACGCGCATCATGTTCCAGATGCCGAGCGTCCTGGAGCGTTACAGAGGCTACATCGTCACTATCGCGGTACTGTTCCTCGCGCAGACGGCATTCATCATGGTCTTGTTCCTGCAACGGATACGGCTGCGGCGGACCGAAGAGCGGGCGCGTCGAAGCGAGGCGGAACTCCGCGCGAGCTACGACCGTATTCACGACCTTGGTGTACGCTTGCTCACTGCGCAAGACGCCGAGCGAACGCACATCGCGCGCGAGCTCCACGACGACATCAGCCAACAGATCGCGGTAGTGTCGGTCGAGCTGCAGACGTTCATGCGGATGGCTCCACAGCACGAGAAAGACTTGAAGGAACTCGAGCGCGGGCTGCTCGATCGCGTACAAGAGATCGGCCGGAGCGTGCATGCACTGTCGCACAGGTTGCATCCGGCGAAGCTTCGATTCATAGGGCTGGTGGCAGCCATCGATGGTCTGCAGCGCGATTTCTCACGGCCGAACCTGAAGATCGTGTTCTCGCACGACGGTGCGCCCCCGGAGGTGCCGCACGACGTCACGCTGGCGCTGTTCCGCATGGTGCAGGAAGCCGTGCAGAACGCAGTCGAGCACAGCGGAGCGCGTGAAGTGTCAGTCCGCTTGACGGGTGGCGTCGACGGCCTGACCCTGACGATCGTGGACGACGGCAGTGGCTTCGACGTACGCGCTGCAGAGGGCAAGGGGCTCGGACTGATCAGCATGAACGAACGGGTCGACTCGATCGGTGGAACGCTGAGGATACTGTCTTCGCCGGGGACGGGCACACGCGTCGAGATCAAAGTGCCCTGCACCGTCCCAACC
>DAIRVG010000135.1:6289-17095 GCA_036802945.1 Vicinamibacterales bacterium
TACGCGTGCTCACAAGATCTGGTTGCTTGATCGCGGCCGGCTGTGTGACTGGCTGGATGAAATTGCGACGAATGCCTGGTGAATGCTGGCGCATTCTTTGAATCGCTCATCCAAGCGCAATTCCCCAAACGTGGGAAGCCGGAACAATCGTGCAGTCCATATCGCCGATCGTCCTCGTGGGGTTGTTTATCGCGATCGTGATTGCGACCTTGCTCGCCTTCGAGGCCGGGCTCTGGCTCGGCAGGTGGCGGAGCCGGAGGCCGAATCCTGAAGAGCTCTTGCCCGCCCGGGTGCTGGTGACAAGCGCGCTCGGCCTGCTGTCGTTCATCCTCGGCTTCACGTTCGGGCTGGCCTCGTCTCACTTCGACAGCAGAGCGGAGGCAGTCTTTGACGAAGCGACTGCCATCGGCACGGCGTACCGCCGGGCAGACCTGCTTCCAGAGCCCGAACGCACGAACGAACGACGTCTCATTCGCAATTACCTTGACGTTCGCCTGGAGCCGCTTCACGTCCGCACCGGTGACGCCCTTGCTCGAATCAGACATCTGCAAGAGCAGATGTGGGCTGAAGTCGTTGCCGCGAGCAGGAGGTACGGCGGGTCGCCATCGGTCGCGCCCCTGAGCCAATCGCTGATTGACATAAACGTGCACGGCGAACGCGTGCTTACTGATATCCGATCGCGGATCCCCTTCGACGTGTGGCTGATTCTGAACGGGATCATGGCCGTGTCGGTCGCGGCGGCGGGGTATCAGGCCGGTCTGGCCGGCACTCAGAGATCCATAGCGGCCGTCGCGTATGCGCTCGCGCTTGCAGCGGTGATTGTGCTGATTGCTGCTGCCGACATTCCGGGGTCGCAGCAGCTGCAAACGAGTCACCAGGCATTGATTGAACTGCGAGACAGGCTGACCGAGCCGTGAGACGGCTGCGAGCCGGCATCGAGGAAAACCATGAGCACCCACCAGACACACACGCACCAGATACAGCTGACCGACGAGGGGATCGTGCAGGTTCTCAGCCTGCTGAAGAACAGCGACGACGTCGAGTTGAAAGTGACGGTCCCGGACGCCGACCAACATTCTGCAGTGTTGGAGCTGGACCTCGACGTGCTCGATTGTGATCTGCGCCAGGTGGTGTTCTTCGATACGCACGACCTTCAACTGAGCCGCGCCGGTGTCATCGTGCGAGCCCGGCGAGCCCGAAAGCGCGGCGACAGTGTCATCAAGCTCCGGCCGGTGGTGCCTGCGGAACTCCCGCGCAGACTGCGTCGTGCGGACGGCTTCACGATTGAGCTCGATGCCATTCCGGGTGCGTTCGTCTGCTCAGGGTCGCTGAAGGAGGGCGCCGACAATACCGACGTCAAGGAAGTGCTCCAGGGGAAGCGCTGTATTCATAAACTCTTCTCCCATGAGCAGCGTGCGTTTTACGCGGAGCATGCGCCGAAGGGGCTCGACCTCGATGCCCTCACACCGTTCGGACCGATCAATCTCGCAAAAACCAAATTTAAGCTTGACGAAGCAATCGACCGGGAGGCGGTGGCGGAGCTGTGGTTCTACCCGGATGGGACGCGCATCCTGGAGCTATCGGTGAAATGTATGCCCGACGAAGCGTTTAACCTGGCCGTCGCGACGCGTGCCGCACTTACGCGGCACGGCATCACTCTCACCGGCGAGCAGCAGACCAAGACCCGCAAAGCCTTGCAGTACTTTTCGCGCCTCCACGGCAAGAACGGCCATTAACAAGGCCCCACTCTTCAGGTCGGGCGAATGCGTCTCTCTATCATTGTTTTGTTGTCAGTGGCGCTGACGGCGGCGAGGCCAGCGTCCCAGACGTCCGGGAGTCTGCAGCTTTACGTCGTCGATGTCGAAGGCGGCAAGGCGATGCTGGTTGTGTCTCCATCCGGGGAGTCGCTTCTCGTCGACAGCGGCAACATCGGCGAAGGCGCCCAGCGTGATGCCGGGCGCATTCTCGCTGCGGCCAGAGATGCGGGTCTTCAGCGGATCGATCATCTGATTACCACGCACTGGCATCGCGATCATGTTGGTGCAATGGCGCTCGTGGCGCGACACCTGCCGATTGGCGAGTTCATCGATCACGGCGCGAATGTCCAGCCCGATCCGGTGATCGATGCATTCCTGCTGCACACCTATCCGCAGCTTTATCGCAAGTCCAGACACACGGTCGTCAAGCCGGGGGACACCATTCCGCTTGCGGGTGTTGACCTGCGGGTGTTGACCTCGGCTGGTGAATCCATCCGGACGCCCATGTCAGGGACAGGCGTGCCGAATCCGTATTGCGCAGACTTCAAGCGCGGAAGCGATGCGAACACGGAAAACACCCAATCCATCGGGCTCCTGTTCGTATTCGGGCGATTTCGTGCTGTCGATTTGGGAGATCTGACGGTCAACAAGGAATTCCAGTTGATGTGCCCCGTCAATCCGGTCGGTACCGTTGATTTGTTCATGGTGTCCCATCATGGGCAGCCCGGCGGAAACAGCCAGGTGCTGATTCACGCAATCGAATCGCGTGTGGCCATCATGAACAACGGCACGCGGAAGGGCGGACAACCCGCCGTGATGAAGGTGATTTACACCGCTCCACGACTGGAAGATCTGTGGCAACTCCACGCGTCACAGCTGAGCGGTCAGGAATACACCGTGCCCGGGCTGTTTGTCGCGAACCACTGGGACAGACCGCAGCTCGCGATGCCGATCGCACCATTACAGCAGGCTGGTCGTGGACTCGGTGCGCCGCCGGCTCATAATGGGCCGGCGTACTGGATCAAAGTATCGGCGCGCCAGGACGGCTCCTTCGCGATCGTGAACGGCCGCAACGGCTTCTCCAAGACCTACAGACCAAGAGCCGACGCCCTCACCGTTTCACCGCGGTAGCGAGCCGGTCCAAGAAGCGTCGGCACGTCACAACTGCAACTGAATGCGGCTCTGAAAGAACTGCGTCTTGCCCACGACGCCGAAGCGATCGAGCGAACCATATCCGTAGGTGAGCTCCAACCGCACGTTGTCCGAAAGATGCCAGTTCACCATCGGCGTGAATCGCCAGAACTTCCCTCCGTGAATCGGGTTGCTATCGAGGTCGATGTAGGAGAAATGTCCCACCAGCTCCCACGCGCCGGGGCCACCTTGAAAGACTGGACGCGCCGGCGACACCTGGTTGAAGTAGCCTCCGCGTGTGTTGTAGACGCGCGTCTCGCCGGTGGCCAGCCAGGTCACAAACGCTTCACCGCCGTGGAACAAGGGGTTATTGCTTTGGGGCGCGTCAGCCTTCTGGAAGTAGTACTCGCTACCGAACAACAGAGAACCGGGGCGATAGTAGGCCTCGATCCCCGTCAGTGTGGTGTCCTTCACCGCGAGCTTCCCCGTATCGACGAAGAACGGTGCTGGAAACGCTTCAGGCCTAGCCCTGAGCTGCAGCACGCCGTCGTCTGGCTTGCCGTGGCGTAGATTCAGGCCGACGTGAAGGACCGTGCTTTGGGACTCGATTGGCACCCATGCGAACCGCCCTGCGACCTGACGGCTATAGGTCGAAAACGTCTGCCCTTCCGACAGCCAGTCGCCGTAGACCCCCAGGTTCCATAGAAGGTGTTTTTCCGGAAGGTAACCAAGCCACTTGATGCCGTCGGCCAGGATGGGAATCGTCGCGTCGCTGATCGGCTGGCGCTCCATCGTCCACCCCGCGTAGCCCACCATGACCTTGTTGAGCGAAATCCCCTCCTTGGTTCTTCCGATGAAGATCTGGCCGAAAAGCTCGGGAACGTCGACCATCACCCCGGTTTGCCGGAACACGAATCGGTGGGTGGGGACGTCCCACATGAGTCCGGCACTCCAGCTCGTGGGCCGGTCGAACTTCAGCCGCCCTCTGAAAAGCAAGCGGGCATCCCGAAGCTTCGGTGAGGGAGAGAGTGCAAATTGCTCTTTGCTGTGCTCGTCCTGGGCGTAAGCCGCGTATTCGTAGAGAAAGCCACCCCCGAAACGGAACGTGGCGCGCTTGCCCTCGTATTCGTTCCAGCTTATGAGCTGACGCTCCGGAGTCGCGAGTTCATCGTCACCGGCCTCGAGCGGTGCGTCGTCGAGCGTCCCACCCTGGTTGCCCGGCTGCTGCTGGCCCCACGCATTGTGGGACAAGCAGCACAGGATTCCCGCCAAAAGCAGGTCGCGCCTGACGCTTCGATTCACGTCAATACTCGTAGAAGAGATCTTGCGTCTGCTTCGACGTGTGTGGCGTCAAGAGGGCCAGCGCGAGCAGAATGCGAGCCTTCTGAGGATTGAGCTCGTCTGACGCGATGAAGCCGAGTTTATCGTCGTCCAATTCGACATTGCGGCCGACCTTCCCAAGTGCCACGCGGCTGCTGCGCACGACGATCACGCCCTTCTTCACTGCACGCGCAGCAGCGTCGACCGACACCTTGTTCATGTTGCCGTTGCCGACGCCAGCGATCACGATGCCTTTGGCGCCGCTGTTCACACTGGCGTCGATCAGGTCGGGAGTCATGTCCACGTACGCCATCAGGATGTCGACCCTTGGTATCGTCGTCACCTTCGACACATCGAATTCGCTCGCCGTGGTGTGCTTCCACGATGGACTGTTGTAGAAGTCGTTTGTGCCGTACGCCGAGACGCCAACCAGGCCTCGCAGCGGCGACATGAAGGTCTGGACGTCGGTCGTGCTCGTCTTCGTCAACGAGTGAGCGCCGTGGATCCAGTCGTTCATCATGACCAGCACCCCGCGGCCCTTGGAATGCGGATCGCGAGCCACACCGACGGCGTTGTAGAGGTTCAACGGGCCATCGGCGCTGACGGCCGTCGACGGCCGCATCGAACCGACCATCACGACCGGTTTGTCGCTCTTCACCACCAGGTTGAGGAAGTACGCGGTCTCTTCCATGGTGTCCGTCCCGTGTGTGATGACGATGCCGTCGACGGCCGGCGTTGACAGCAGCTCGTTGATCCGTTTGGCGAGCTTCAACATGATGTCGAACGACATGTCTTGCGATCCGACGCTGGCGATCTGCTCGCCCTTGATGTTCGCCAGGTCCTTGATGCTCGGAACGGCGGTGAGCATCGCGTCAATCGTCACCGCGCCTGAGGTGTAGCCGGACTGCGTGCCGGTGGCGGCGGCACCGGCAATGGTGCCGCCCGTCGCCAAAATCACGATGTTCGCTTTCTTGTCCAAGGTCGATACGTGCTGACTGCCCCAGATCCCAGCGACGACGACGAGCGACAGAACACGAATTCCATACGACCGATTCATGACAACTCCTTTTCAACTCCCGCGCGTTGGCGCAGCGGTACTGCTTCAGCTTTTACTGCTTTTGGTACTTGGCCTTGTCGAGTCCCGTCAGCTTCACCGGATCGAGCAATTCCTGGATCTGGGGCTCGGTGAGGACCTTCTTTTCGCGGATGATTTCGAGGATGCCTTTGCCGCTTGCTTTCGCTTCGCGTGCCAGCTCGCTGGCCTTCTCGTAGCCGACGATTGGGTTGAGCGCGGTAACGATGCCGATGGTTGTCTCCATGTAGCGCTCGAGCGTCGGCTCGTTCACGGTGATGCCATCGATACACTTCGTGCGGAACAACTTCGAGGTGTTGAAGAGAAGACTCTGCGATTCCATCACCGCCAGGCCTTCGAGCGGCTCGTAGGCGTTCAACTGCAGCTGCCCGCTGTGTGCCGCCATGGTCACCGCAAAGTCGTTTCCCATGACGCGGAACGTGACGAGGTTCATCACTTCGGGCACCACCGGATTCACCTTGCCCGGCATGATCGACGAGCCTGGCTGCAACTCGGGCAGGTTGATCTCGTACAGACCGGCGCGGGGTCCCGAGGCCAGCAAGATCAGGTCGCCCGAAATCTTCGAGAGCTTGATGGCGACGCTCTTGAGCGCGGCGGAATAGATCACGAATCCCTGCTGATCCCAAGTCGCGGCCAGCATGTCGGTTGCCGGAACGATCGGCTTGTGAGTGAGCTCGGCCAGATGCACCGCGACTCGCTCCGGATAACCCTTGGGTACGTTGATGCCGGTGCCAATCGCCGTGGCGCCCATGTTGACGGCGTACAGAGCCTTTTCCGCATTTCGCAGCAGCTGGATTTCGCTGTCGAGCGAAGCCGCGAACGCGTGGAATTCCTGACCGACGGTCATCGGTACGGCGTCCTGCATTTCGGTGCGTCCCATCTTGACGATCCCGAGGTACGCGTTGCCTTTCGCGCGGAACGACGCCGACAATTGCTGCAGTTCCTGGATCAGTTTGTCGTTCCGTAGGAGAAACGCCACCTTGAGCGCGGTGGGGTAGGAATCGTTTGTCGACTGCGACATGTTCAAGTCGTCGTGCGGCTCGAGGAACTGATACTCACCTTTCTTGTGGCCGGTGAGCTCGAGGCCGATGTTCGCCATCACTTCGTTGGCGTTCATGTTGGTCGACGTCCCGGCGCCGCCCTGATACCAGTCGACCAGGAACTGATCGTGGTATTTCCCGGCAAGCAGCGCCTGGCCAGCTTTCTCAATCGCGTCGAGCCGATCCTTCTTCATCGCGCCGACGTCGGCGTTCGCGCGTGCCGCCGCGATCTTGACGATCGCCCACGCTTCGACGAAGCCGGGATAGTGATTGATGGGGACGCCAGACAGCTGGAAATTCTCGAGGGCGCGTGTCGTCTGCACTCCGTAGTAGGCCTTGGCCGGGACCTCTTTTTCTCCCAGCAGATCCTTTTCCACGCGCACGTTGCCCGTCGGCGGCTGGCTCGTGCCGCTCGTGCCCTGCTGGGCCCACGACGTCGTGACGGATCCCGCAATCGTCAAAGCCATCGCGATTGCCAAACAGGTTTGATGTCGAAACGCGTTGAGTTTCATGGCTACTCGCTATCCTTTTCGTTGCTGTAGTGGCACCGGCGTCGCTCGTGCAGGTTCCGTACCCCGCTGCGACACCGGAAGAAGGATCAGCTGCGCAGCCTGATGCTGCGGAACACGCCACGACGACGCGCCGTCGACACGTCGTCAGAATCCGGACTAGACATCCTCGGCAACGATTGGCTGGCAGTCGGTTGTGAGTTCCGACAGCCCGTTGTGATGTGCGGAACATCCGGAGGACAGTACGCACTCCTTACGTCACCACAAGCCGGGAAGCAGCCGGTGGGGTACCGACGCGATGTAATCGGGCCATCGGACATCTCGAGAGAGCAGACGCTCCTCGGCGCGAATCCGGTAGAGCAACGATGCCCACCCCGCCAGCATGATGAGCACCGAGGCGAGGTTCCATTCCTGAAGGTTGTATCCAATGTCGCTGAGGAGGTACGCCAGATACATCGGATGGCGCACCAGTCGGTACGGGCCTCTCGTCACGAGACTCCGCAACGCAGGACGGACGCCGAACGATCGCCCCAACCCGAGAAGGCTCGCGAGACTCAAGAATGCTGCGATCGTCACGATGACAAGCCCCACGCCGGGCCACGCAGGCTCGCCGGGCATCCACGCGAGGTCCGCGATCTGAGCATACGGATAGGCATAGGACACGACGACGGCCGCGCTGGCGTGTAGCGAGTGGTCCTGCGCCGCAGGCGTTCGACGCGTGACGGCGATGCCGAGAACCAGCAGGTGCTGCGAGATGTAGATCCAGTCGACGAGCGTGAATGTCGGCGTCAGATAGACAAGCAGCGCCAGTTCGACCGACGTGACGCTGAGGAGCAAGAGATCGGCGAACCCTTCCCGTCCCTCCTTCGCACGGGCGCGCTGACACGCCTCACCCCATTCGCTCATCGGCCAGCGCGCCCCGACAAAACTGACAGCCTACCGGCGGCCGCCGCCTCCGCGGAAGCCGCCGCCACCTCCGCGGAAGCTGCCGCCACCCATTGAACGGCCGCCGCCACTGGGACGATAGCTTCCGGACGGACGAGAGCCACTTCTCACCGAGCCAAGATCACGGGTGCGCGCCGCGCCATCGGATCGCGCGTTGAAATCGTGATTGAGTTGACTTCTGGTTGAGGAGGAGAGACCTCCCGCCTGAGCGCCGAGTTGTCCGCTCGTGCCGGTCGGCCGCTGGACATTGCCCCAGCTTCCGTTGTTGTACTTCTGCCAGCTTCCGCCCTGATTCCGGTAGACGTTGCCGTCGCGGCCGGCGTAGACGTTACCGCCAGCGGTCTTGCCAATCGCCGCTCCGCCCGGCCCCGGAGTATTGCGACTGACGATGCCGCCGCCCCCGCTGCCCTGCGTGGCACGGGTCGTCGTGCCGGTCGCCCGGTTTGTCACCCTCGACGTCGTCGCCCACTGATCATTGCGCTGCACCGCCGTCGATCCCCAGCTTCCATACACGTTAGAGCCTTGCCGGGTCTGCGCGTATGTGCCGGTTCGAGGATTCCACGCCTGGGCTGCGCCGCGAGCACCGCCGGGTCCCCGCGCCACCGCGCCACGCGCATACGTCCCGGTCGACGGGTTGTAGCGGGCGCCGTATCCGGCGCCGCCGTACGGACCGTATACCGCGCCGCCGCGAGAATACGCACCCGTCCACGGGTTGTAGCGGGCACCGTACCCGTAGCTCGGGTAGCGTGGGATGTACGCCGGATAGCCGCCACCCCAGTAGCCAAAGTACGGCGGATAGTAGTACCCGCTGCCCCACATCGCGACGCCCCAGGCGACCATCGTGCCGGTATACGCCGCGGCGGTCGCGAACTCCACCCAGTCAGCGTCCGATTCTTCCACCGTGACGGCCGTCACGTCGTACGCCGGCGAGCTGATTGGAATCTCGTATACCTCTTTTGGAATGGAGTCGGCAACGCTCCAGGGTCCGCTCGGGCCGCGCGCGACGAACCAGACCCCGTCGAAGCACATGTAATACAAATCGCCGATCTTCAACACGTCCTTGTCGGTGTTCACCGCGCGTGAGATCGTCATCTGCTCGATTGGCTCGAACCTCGGATCGCCCGCGTAGATCACCTCGGGCGCCTGCACTTCCTTTCGATTGACCCTGGCGGTCTGCGGCACCTGCGCCAGCAGCACCGCTTCGATTGCCTGCGGTGTGCCCGGCACCGACGCGAGCACTCGTGAACGCGGGTGCTCCAGCGGGATGCGTTTGAAATCGTCGGGCAGACTCGGCGTCGCGAACGTCCATGGTCCCGAGAAGCCCGGCGCGGTGAACCAGCGGCCGGAGACGAGGAAGTAGACCGGTCCTTTTCCGAGACGGAACACGTCACTCTCCGTGTTGCTGACCCACAGCAACTGCGTCGTGCTCACCCGAATGTACGCCGGCGCGCCCGTCGTCTCGATCAGCTCCGCCGGTCTCTTGCTCACGAACACTGTCGGGACGGTCGCCGCCGGCTTCAGGTCGCTGAGGGCGGCCTTGACGTCCTTCCAATTGCCATCGTCCGGCAGCTTGAAGAAGCTGTCCGGCAGCTTGTGCGCGGGCGTCCAGGGTCCGTCCACGTTCGAGGCAGTCATCCAGGCGTTGCCGTTCCGAAGGTAGTACATCTCCGGCGTTCCGAGGGCGAACAGATCCCAGTTGGTGTTGACGGCAAATCGCAGGTTGTTGTCCTTGATCGGACTCCACATCGGCTGTTCGTCGATGTTCACCAGAATGGCCGGCCGCTGGCTGAAGAAGATCACGGGCGGATCCGCCTTCACGCCATCCACGTTCTTCGGCGTGATCTCACTCGAGTCCACGGCGGCGAGTACCCGATCGAGCCCGATCACGCGCTCGTTGCGCGGCACCGACGATGTGATCTCACCGACGACCATCGTCAGCTGATCGCGTGAGAGCTTGGGGAAATTCGATTCGGTGATCGTGAATTCCGAAAAATTCACGAGCCGCTCGGGAACGGAAATCTGCGTGTTGGCTTCTATCTTGAGCGTCCCGAGCGTCGGCGTTTTCGCGCCGCTGGCCGTGTACGCCACCACCGCGTACATCACCATGTGTTTCTGATCGGGCCAGCTCGCGACCTGCGGCTCATACAGCACGACCCGTCCGCCCGAAGCGGTGTCGTAGGCCCGCGGCCATCCACCGTCAGGCAGCTGTGCAGCGGCCGCCGGACGAGCGGACGGCGCCGGCGGGCTCGTCTGTCCTCCCACTCGCGCAGCGGACAGGGAGCTTACGGGAACTGTCAGGCTGATCGCGAGGATGTAGCTGATGAAGGCTTTCATACCTCAACCCCTTTCAATATGCGTGGCAGCAACTCCTGGTCCCCGTCGCGCTGGCGCCCGGCGGTCGGTGCGCGCCCCTCCGGCGCGCACCCGCTCACGAGCGGCCGTTAGCGCTGGCGGCCGATTGCAACGGGACAGCAATAGCAATACTGAGATGCAATGTTCGGACGTGGTGAACGCGCGAAGCTCAGAGATACGGAGGGGAAAGCAGGCCAGAAACGAGGGCAGGGAAGGGAACGGCTATTGGAGCCATACACGCACGGAGGTTCATCATGTTTCGAACTCTTCTGACCACTTCAGCGATCGCGTGCGTATTGACGCTTGGAATCCCGACTGGCAGCACAGCTCTGGGCGGCGACGCACAAAACCCGGTAAGCAAGATCGGGAAGGCGACCAAGGACGCCGGCAAAGGCGCTGTGAAGGGAACTACCAAAGTCGTCAAGAAAGCCGGCGATGTAACGGAAGACGTAGCCCAGAAAACCGCGACCGAAACAAAGAACGCGGGAAAGAGAGTTGAGGGCGCGGTGAGAACCGACCGGACGAGTACGAGGTGTCAGGACGGCACCGTTCAGACCGGCAAGACGAACACGAACGCGTGCCTCAATCACGGAGGTATGAAGAAGTAGCGCCTCGGCGTTGAAGCCGAGCGCCCACAGCGGAACTTTCGAAAGGACCCT
>DAIRVG010000136.1:0-7118 GCA_036802945.1 Vicinamibacterales bacterium
CACGCACGTCGACTCGGTACTCGCCGGGCGGCAGGTCGCGCACCTCGTAGCGTCCCCCGACGTCAGCCGTCACGTTCCTGACCTCGCCCGCCCGTGAGACGCTGACAGACGCACCCGCTACTGGCCGCCCCGAGGTTGCTTCGACGATCTGCCCTCGCAGGCCTCCACGTTGGGTTTTGGCCTGCGTGACACTTGCCTGCGACTGATTGGCTTCCGGCGACTGACGTGCGGCCCCTCGCACGTGAACGTCCTGCACCGTGAACGCAAGCACGGCAAGAAATAGCCACTGCTGCAGGGTCGATGACCGGGGCATCGGCGCGATCCTACCTACGAACTCATTCGTGGATCAAACGAACGTATTCGCAGGACAGTATTTGAGACGTGGTGTGACGCCAACACGACGCATGGAGATTTCTACCGGCATGTCAGGTTGAGGTACCCTAAATCCATGCGTTGCGGATCGGAAGGGGCACGTCCTGAGGAGATTATCGGCGCGGTGGCGGCGGATAAGAATCGAGCGAGGGTGTTCAATGCCTGACGACAAATTGTTTGGTGAGCGCGGCCGCTCGCTCGAAGAGGACTACTTTCGGAAGCGAGACCGGGAGCTGATTGAGAAAATGCGGCAGGCGGAGGCGGTCGAGAACGCCCGTCACGAGCTGCGCAAAAAGACCGGGCTTGCCGATCCCGAACTGCAGGCACTTCAGGAACTTGGATTCACTCCTGAGACGGTAAGCCTGCTGCCCCTCGTGCCTGTCGTGCAAACGGCCTGGGCTGAAGGCGGAATTTCCAGCGCGGAACGCGATCTATTGGTGCGGCTGGCTCGCAGCCGGGGAATCGAAGAGGGCAGTGCCGCCGATCGCCAGCTGGCCGCATGGATGACGAGTCGTCCCGACAGCACTGTCTTCAACCGCGCCGGACGCCTCATCGCTGCGATGCTTGCCTCCCGATCGCAAGAGGTGGGTGACCTCTCGGCAGAGGATCTGGTCAAGTATTGCGAAGAGATCGCCGGCGCCTCCGGCGGGATGTTCGGCATCGGTCGCGTCTCTTCCGAAGAACGGACCTTGCTGTCCCAGATTGCCGCGGACCTGAAAGCTCGACAGTCCTAGTCGCCGCCGTCCTTAGTTCGTATTCGGGCTCTCGTCGGCGTGGGCGATGCGATCGCTTCCGACCTTCAGCCCCGTGAGACTCTGCGCGCGATTCTCCACCACCGAATTCGCCTTGAACTCGGCGTCCGCCAGCGGCGAGTAGATTTCCAGACTCGCTGCGAGCATCCGGCCCTCGTGGAGCGCGGCCACTTCGTCCGCATTCAAGGCCGCGCGGTAGAGGAACAGGTCCTTGTAGTCGGCCTGCTTCGGCGCCGCCGGAGCGGATGACGCTCCCGGGCCGCCGATCACGAATCGGTTCGGCTCGAGCCGCTCCGCCACCTTGCCAACAAATCTTCCGTCGACAAAGAGGAGCGTCTCGCCGCGCGCGGTGTAGTGACTGAGGACGACATGGTGCCAGCGCAGATCCGCGGCGATCGCGGAGTCGAGAATGGACCCTGTGGCTGACGTGTAGGCGAACCTGCCGTTCCGCACGCCAAGCGACGCGGCGAACGGCCGATCGGTGTGGAGCGTCGTCGCCGTGAAGTCCTTGCCTTCGTTCGGCCGGGTCTCGGTCTTCGCCACGAGCGTCGAGCCGCTGATCGCCGCGATTGTGCCGTTGTCCTGGGCGCGGACCATCACGCTTATCGCGAACGGATGCATCGTCTCGTCGGGCGCAAACGTCAACGGCGCCGGGGCGCCGGCGATCCGCGCGAAGCCCCGGGCGCTTGCAGCCCTCGTCGGCGCCGCCTTGCCCTTCTCGAGCGCCTCGAACAACGTCGGAACGAACGCGTAGAACATCTCGCGGTGGCCTGACGCCTGCGGATGCTTGTCATCCCACCCGAGCGCCCAGTGGCCCGCGCCGTCGTCAATCGCACCGAGGACGTTGACCGTCGGCACATCCCAGGTGCTCTGCACCAGGTTCGCGCGCCTGACGTACTCGTAGTCTTCAGCCGTGTAGACGCCTCTCGTGTAGCAGAGCATCACCACCGGGACGATGTTGCTCTGGCGGGCGCGGTCGACAACCGCCTTGATGCCTGTGAGGTACCCCTCGTAGACCGCGTCCTTCTCCGCCTTGGTCTTCGCTTCGTAGAGGCCTTCGTTGCCGAATGACAGGCCGATCAGCACGTAGCTCGGGTTGACCGTCGTCAAGTAGCGAATCTTCGGATCGGGCGTGCCTTCAGGCGCGAAGCGCGGTGGCAGCGTCTTCGTGCTGTCGCCGCCACGCGACTGGTTGAGGACCTCCCACCCACGCGACGCCATCATGGCGCGCAGCAGGCCGGTGTAGCCGTCGCGGGCGAATTCATCTCCGCGGCCGTTGGCGACCGAGGAGCCGAACATCGCGATACGTCTCGGGTGCAGACGCGCGGCCTGCCCGAGTGCAACCGCCTGCGCCAGGCCGGCAACCGCGAGCAGCGCCAGGATCAACCGCCACTTGGGCAAAGACCGGACGCGCAACATATCGACCTCCTGAGAGATCTAATCCCGACGTTCGAACCGTTCGGAACGTTTGAGTCGTTCCGCCGTTCGAACGGGGAACGAGAACGAACCGAACGACTCGAACGACACGAACGATCCGAACGATCCTGTGCGGCGGGTCCTCGTGGACCCGCGAGCGAATCGCTGGGATTATACGCCCGCGAAGGACCATCATCGCCGTCGCATGTTGAACCCGGTCAGGACGCTGACGCGAAGGCCTGAACGCGACGGAGCCAAGGCGAAGTTCAGGGGCACATTCAGCGCGCCTGTTCGCACGGTCACGCCGAAGGCGGCGACCAGCCCCACTCCCAACGGTGTGAAATTGGGACCGGCGCCGAACTCTACCCCTTCCGGCGTGCGTATCCCGACCAGCCAACTGAGACTGGGGAGCACAACACCCTGATCCAGACCTCCTGCGAGCACCACCCATTCGTTCACCGCCGTCAGACCTTTGTCAGAGATCTTCACCTGCTTTTCGAACTGCCAGCCGAATTGGGAAATCGTTGACTTGACATCGATGTCTTTGTCTTTGAGTTTCTCGAGAATCCCATCGCCCAGGACTGTCAACCCGAATCGGGGCCCGGAAAGACTAATCGCTTCCGGCGGCAGGTCCGGCGTTTGACATAACGCGGGCGATGCGAGCGCGATTACCCCGGCTGCGGCAAGAACCACTCGACGCCAAATGCTCATGTCCGTGAAGTTCACCATTCGTTCCTCCTGGAACGGACGGTACCGTCTCCGAACGGGCAAGTCCTGACCGCCGCGCTGAAAAGTCTTGAATTCGCGTGAGAACGAGCAATCCGGGAGACATGACGAACCAGGGCTGGGCGAGGACGTCGCTGAAGCCTGGGGACCAGATTACGATCGCTGTGCAGCCGCCAGCAGTTGCAAGCCAGTCGGGCGGGTCCTGCAGGTCGTGCCGCCGACTTGGAAAACGTTGATCGCCTATGTCGGAACGAGGACCGCTGCCGGCCAATGATTTGGCACGACCGCTGCTAGACTGACCGCGATGCGAATGCTTCTCCTCGTATCATGTCTCCTCGCGGCAACAGCGTGTAACGAAAAGCAGCCAGTCGGACCGTCCGCGCCGCTGAACCAGCAGTTCACGCTGCCGCGGGGAGAGACCATTTCGATCGACCGAACCTCCGTTCGTCTGCAATTCGTGGAGGTGAGCGGCGATTCCCGATGTCCGGCCGATGCCTTCTGCGTCTGGGCGGGCGACGCGACTGTGCATGTGCGTGCGCTGGACGCCGGCGCCGACGCCGACTACACGCTGCACACCGGCGATGCATCCCGCACGGCCGCGACCCATCGCCAGCTGCGCATCGAACTCGTACAGCTCGCTCCGTACCCGTTCAGCTCTCGCACAATCGCACAGGACGACTACCGGGCCACGCTGAAGGTCACAGCTCCTTAGCTGGGCCTCCGCGATTCGTTGCCGGTCGCGCGAGGCACGAACCCCGGCGTGAGGCGCTGTTGCGGGTCACCGCCATCGGAATGCGTAGCCCACGCCCAATTTCACATCAGGACTATCCAGAGTGCCGACCTTGAGCTCGGCGAACAGACCACGCGCGTGCTGGACGCCGACAAGCAGGTTCAGCCCGCCTTCCGAGTCAGTATCCCCGAGGAATCGAATGAAGTTCAGCGCGGGACCACCTCCAGCATACGCGTGCCAACTTCGCTGCGACGGGAAGTGATACGCGAACTCGATATTGAACGCCACGAGAGTGACGTTGTCACCAACGCCAACCTCGAGGTTCGGGCGAAAACGCAGATTGCCCACGAGGTTCGCGGTTTCAGCATGGCCGCCGAAATAGAACTGATCTGGATTGACGGAAACGCCAGCTCTGACGCCCAGTTCCTGGGCAGCAGCGGGAACGACAAACGCGGTGAACGCGAACAGCGCAATAGCAACGAAGCGGCAACGAGACATCGGTAGCTCCAAGTCGGGGTGAATGAACAAGTATGGACTTTTTGTAGAACGATGTGGACGCGACAGTCGGAATTGTTCGGCTAGCAATGATAGCTGCTTCCTTGCGTGAGGAGGGGATTGCTAACGCCCCTCGAAGGCCGCGTGTCGCACTCGCATGAAACCAAAGACTGCCAACGCCCGTAGGGACTGCCTGAGGCCTATGCCTGCCTGCGCCATCGCTCGGCCCGGTGTAACCCTTTCCGCGTGCAGCGGTTTTCGTGGGGTGACGCACCACGCGTCACATCAAGAACGACGATGACATCCGTGACTCTCCGCACCGGACCGGTGGCGTGCGCGCTCACGCTGGTCGTGGCGTCCCACGCGGGCGCCCAGTCGGAGCTGTCGGGCGATGCCATTCACATTGCGCGTACCACTGGACCAATCACGGTGGACGGCGAACTGTCGGATCCGGGATGGCAGACCGCCCACCGCGTCGAGCAGTGGTACGAAACCAACCCCGGCGATAACGTTCCCCCGAAGGTGAAGAACATCGCATATCTCGCGTACGACGATCGGTTTTTCTACGCGGGATTTGACTTCGATGATCCCGACCCCGGTTCCATTCGCGCGCCGTACGCCGATCACGACAACATCAGCGGCAACTTCACGGACTACGCAGGTGTCATTCTCGATACGCGCAACGACGGCCACAGTGCCGTGCTGCTCCTCGCCACGCCGCGCGGCGTTCAATACGATGCCCTGACCGACGATGCTTCCGAGGAGGATTCGTCGCCGGATTTCTTCTGGGATTCGGCCGCCCGCATCACCGACCATGGCTGGACGCTTGAGATCCGTGTCCCTTTCTCATCGCTGCGCTACGGGAGCGCCGATCCGCAGAGATGGGGCATCCTGCTGTACCGCAACTACCCGCGTGATTTCCGGTATCAGATGTTCTCGGCGCGGCTGCCGCGTGGCGGCAACTGCTTCGTCTGCCGCGCCAACACACTCGTCGGTCTGGAACGGCTTCCGGCCGGTGGACACGTCGTCGTCGCTCCCTATCTGTCCGGTTCGAAGACGGCGCATCCCGCCGATGACCTCGGGTCGCCGCTCAAGGCCGACCCCGTCAAACCGCGTGGTGGAGCCGATGTGAAATGGACGCCGAATGCCGACATTGTCGTCGACTTGACTGCCAAACCCGACTTTTCGCAGATCGAATCCGACACAGCTCAGATCTCGACCAACGAGCGCTTCGCGCTCTTCTTCCAGGAGAAGCGTCCATTTTTTCTCGAGGGGGTCGACCTGCTCCGCACGCCGATTCAGGCGGTCTACACGCGAACGGTGACGGCACCTCGATGGGGAGGACGGCTGACCGGGAAGTCGCGCGGCGTCAGCTACACCGCGCTGATCTCCGACGATGCCGGCGGCGGCACGGTGGTGCTGCCAGGGCCGAACGGGTCGTCGCTGGTGAATCAGGATTTCGGCGCCTACGTGCTGATAGCGCGAGCCAAGCGTGAAATTGGCCGCACTTTCGTCAGCGTGCTTGCGACCGACCGTGAGGCCCACGACGGCAACGGCCATAACCGTCTGGTCGGTCCGGATTTTCAGTGGCGCTGGCAACGTGAGGTGGTGACAGGGCAGTGGCTGTTCAGCGAGACGGAGCTGCCTCGGAGGCCAGACGTTGCGGCCGCATGGAACGGTGCGTCGCTGAATTCGCACGCGGGACAGATCGAGTTCAGCCACAACACGACACACCTTGATGCCGTGGCCCAGTACAAGGACATCGGCGAAGGTTTCCGGGCGGACAGCGGGTTCGTGCCCCAGGTTGGCTACCGCAGTGGGTTTGGGAGCGTCGGCTGGACGGTGCGACCGCGCGGCTCCTTCCGCCGCCTCCGCGTCTATCTGAACACAGAGCGCCAGGAGGACCAGGCCGGCGCCCTGATCTCGCGCTACGTCACACCGGCCGCCGACATGGACGTGAAATGGAACGGGTTCTTGCGGTTCCGCTTCATCGACGACCGGACGCGCAGCGGAAGCCAGACGATTGGCCGCCGGCAGTTCGGCTACCTGGCGCGGTTCAGCCCGTCACGCCGCATCGCGCAACTGTCCGTCGAGGGTGTGGCTGGACAGGAAATCGACTTCGCCAATTCGCAGCCTGGCCGCGGCGGGAACGTCAGCATCGATGTCCGCATGAATGCGACCGACCATCTGGAGCTGTCACTCGTGCAGAACCAGCGATGGCTCGATGTCGACAACGACGTCACCGGACGTGAACGGCTGTTCGTGGCGCGCGTGTCGCGCATCCGCGGGACCTACATGTTCACGTCCAACGCCTTCACGCGCGTGATCGGTCAGTACGTGTCGACGACGCGCGATCCGTCCCTGTATCTCTCGCCCGTGCCGCGCCGCTCAGGGACGTTCAGTGGGTCGGTGCTCCTCGCCTACAAGATCAACTGGCAGTCGGTGCTGTTTGTCGGGTACGGCGATGACCGCGAGCTTTCGGAACACCATGAGCTCGAGCGTGTCGCCCGACAGTTCTTCGTGAAGATGTCGTACGCGTTCCAGCGATAGCCGACGGGGTTTCGCTTTTTCTGGTTGGGTTGGATGTGGCAGCCACGCCGATACTTGTGGTTGAATGGGCAGCTGGA
>DAIRVG010000136.1:7218-17046 GCA_036802945.1 Vicinamibacterales bacterium
ACCATGACCGTTTCCCGCTTCCTGCTTGCGCTTCTCTTGTCAGTCAGCTTTGCCGTCACCAGATTGCCAGCGCAAGCACCGGGACAAGGGCGGGGTGGTCCGCCGCCGGTAGTGTCGGCACAGGCGGCGCCAGAAATAATGGCGGAGGATCCTCAGACCGAGCAACGGACACAGGATCGCGTCGGCTTTCCCGGTCACAAGATCATCGGCAATCTCTACTACGTCGGTACGGTGACGCTGTCCTCCTATCTGATCAACACCCCGGCGGGAAACATCGTCATCAACAGCAATTACGAAGAGACCATCCCGCTTATGAAGACTGCGATCGAGTCGCTGGGCTTCAAGCTGGAGGACACGAAGATTCTGCTGGCCAGTCACGCCCACGGCGACCATCAGACGGCTGACGCCATGTTGAAGCAGATGACCGGCGCCACGACCATGTTCATGGAGCAGGACGTGCCGGCCCTGCAGAATATGAAGCCGGGCGGCAAAGAGCACCCGATTGACCGCGTGCTCAAGGACGGCGAGACGGTGTCGCTGGGCGGCATGACTCTGACGGCTCACTTGACGCCGGGTCACACGCCAGGGACCACGACATGGACTTTCAAAGTTGCCGACGGCGGCCGGATGTACGACGTGGTGATCATCGGCGGCGGCCTGCAAGACGATGCTCGTCTCGTGTACAACGCCAACAATCCGAACATCGGCGACATCTGGGCGTCGACCATCAAGACCTGGCAGTCTTACCCTTGCGACGTTTTCCTTGGCGCCCACAGCTGGTTTTTCAATCTGACCGGTAAGTACGCCAAGCTGAAGGCCAACCCCAGAGTCAATCCTTACATTGACGCTGCGGGCTATAAGAAGTACGTGGCCGACGTGGCGGAATTGAGAGCGAAGTTGATTGCCGAGCAGACGGCCGCAGGGCCTCCGGCTCCCAGGGGCGGTGGTCGCGGGGGACAGGGTCAGGGGCAACCGGCAGGCGGACGCGCAAACTAGTTCCGAAGCTCACTTGAGTTGACATTGCGGGGCGAGCCTTTCAGGCTCGCCCGCGGACCCGTAGGGTCCGCGCCGCCTTATCGGAAGAACTCGATCTTCGCTTCGCGGAAAAAGACAGGGTTCGGCGGCGCGACCGAGATCGGTCCATTCATCGCGAGGATGGCGACCTGGAAGACGTCGCCCGGTTTGGCCTCAGGCAGCGGCACACGATTCGGAAGATTGAAGCCCTGGATGATCGACGGACTGGGGTATCCGACAACCCGGGGCAGTTGCCCGTTCACCCAGATTTCGGCGTAGTCGTCGATTGTCACCGAGAGCACGGCCTTCGTGCCTGCCGTGTCGAAAGTCCCAATCCTCGCCGGGATCGTCAGGCTGGTCCGGAACCAGGTCATGAAGATCCCGCCGCCGCCGCGTCGATCGGTCAAGCCCTTGGCATCGATCGTCGGCCATGATGAATCGTCGAAGCCGGAGTCGCCCGCGCGCGGCTGAATGTCGTACGCGGTCGTCCACGGGGCCGCATTCGGCCGGGCGGGCACTTCGACAATCTTCGCATCCATGTTCTTCCACCGCGCACCGAACACCGCAGCACCTTCTGCCGTCGTCAGATCTACCTGGTACGCCGGTGGGCTGGCAGGCGCAAGCGCCGGGGGAATCGTCTGGGACGTTTGAGCCGGGCGAAGCGAGCCGGGGCTCTGGCCTCCGGTGCCTGATTGCGCCGCCGAGATCATGACCGGGACGGAAGGGAGGCAGGTGACCACGATCACCAGCGCGCCAAGATGTCTCCTGCGCATATCTTTCTTCTCTCACGCTTCAAATGAGTGCCGTCAGGTTCTTGAGATTCGCACGACGATGAGCGGTGTACGCCGCAATCACATGGCACACCCACCCGAATAGACCGCCAGTGCCGATCCACATCCCGGGCGTGACGATCAGCCAGAAGATGCCCCGGAGAAAATCGCCGTTGTAGATCTGTCCGACTCCCGGGATCAACACGCTCAGCACCGCCGCGACACCGGGATTTCGTGGGCTATGGGACATTCGTATTCGTGGAAGGGCGCGGTGGACTGACTGCGTTGATGACGGCCTGCGGATTATCTGACGCGATCACGAGACGGTTTCGCGTCGCCAGATAGCTGTAGCGCAGGTTGATGTGAGCTTCCGCGATTTGTTGAAAGATGCGGGACGCGGCTCCGGGCTCGTCCGCGACGGGCACGAGGACGACCTGTTGCTCCTGGACCACGCGAAATCCCGCTTCACTCAAGCATTGACGAGCCGCGGCGAGGTCTGGGGTCAGCACGTGCACGACACCGTTCATCTCCGCGTAACCGTCGATGTTGATTCCGGCGGCGCTGACGCAGCCGATCGCCTGGGCAAGCATGCCCGGACGATCACTCGCGAGGGTAACGGCGAGGTCCGCTGCCAGGTGGGCCATGGGTAAATCCCAAGCTCCAAATCCCAAATCCCAACCCAAACCCAAACCAAACCCCAAATCCCCATCCCAACAGCGGCGTTGGGATTTGGGATCTGGGGTTTGGAACTTGGGATTTACTTTCTACTTAGACAGCGCGTCTGGTCTGACCTGGAACTTGATGATCTTGCTCGTTGTGCCTTTTCCACCTTCCATGTGGAACGGCGCGCGGGTCGCATACGTCGTGTAGACGCCCTTCCCCTTCCAACCAGCATTCGCATTGTCGATCCGGCCGTCGAAGCCCTTCCCGTAGAACCCCATCGGGTAGGGAATACGGAACGTCATGAACTTGCCGTCGACGAGCGCGAGCAGCGCTTCCGACTGGTTGCCGGTCGCGAGCGGCACGTCCTTCCCGAGACCGAGCATGTCGAACCGATCCACGAAGTTGTAGTACGCGGAGTCGGAGCTGGCCGTATCCGCGGCGCCCTTGTAGTTCGGGCCTGGCAGCGCGTAAAGCGCCCAGCCTTCAGCGCAGTGCTGCCCGGTGGCGGTGGGTCCGTTGAGCGGCGCCTTGCACTTGCGCCGATCGAAGCTCGCAAGCTGGCCGCTCGAGAGCACCGTCCAGACGACGCCATTGCTGTCGACGTCCATGCCGCGGGGAGCGAACCCCTGGGCCGACGCCTTCGGGTTGTTCCACGGCACCTCGTAGATTTCCGACAGCGCGGTCGTCGTCGGGTCCGGTCCCGGAACGACTCGGATGAGAGATCCGGGCATGCCGAGCACTGAGCCCCAGATCGAGCCATCGGCCGGGCTCGGCGCCACGCCGTAGAACCCGCCCGCAATACGCTTGTCCTTCGTGGGATCAATCGGATCGTTGATCCCGACATAGGCGTCGCGCTTGCCGTTGCCGTTGGTGTCGAGCACGAACGCGCTCCATCCCTGCGCCTTGGCCTCGTCCTTCGTGGCCATGTACACCTTCGTGTCGAACCACGCGACCTGTTGACCGCTGCCCGTGAACCAGAGCTTGTCGCTGTCGTCGAAATTCAGGTGATGTGTACCGAAGCAGGTGTCGATGGTCGTCATCTGCTTCGTTTTTGGATCCCACATCTGTATCTGACGGTTGCTCTGATTGATGGGAAGCAGCTTCGCTGAGGGATGGCTGGAGCCCTCCCGGCAGAAGGCTGCCGTTTCCGCCGGCCGGATGCGGGCGGCGACCCACACGCGGGCCTGCTGATCCATCGCGAAGCTATGCGAGTTCGACTGGGTGTTCCAGATGGTTTCGTCACCCCAATACGGCGACGGCATCGTGGGTGGCTGATCGGCTGCACTCGGCGTCTTCGGATCGCGAACCTGCAGCTTCACCTCGGTTGCGCTGTTCTGCGCTGGGTTGACGACCGGCAGGAACTGGGTGCTCTCCTCCGTGGCCCCGTATATCGGACCGTTGGCGTTGACGGTCGGGTTCCGCTTGTCGCTGGCGATCTCGTCATGGAGATAGGTCTTCGGCGTGCCGTAGTCCCACATCGTGATGACGATGTTCCGTTCCCGACCCTGAGGCCGTGCCGGCGCCGCCGCGGGCATCTCGCCACGCGCAATCCGATCGGTCCAGTCCGCGTACATTCCGAGCGCGCGGGCCCGGCCAACCTGTGTGAAGCGGGCGCTCATCGATGCCCCAGCCTGTCCGGACTGAATCCGCCGGTCCCACGCCGCGACGGAATCCTCGAACGTGCCGAGCGCCTTCGGGATTTCACGCGTGGCCTTGTTGCCCAGTTGGTGACACCCCATGCACCCGTCGGTGGCGACGATGTTGCGGACCCACTCTCCCTGACTCTTGATGTTCGGAGAGATTCCGTTACCGCCGGGCCCCGTGCCTGGAAAATCGCTCTTGGGCGGCAGCTGGAGGAGAGACATCCAGTACTGCGCCGGGTAATACTGCGCCGCGGCCTGCGGATTCGGCGCCGCGATCGCGGTGAAATTCTGCGCCTTGCCCGGTGTTGCCTTGACCTTCGCTGAATCGACGAGCCCGTAGCCTCGGACCCAGACATCGTAGGTCGCCTTGGGCAGATCGGGCAGCAGGTAGCGGCCCTGATCGTTGGTGACGACGGTCTTGATGAGGCGCGTGGGCAAGTCCGTGGTTTCAGCGATCACCCAGACCCCCGCTTCAGGGCCGCGGGGACCAGTCACCACGCCGCTGATGTCGTCGGCGTCCATCGCGATTGCCGGGCCGCCGACCTGACCAGCGCTGACCGCCGTCAGCGAGACCGCCACCGCCAGGGCGGTGCCAAGCACGGCGATCATGCCTGGCGCGGTCGCCAATTTACGGATTCCCCTGTCGAGGCCTGTCTTGCTCATACCGTTCCTCCTCGTCGTTCACCAACCGGGTCGCTCGCCTGCACCGTTCCCGTCTTCGCGCCAGGTGCTCGGGTGGACAGGTCGGCGAGGCAAGTAAGGGAGAATAGAGCGCCCGAACCCGCTGAGTGTGCTCCCCCTGAATGGGGCAGTCAAGCACACTTATCGGCCCGTCCGTTGTGGGCGGACGAGCGTCCCCGGCCGCGAAATTGTCCGCGCCACGGTTTTCTGCCACTATTGCACCCGCTCGTGCCACTGGCGGGCGGAAGGATGTTACCCATGCGCTCAGTTCGACTCATTGCCACGGTGTGCGTTCTGTCTCTCGCGCAGCCGCTTTTCGCGCAGAAGCAGGAATGGATCGAGTACAAGAACCTCGAGGACCACTTCTCGATCAACGCGCCTGGCCAACCGAAGGCCGAGAAGATCACGTGGAAGTCCGAATACGACTCCATATTCCCCGGAATGGTGTACCGGTGGCAGGATGGCGCGAACCGGTACTCGGTCACCGTGATCGACTACTCGGATTCCGAGGCCATCTACAACGCCAATCACCACAGCCAGGACTTTCAGCAGGCTGCGTACTGGCAGATCGATATCCTCGGGTCCATCCAGTACGCCGCCACTCAGTACCGGATGCGACCAGGCGTGAAGGTCAATTTCGACAACTTTCACTACATCAACCTGGTCACGGGGCACCAGCTTTCACTGACGAATCCCGATCAGTCGCTCACCTTCGTCGGCATCTACCTTCACGAGAATCGGCTCTACATTCTGGACGCGACGGTCCAGAAGGGATCGCCGCCCCCCATCATTTTTCAGCAGTCATGGGAAGTCGTGGACGCGGAAGGGAAAGCGATCCGCTATAGGACCTACTACTACAACAAGCTGCCTGAGCAGAAGCTCGGCCGACGTGGCGGAGGCCCCGGTGCAGGCGCTGATGGTCCGGGTCAGGGTCAACGCGGTGGTCCTCCACCTCAGAATCAGCCGCAGTAACGGGAGACGCGACGGTCGTCCGTGAATGTGAGCGAGGAACAGCAATGACGGGTATCACACGATTGACGTTGCTTGCGCTCGTTGCCATCGCTTCAGCGACGGCCGTGGCCCAGGAACAGCGACAGTCGCCGGCCGAGTGGCGCAGCATGTACGAGCTGGGGCTCAAGCATCGCACTGCCTCGGATCTCTACATGGCGCTGAAGAGCGCGGCGGGTGGTGGGAAGCAGTCGCCGTTGTTTGCCCAGTTGCCGGATTGGTCCGGGCTGTGGATCGTCGCGGGCGGCGGGTCCTTCTTCGGTCCCGGGCCGGGAGGCGTCTCGCCGAAGCTGACGCCGACAGCCGCCGCCATCTTGAAACAGGGCTCGGAGAATGAAGCCAAGCGCATCGTCTACGACGAGAATCTCAGCGAGTGCGGCCCTCCCGGCTTCCCACGGTGGTTAATCATCCCTTTCCTCAGGGAGTTCATCGTCCGGCCCGAGCAGACCTGGCTGTCGTCGGAAACGGTGAATAACGTCCGCCGGATCTATACCGACGGACGCAGTCACCCGCCAGTGGAGGACAGGTATCCGCTGTATTACGGCGACTCGATTGGCTTCTGGGACGGCCAGAAGCTCGTCATCCATACCAATCAGCTCATGGCCCGCTCCATGGGGCGTAGTCAACCAAATCAGAGCGAACAGATGGAGACCGTGGAGGTCTGGAACAAGATCGATGCGCGGACGATTGCGGCCGACGCTTGGATCTACGATCCCACGCTTTACCTCGAGCCGTGGTACATGAACCGGCGCTACAGCCAGGTCCCCAACGCCGACAAGAGCCTCCGTATGAACTACTGGCACTGCGGCGAGAACCCGAACAACGAGGTGTTCAAGACCCCTGACGGCGCCACGCAGTACCGGGACTTCACGTTCACCGGCGATGACAATCGTGCGAAGGAGCAAGGCCGATGACCAGAGTCACCCTCGCCATCGTTCTCAGCGCGGTATTGTTCGTCGCGCTCGTGCCGATGTTCGTGGAAGCGCATCACTCGGACGTCATGTTCGAGGAAAAGAAGGAAATCACCGTCCAGGGCGTGGTGAAGGAGTTTCAGTTCACCAACCCGCACTCCTGGCTGCTGGTGGATGTGACCAACAAGGACGGCTCGGTGACGACGTGGGGTTTCGAAGCGGAGGGTCCCAGTACCCTGATGCGAAACAAGGTCCGCAGGAGCGATTTCACCCCGGGCACCAAGCTCACCGTCACCGGACGCCCGATGAAGGACGGCCGGCCTGCTGCGGCCTGGAGCAAGGCGGTTCGGGAAGATGGCGCTGAGTTTTTCCCGCGGGGCCGGGCTTCGGAGACGAATTAGGTTACGCGATCGTTGATAGAGGAGAGGCCATGACGCACAAGAACACGAGCCGTGCCGTTCTCATCGCATTGGTCGTTGCCGCGGGCGTGGTAGGGGGTCGGCTTTCCAACGCGGAATTGGCGGCTCAAGCCGCCAAGGCGCAAGGCCGCAGCCTACCGATCTTCGAAGTGGATCGCGCGTGGCCGAAGGTGCCGCCGCAATATAAGCTCGGAGACCCCTCGAGCATCGCGATCGATGCCCAGGACAATGCCTGGGTTCTGCATCGTCCACGAACGCTCGTCAAGCCCGAGGACGCGGCGAAGGCCGCCCCGCCGGTGATCGTGTTCGATACCGCGGGCAATTTCATCAAGGCGTGGGGCGGCGCGGGCAACGGCTATGAATGGCCGGAGCGCGAGCACGGCATCCACATCGACTACAAGGGCTTCGTATGGCTCGGCGGAAACAACTGCCCCACGAATGGCCTGCCCGGCCTCAAGCGGGTTGCGGACGATCAGCTCCTGAAGTTCACGCAGGACGGCAAGTTCGTCATGCAGATCGGCCACAGCAACCAGAGCAAGGGCAACAGCGACACGCGGAACCTGCACCGCGCGGCGGATGTGTGGGTGCACCAGCCGACCAACGAACTGTTCGTGGCCGACGGGTACGGCAATCACCGCGTCGCGGTGTTCGATGCTGACAGCGGCGCCTTCAAGCGGATGTGGGGCGCGTTCGGCAACAAGCCGGTCGACGATGACCACTGCGAGGTCGTGACCCCAACCACCTTTTCCGATCCGGGTCCTCAGCAACTGAGCATCGTTCACGCCATCCGCGTCGCCAAGGACGGGACCGTGTATGTGGCCGATCGGGAATACCGGCGCGTCCAGATGTTCACCAAGGACGGCAAGTTCGTGAAACAGCTGGTCAGAAACAGCGCACCTTTTGCCCGCGACCTGGCCTTGTCTCCGGACGCGAACCAGCAGTTCCTTTATGTCGGCGGCGGCGACGGCGTGTTCATTGTCGATCGCAAGACACTGGAGATTGTGGGCAACATCCAGCCTGCGGGCATGATCGGAGCGGGCCACCAGATCGCGACCGATTCGAAAGGCAATCTCTATATCGCGCAGACCGGCGCCGGTATGCAGAAGCTGACATTCAAAGGGATGTCGTCGGCGAGTTCGCAGTAGGCCAGTAACGCGCGTCCGCCCGCTGGATGCGCGTCCGGGAAACGCGGGGACATGGTGAGTGATCCGTCACGGGAAACCGTGCTCGTCGTCGAGGACGAGCCCGCGATTCGCGATTTGCTGCGCCTGCACCTTACCCTGGCCGGTTTTGACATGCACGAGATCGGCGACGGCCGCAAGGGTCTCGATCTCGCGCGCGCGCAACGGTTCGACGTGGTGATCCTCGACATCATGTTGCCCGGGCTTGACGGCGTGACCCTCTGCCGTGCGTTGCGCGCCGAAGGCGCGAACCGAAACACGCCCATCCTGATGCTGACGGCTCGTGATACCGAGTCGGATAAGGTCGTGGGGCTGGAGAGCGGCGCCGATGACTACGTCGCGAAGCCCTTCGGCGTCCGCGAGCTGCTCGCGCGTGTGCAGGCTCTTCTTCGGAGACATCGCCGTGGAGGAGAGGCCGCCGCTTCGCGCAAGGGGAAGATTGGATCCGGCGGATTGGTGGTCGATCCCGAAAAACGGCAGGCGACAGTTCGGGGGCAGGCCATCGAGCTCACGAAGCAGGAGTTCGATCTGCTCTACTTGCTGGCGGCACGTCCCGGTATCGTCTTCAGTCGTGCCGCGTTGCTGCAGCAGGTGTGGCGTGACGACGCCTATGTCACCGAACGTACCGTCGACAGCGTGATCAGTCGGTTGCGACGGAAAGTGGAACAGGACCCGCAGGATCCGGAGCTGATTCTGACCGCGTGGGGAATGGGCTACAAATTCGCCGACGTCGAGTGAGGGATGGGGACCGCGCCATGGTCCTGCGGAAGCACGAGAACGAACTCGGTGCGGCCCGGCCGACTGTTGACGCTCATCGTGCCGCCGTGACGTTCGACGATGGCTTTCGCGATCGACAGACCGAGACCGCTTCCTGCCGCCCCCGCGACACGCGATGCGTCCACCTTGTAGAAGCGATCGAAGATATGCGGCACGTGCTCGGGCGCGATACCTGACCCGGAATCGGTCACGGAGAGACGTGCGTCATTGACCCCGGCCACCGCGTGCAGCTGGATGACGCCACCGGCCGGCGTGTGACGAAAGGCGTTGGCGACCAGGTTCTCAATCACCTGTTCCAGGCGGTCGGGGTCGGCAAAGAGTTGATCCGCCGAGCTGTCGACATCTAAAAGAAGCTCGACATCTCGCTCCTTTGCTTCACGCTCGTGCCGTTCGACGACATGTCGGAAGACCTGCTCGGTCGCGAAGTAGCGGCAGTCGAGCGTGACGACCCCATTCTCCAGTCGCCCCAGATCGACCAGATCCTCCACGATACGCTCCAGCCTCCGTGTTTCGTGTGCGATCGTATCGAGATATCGCCCGCGTGCCTCCTGCGAGATCACCACATCCGGCATGCTTAGCGTCTCGAGGTAGCCTCGCATGGACGTCAGGGGCGTCTTCAACTCGTGCGAGACATCGGCGACCATCTGACGCCGCAACCGGTCCGATGTGTGGAGCGCCTCATCACGCGCCGCCAGGTCCCCGGCCATCTTGTTGAATGCCCGGGCCACGCGCGCGATTTCGTCGGCGCCGCTGTCGGGCGC